>NZ_JH601066.1:98650-122359 GCF_000245715.1 Paenibacillus sp. Aloe-11 | reverse complement strand
GAGCTGGTAGCGCAGGCGCAGGCTGATTTACGGGCCAGACTCGGGGATCAGCCTTACGTATGTCCTATTCCACCCGAAATTCAGCCTGGCGCGAATAAGGTGCGAGTTCAGTAGTGAAGCCATGATGGTCAAGCAACCATCGGATGATGAAGGTTGGAGAGAAGCTGGGCATGAACCTGGAAGCCGCAGGTCCCCCGTTTTTAACTTCTCAATTCAGACAGAGCAAGCTGTCGGGATGCCCCCGGCGGCTTTTTTTGCATGGTTTATTCATTTCAAAAAAATTTGACAGATACGAGATGACTGATATAATTTATGCTAGTTCATTTTGATAATGATTATCATTATTGGAGGGAGGACAGGGCCGAAGCTTGGTACAGGGTTATGGAGAACAGGCTCCTTGGTTAGAACATGAAATTGCGTTATTTAATACTGGTTTTTCTGGTACTGGCCTTTGCCTCGGTTTTTATCGGTGTTCATGATGTAACTCCACTCGATTTGTTCCGCTTAACCAATGATCAGGCGCAGGTGCTCCTGATTAGCAGACTTCCACGGTTGATTAGCATTATTATCGCAGGAGCGAGTATGAGTATCTGTGGGCTGATCATGCAGCAGCTTACCCGGAACCGGTTTGTATCGCCTACTACTGCAGGGACGATGGATGCGGCACGCTTGGGTGTCTTGATTGCGATTATGGTGTTTGGAGCGGCTGGATTTTGGACGAAAATGCTGGCGGCCTTCAGTTTTGCTCTTGCCGGGACGCTTGTTTTTATGAAAATACTGGATAAGATTCGTTTCAAAGACCCGGTATTTATCCCGCTGGTTGGTTTGATGTTCGGGGGCATTTTGAATTCAGTGACGACCTTCTTTGCTTATAAATACAATCTGATCCAGAGCATTTCCTCGTGGATGCAGGGAGATTTTTCTCTGATTATGAGCGGTCGCTACGAGATGCTGTACCTTAGTGTTCCTTTGGTTGTGCTGGCGTACATCTATGCGAATCGTTTCACAATTGCAGGTATGGGCGAGGATTTTGCGGCAAATTTGGGCGTACATTACAGGCGCACCGTCAACGTTGGTCTGGTGATTGTGGCTTTGGTTTCCTCTGTTGTCATCTTAACCGTGGGGACGATTCCCTTTCTGGGGCTGGTTGTACCCAATCTGGTCAGCATGTACATGGGGGATCATCTGAAAAAAAGCCTGGCTCATACAGCGACTCTTGGCGCTATTTTTGTGCTGTTTTGCGATATTTTGGGACGGGTCATCATTTATCCGTATGAAATCTCTGTAGGGCTTACCGTGGGTGTGATCGGGAGCGCGCTGTTCTTGTATTTGCTGTTGAGGAGAAGGGCCTATGAATCCTAAATTAAAAATCGGAATATTAGCTGCTGCCGCGCTGCTGCTGATTGTTGCTTTTGTGTTTGTAGATCTTCCGCATACCTGGCACTATGCGCTGCTGCGACGATTGAAAAAGATCGCAGCCTTCATCCTGACAGGTGGCTCGATTGCTTTTGCAACGGTTATTTTCCAGACGATCACGAATAACAAAATTTTGACTCCGGGTATTATCGGGCTGGATTCACTGTATATGCTGATTCAGACGACCATTGTGTTTGCGTTTGGCTCGGTGCCGTTTATTTCGACCAGCAGAGAGTTGAATTTTTTGTTGTCCGTGGGCTTGATGGTGCTGTTTGCGGGCCTGCTGTACAAATTAATTTTTCGCAAGGACGGACGCGGGATTTATGTGCTTTTGCTGATTGGTCTGGTGTTCGGTACGCTGTTCAATAGCCTGTCCACCTTTATGGAAGTGCTGATTGATCCGAACGAGTATGCCAAAATTCAGGACAAAAGCTTTGCCAGTTTCAGCAATGTGAATACTGAGCTGCTGTGGCTATCTGTGGTGATCCTTGTGCTTGTATTCGCTTATGCATGGAGGTTCATCAAGTATCTGGATGTGCTGTCGCTTGGGCGGGAGCATGCGATTAACCTGGGGCTTCCATACGGTTTTATCATCAAAAGGCTGCTGGTTATCGTAGCTATTCTTATCTCCATTTCTACAGCGCTTGTCGGGCCGATTACGTTTCTCGGGCTGATTGTGGCGAATGTAGCCTACCAGGTGATGAAAACCTATCAGCATCGTTATATTATTCCGGCCTCCATCCTGGTCAGCGTTATCGCCTTGGCTGGATGCCAGCTGCTGGCAGAGCGTGTTTTTGACTTAACGACAACGGTCAGCGTCATTATTAACTTTATCGGGGGGGTGTACTTCCTGTATCTTTTGCTGCGGGAGAATAAATCATGGTAGAAGTCAAAAACGTATCCAAACGCTACGGGAATAAAAATGTGGTGGATCAGGTATCTGTCACCGTACCGAAAGGCACCATCACCTCCTTTATTGGCCCCAACGGCGCGGGGAAAAGCACTTTGTTGTCGATGATCAGTCGCCTGACAGACAGCGATGAAGGAGAAATCCTCATTGATGGGCAGGCGGTGAGCGTGACCAAAAGCGAGGAGCTGGCGCGGAAGATATCTATTTTAAAACAGACGAATGATGTGAATATCCGCCTAACCGTGAAGGAACTGGTGAGCTTCGGCCGTTTTCCGTACTCCAAGGGAAGATTGAACAGCGAGGATCGCAAAATGGTGGAGCAGTCCCTGGCTTATATGGGGCTGGAGGATATGAAGGACAAGCACATTCATTTGCTTAGTGGCGGACAGCGGCAGCGGGCTTTTATTGCCATGATTCTGGCTCAGGACACGGACTACATACTGCTGGATGAGCCGTTGAACAATTTGGATATGAAGCACTCGGTTCAGATTATGAAGACGCTGCGCAATCTGGTGGATGATTTGGGCAAAACGATTCTGGTGGTGCTTCACGACATCAACTTTGCGTCCTGTTATTCGGACTATATTGTGGGTATGAAGGACGGCAAGCTGCTAAAGCAAGGAACCGCCGATGAGATGATTGACAGCCAGGTATTACAAGATTTGTACGATATGGATATTCCGATTCAACAGATCGGTGATCATAAAATTTGTGTGTATTTCACTTAGGAGGAATTAATAATGAAGAAAAATATGATGCTTCTCACGCTAATGCTGGCACTGGTACTGATCGTATCAGCCTGCGGCAAAGCGGCTCCGGCTGCTCAGGAGACGACGGGCAACGGCTCATCCTCTGCTGCAACAACCGAAGCCAAAACCATTGAGGTAAAGCATGCACTGGATGAAAACCCGGTGAAGGTCAAGGTTAATCCGAAAAACGTCGTCGTTTTTGACTTTGGCGCGCTGGATACACTGGACAAGCTGGGTGTTGACGTTGTGGCGGTAGCACAGCAGGATCTTCCTACGTATTTGAGCAAATATAAGGATTCCAAATATGCAAGTGCTGGCACGCTGTTTGAACCGGATTACGAGAAAATCAGCGATTTGTCTCCTGAATTGATTATTATTGGCGGCAGACAGGCAGATGCCTACAAGGAGTTAAGCAAAATTGCACCGACCATTTCGCTCGCTGTAGACACCAAGGATTATGTAAATTCCTTCAAAAAAAATGTTGAAACACTGGCTCAAATCTTTAACAAAGAGGATGCTGCCAAACAGGAACTGGCTGCGATTGATAGCTCCATCAAGGCTGTACACGACAAGGCTGTAGCGAGCAAGGCCAAAGGACTGATTGTATTGACGAATGAAGGCAGTCTGAGCGCATACGGACCTAATTCCCGCTTTGGCATCATTCATGATGCTTTTGGCATCACACCTGTAGATCCTGACATTAAAGTATCCACGCATGGACAAAAGGTGTCTTTTGAATATGTACAGCAAAAAAATCCGGATTATATCTTTGTCGTTGACCGCGGGGCTGTGGTGGTAGAAGAAGGCAAGGAACAGATTTCAGGCAAACAAACGCTTGAAAATGAACTGGTGAAGAAAACGAATGCGTATAAAAACGGCCATATTGTATACCTTGATCCAAACTACTGGTACTTGTCAGGCAACGGCCTGGAGTCTGTGTCTGAAATGATCAAGGAAATTGACGCTGCGTTGAAATGAGAGGGCATATAGATGATGTTGTACTAGATGATTATCTTTTACACATCTATACACCTCCCGCCTCTGTAGATCATAATGGTCTGTCTCCTGTACTGTATGTACAGGATGGCAGCTCATTATTTCTAAGCAGTCTGGATGAGCTGGAGCGGCGTTTTATTACGGGGGAGATCCCACCTGTCGTGCTGGTGGGCATTCAGCCCGTGAATCGGCTGGATGATTATACACCTTGGCAGGCAGCAGCTTTAGTAGAAGGAAGGCCTGCTTTTGGCGGGGGTGGAGATGCTTATCTGGCATTTATAGTGACACAAGTCATGCCATACGTCGAGGCGGAATTTCCGGTTCAAACCGGACTGGAGCATACAGGAATCATCGGCGCCTCGCTGGGCGGATTGATTTCTATGTATGCCGCTTTTCGATATGCGGACGTATTTGGGCGCATTGGCTCGATTTCAGGCTCCTATTGGTATCCGGGCATGATCGGCTATATGCAGTCTGCTTCTTTTGCAACTGGAGCGGCTGGAACACACCAATTTTACGTATCCGTCGGGACGCGTGAAGGTGAGGGGAAAACGAATGTGCAGAAAGATATGGTTTCGTTAACCCTTCAGGCACGTGAAGCGCTACTGGGACAGGGGCTTGATGAAAAGGATGTTCTTCTCGTGTTGGATGAGGATGCGGTGCATCGAGTGGATTTTTTCCAGCGTCAATTCCTCGAGGCCATCAAATGGTTGTTCCGATAGCACAAATGGAATACGGACTTTATACAATAACCCCAAAGGATTGGAGATCGTGGAGTCTCTATGCCCTTTAGGGTTATTTTTTGCGTATAATAGAGTAATATTCAAAATTTGATGTTACACGCTAATGAAAGTGAGGGAACCTATACATGAAAAAAAACCGTCTGGGCTCTTCGGATTTGCTGGTAGGCGCGATCGGCTTGGGATGTATGTCCATTGGCACGGAGGAGCAGCAAGGGGTTTACCTGATACATGAAGCGTTAGATAGGGGTGTAAATCTGCTGGATACAGCCGATCTGTATCATCACGGGCGCAATGAGGAAATTGTCGGTGCAGCGATCCATGGGCGACGGCAGGATGTCATCCTGGCAACCAAGGTTGGCAATCGGCGCATACCTGGGCAGGAGGGCTGGGGATGGGACCCGTCCAAGCCATATATTCTGTCTGCGGTCAAAGAGAGCCTGCGCCGCCTTGGAACGGACTATATCGACCTGTACCAGCTTCATGGGGGAACGATTGACGATCCAATGGACGAAACGATTGAGGCTTTTGAACAGCTCAAAAGAGAGGGCGTTATCCGCTATTATGGCATTTCTTCGATTCGTCCTCACGTCATTCGAGAATATGCCCAACGTTCCAATATCGTCAGTGTCATGAACCAATATAGCTTGCTGGACCGGCGTGCAGAGGAGGAGGTGCTTCCCTTGCTTCAGGAACGGGGAATTAGCGTGATTGCACGCGGACCTGTCGCCAGCGGCGTATTGGCTGATGGAGGGGAACAAAAGGCAGCCAAGGGCTATCTGGACTATGAGGAAGCGGAGCTGCTGGACGTGCGGAAGCAATTAAAGGCATTCGCAGGGGCAGATCGCAGCATGGGGCAGACAGCTATCCGTTACAGCCTGTCTCATCCGGCTGTCGCTGCTGTCATCCCGGGTGCAAGCTATTGGCACAATTGGAGCATAATACCGCAGCAGCGGATATCCCGCCGCTAACCGGACAGGAGCGGCAGACACTGCAGCAAATCAGCCGGGCCAATCGTTATGATGCACAGTACCGCTGATATGGTAAACGTGTACTCACTCTAGTTGCAATATATGAAAGAATCATTACAATATAAGAATAAGCTCAGGTTTATTATCCATATTTGAGTATGGAGAGGTTCATAAATACACCCTAAGGAGGGGCACACGCATGGAACGCATTGAATCACAGCAGCAATATCAGGATTTGATTAACGGTGACGGTCTGACCGTCGTGAAATTTGATACAACCTGGTGTCCGGATTGCAAGACACTGGATAAATTCATGGACGGTATTATTGAGAAAAACGCAGATAAACGCTTCTTTGCGCTCGATGCCGAGAAATTCCAGCCGATTGCCGAGGAAAATCAGGTGCGCGGCATTCCAAGCCTGCTTGTTTTCCGCAACGGTGAAAAAATTGCTCATTTGCACAGCAAATACGCCAAAACACCAGCACAAGTTTCCGAGTATCTGACTACGCTGGAATCCAAACAATAATCTGTACGCAGGCTTCAAGCATGGAATGAACGTATGTATCATTTTAGTAAATATGGTTTCAGTGTAATCAAAAAGGGGATATCCCATGGCAGATGATTTATGCCATGCGGATATCCCTTTTTGAATGTAAAGCAACAAATAATAGCTTACAAAATAATGAAGAAGAACACAGCCGCCAGTACGAAGCGGTAGATGGCGAATGAGGTCAGGCTCAAGCGTTTGAGCAGACCGAGGAATGTTTTGATCGCCAGCATCCCGACGATAAATGCGGTAATAAAGCCGGCCGCGAACACTGGAAAATCGCTCATGGACAGATGATCCATACTTTTGATCATATCAATGCCTGATGCGCCCAGCATGACTGGAACAGATACCAGAAATGTAAATTCTGCGGCTGCCGTATGACTCACACGTGCGAATAAACCCCCGGACATGGTTGAGCCTGAACGGGAGAAGCCTGGCCATAGAGCCAGAACCTGAAACAAACCAATCGTAAATGCTTGTTTGTACGTAATTTCATCGATGGTTTGTGATTTAATAGGCGGATGGAATTTTTCAGCGGCGATCATCAGCAGGCCCCCGATAACCAAGCTGTACAAAACGGTCTCAGGACCAAACAGGTATTGTTTGATTACATCACGGAACAGTACGCCAATCAGCCCCGCAGGGATCATGGCCAAAATAATATGCAGCAGATTAAGGCGTGGCTGGGATGAAGTTCTGCGTCTGAAATCAAACAAACTCAGGAATCTGCGCCAATACAATACGACAACCGCCATTACAGCACCTAGCTGCACGATGACCTCAAACGTTTTGACCGTATCATTCTCTGTGTTGAGCCCGAGCAGATCAGCTGTCAGGATCATGTGACCCGTCGAAGAGACCGGCAAAAACTCTGTCAGTCCTTCAATAATGCCCATAATAATAGATGATAAAATATCCACTTTACTAGTTCCTCCTTACACGCGTACAGGGCAAACGACCTGAGTCGTTTGCCCTAAAATATGTCATTCAGATTCCGTTTCTAATTCCGATATCGGAGATTTCTGGTGTAAAATAATTTCCACCCGACGAATACGATTTTTACCCATTTCACGAATGATAAATTTCACATCATCTTCTATGAATTCCTTGCCCTGTCTCGGTTCTGGAACCCGGCTATACACCCACCCTCCGACAGTATCCACGTCTTCATCGTCCAATGCCATGCCAGTCAAATCACTCAGATCGGAAAGCAATACTTTACCATCCATCAAATAACTGTTTTCCGTCAGTTTCTCAATTTCCTTCCGTTCATCCTTGTCAAATTCGTCCCGGATTTCGCCAACAATTTCCTCCAAAATGTCCTCAATGGTAATGAGACCGGAGGTTCCACCGTATTCATCGACGAGAAGAGCGATATGAACCTGCTCCTTCTGCATGCGTTTCAGCAGCGTGTTAACGGGCATAACCTCGGGAACGGTCAAGATCGGCTGAATCAGACTATCGAAAACAAGCTCCGGATTGCGATCATACTCAAGGAACAGCTGCTTGGTATTAATCATACCGATGATCTGATCCTTGCTGTCTGTCGCCACCGGAAAACGGGTATACTGCTCTTCATGGATAGTCAGCATGTTTTCTTTCAGTGAGCGATTCGTAAACAAGCATACCATATCTGTACGTGGCACCATAATTTCCTTGGCAACGGTCTCGTCAAAAGCAAAGATCCGATTCAGTTAGCCATATTCGGTGTTATTGATCTTACCACTTTCCACGCTTTCGGACAAAATGATTTGAATTTCCTCCTGAGAATGCGCTTCTTCATGTTCGCTTGCCGGCTGAAGACCGAACAGACGAACCAGACGGTTGGCCGAGCCGTTCAGGAGCCAGATAAACGGATACATAATCCGGTTAAACCACACGATAACGGGGGAGGTTAAGAGGCTGATGGCCTCCGCTTTGCGGATAGCCAATGTTTTGGGAGCCAGTTCACCGATCACCACGTGTAGGTAAGTTACAATGATAAATGAAATAATAAAGGCCAGGATATGTGAAAAATCCCCATTGATGTTGAGCTGTTGAAAGAGAGGCTCCAGCAATTTGACCACGGTCGGTTCACCGAGCCAGCCGAGTCCCAGAGCTGTAATCGTAATACCAAGCTGACAGGCGGACAGGTAGCCATCCAGATTATTGACGACCTTTTGTAACGCCAGTGCATTTTTACGGTTTTCCGCTACCAGCTGATCGACCCGGCTGGAACGGATTTTAATGATCGCAAACTCGGTAGCTACGAAGAAAGCACTAAATAAAATCAACACCGCAAACAAAAATAGACTGACACCTATACCCATATAATCTTCACTCATCCCTTTTTCGTTCAATTTTTTAGGAACTCCATTTTAAGTTCACTTGAACTTATTGTAAGAACTTAAAAGAAAATATACAAGGTTCATATGGAATCGTGGCAGGTCGCTTGCCGCCAATTTGCACGGAAAACATGGCATAAAAGAACCCGCACGGCTCATTGCTTCACTTTACAAGCCTAGTTCAAGAGCGTATGATGAGTTCAAATGAACTTGAAATGTGATAAAGGGAGGAAAGCAGATGGAGTCTTTTACCCTCACTCGCCGTGATATGGCCCATTTGCTGCTGGCCATGGAAGGCCGCCGCGAATTGCAGCCTTTGGCCGTTCTTCAGGATGCCTGGAGACGCACTCATAGTCGTTCCGGCAGTACCATGCCGACATTCTTGTATACGGAAGTGACGCCTGTGCTGGATAAAATCATCAAGGGCAAGCACAGCGCCGCCTTTTCGCTTCAGGAGATCGTTTCTCTAGGTCAATTGGTCGAGTATAGCCATGTCTCGCTGGCCTCCATGCAAAATTGGGTCAAACGTGATTTCAAGGAGTTTCTCGGCGCTCCGAAGATCGGCAAAAAATACTCGGTCAACCAGGCAGCCATTCTGCTCATTGTGGAGGATTTAAAATCATGCCTTGATTTTGAATCCATCCGGCAGCTGTTTCATATCCTGTTCCAACAGCCGGAAGATGATACAGATGATCTGATTCAGCCAGTGGATTTGTACGCCGCGTATTCAACTTTGTTTGAGGAACTGGATGCGAATGGAGATCAATTGCTGGATGTGACAGGAGTCGGACATTCAAAAGAAAACGGGAATTTCAGTACAGTACAGCAGCGTCAGGAAGGTGCCACAGAGGAACTGCTGGTTCAGGCGGCAGATCAATACACCAGTCGTTTACCGTATTTGACTACCAACCAGCGTGAGGCGGTACGTAATACGTTGCTGGTAGCAGCGGTAGCGGTGCAAAACAGTTATTTCTTGTCCATGGCACGCCGGTATGTGAATGCGACGTTGTTTCTGGACTTTCAAGGTTAGATCAGGATTGGCGCTAGAAGCCGATCCTCTTTTTTTTGCCCTTTTTCGAGTATATCTACCCTTTTGGTGACTGAAAAAGTATACAAAAGAGGTATATACACTAAAACGCTGTCAAAGATACAATAAACATATATAATCCAGCAATTGGAAAAAGATTGAATATCACTTCCAAAGCTTCTGGATACTCACAGGAGGTAATGGCATGTCCGATGTCTCCATCATCATTTGCACCCGCAACCGGATTGAAGACCTGACACGCTGTATACAGTCTATTGTAGCACAGCAGCAGCTGGAGCATACGGCTGTAGAATTGCTGATTGTTGATGACGGTGATATTTCCGGCAGGCAGGTCGAGCAATATCGTGACATGGTATCCGGGTTGCCCCAAGGCGTTCTGAAGTATCATAAAAAAACTCGTCCCGGTGTTTGGCTATCCCGCTATGAAGCCTTGTCTCTCGTGCGGTATGATATCGTGCTGTATTTTGACGATGATGCTGAGCTGGACGATCAACTCTATATCCGGCGCTTGCTCGATACCTATGATCAGGATAAGACAATTGTGGGTGTTGGAGGGATTGCAAAGGGACTACATTCGAGCCGGGCAGGAAAGCTGCTGGGCGTTTTGACATTTCAGATGTCCCCATCCCTCGGCAAACTTTCACCCAGCAGTCTGGCAGGTTCATTGCTGCGTTGGAGCGAAGCAACGGAGATATTTGACACCGAATTTTTTCATGGCTGCAATATGTCATTTCGAAAGGATGCGCTGCGGGATATGAAGCCATATCCATGGATGACCAGTTATGCCGTGGCTGACGATCTGTACATGTGCCAGTTGGCGAGCCGTTACGGCAAGCTCGTTATTAATCCCGATTTAACTATCATCCATCACGAATCTCCAAGCTCGCGTGATAAGGCGGGCAAGGTAGCCAAGGCTACAGCGATCAACCACTATTATTTTCTCGCTCTGAAAAAGGCAGGGGCCATCCGGTATGGAGCTCTTTTATGGACCTTATCCTACTTGATGCTCAAAGAAACGCTGCGCCGCAATTTTAATGCCGCAGACGGATACAGGCAGGGGGTGTTGTTCATTCTGAACCCGCGCAAGCAAAAATACAACGAGTATTTAGGCCCGGCGGTTCAGTAATCTGTTCTACACACATTTACAGGATAAAGGGGGAGTATGATGTTAAGCTTGTCCATTGCCCTGTGCACCCGAAATCGGATTGACGATCTGACCCGATGCATCAATTCAATTGCTATTGGCGGAGCACCGGAGGGATGTGAAACCGAGCTGTGGGTTATCGACGATGGAGAACTGCCGAAGCATGTGCTGGAGCGTTATGAGCGACAGCTGGGCAGAGCGGGTATTGCTTACCGATATCATCGCAAGGAGCAGCCGGGCTTATGGTTATCGCGTGTGAAGACGGTTGAGCTTGCGCAGGGTGACGTTATTTTGTTCCTTGACGATGATGTGGAGCTACCGAGCAACTATTTGCATGAGTTAATGCATACTTATGAAACTTATCCGCAAGCTGCTGGTATCGGCGGCATTGCACAGGGAATGAGCAACAGCTTCATGGGGACGATTCGTTGCCTGCTGTCATTTCAGCAGTCTTTGTCCAAGGGCAGGCTGTCCCTCAGCGGTCAGTCCGGCTCGATGTACAACTGGCATAAGGCGAAGAAGACGTTTCGAACCGAGTTTTTCCATGGGTGTAATATGTCATTTCGCCGGGAGGCCATTCAAGGTCTGGAGCCGGTGCCCTGGCTGCAAAGCTATAGCGTAGGCGAGGATCTGTTGCTTTCGCGTATTGCGATGAAAAACGGCCCGTTGTACATCAATCCAGCGCTCACGCTGCTTCATCACGAATCGCCGTCCTCGCGCGACAATATGGAGCAGGTCACTTATATGCGGGTGATGAATCATATTCATCTGCTGCGGGACGAGCGTTCCGGACCGATTGGTTATGCAGCGTTGTACTGGACGACATTATATCAGATTTTGAGAGAGAGACCTCGGAAAAATCATGCTGCCATTCAAGGCTACAGAAGAGCGCTGAAGGCGATCTTTTCAAGTCAAAAGGAGCCTCTTGACGGAGGGCAGCTGCCTGAACGCAATTCCAAAAAAACGGCAGGCTGACGGAGGTGCGGCGGAAGACGCGATGTGAGCAGAAAAGAGGGTTTAATAAGGAACGGGAGTTGGACGTGACATGAGCACATGGACAGCAGCAAGGAAAGTATTCACGGGTGACAGTCTTGCCAAAACGATCATGCGTACGAGCTTTAACAATTTTTTTGTACTGATCGTTACGACCCTGACCTCCATCCTGACCGCGCGTATGCTCGGAGTAGAGGGGAAAGGGGAACTGGCAGCGGTTCTGTTTTGGCCAACGCTGATCGGCAGTGTATTGAGCTTCGGCTTGCCCACGTCACTCATTTATAACATCAAGAAGAAAACAGGTACGACAGAAGAATTGCTGTCGCTGTCGCTGTGGATTCAGATGCCTGCCAGTTTGCTGGCTGGGGCTGTGGCCTGGATATGCATGCCCGTGTGGCTTAGTGGCTATGGGGCGGATATTATCCAGCTGTCTCAGCTCTATTGTGCCGCAGCGATACCGCTCGCGGTGCTTACAGCACTGACGACGGCTCTGTCGCAAGGGTTGGATCGCTTTAGCGTCTACAACGGCCTGCTGTTTTACTACCCGTTGCTGAACTTCATCGGCCTGGTGACACTGTGGTTGATGGGCTTGCTCAATGTCCAGCTGGCGGGGACGGTGAATTTTGCGGCAAGTCTCCTTGCGCTGATGTGGGCGTTCCTCCGTTTGAGAAAGCATATGAATTTACGTGCTTTTCGCCCGTTTACCCGTCGCGAGGTGCTCCGACCTTATTATAGCTATGGAGCGAGGGTCTACGGGATGGAGTTGATGGGGACCCTGTCCACACAAACGGACAAAATTGTCATTGTGGCGCTGCTGTCTCCCAAAGCCTTCGGTCTATACTCTGTTGTCTACGCCTTGTCGCGTGTGTTCAATGTGGTGCAAAACGCCGTCACTAACGTCACTTTTCCCAAGGTAACCGGGATGGAGCACAGCAAAATTGTCGAAACAGTCGGCCGTGCTTTCCGCATCTCGATGGCTGCCATGCTGATCGTCATTGTGCCCGCTCTCTTCATTGGACGCTATATGCTGGGTTTGCTGTACGGGCCCGCTTTTCTGGAAGCATCGCTAACGTTCTACCTGCTGTCATTGGAATGTATTATCGGTGGCGGCTCCTGGATTCTGGCTTCAGCCTTCAACGCGCTGGGTCGTCCGGGGCTTGTATTGTTCCGGCAAATTGTAGCCTATGCGATCACCGTCGGTCTGTTTTTTATTTGTACACCGATTTTCGGTCTGGACGGCATTGCCATTGCTTTGCTCGCAGGCGCTTGTATACGGCTGGCATTCTCATTGTTTTCATTCCCTATGTTTTTTAATGTTCCGCTATCACGGATCATTTTTGATAAAAGTGACATCACGTTTGTCATTCAGACCATACAAAAGAAGCGCAGGAAGGGAGAACTGAAAGATGCCGAATTCGCATCCCATGGCTAAACTGAAAAATAAGCTGAGCGTCATTCTCGACGTAGTCCCTCAAGGCTCGAATATCATTTATGTCGACTATCCCGTTTATAATAATGGTGGGGATGTACTCATCATGAAAGGCACCGAGGCGTTCTTCAAGGATAATGGCATTCATGTTCGTGCCCGTTACAGCGCTATGGATATTCCCGATCAGCTTCACATTCCGGGCGACTGGATTATCGTGTGCCATGGCGGCGGCAATTTCGGCGATTTGTACTTAAATCATCAAAATTTGCGAGAACGCATCGTTCGCGATTTCCCTAACCACCGAATTGTCATCATGCCGCAGACGATCCACTTTCAGTCTGAACAGAAGGCCGATGAGGTCGCTGCCCTGTTCAATGGCCACCCTGATCTGCATATGTTTGTACGTGACACACGTTCTTATCAGTGGGCCAAGGACAAGCTGAATCAATGCAACATCACGTTATGTCCGGATATGGCACACCAACTCTGGCCATTAAAGCCGACTACAGAAACCGTGAAGGACGTACTGTACTTCCTGCGTACCGATATTGAAACGGTAGGGGGGCAAAAGAAATTTGACGACGAGGCCCATGCAGCCCATCGTCTGGATTGGGACACTTTGTTCACTCCGCTGGAGGTGAAGGGGATCGTCTACTTCCAAAAGTTTTACCGTTTGAATAAAAAAATCGGTGGACCCTTGCCGACGCGTACCTTTTGGTACAAATACACGGACCATCTGATGAACAAAGCGGTCACGCTGTTCAGTTCTTACCGCGAGGTTCGTACCTCACGGCTGCACGGTCATATTCTGGCCTGTCTGCTCGATATGCCGCATATGGTCATTGACAATTCCTACGGAAAAAATTCCCAATATTATAATACCTGGACTCAGCCAAATCCCAAGGCGAGGCTGTTTAACGATGCACCTGAGGAATTAGAGCAGCCGTCTTAATTTAGGTAGGGAAAGTTATTTTCAAAAGCCTCCTGATCATTGAATTGATTGAGGAGGTTTTTGTTTTCTTTCATATAGGGACGAAATCATTTCATGTGATAAATAATTAAGGCGATGAATAGTTAATGACATGATCAGCAACCAAAACTGCAGCGAAGAGGGCGGAATCGTTCTGAAGAAGCGTTAGCGTTCGCCTTTGCCCCTGGATTTCTACCTTTGAAAATTATAATCGGGAAATCTGGGGGCAACAGCGATCGGAAGAATGATCCGCCCGCGTAGCGGCCGCTATTGCACAAAATTCTACTCCAAACGTCGCTTTATTTTGACAATTCATTTCAGAAATAGATATAATTCATGTGATAAAACTTGCAGAAAACTAGGGAATTCCCCAGTTTTTGCAGTACATCACATGATCATATATTTTATTTAAATGAATCGAGGCTGACGAATGAGCAATCAATCGATGGACATGCTTCTCACCAAGGATATCGTGCGTGAAGGGGAAACGATTTTGCGTACAAAGGTTGATCCGGTATGCCTGCCGCTGTCTGAAGAGGACCTTCAACAGATGCAATGGATGCTGGATTATCTGAAAAATAGCCAAAATGAAGAGCTGGCCACCCGCTATGAGCTGCGCCCGGGTGTGGGGCTATCCGCCAACCAGGTAGGTCTGAATAAAAGAATGTGCGCTATCTATTATGAGGATGGAGACCAAACGATAGAGTATGCGCTGTTTAATCCAAAGCTGGTCAGCCACTCCACATCCATGATTTATTTGGAACAGGGAGAAGGGTGCTTGTCAGTGGATCGTTACATACCCGGATATGTGCCGCGTTATGAAAAAATTCGCATTAAGGCCAATTTGCCGGACGGAACGCAGGAACTACTGACCTTCAAAGGCTATGCAGCGATTGTGGTACAGCATGAAATGGACCATTTGGACGGTATTATGTTCTATGACCGCATCAACCCGGAAGATCCGCATAAGCTTCCACAGGGAGTTCATATTGAACCTTTTGTGCGTAAATAGTTCATGATCGGTAAAGTGTGGTGACTTCGTTCGCCACATTTTTAATTTTCAAGAAAATATGGATATAAATGTTGCGAAGCTTTAAACTGGAATCATATACGTTGCGATGTAGGATGTGAGATATACACGAAAATGTAAGCGCTTATTTTATTGGGGGGATGGCATGTATCGTGGAGTAAGGCATTTGATGAACAATATGCGTATGCGGAATAAGCTGCTCTTCTCCTATGTGCTGATTGTCATGATCCCGGTGCTGGTGGTGGGCGGCTGTGTTACTTTTTATTTGCGCCAGCAGGCACTCGACAGTGCGATTGCCCAGACGGTAAACAATGTGGAAAAGATTAAGAGCCAGACTGCAAATTTACTGCGTGTGCCAACAGATATTTCAAATGGACTGATGTTCGATAAAAGGCTGAAGGAAATGGCGAACCGTCGTTATTCGGGCATGGTTGAGCTAATGAATGCGTATCATCAATACAAGGATTTTAATGAGTATGTGCAGCAGTATCGAGAAATTGCTACCATCCGGTTTTATTCGTACAATCCGACGCTTGTCAATAATCTGGAGTTTATTCCAGTGGACTCCGGCATAGAGCGTCAGGAATGGTTCAAGACGGCTTTGAAGGGGACGGCGATTAACTGGTTTTATATTCAGGATAAGGAGGATAATCCAGTTAATCGCTTGAGTCTGGTGCGGCAAATTCCGTTTCCTGAATACCATACCAAGGGAGTTTTGATGATAGCCCTGAGTCAGACGGAGCTGAATCATATGCTGAGCAAGGAGCAGTTTGAAACACTGATTGCGGATCGCAACGGGATTGTGGTTGCAGCAACTAATCCGCAGTCGGTGGGGCAGACGTTGACGGGTTTACATCTGGGCTTTGATGTTCAGCGGGCGGGTAAGGGTATATATGAAGCCAAAATAAACGGAAAGCCCTCGAACATTATTGTGGATGAGCTGCTGCCAACCTCAAGTGTGAGCGGATTCACCATTATTTCAGTGTTTTCAACGGAACATATCGTGCAGGGGGCGAACCGGGTCAGCCTGATTGGTGCATTATGTGTTCTTGCGGTACTGATCATGGCGCTGATTTTGATTACCATCATTTCGTGGCTCATTACCAAACGGCTGCAGCGGTTGAGCTATGAACTGGATAAAGTAGCCTCAGGCGATTTCCATGTGGTGTCAAGTGTGGAGGGAAGGGACGAGATCGGGGATTTATCCCGCCGTTTCAACTATATGGTGACCAGCATCCGCCAACTCATGACGCAGGTATACGAAGCGAGTGAGCAAAATAACAGACTCGAACTGGCGCAAAAGGATATCAAGCTAAAAATGATGGCCAGTCAAATTAATCCGCACTTCCTGTTTAATGCGCTGGAATCCATCCGAATGAAGGCACATCTGAACGGGGAAGCCGAAATTGCAACGACGGTGCGTTTGCTTGGCAAGCTGATGCGGCGGAATCTGGAGATTGGCAGCGGTACAACGACGGTACGTCAGGAACTGGATATGGTGCGGTCCTATTTGCAAATTCAGCAGTTCCGATTCGGAAATCGTTTGATTTATGAAGTGAATCTGGAAGAGCACGCTGAGGACTTATCCATTCCGCCTTTAATCATACAGCCGCTGGTGGAAAATGCAGTCATTCATGGCCTCGAAAATAAGGAAGAGCCGGTCACGGTAAAAGTAGATATCACAATGGAGCAACGAGAACTCCACATTAAAGTAGCGGATGATGGAATCGGCATGGAAGCAGGGCAACTGGCCCGCCTGCTGGCACGTATCAGGGGAACAGATGAGCCGGAAGGGAGCAGTATTGGTCTGCGTAATGTCCACCAACGTCTAACGTTGATGTATGGCGAACGTTATGGTTTGCATATTGAAAGCGTTTTGCAGGCAGGAACAACTGTATATTTTTCCATACCCAAGGAGGAGGATTCGAATGTATAAAGCGATGATTGTGGATGATGAGCCTGCGATTCGAGAAGGACTGTCCTCCATCATTGACTGGGGGGATTGTGGCTTTCGGATTGTAGATACAGCAGGGAGCGGGCGCGAGGCTTTGGAAAAATTCGAAGAGCACCAGCCGGAGCTGGTTATTGTCGATATTCGTATGCCAGGCATGAGTGGGCTGGAGGTCATACGGAGCATACGTGAAATGAACAGTGAGCCGTTCCATTTTCTTATATTAAGCGGATATGCAGACTTTGATTATGCCCGGCAAGCCATGGGCTTCGGAGTGGATGGTTATTTGTTGAAGCCCGTCGATGAGGAAGAGATGACGACAGAGCTGAAACGGGTACGGCGAAGCATTGAGGACGAAAAGGAAAACGGCAAGTGGGGAGGTGCTTCTCACCATGAGCGTGATTGGATTGAAGCACTGCTGTTTCCGGTTCAAGCGGATGGGGCTAAACGCAATGCTATAGAACTCGGTAGTCCTCTTGATGAAGGGACTCGACAAGCCGAACAGCACGGGCAGCATCTGACACTGCCGGCTTTGGATTGGGACAGCTATCAGATTATTCTGCTGGATCTGCGGATACCTGACTGGGATCGGCAAGCCCGGCAAGCAGCAGCCAAACAGCGTCTGGCAGAGATGTGCCGGGAGCAGGGCAGAGGCATGGTGTTTGAGGCCGGAATCTACACAGGCCTGCTGCTTCCTGCCACGGTGAGAACGGAGGAAAAGGCTGCTGCGCTGCTGGCAGCCTGGCGACAAGAGCTAAAGCCGTGGGCAACCGAGATTTACGCGGCTGCTGGTGATCCGGTGGCGAAATTAACCGATATTCCCAGCTCTTTTGAACAGGCACTGCGGTTATTAGAGCGTACCTTTCTGTTTGGGATGGAAAGGGTGATGCTCTCCAGTGATCTGCATCAATTGGAAGCGATGAACGCCGATATGGACGAGGCGTCCAATAAAACAGCAGACCCCATGCGTTATGCAGAAAAGCTGTACTATGCGCTGGACATGGCAAGCCGGGAAGCGGCGCTGCGTGTATTAAAGGAAATGGAAGTCCAATTTCCTCAGGTTTATCGCACGGAAGCTGCAATTAAGGCGGCATTTGCCCAGGCGTTTACATTGGCGCTCAATAAGTATGCGACTGGACAGGATCAGAGCCGATCGGTGTTGGAGGAGCATTCCAGCTTGATTACCGATGTATATGCCCAGTCTACACTGGGCGAGCTGGTCGATCACTCTGTTGAGCATATTTTGCAATGGATAGGTCAGACTGATTCAGGCGACAAGGAGATCATTATGAAGCAAATGGTAGATTTCATACATAGTCACTATGATGAAAATTTGCGGCTGGAGTTATTGGCAGACATGTTCAACTACAACAGTGGTTATTTGGGCAAACTGTTCAAAAGCCATACCGGCGAGGCTTTTAATGCCTACCTGGATAAAGTAAGGATTGAGCGAGCCAGGGAATTGCTTGCACAGGGAATTAAGGTGCATCAGGTAGCAGGTCGTGTGGGGTATGCGAACGCTGATTATTTTCATAGTAAATTCAAAAAGTATGCTGGGATGTCGCCTTCCTCCTACCGTAATCGGGTTCAGAATGACGGAGGGAAGGATGGCTGTTAATCGATTCCCTTGGTTTCACTCTATGAAGTCTCTCTTGTTAGATGTCGGAGGAAGATTCTCCGAACGAAGAGAGACTTTTTTTGTGCGAAAAAAATAAGTAGATCAATCGCAAATGTCACACTCATTAGAGGATTTGAGCTGAATTCATAAATTTGCCATCGTTACGACACAACTTTGACACGATGTTCACACTTTCGATTCTATTTCATTCAAATCTATTCTATATAATGTTGTTATTCTGAAGTCGGGTCATGATAAAAAATGATCCATTCATATACAATAACGTGAATATTATCACAAAGTTTGAATGTTGGCTTCAGAAACTAATTTAGCATGCGGTTCTTAAGAGAAGCACAGGGGGAGGAATAACATCATGGACGTATTAGAATTGGCACGATTGCAGTTTGCGACAACTACGATTCTTCACTTTGTTTACGTGCCGATCTCCATTGGATTGTCATTGTTGGTGGCGATCATGGAGACCATGTATGTAATCAAAAAAAATGATTTGTACAAAAAAATGGCTCAATTTTGGGGGACGTTTCTGTTAATCAACTTTGCAGTAGGCGTGGTAACCGGGATTTTGCAGGAATTTCAGTTCGGGATGAACTGGTCCGACTTTTCCCGTTTTGTCGGCGATGTATTTGGTACGCCGCTGGCGATTGAAGCGCTGCTTGCATTTTTTCTGGAATCCACCTTTATCGGCTTATGGGTATTCGGTTGGGAAAGGCTGTCCAAGGGTGTCCATTTAATTTGTATGTGGCTGGTTTCTATCGGTACGATGCTCTCGGCTTTGTGGATTCTGGCTGCCAATTCATTCATGCAGCGTCCCGTAGGATATGGGATCGAAAATGGACGTGCAGAAATGCAGGATTTTGCTGCTCTGCTAACGAACGAGCAGCTTTTGTGGGAGTATCCTCACACCATATTTGCTGCCATTGCAACCGGGGCTTTCCTCGTAGCAGGTATTAGTGCCTGGAAGCTGATGCATAAAAAGAATATGGACTTTTTTAAGCCTTCTTTTAAATTGAGCATTATTGTTGCATTAATCAGTGCCATTGCTATTCCTATGTTTGGTCATGGACAGGCTCAATATTTGGTCAAAACACAGCCCATGAAGATGGCTGCCAGTGAAGCCTTATGGGAAAACAGTGGTGACCCGGCGCCTTGGACGGTTGTAGCAGATATTGATCCTGATCAGCAGGAAAATACCTTTGAGATTAAAGTTCCGTTTGCACTGAGCTTTCTGTCGTATAGCAAGTTTTCCGGCTCCGTGCCTGGTATGAAGGAGCTTCAGGCACAGTATGAAAAAACCTATGGTCCGGGTGATTATATTCCACCAGTACGTACTACCTTCTGGAGCTTCCGCATTATGATTGCGGCGGGATGTGCCATGATTGCACTTGCTCTGTACGGAGCTTACCTGAGTTTTCGCAAAAAACTGGAGGGCTCACATCGTTGGTTCTTCCGTCTGATGCTGTGGGGGATATCGCTCCCATTCATCGGGAATACTGCGGGCTGGATTATGACCGAAATGGGCCGCCAGCCGTGGACGGTGTTTGGCTTGCTTCAAACGAAGGATTCTGTTTCACCTACCGTTGTAGCAGGAGAAGTGCTGTTCTCGTTGATTGCATTTACGACGCTGTATCTCGTTTTAACGGGTGTACTGGCATTCCTGTTTGCTCGTACAGCTCGTAAAGGTCCAGATATAGAGCCGCATCAGCATACGGTCATTCATGATCCATTTGCTCAAGGGGGTGACACCATTGTCGTTAAATGATTTATGGTTTTTGTTGATTGCTGTGCTGTTTACCGGCTTTTTCTTTCTGGAGGGCTTCGATTTTGGCGTGGGGATGGCTACAGGATTGGTGCCGCGTAATGACCAGCAAAAACGTTTGATGATCAATACGATTGGCCCGTTTTGGGATGCCAATGAAGTATGGCTGATTACAGCGGCAGGTGCGATGTTTGCCGCTTTCCCGCATTTTTATGCGACCATGTTCAGTGGATATTATCTGGTATTTGTGTTCATCCTGCTAGGTTTGATCTTGCGTGGAGTTTCCTTTGAATTCCGTGGCAAGGCAGAAGGCAAGTGGTGGACAGGCACGTGGGATGCTTGCATTCTAGTAGGCAGCTTCCTGCCGCCGATGCTGTTCGGCATGGCTTTTGCCGCTTTGGTGAGAGGTGTGCCTATCCAGCAAAATATGGATTTAAAAGCGGGATTCTCCGATGTGTTCAACGGATATACGGTATGGATTGGACTGACGGTGGTCGGGATGTGCCTGATGCATGGACTGACGTTTGTTTCTCTGCGGACAGTTGGAGAGGTGAGAGATCGCGCTCGTGTGATCGCGTCCAAAATCCTGCCAGTATTGGGTATTTTACTTGCCGGAATGGTGGTATGGACTTATTTTGCAACAGACTTATTCGCACGTCGTGGTCCTTTTATGTATGCTGCGGTTGCGGTCGGAATTATCGCCTATGTGCTCGCATGGTATTTCCTGAAGCAACGTCGTGAAGGCTGGGCCTTCGGAATGACGGGTGCCATCATTTTGCTGAGCTTCGTTTCATTATTCGTCGGCTTGTTCCCGAGATTTATGGTGAGTTCGATCAACAGCGCATTTGATTTGACGATTTATAATGCAAGCTCCAGTCATTACACGCTGAAGGCCATGACGATTGTTGCAGCAACGCTTTTACCCTTTGTGCTGGCCTACCAGGCGTGGAGCTATTTTGTTTTCCATAAGATGGATAAAGCATGGTTTGAATTAAAGGGCATTCGGCCAGTCATGCTGCTGCTGGCCGCCCTTTCCCTTCTCCAGGGGGCCGCTGTGATTGCGCAAGCGACCTTTTTGGCGAAGGCGGTGACGATTTTATTTGAACAACATCCGCTGGTGATGGCTTGGCCGTCACTGGCGCTGTTTTTGGCGGCTTTTGCAGCAAGGCATACGGTGATCTGGCTGCAACGCCGGACAGCAGGCCGTTTTGCCGAAGCATCAGGCGCTTCCTTGCGGGAGCGTCTGCTTGCACGTTTGTTCGAGCGTGGGCCGGGGTTTGCCGCGAAGGAAGGCAGCGGCAAGCTGGTAACGCTGGCGCTGGACGGAGTGGATCGTTTTCGTACGTATTTGGAGCTATCCATCCCTCGTATGATAGATATGCTGGCTGTAACTTTACTGGTGCTTGTATATGTTTTCACATTGGATGTCATTTCAGGTGTCATTTTGACGACTACGATGCCGATTCTGGTGGGCTTCTTTATTTTGCTTGGCTTGGCGGCCCGTAAGCAGGCAGACAAGCAGTGGCGTTCCTATCGTCTGCTGTCGCATCATTTTACGGATTCGCTGCGTGGGCTACAGACCTTACGATTCCTGGGCCGCAGTCGAGAGCATGGGGAAACCGTCGGGAAGGTCAGTGACCAGTATCGGGCGGCAACGATGCGCACGCTGCGAGTAGCATTTCTTTCCTCGTTTGCTCTCGACTTTTTTAGTATGCTGTCGGTTGCTTTTGTAGCGGTAGGCTTGGGGTTGCGCCTGATTAGTGGATCGGTGGGCCTGGAGGCAGCGCTTATGGTACTCATTTTGGCACCGGATTATTTTATGCCGATCCGTCAGTTGGGATCAGACTATCACGCCTCGCTAGATGGCAAGGAGGCTTGGGGCGCGATGCGATCTATTCTGGCTAAAGATGAACGACATACCGATTCCGCAGATGTCTCCACGGGTCATGGCAGCGCGGTTAATGCTAAAAATGGTGGTAATGGCGGCAATGGTAATGGTCTAGCTATCACAGGACAGGAAACCCTGAGACTGTCGGATGTGTGCCTCCTCAATGAGGACGGCTCGGCGAGGCTTGATCATGTATCTGCAAGCATTGAGCCGCACGTGAATAGGATCGGCATCGTCGGAGCCAGCGGCGCAGGCAAAACAACGCTGCTCAGTTTGCTTGGCGGCTTTGCCGATCCGACTGCGGGCGAACTGAGCCTGAATGGATGCCCTTTAGCCGCTGATGCCAAAGCCGAATGGCAGCGGCACATTGCCTATATTCCGCAGCATCCATATCTGTTCAGCGCTTCTTTGGCGGATAATATCCGCTTCTATGAGCCGGAGGCATCGAACGAGCAGGTGGAATGGGCGATTGACGCGGTAGGACTCCGCGAGCTGGTGGATGGACTTCCTGGTGGGCTGGATGAGCCTATTGGTGAAGCGGGTCGGACGCTGAGTGGAGGACAGGCGCAGCGGATTGCCTTGGCGCGTGCCTTGCTGAGCAATCGTCCGGTCATTTTATTGGATGAGCCAACGGCACATCTGGATATTGAGACGGAATGGGAGTTGAAGCAGACGATTTTGTCCGTTTTTCAGCATAAGCGAATCTTTCTTGCCACCCATCGACTCCATTGGATGCCGGATATGGATTGTGTCTGGATGATGAATCAAGGACGTCTCGAAGAAGCAGGTACTCACAAGCAATTGGTTGCACGCAAGGGAGCATATTTCCGATTGCTGACAGGAATGACGGAAGAGGGGGGCGGACGATATGAGAGTGGCGGACAATAGGGGGCGGACGATATGAGAGTGGCGGACAATAGCGGTCAAGGCTGGTTCTTGTCTTATTTGAGACAATATTGCTGGGCCTTTCTAGCGGCTGCTCTTTTGGGTGCACTGGCGATTGGTTGTGCCGGCGCTCTGCTCTTTACGTCAGGTCATCTGATTACCCGTTCGGCTCTAAAACCGGAAAATATATTGATGGTGTACGTACCGATTGTGCTTGTGCGAACATTCGGTTTTAGTAAAGCTGTCATTCAATATCTGGAGCGTTTGGTAGGACATGATGCAGCGCTGCGCCTGGTGTCCCGTATGCGGGTACGGCTGTC
>NZ_JH601066.1:83730-98624 GCF_000245715.1 Paenibacillus sp. Aloe-11 | reverse complement strand
GATCCGCAGCAAATTCCGTACAGGGGACCTGCTGGGATTGCTGGCGGAGGATATTGACCAGCTTCAAAATATCTATTTGAAGCTGGTCCTGCCTGCCTTATCGGCGCTGCTGATTTATGCGGCAGGCATCTCAGCGCTTGGATGGATGGACGGAACTTTTGCTCTGCTGATGGCGTTGTATTGTGCATATTTGCTTTTGATTGCCCCGGCCATATCGCTGTGGACCTCACTCGCCAAACGGCGAACATTCAAGCAGGAACGGAGCAAAGCATACCAGGAGCTTACCGATGCTTTGTTCGGTATGAGTGATCTGGTGCTGAGCGGGCGGACTGAGCATTTTCTCGCTTCCTTTGCAGGGCGGCAAAACAAGGCTGCTATGGTGGAAAATTCCCTTCGACGGGGCGAGTGGCGCTCTCATTGGATTGCACAATGCGTTGTCGGCGGCGGAATTGTGATCATGACCGTATGGGCCGGAGGGCTGGTAGCACAAAATCACCTTGAAGCCACATGGCTGGCCTCCTTTGCGCTGGCGGCCTTTCCGCTGCTGGATGCCTTTGTTCGTGCCGGAGAAGCGGTGGTTCATGCACCGGAGTATCAGGATTCGCTGCGACGATTGAAGGATACGGAGAAAAATACGCATACACCTGCTGTGGATAAAGGACAGCGAGCAGCAGATATCACAGCTGAAGCAACGGGGACACATGCTGCTGTGCATCAAGCTGGCAACGCAGGCGAGCTGTTGTTGGACAACGTGAGCTATCGCTATTCGGAAAAACAGGCTTGGAGCGTGCGCAATATTTCCATGCGCGTGCCGCAGGGAGGCAAGGTTGCGCTGCTTGGCCGCAGCGGTGCGGGCAAGTCCACGGTGCTGAACCTCATTCAGGGAGCGTTGCAGCCGGATGAAGGGAGCGTCACTGTCGCAGGTACACCCGTCTATACGGGTGGAGCATACTCCAGCTTGTTTGCGGTATTAAACCAGCAGCCGTATTTGTTCGATACGACGGTGGCGAACAATATTCGATTGGGGCGACCCGATGCTTCGCTGGAAGAGGTGCGTGCGGTAACGGAGCAGGTGGGGCTTGGAGCTTTGATTGATTCTTTACCGGAGGGCTACGATACCCGGATGCAGGAAACGGGCCTTCGTTTTTCGGGTGGAGAAAGGCAGCGCATTGCACTGGCGCGGATTTTGCTGCAAAATCATCCGATTGTTTTACTGGATGAGCCGACGGTAGGGCTTGACCCGCTGACAGAGCATGAGCTTATGCAGACGATGTTTCGTGTGCTGGAGGGCAAAACACTGATCTGGATCACGCATCATCTGACAGGTATGGAGCATATGGACGAGGTGATCTTTATGGAGCAAGGCGGCATTTCCATGCGAGGCAGTCATGAACAGCTTTGGCAGGAGCAGCCCCGATACCGTAACCTGTATGAGCTGGATCATCCGCGTCTGTGACATCATAGGAAAGATCAAGCCTCGATAAAATAATTCCAGCATCAGGAGCCGGCGCAGATATGTCCGGCTTCTTTTACTTTTCTATCGGCTGTTGGATCAAGCTTGTTCTCAATCAGCAAAAAAGTTATGCTTGTGAGGCCTAAAGACACTCGGAACGGTTTAAACCACTGATCTGCTTGGTTGGTGCATTTTTCATACTGCTGCAAGGAGGCTCGTATGACGTATAAACAAATTAAATGGATGATTTTATTTGTACCTACACTAACGGTTGGAGCTTGGGAATATGTGAGACATCAATTTTTGCTCTCTTATATCTCAATGAATGTGGGCAACTGGCTTACTCCGGTCATCTTGTATTTGGTCAGTGTAACGCTGTTGACCAAGCTTTTTCATATGCTGGAGCGTATTCAGATGGAGCTGCAACACGAACGCGCGGCCAAAGCCGCCTTTGAAGCGAGAGAAGAGCTTGCCAGGGAGCTGCATGACGGGATAGCTCAATCCCTTTTTTTATTGTCCGTCAAAGTGGATCGGCTGGAGCACAACGGCGATCAAGGGCAATATCGTCAGGATATTTATAAAATCAGAAAGACCGTCCACGAAGTGAACCGCTATGTTCGTCAGGCGATTGCCAATTTAAGATTTGATCCAACCCCCGACGAAATGCTGACAACCAACGAATCCCTGGATTACAAGGTGCGGCAAATGATTCACGAAATTCCTGTGCATGTAGATATTCAGTGGAAGATTCCTGATGCCGCCCTGACTCCCAAAGAGAAGATAGAGCTTTTGGCTTGCATTCGTGAGGCGGTTGTTAATATTGAAAAGCACTCAGGGGCTTCCAAAGGATGGATTACCGGGGAAGGTGACCAAGATCAATGGAAAGTTATCGTCAAGGACAACGGCAAAGGCTTGACCGCTGATCCTTTTCAGTTTAAAGATCGATATGGTCTGAATATCATGAAGGAAAGAGCGGAGGATATGAACTGGACGCTTCGGTTTTTGTCAGATTCTTCGTATACCACAGTCGAAATATCCAAAGAGGGAGAACACCAATGACGCATATCCGTGTGCTGGTCGTAGATGATTCTGCTCATGCTCGTGAAGCTATCTGTGAAATATTAGCCATGGATCAAAGCTTTGAAATCATCGGTGTGGTAGACAACGGTGAAAAAGCAATTGAATTTACCGGGCAATGGCTGCCGGATTTGATCCTGATGGATATTTCGATGCCCGGAATGGACGGGCTGGAGGCTACACAGCGGATTAAGCTCTTGTATCCATATGTGAAAATAGTGATGATTACCGTGTCGGATGATATGATTCATCTGCTTGAAGCTTTGAAACGGGGGGCCCAAGGCTACCTGTTAAAAAACATAGCGCCCTCCACATGGCTGGAGTACCTGCATTCTATTGTGAATGAGGAAGCACCGCTGAGCCGGGAGCTGGCTTTTCAAATCTTGAAAGACGTTACTATAACGGCAAAAACGGCAAAAAAGGAACCGCAGGTCCATCTTACCTCAAGAGAGCAGGATATTTTGTATGGGGTGGCCGCAGGGTGGACCAATAAGGAAATCGCTGAAAAATACGGTATTTCAGAGTATACGGTAAAAAATCATCTGAAAAATATTTTGCAGAAGCTGCATGTTCAGAACCGTGTACAATTGACGAGATACGCGTTGGAAATGGGGCTTGTTCCTGATGATCCCAAATTCAAGCCATAACCCTGTTGTTTTGTGACACTATTTTCACAATATAGCTCGAATGAGGTATTTTAAATTTTGATTAATTTTTATATACTGGTTGGAGTTGATCCGTCACATGTAGACAATCAACTGGAGGGAGCTGATATGAATGAAAGCACTCATCTCTAAACATTGGCATTTGCTGCTGATTGGTTTTGTAGCGCTGATCATGGGCGGGTTTGTCTTGTTTTATTTTCAGGGGAGCGCGTCGTCGTTTCCGGCCAGTCAACCTAAACAAGCTCAGGAAGAGCCAGACAAGACCCAATACGAGATTGTTACAGTGGGTGTAAAAGGGGACGGTTTTTATCCTAAAAATATTGAAGTGAAAGCCGGCGTTCCGACCAAAATCAATTTCAAGAAAATGACATCCTTTACTTGCATTGACGAAGTACAGTCGTTGAAGCTCGGAATGGACGTTTTCCTGGATCACGAAAATAATTATTTTACCGTCAAGGACCTGAAACCAGGGGTATATGAGTATAATTGTGGCATGTACATGTACTACGGGACGATCACGGTAAAATAAATCAATATCAGCTTTCCGGCATATTTGTGCTGGGAGGCTATTTTTTTTGCCTTCGTACGAAGGAAACTATGATGAAAGTCACAAAATGTTCAATGTTAGAAGGCGGATATAGCTCAAGTGGGTCAGGTCATGACAAGAAAAAGGAAGGTATGATGGAAGGAAACGATAGAGAAATGAAGGGGAAATATGAAAAAAAGAAGATTCATCCCAATGGTATGTATGCTTTTGAGCATAGCTTTACTGGCTGCTTGTTCCGGTACGAAAGAGAGTTCAACGCAAGCAACGCAGCAGGCAAAGAAAGAACTGACCTTCCTGTTTAACTTTGCCAGTCAGACCGTTGACCCCAGCCTGGATTACACGCCGTTAAGAGCCGGAGTCGTGGAAACGTTGGTTAAGCTGGACGAGAACGTAAAAATCCAGCCGTGGCTGGCTACCCAGTGGTCGAGCAAAGACGGTCAAAATTGGGAGTTTCAGATTCGTAACGGTGTCACCTTCCAAAACGGAAAAAAACTGACCGCAGAGACAGTCAAGCAATCGCTGGAACGCTCGATAGAGCTGAATCCGGGGGTTAAGCAGGTATTGCGAATTAAGTCCATGAAAGCCTCCGGGCAAACGCTGCGTGTGGTCACGGAAGAATCATTCCCGCAGTTCCCATCCGAGCTTGTTCATCCCAACACAGCCATTCTGGACACGGAAGCAGCAGATCCGGATAAAAAGCCAATCGGTACAGGGCCTTTCCAAGTGGAGTCCTTCACCGCAGGCACATCATTAAAGCTTGCCCGTTATGATGGATATTGGAGTGGGGCGGCCAAGCTGGATCGGGCGGTTTTTGCTTTTAACGAAGATGCGAATGCGCGTTTATCCGCTATTTTATCCGGTGACGCAGATATCGTTTATCGCCCGCCTGTTGAAAGCATGGACAAAATGAAGCAAGACGCTCAGCTCAGGTTGGACTCCGTGGTTAGCTTGCGCACACATGAGCTGATTTTTAACACGAAAAAGCCTTTGCTCCAAAATGAGAAGGTGCGCAAGGCTTTTGATGCCTTGGTCAATCGCGAGGAGCTGAAGGACGCCATTATGGGCGGACAAGCTACGGTGGCACAAGGTCCATTTTTGCCTGATTTCCCGTTCGTACCGAAATATCCAACCCGCAAGACCGGGGCTGAAGAAGCGCTCAAGTGGTTTAAGGAGGCCGGACTTCAGGTGGACAACGGCAAAGTCACACAAAACGGGAGGCCCTTAACCTTAAAGCTGGTGACCTACGCATCCAGAGCCGAGTTCCCGATCTTCTCACAGGCGTTGCAATCGGAAGCCAAGCAATTAGGGATTACGCTGCAAATCGAGCAGGTTGAAAATTACGAAGACTATTTAATGAACGATACGACCTGGGATTTGGGCATGTACAGTCCGTTGATTGCGCCCCGGGGGGATGCCAGCTACTTTTTGAATGTATCGTTTTTACCGGACGGAACGCTGAATTATGGAAAAATAAACGATGAATTGTTGAATAAATGGATTTACCAGCTGGATCAAACCGTAGATACAGCAAAACGAAATGAACTGATAGCTCAGGCGCTCACGCGAATTAATGACCAGACGTACTATTCCTATATGGTGCATCCGAACACGCTGGTTGTTTACAAAGACAATGTGAAAAACTGGGTAACCAGTAAAAGCGAATACTACATGCTCACCAATCAGTTGGATGTTGAAGCCAAATGATTCAGTTGCTTGGCAAAAGGCTGATCGAGTTTTTTCTGTTTATTTTTATTCTATCGCTCATCAGCTTCGCGGGAATCAAGCTTGCTCCGGGAGATGCTGTGCGACAATTGCTTCGTGTAGATGATGTAGCAGTTACGAACGAGCAAGTGGAAATCCAAAGACAGATTATGGGCCTGAATGAGCCGATTATCGTGCAATACTGGGAATGGCTCTCAAAATTTATTCGTTTGGATTTGGGAACTTCCTACATGACACATCGTCCGGTAACAGAAGAAATATGGACGAGGATGCCTGCGACGCTTCTTTTAACATTTACTTCCATTGTGGTGCTGATCGCAGTTGCGGTACCGTTAGGCGCTTGTTCTGCCTTGTATCCCAAGAAGTGGATTGATCGAGTTAGCCGGGTACTCGCGATCATGGGAGCATCCATCCCCAGCTTTTGGCTAGGACTTCTGCTTATTGAGGGATTTTCGGTACGGTGGTCGATCTTCCCGTCGATGGGCAACGGCACTTTGATGCATCTAATGCTGCCTTCGCTGACATTGGGACTGACGATGGCTGCGGTATATGTACGTCTTATTCGTTCCAGTCTGTTAAACAGCTTGAGTCAGGATTTTATCCTGGGCGCAAGGTCCAGAGGAATTGGAAGGAAGCGTATTTTTTGGTTGCATGCGTGTCGCCATAGCTTGACTCCAGTCATGACCATGTTTGGTATCAGTGTGGGAAGCTTGCTGGGGGGAAGTGTCGTGGTAGAAACGATATTCGCCTATCCGGGACTGGGAAAGTTTATTGTGGAAGCTATTCATAACCGGGATTACCCGATCATTCAGGGATACATTTTATTTATGGGTGCTATCATTATGCTGCTTCACGTGGTGACGGATGTAACAGTGGGATACGTGAATCCTGAAATCCGCTTGAAGGAGGGAGGACATTGAGTAAATCCCGACTTCCTTTATTGTTGTTTATCGGTGGAATAGCTGCATTGTTCATCCTGCCGGAGTTTATGAAAAATGATCCGTTGCTCGTTTCGCTCGCTCGAAGACTTCAATCTCCAAGCGGCGAGCATTGGTTGGGTACGGATGGCCTTGGCAGAGATGTGCTGTCGCGGTTGGTATATGGGGGGAGAAATACGGTTGGTGCGAGTTTGATGATTCTTATTCTTTCTCTGAGCATTGGTATTCCAGCTGGGGTAATCGCAGGGGTGATGGGCAAAGGAATAGACCGCTTGTTCATGCGGGTGTCGGATTCTTTTTTGGCTTTTCCTGATTACTTGATTGCCATCGTACTGACGGGCTTGCTCGGGCCGGGTATTGTCAACCTGATGATTGCGATTGTATTAGTAAAATGGGTGGCTTACGCTCGTTTGGTGAGAAGCAGTCTGATGGCAGAAAAAGAGAAGGAATATATCTACAGTGCCCGCTTGAGCGGAGTACCAACGTTTCGATTGGTCCTCCGGCATTTGCTGCCAGCGGCTTTCAGAGAAATTGTGGTCGTAGCCACACTGGATATGGGCAAAATCATTTTAATGATCGCGGCTTTATCCTATATTGGACTCGGACTACAGCCGCCTGCTCCCGAATGGGGGGCGATGCTGAATGAAGGGCGGGCTTATTTCCACAGTTCTCCGCTGGCGATGGTCATTCCCGGTGTAGCCATTATGCTGTTCGTCCTTTTATCTAATCTGATCGGGGATCAGTTACGGAATAGTCTGGATCTTCGACCATGGGGGAAGTGAAATGATGAACCTGCTGGAAATAGCCGGCCTGCATCTGAAGTCTGGGCAAGGCACAATTGTGCGTGATCTCGATTTATCCGTTAGCGCGGGACAGTGTCATGCATTGATTGGTGAAAGTGGGAGTGGAAAAAGTATGACCTCGCTGTCCATTGGCGATCTGCTCCCTGCCACGGTTTGGGTGGAATCCGGCAAGATCGAATGGTGCGGAAGCTCGTTACTCGCTCTGTCCAAGAAAGATAGAGAACGTCTACGAGGCAAGGAAATCGCTTATGTTTTTCAGGACTATGCCAGTGTGCTGACTCCGTTTATTACTATAGGCAAACAATTGGACGAAACGCTAAAAGCACATCATATGCAGGATATGCTGGATATGCCGGAACGCAAAAATCGAAAAGAGCGCATTGTGCAAGCCCTCGAACACGTCCGATTGCCAAAAGAAATATATAACCGTTACCCATTTCAGCTTAGCGGGGGCCAGCTACAGAGGGTCTCGCTTGCAGTAGTCATCATGCTGGAACCCAAGCTGCTGATTTTGGACGAGCCTACCACAGCATTGGATCAAACGAATGCCAACGAAATTTTACGCATCATTTCAGAGCTGAAAGAACGCACCCGATGTGGCATTTTGTTCATCTCCCATAATCTGAGAAACGTCAAGCGTTATGCCGATCAAGTCACTGTAATGCGAGAAGGCCAGGTTATTGAAACGGGAAGCACGTTGTCATTGTTAAACAGCCCGAAACAGCCCTACACCCGAAGGCTGATTGAAGCCATTCCATCCTTGCGTCCATCAACGGAAGCCGTGCATGAAACCATATAGAAAGGCGGTAAAATGTTTATGAACCCGAGACTTGTACCTGAATTTCTAGTCGTGCAGGACATTCAAAAATCTTACCGCAAAAAGAACAAAGTGCTCGACGGGGTAGCGCTGACGATTCGAGCGGGTGAATGTGTGGGTCTGATCGGTGAAAGCGGTTGTGGGAAAAGCACATTGGCACGTTGTATCATGCTCATGCAAGGTGTAGATTCGGGAACAATTTGGTTTCAGGGGAATCCTGTACAAGCGGGCAACCGGGAATCGTTAAAACGTTATAAAGGACAGATACAGGCTGTATTCCAAAACCCGTCTGCAGCGCTGAATCCAAGATTCCGTTTGCTGGAATCTGTCATGGAGCCCTTGGATCAGCTGGAACAAAAGGTTCCAGCTTTTTTGAAGGACTGTGGTCCAGACAGAAGAGAAATAGCAGGGAAGCTGCTGGAGTGTGTGGGCTTATCACGTGAACTGCTGGATAGATATCCGCATGAAATCAGCGGTGGACAGAAGCAGCGACTTTGTATGGCAAGAGCTATTAGCGTGGAACCGGCACTCATTATAATGGATGAGCCCACATCCAGCCTGGACACCTTAATTCAGTCAGAAATGCTAAACTTGCTCAAGGAGTTGCAGGGCAGGTTGGCATTTTCGTATTTGTTTATATCCCATGACTTACCTGTGGTGCAATATATGTGTGACCGGGTGCTGGTCATGCACGAAGGCCGTTTGGTGGATGAGTTTGTAAAAGAGGAATTATTTGCTCCGGACAGACATCCATATACCCGCCAATTGGTTGCAGAATATGATTGAGGTGATTTAACATTCTAAAGATTGCATTATCCTTTACCTCTGACCAGCTTACATTGCTGGTCTTTTGTTTTATAAGATTTTCCTCAGGAAATTCACATAAAAACGGAGCAGGCGGAATGGTGCTGTACAAGCGATAGCGTTCGCCTTTGTCCCCGGATTTCTACCATTGTGTGCTTATTCAAAGAAATCCGGGGGCAACAGCGATGGGAAGTACCATCCGCATGCGTAGTGGCACAAACGTAATTTTCAACTCCACCCCCCATATATCTAATTTTGAACTGATTTTTCTCCTAATTCGTCGGGTATCAGCTTCTGATCCGGCACAGTATGATAATAGTAACTACATACGAGGAGGAGCTTGCTATGGAATCTTCAACTGAAACCGCTTCCAATACCGGTGCTGTGATTCCTGAATCCAATCGGGGCAGACCGCGTAAGGGACGCGGACCGGAGCCCGGACGTGGCAAAAAAGGCTTGTGGGACAGTGTGAAGCAGCAAAAATATCTTTATTTTATGTCCATTCCTTTCGTCATATGGGTGTTTGTTTTTAGCTATCTTCCGCTGTGGGGCTGGACGATGGCCTTTCAAAATTATAAGCCTGCCAAATCCTTCTGGAATCAGAAGTGGGTGGGATTCGACAACTTTGTTGAGCTTTTTCAGGATGAACGATTTTATCTGGTATTACGCAATACGCTGGCGATGAGCCTGATGGGCATTGTATTTGGCTTTGTTGTACCGATCTTTTTTGCAATTTTGTTAAATGAGCTGAGGGGAATGATGTTCAAGCGCTTCGTGCAGACGGTATCTTACCTTCCGCACTTTGTATCCTGGGTGGTGGTTGCCGGATTGGTTACCAAGTTGCTGTCCATTGATGGGGGGATCGTTAACGATATATTGATAGCGCTTCATATTGTGGATGAGCCGATTCAATTTATGGCCAAGGGGAGCTGGTTCTGGTACATTGTAACCGCTTCCGACATATGGAAAGAGACGGGCTGGAATACGATTATTTACTTAGCCGCGATCACTGGAATAGACCAGGAGCAGTATGAAGCTTCGCGTGTGGATGGGGCAAGCCGCTGGAGACAGATGTGGCATATTACGCTGCCGGGCATCCGCTCGACCATTGCCGTTCTGTTTATTATGGCGATTGGGCATCTGGTCAGCAACGGTTTTGAAAAGCAGTTCCTGCTGGGCAACAGCCTCGTAACGGATTATTCCGAAGTGCTGGATTTGTATGCATTGAATTACGGGATTAATTTGGGCCGCTTCTCTTACGGGACGGCGATCGGTATTTTCAACTCATTGGTCAGCATTCTGTTGTTGTTTACGGCAAATGGCATATTCAAGAAACTGACCAAAGAAAGCATCATGTAGGGAGGGAGAGGCGAAATGACGAACAAGGCTTTTAACGCGACCCGGTCTGAAAAGATGTTTGATTTGTTCAACTATATCCTCATGGCTTTAATCGTGGTAGTGACGCTGTATCCATTTCTGAACGTACTTGCAATTTCCTTGAATAATTCGACGGACACAGTTCGTGGCGGCATTTATATATGGCCCCGCCAGTTTACACTCGAAAATTACAAAACGATTTTCCAATACGATGGCCTTCTTCAGGGTCTGCAGGTATCGATTTTACGTACAGTGGTCGGAACGGTGCTGGGGCTCATTTGTGCATCCATGCTTGCATTTACGTTAAGCCGGGTCGATTTTCGCGCCCGCAAGTTCATTTCCACGTTTCTGGCATTGACGATGTATTTTTCCGGCGGGATGGTGCCGGTGTTTATTTTGATGCGTGATTTGCATTTGTTGGGCACGTTCTGGGTATATATTTTCCCGACGTTGATTAGCGCGTTTAATGTATTTGTCATTCGTTCCTTTATGGATGGTTTGCCGTATGCGCTGCAGGAGTCTGCCAAGCTGGACGGAGCGAACGATTTTACAATATACTGGAAAATTATTTTGCCGCTGTGCAAGCCTGTGCTCGCGACAATTGCTCTGTTTTTGGCGGTGAACCAATGGAACGCGTGGTTTGATACGTATTTGTACAACGGGACAGCCGCGCAATGGACGACGCTGCAATATGAGCTGATGAAGGTACTGCAAAGTACACAGCAAGGCGGCTCCAGCATGACCAACAGCAATGATATGGCGAAGCAAATGGCACAGATTTCGCCAGAATCCATCAAAATGGCAATTACGATTACGGTTACGCTCCCCATCCTGCTGGTATATCCATTCCTGCAAAAGTATTTTGTAGGCGGCATGACGCTGGGCGCAGTTAAATCGTAACAGGTAAATCATAACAGTGAAATCGTAACAGTCCAATCATTAAAAACACAGGAGGTTTGAAACATGAAAAAACACTGGTCCAGATTTGCACTCATTCCCTTGCTTGCGGTATCACTTGCTGCACTGGCAGGCTGTGGCACAAGCCAAAACGCAGCAAAGGAAAGCTCATCCAGTGGAACCGATCCGATTACGTTTAGCTTTTTTGGGGCTGATTCGAGCCCGCAATGGAGCGGCATGAAGGATGAAATAGGCAAGGAAATCACGAAAAGAACGGGTGTAACCCTGAATGCTGAATTTGATGTCAGCGGCGGGGGCGGGAATGATCGCATTTCCTTGATGGCAGCGAGTGGAGAGTACCCGGATCTGGTTTCTGCCAAAGCAAATGTCAGCAAGCTGGTGGATGCCGGAGCGATGATTGATCTGACGGATCTGATTAACGAGCACGCGCCGAATCTCAAAAAGCTGTACGGTCCCTATATGGATCGGCTGAAATACAGCAACAAGGATCAGGCCATCTATGTCATTCCTACGTACGCAGGTGTGGGGCAGAAGAGCTTTGATGCGACGGGTGGATTTGAAATCCAACACAGGGTACTTAAGGAACTGGGGTATCCGAAGGTGAAAACATTACAGGATTTTGAGAACGTACTCAAAAGCTATGCAGCCAAACATCCGACCATTGACGGTAAAAAGACCATTCCTCTCACGCTGGATGCGGATGACTGGAGAATCATGATTACCGTAACAAATCCTGCCTTCCAGACGACAGGGGCGTCGGACGATGGTGAATATTTTATTGATCCCAAGACGTTTGAAGCCAAGCTTCATTACAAGCGTCCGGAGGAAAAGGAGTATTTCCGCTGGTTGAACCACATGTACAATGAAGGGCTGCTGGATAAGGAATCCTTTGTGCAAAAAAGTGACCAATACAAATCCAAAATTGCCAGCGGTCGCGTCCTCGGTCTGATTGACCAGGAGTGGGGCTATCTGGAAGCTGAAAATGCGTTAAAAACGTCAGGCAAGGCCGATGCCAGCTATGCGCATTTTCCGGTTACACTTTCGGAGGAATATAAGGATCATTCCTTTCAGGATGCAGGCTTCATGTCCGGTTATGGTGTAGGCATTACAGAGAGCTGCAAGGATCCGGTGCGGGCCATTAAGTTCCTTGATTATCTGGCTTCCGATGAAGGACAGGTGCTGGTGAACTGGGGAATCGAAGGCAAGCATTATGAGATCAAGGACGGCAAACGTATCATTCCAGCAAATATACTGGAGCAAAAAACGAACAACGCCACCAGCTTCAACAAAACAAGCGGAATGGATCTGTACACGCTGATCAGCGGACACTATGGTGATGGTGTGAAAGATCCTACGGGGAACTACTATACTACCAAATTTCCGGAACAAATTATCGCAGCCTATTCAGAGCCGGAAAAGGAGTCGCTCAAGGCGTATGGCGTAAAAACGTGGAAGGACCTCTTTCCGAGCGAAAAGGAATTTGACGTCAAGCCATGGGGTGCAGCCTATAACCTGACGACAGACAATGAATCCAACTATAACGTTACGTTCAAAAAAACGACGGATATTATCCGCAAGCGTATACCGGAGGCTATTTTGGCACCGACCTCCAATTTTGACACCGTGTACGACAACATGATTAAAGAGCTGGATGCGGCTGGCGCTGTGCAAATGGAACAGCAGTACACGCAATTGGTGAAGGACAGAGTGGAGCTATGGAGCGGGAAGGCCTCTAAATAACGAATCCGTTTAACCAAGCTTTGAATGCCGGATGATAGAGCGCTTGTCCTAGGGGCAATACGGGATTGGCGCTCTGTTTTAGCTCAGGTGGGGAGGGTTTGATGTGACAAAAGGGGAAAAACTGCAGTCCCTGCGGTTATGGTTTCGCCAACCTGCTGAGGTATGGGAAGAAGCATTGCCCGTCGGCAATGGGAGACTCGGCGCTATGGTGTTTGGCGGGATCAGGAAGGAGCGTTTGCAATTAAACGAGGACACGCTCTGGTCCGGATTTCCCAGAGATGGGGTTCAGTATGATGCTTTGCGATACTTGAAGCCCGTCAGGGAACTGATTGCAGCTGGAAAATACAAGGATGCGGAACATCTGATCAATACGCATATGCTGGGTTGCGATACAGAAGCGTATCAGCCTTTGGGAGATTTGTGGATTACGCAGAAGGGCTTCGGGGAAATCACGCATTATGAACGGGAACTGGACTTACCGACCGGAACAGCAGCAGTTGCTTTTCATAGCGATGGCATCCGTTATACGCGTGAGGTTATCGCAAGTAGCCCGGATGGAATCATCATGGTATCGCTGACTGCGGATAGGGCTGGGCAGATTAATGCGTCAGTGCGTATAACGACGCCCCATCCTTGTGAAGATGAGTCAGGCGAGGATGAACATTTTGCTGTTTTATCCCAATGGGATAGCGATGTGGCTGAGGGGCTATCCGATGAAGCAACGAGGAACTGTATTACGCTGAACGGACGAGCGCCCAGTCATGTGGAATCCAATGATCACGGTGATCATCCGCAGTCGGTCGTTTACGAGCATGATCTGGGCATGGCTTTTGCAGTTCAGGTGAGGATGGTTTCCGAGGGAGGAATCGTAACGGCGAAGGATGACGGAACAGTAATCGTTTCGGGCGCCGATACACTCACGGTGTATTTGGCGGCGGCGACCGGATTTCGGGGATTCGACGTGATGCCCGATAGTGATCCGGCGGAGTCAGCAGAGGCCTGCCAGATCACTTTGGATAAGGCGATATCGCTGGGGAGCGAGCAGGTGCGGCAACGGCATGAGCAGGATCATCGCACGCTGTTCGAACGCGTCGCATTGGAGCTTGGGAGCGACACTCGAACCGAAGAGTTGATTCTGCCCACTGATCTGCGCTTGGAGCGTTATAAGCAAGGGGAGGCGGACCCGGGTTTGGAGGTGCTGTTGTTTCAGTATGGGCGCTACCTGCTCATGGGCAGTTCACGCCCAGGCAGTCAGCCCGCCAATCTCCAGGGCATCTGGAATGACCGGGTGCAGCCACCGTGGAACAGTAATTATACAACCAATATAAATACACAGATGAATTACTGGCCGGCTGAAATATGCAATCTTGCCGAGTGCCATGAGCCCCTGCTGCACATGGTTGGAGAAATCAGCCGCACGGGACGCAGAGTGGCTTCCGTCAATTACGGCGCTCAAGGATGGGCAGCCCACCACAATGTAGACCTGTGGAGATACGCCGGACCGTCAGGGGGCCACGCCAGTTGGGCATTTTGGCCGTTAGGGGGTGTATGGCTGACCGCCCATCTGTGGGAACGTTATCTGTTCACGCAGGATACAGCCTATTTGGCGGAACAGGCTTATCCACTGATGAAGGGTGCGGCTGCCTTTTGTATGGATTGGCTCATAGAAGGCCCGGATGGCTGGCTAGTTACCTCTCCCTCCACATCACCCGAAAACAAATTCATCACATCGTCCGGCGAAGAGTGCAGTATATCCATGGGTTCTACTATGGATATGACACTGATCCGGGAACTGCTCGGCAACTGCATTCAGGCAGCGGATCTGCTGGAATTAGACGAAGAGTTCCGCAACCGCTGTGAAGAGACTCAGCAACGACTACTGCCTTATCAAATGGGCCGTCACGGGCAGTTGCAGGAGTGGTTTGTCGATTGGGAGGAAGCGGAGCCGGGACATCGGCATGTTTCGCATCTGTACGGATTGTACCCCGGCCGACAAATCCATATCCGCGATACCCCGGAGCTGGCAGAGGCGG
>NZ_JH601066.1:83436-83714 GCF_000245715.1 Paenibacillus sp. Aloe-11 | reverse complement strand
AGGCGGCTGGATCATGGGGGAGGCCATACCGGGTGGAGCTGTGCATGGCTGATTAACCTGTACGCCCGGCTGGAGGATGGCGAGGCGGCGCATCGGTATGTTCGTACCTTACTGTCGCGTTCGACCTATCCCAATCTATTCGACGCTCACCCGCCTTTTCAGATTGACGGCAATTTCGGCGCGACGGCGGGTATCGTGGAAATGCTGCTGCAAAGCCGTCCGGGTGAGCTGACCTTACTGCCTGCCCTGCCTGCGGCATGGTCGCAGGGACGGGTCAG
>NZ_JH601066.1:62602-83426 GCF_000245715.1 Paenibacillus sp. Aloe-11 | reverse complement strand
GCGGGGGCGTGGCGGGATGACGGTCAGCATAGAATGGTCCGGTTCCCGGCTCGCCCGTGCGGAACTTATCGCATCTGTCCCGACAGGTAATTGCATCATTCGCTGTGCACAGCCCTTTAGCGCAGATGCCCGGCAAGCCCAGCCTGATCCAGAGCACGGTGGATTCATTCTGTCATGGATTTTTACCAAAGAGCAGGAAATAACGGACGGACATATGATTATTATTCATGGAGAGGAAGATCGAATATGACCATTTTTCAATTTCCGCAGGACTTTATGTGGGGAACGGCAACGGCAGCCTATCAAATTGAGGGGGCTTATCAGGAGGGGGGAAGAAGCCTGTCCATTTGGGATACCTTTGCCCATACGCCTGGCAAGGTGTTTAACGGAGATAACGGAAATGTAGCTTGCGACAGCTATCATCGCTACGAGGAGGATATCCGGCTGATGAAGGAGCTGGGCATTCGTACATATCGTTTTTCGGTGTCATGGCCGCGTATATTCCCGAATGGTGACGGTGAAGTCAACCAAGAAGGCTTGGACTATTATCATCGCGTAGTCGACTTGTTGAACGAAAACGGGATTGAACCGTTTTGCACACTGTATCACTGGGATTTGCCACAGGTGCTTCAGGATGCGGGAGGCTGGGAAAATCGCCGCACGATTCAGGCATTTGTCCAGTTTGCCGAAACGATGTTCCGCGAGTTCCACGGGAAAATACATCATTGGCTCACATTTAATGAACCGTGGTGCATCGCTTTTTTATCCAATATGCTGGGCGTTCACGCCCCTGGTCTGACGAATCTCCAGACAGCCATCGATGTGGGACATCATCTGCTGGTTGCACATGGCCTTTCTGTGCGTCGTTTCCGCGAGCTGGGCACCAGTGGTCAGATTGGCATCGCGCCCAATGTCTCATGGGCTGTACCCTACAGCACTTCCGAGGAAGACAAAGCCGCTTGCGCACGCACGATTTCTCTGCACAGTGACTGGTTTCTCCAGCCTATTTATCAAGGCTCATATCCACAGTTTTTGGTAGACTGGTTTGCGGAGCAGGGAGCCAGCGTACCGATTCAAGATGGGGATATGGACATCATTCGTGAACCGATTGATATGATCGGCATCAATTACTATAGTATGTCCGTTAATCGCTTTAATCCCGAAGCCGGGTTCCTTCAATCCGAAGAGATCAATATGGGACTGCCAGTCACGGATATCGGCTGGCCGGTGGAATCACGTGGGCTGTATGAGGTACTGCATTATTTGCAAAAATACGGCAACATCGACATTTACATTACAGAGAACGGGGCATGTATCAACGATGACATTGTGAACGGCAAGGTTCAGGATGACCGTCGTATTTCGTATATGCGTCAGCATTTGGTGCAGGTACACCGGGCTATTCATGACGGGCTTCATGTCAAAGGATATATGGCATGGTCACTGATGGACAACTTTGAGTGGGCAGAAGGGTACAATATGAGATTTGGCATGATTCATGTCGATTTCCGCACACAGGTCCGCACCCCCAAGGAAAGCTATTACTGGTATCAAAATGTGGTCAATAATAATTGGCTGGAGACCAGACGCTAAAAAAGATCTGTTTTGCAATAGCGGAGCTGGTTCCGTCTTCACTCCCTTTGGTTTGAACAGCAGGTCCTTCGGGGTAATAATAGCCAGGATATATTACAGGTTGTTCCAAGTATGTATAGATCAAAGGGAATAAAAAAGCAAGATATGTGCATACTGACAAAAATACCTGACGAGGGCGTTTGAAACTATTTTTTAGACTGGAGGGAGTGAAGAGGATGGCTGCGAATTTTAGGAAATCAGGCTCAACTGACTACCAAATGAGTCGCATGGTATCTGCTATCGCGTGGATTGCCTGCATTGCAGGTATTATTCTTATTTTGTTTGATCTGGGGAATTTGAGTGATCGTAATATATATTTAATGACAGGTATTGGCTGCTTCGCTGCCGGAATATTTATTTTTCTCATTGGAAAAGCGTTTGTCATTGCCCGTAAGAAGGAAGACCAGGAAAATGGCCGCAGTTAACATAAATAAAAGTGAAAGAACATATCCAATAAAAACAACATCGTGGGTCTTCGAGCAGTGTAGCGTGATAACTGTACGGAGGCCCGCTTTTTGCTTTAATATAGCTTCTTTGCGATACATAAATATCGTATTTTATGTCATTTTTTTAGTAATAAATGATTTTTGAATTTGCAAGAGAAAATTTATTTTTAGAGAGGTTTTTCACAAAAAACGGACAAATAATCGACAATTTTGTTAACAATAAAAAAAGTGACCGCTTTTCTGCTATCTTATATAGGGGAAACATTACAGGAGTTCGTTAGTTTTGAGTAATTTACTATTTCTAAGGAGAGGGGAACAACATGAACAAAAAACCAAAAGCGATTATTGCGTTGGTTTTGACCGTGCTCACGGTAGCATTGCTCATTTGGACGTGTTTTTATGCTGGCGGAAAATACGTTGTTTTCGATCCGAAAGGACCCGTTGGGCAAGCACAAAAAGAGCTGATCATTATTACGACGGCTTTGTCTGCGCTTATAATCGTACCGGTCATGATTTTGACTTTCTTCATCATTTGGCGCTATCGTGACACAGCGACTAACAAAGTAAAGTATCAACCCCACTGGGATGACAGCAAAAAGCTGGAAACCGTGTGGTGGGCTATTCCAATTATCGTTATCTGTATTATTGCGGTCATCACTGCGAGATATACCTACTTGCTGGAGCCTTCCAAGCCGCTCGCAAGTACACAAAAGCCAGTAACCATTCAAGTGACTTCACTGGACTGGAAATGGCTCTTTATGTATCCGGAGGAAGGTATAGCTACAGTTAACCAAGTTCACATTCCTAAAGGTGTTCCAGTCCGTTTTGAACTGACTGCCGATGCCCCGATGAACTCGTTCTGGATTCCGCAATTGGGCGGTCAAATCTACACCATGTCAGGCATGGCTATGAAACTGCATTTGCAGGCCGATCACGAAGGAACTTACTTTGGTTCGGGTGCAAACTTTAGCGGTGAGCATTTTGGACAAATGCGATTTGATGTAGAAGTCCAGTCGGATGAAGCGTATAAAAACTGGGTCGCTGACATCAAGAAGCAGTCCAAACCGTTGACAAAGGACGGCTATTTGGCGCTTGCAAAACCAGGTTTGTCCCAGCCTGATGAGTATTCTTCGATTCCCGACGGATTGTTCCAGGACATCGTAACCAAATACGTAGTAGACGGTGCTTCCAATCCGCATGCAGGACATGGAGCATCCACTGAAGGTTCTTCCAAGTCCGGCACAGAAGATAAAAGTGCAATGGACATGAGTCATATGAATATGAGCGGACACAATTAAATGATTATAGGGAAGGAGGCTCCCAATGCTTGATAAAATAAAAGAGTTTGCATCCACTTTCTTCGTTACTGGAGATCCGATGATTTATGGAGCGGACGTTTCCATCGCTCTTGCGACGATCGGGATCGTGTTTGTGCTCACTTATTTCAAAAAATGGGGCTGGCTTTGGAAAAACTGGTTGACGACTGTTGACCATAAAAAAGTCGGTATCATGTATATCCTCGCGTCCATCCTGATGCTATTCCGCGGTGGCGTGGATGCCTTATTGATGCGTATTCAACTTGCTTCACCGGATGTTACATTGCTGCATCCTGAGCATTACAATCAGATCTTTACAACACATGGCACGATCATGATCTTGTTTATGGCGATGCCTTTGATGTTTGGTTTGTTTAATATCGCGGTACCGCTTCAAATTGGTGCGCGCGACGTAGCGTTCCCTTTCCTGAACGCACTGAGCTTCTGGCTTTTCTTTATGGGAGCGATGTTGTTCAACCTGTCCTTCGTTATTGGCGGTTCGCCAGATGCAGGCTGGTTGAGTTATCCGCCGCTTTCAGAATTGCAATTTAGTCCCGGCGTCGGCGAGAACTTCTATATCTGGGGTATTCAGATTTCGGGTATAGGTTCATTGGCTACTGGGATCAACTTTATTGTTACCATTATTAAAATGCGCGCACCTGGTATGACCTGGATGAAAATGCCTGTCTTTACGTGGTCCGTATTTTCATCGTGTGTTATTATCATTTTCGCGTTCCCGATTCTGACGATTACTTTGGCTTTGCTATTCCTTGACCGCTTCGGAGGAGGACACTTCTTTACCCTTGACTTTGGCGGCAACCCGATGATGTATATCAACCTGATTTGGATGTGGGGTCATCCTGAGGTATACATTGTAGTATTGCCTGCTTTCGGTATTTATTCCGAGGTCATTAGCGTATTCTCCAAAAAGAAATTGTTTGGCTACAAATCCATGGTTTACGCCATGTTCATTATTGCGATCCTGTCCTTCTTCACCTGGGCGCATCACTTCTTCACGATGGGATCAGGCGCAGATGTCAATGCATTCTTTGCGATTTCGACGATGGTTATCGCAATCCCGACAGGGGTTAAGGTGTTTAACTGGCTGTTCACGATGTATCGGGGTAAAATCGAATTTAAAACTCCGATGATGTGGTCTATTGCTTTTATTCCGAACTTCCTGATTGCAGGTTTGACGGGCGTCATGTTGTCTGTAGCACCTGCGGACTTCCAGTTCCATAACAGTTACTTCCTGATCGCTCACTTCCACTCCGCTCTGATTGGCGGTGTAGTGTTCGGCTATCTGGCAGGTCTGTACTACTGGTGGCCTAAAATGTTCGGATTCACACTGCCTGAAACGCCTGGCAAATGGGCTTTCTGGTTCTGGAACATCGGATTCTATGTATGTTTCATTCCGCAGTATTCCCTCGGTCTGATGGGTATGACACGTCGTCTGAGCACTTACGGCTGGGATACCGGCTGGCAGCCGCTTAACTTTGTTTCAACCATTGGGGCATTCCTGATGGGGATTGGTTTCTTGTTCCAGGTTCTTCAAATTCTGCTGGGTATCAAGAATTTCCGCAAGCTGAAGGATACAACAGGCGATCCTTGGGGTGGTCATACGCTCGAATGGTCGATTCCTTCACCTGCACCGGAGTACAATTTTGCTACCATCCCGCAAGTAGAAGAACGTGACGACTGGTGGGCAGAAAAAGACAAACGTGCAAAAGGTATTTTCAGAAAGCAACCACCAATTGAAGCAATTCATATGCCGAAAAATTCGGCGATTCCGTTCATTATGTCAGTGTTCTTTTTCATCGCAGGCTTTGGGTTCGTATTCGGTTGGTCGTTCTTCTATATTCCAGGGCTGATCGGTGTGGCAATTTGTATGATTTGCCGCTCGTTCTTCTCCTATGATGCCGATTACTATATTCCTGCAGATGAAGTAAAACGCACGGAAGCCGCAATAAGGGGGTCTGTATAATGGCACAAGCTGCAGCACATCATAGCCATGATCATGACCACGGGCATCACGATCCGCAAGAATTGAAGATGCTTGGTTTTTGGATCTTTCTTGTAACGGACGTGATCCTGTTCAGTACCTTGTTTGCAACCTTCGTTGTCCTTCGGAACAATACGGCCGGAGGGCCGGGGGGCGCAGAGCTGTTTAACATGACAGGGGTTATTATTGAAACGTTCCTCTTGCTTACAAGCAGCTTTACAAGTGGTCTGGCCGTGTTGGCCATGAACAAAGGAAGCCTGAAGGGATTAATCAGCTGGTTAATCGTGACGGCGATCTTGGGTCTTGGTTTTATCGGTTTTGAAGTTTACGAGTTTGTTGAAATGGTACACGAAGGAGCCAATTTTGGAACCAGTGCGTTCCTGTCGGCATTCTTCACACTGGTCGGTACGCACGGACTTCACGTTTCCTTGGGTCTGGTGTGGATGATCGGACTCATGTTCCAGGTGAAAAAGCGTGGGCTTACTCCTGAAACGAAGGGTAAAGTCTCAGCATTGAGCTTGTACTGGCACTTTTTGGACGCTGTCTGGATCTTCTTGCTGTCAGTTGTCTATTTGATGGGGGTGATGTAGGTGGCACAGCATCAATCAGGAGCAGGTTCGCATGGTCATGATGATTCTCACGGTTCAGTGAAATCCTATGTTATCGGGTTTATTCTGTCCATCGTACTGACCATCATTCCTCTCGGTGTGGTTATGAATCATATGTTGAGCCGCACTTCAACCATGGTCGTTATTTTGGCCACGGCAGTGCTGCAATTCCTGGTTCAGCTTTTCTTCTTCATGCACATCCGTGAGAGCAATGGACCACGCTGGAATGTCATGACTTTGATCTTCGGGGTAGTTATCCTGTTGACCATTGTGGGTGGTTCCGTGTGGATTATGGAATACAACATGGTAGCACACTAATTAATGGTGCTTAGCAACACTGTAGTAAGAGAGGAATCGGCATTCAGCTGATTCCTCTTTTTTCGTGAAATCTATTTTAAAAAGAAAACTGTGGCTTCTTGAACTCAAGTTTACATATGTGTAAAATGGAATTGTATAACAGATGAGTAAAAACGATAATACTATTGAGAGTGGAGGAACAAAGTAATGAATACCGAGTTATTGTTTAGTCCTTTTCAAGCAGGTAATTTAGCTCTGCCCAATCGGATCGTTATGGCTCCCATGACACGGAATTTTTCGCCTCAAGGCATCCCGGGGCCTGAGGTTGCCGAGTATTATCGTCGCCGTGCGGAAAATGCTGTTGGCTTGATTATTACGGAGGGAACCGCAATTAATCACCCAGCGGCTGTGGAAAGCACAGGTATTCCCAACTTTTATGGTGATGGATTGAAAGGGTGGGCGAAGGTCGTTGAAGAAGTCCATGCGGCTGGCGGCAAAATTATCCCCCAGCTCTGGCATGTGGGTACTGCCCGCAAAATAGGCGCGTCAAACCAGCCGAATCCTGAGGCGCTGCCTGTCGGTCCGTCCGGGATCTCGCCTTCCGGTGAAAAAGTTGTTGAGCCGTTGACCGAGACCGAGATTGCTGATATTATCGCAGCCTTTGCACAGGCTGCTGCTGATGCCAAGCGGGTGGGTTTTGACGGTATTGAGCTTCATGGAGCACATGGCTATTTAATTGATCAGTTTTTCTGGGATAAAACGAACAAACGTACAGACCAATACGGGGGCGATTTGGTTCAGCGTACCCGGTTTGCGGTGGAGGTTATTGAGGCTTGCCGTCGTGCAGTGGGGCCGGATTTCCCGATCGTACTGCGGTTTTCCCAGTGGAAAATGTATCACTATGATGAAAAATTGGCACATACACCGGAGGAGCTTGAACAGTTTCTGGCTCCGTTGGTCAAGGCCGGGGTGGATGTATTTCACTGCTCTAGCCGGCGCTTTTGGGAACCGGAATTTGCAGGGTCTGATTTGAATTTGGCGGCCTGGACCAAAAAGCTAACAGGCAAACCCGTTATTACGGTAGGCTCCGTTGGTTTGGAAAGGGCTTTTCTGAGTGAACGGGAAAATAATCACAGAGAGAACGATAGATCTAATAGCGTACAGGCGAGACTGGAACAGCTTGTTGGTCTGGTAGAGCGGGAAGAGGTTGATTTGGTTGCGGTTGGACGGGCTTTATTGGTAGACCCGGCATTTGCGGTCAAGCTGCGCGATCATCAGACAGAAGAAATTATCCCTTACAGTGATGAAGTTTTGAAATCATTGAATTAAGCTTGCTTTGAATGCAATGTCATAGAGCGCTGGCAGAGCCAGTCAATGGAGACTTGAAGTTTCCCTGTTACAGGGCAAGCTGTAATATAAGCTATTCGTAAATTCTACGAATTTGCTATAATAGGAGTATCAAGTCGAAACACATGGGGTGAAAAGGATGAATTCTGAAACGGAAGCTTTGGATTGCGAGCCGGCTTGTCACGGTTCAGACCAAGAAATTGAGCGCATAAAATCTTCCCTTGTCGAGGATTCCATCGCATACAAAATGTCGGAGCTTTTCAAAGCACTGGGTGATCCGACACGGATCAAGCTCATATACGCCCTGGCTCAAAAGGAGCTGTGTGTTCATGATTTGACTCAGGTGTTGAACATGGGGCAATCTGCGGTATCTCATCAGCTTCGTTACTTGCGCAACCTGCGTATTGTCAAACGGCGGAAGGAAGGCAAGACGGTGTTTTATTCGTTGGATGATAATCATGTGGAGCAGATCTTTTTGCAAACCCACCAGCACATTTCACATCAATAGTTTTATTGGATAAACATCAGCAGGGCGCCAAAGAATTGGCGCTCTTTTGGTGTATGTCCGGTGAATTTGATTTTTTTATGAACATGGGCCATTATCATTGACTTCTGATCCTGATTCTGAATATAATGGCCTTAACAAATCATGTATGAACAAGTGCTCATATATAGTTATTGGAGGCCAATAAATATGGATGCTCTGAAAAAAATGGAACGTCACGAATGGATTCTGGATGGCTTGGATTGTGCCAACTGCGCTCTAAAGATTGAAAATGGAGTCAGTAAAATAGAAGGCGTGCTTGATTGCTCGGTCAATTTTGTTACGAAGACGTTGTCGATGACCGCAAGCTCGGACCAAAAAGAAGAGATTTTTCGCCAAACGGAACAAAAGGTTCACAGACTGGAGCCTCATGTTCGGATGATTGTCAAAAATGCTCGGGGACGGTTGCGTGAAGATAGTCGAAGTGAAGCTGGCACAGTGCATACAGGCAGCACGGAGGACTGCGCATGCGGTCATGAGCATGCTGGTCATACTCATAGCCATGAAGCACATGGCGAGGAAGCATATGTGCACAACGGGCATGACCATGCCACCCATGCTCATTCGCATGGAGATGACAGCCACGCCGGGCATACCCATGATCACGGTACGGACGGTATGCGCCGCATGATTGCACGTTTGGCTGCAGGTGCAGTCATTGCAGCTGTTGCCTGGTGGTTGCCCGTGGAAGGTATAGGCAAGTTGGCGCTGTTCTTGCTGGCATATATCATCGTCGGCGGTGATGTGGTCCTGCAGGCTGCACGCAGCTTGGTACGGGGAATGGCCTTTGATGAGTACTTTCTGATGACGCTGGCAACTGTTGGAGCCTTTGCAATCGGGGAATACCCGGAAGGCGTAGCCGTCATGTTCTTTTATCAAATCGGAGAGCTGTTCCAAGGCGTTGCTGTCAACCGTTCCCGCAAATCCATCAGTGATCTGATGGATATTCGACCGGACTATGCCAACCTGAAGACGGCTGACTCTGTACGGAGGGTTTCGCCAGAGGACGTTCGGATAGGTGATTTGATCGTAATTAAGCCGGGAGAGAAGATTCCGCTCGATGGCAAGGTTGTGGACGGTAAGTCGCATGTGGATACCTCGGCGTTGACAGGTGAATCTGTGCCTCGTACCATTGAGCCGGGAAGCAGCGTATTGAGTGGATTTATGAATACGAACGGACTTCTGACCGTAGAGGTCAGCAAGGAATTTGGCGAATCCACAGTCTCCAAAATTTTGGAGCTGGTGCAAAATGCGAGCGCCAAAAAAGCGCCGACTGAAAAGTTTATCACCAAGTTTTCCAGATACTATACTCCTGTTGTAGTTATCGTCGCGCTGCTGCTGGCGGTCATTCCGCCGCTTGTCGTACCGGGTGCACAGTTTGCAGATTGGGTATATCGTGCGCTCGTTTTCCTCGTTATCTCTTGTCCGTGTGCGCTGGTGGTATCCATTCCGCTCGGCTTCTTTGGTGGAATCGGGGCAGCTTCACGTTCAGGTATCCTGATCAAGGGCGGGAACTATCTTGAAGCCCTGAATCATGTAAAATATGCTGTTTTTGATAAAACAGGTACGCTCACCAAAGGTGTTTTCCGCGTGACAGGGGTTTACCCTGCGGATGGCTTTACGAAGGAAAGCTTACTGGAAACTGCTGCATTGGCGGAACTGCACTCCACGCATCCTATCGCAGCATCTCTGCGCGAATCCTTTGGTCAAGAGCTTCAACCTGAGCGGGTTCAGCAATATAGTGAAATATCCGGTCACGGGATTCAGGCACAGATTGATGGTCGTCTGGTGTTGGCCGGGAATGCGAAGCTGATGGAGCGGGAGCATGTTGCTTTTGACGCAGCGCAGCAGGCAGGGACGCTGGATGAGGGAACGGTCGTTCATGTGGCCGTGGATAGTGCTTATGCCGGATGTATTCTGATCTCGGATGAGGTCAAGGAGGACGCAGCGAAGACAATTGCTTCACTGAAAAAGCTGGGTGTGGTGAAAACCATCATGCTAACGGGTGACAATCGGACGGTTGCTGAGGCTGTAGGGCGTCAACTGGGCCTGGATGAAGTACGGGCAGAGCTGTTGCCTCAGCATAAAGCCGAAGCAATTGAGCAGCTGTCTGCAACTAAGAAAACAGGCGACAAGGTTTTATTTGTGGGCGACGGGATCAATGATACCCCTGTACTGGCGCTGGCGGACGTAGGTGTAGCGATGGGTGGCTTGGGTTCTGACGCTGCGATTGAGGCAGCGGATATCGTAATCATGAACGATGAGCCTGCAAGACTGGTTACGGCGATTCATATCGCCAAGCATACACGTCGTATCGTATGGCAAAATATTATATTTGCGTTAGGTATCAAAGCGGTATTTCTCACGTTGGGCGCGTTCGGTATTGCTACCATGTGGGAGGCTGTATTTTCCGATGTAGGTGTAACATTGCTGGCTGTATTGAATGTGATGCGTGTATTAAAGGCCCGTTCTTACGAATAAAACTTACGAACTAAAACTTACGTAGTACAAAATCAAACACTCCTGGATTAACATTGGATGTATGCATCCTGTGAAATCCGGGGGTGTTTTTTTTATAACCAGCATGTTTTGAATGGTGTTTGTTGTCAGCAGTAATGGAGGTTGATTTTATGATTTCCGATCGTTGTACAGAGATGTATAAATGTGGGCTGTACCTAATACGTTAAGGTAGGGACTTTACAGCAAAGCTCATCTGAATTCCATTTGGCGTCTAATTAGTAAGCGTTTTCTTTTTTTGGTGGAATACTCGAATTCTTGTATGCCAACCTGCTGGCGGAAGAAAGGAAGGATTAGTAGCATGGAGGCTAAACTGATGCATGTATTCACAGGGCTGTGGGATAGCAAAAACAGCGGGGATCGCGAAGACCCCGAGCCGGGAAGGGAGGCTGCTGCTGCACAGAGACTGGCTATCGAGTCGGTGCTCGCCGGGCGCAATGAAGTATCTGCCTCACAGCAGGAAGACCCGTTGGGCTGGCTGATCGGAATAGTCGAACAGGGCAAGATCAGCCAAGAGGAGGCATTGCTGGCGGTGACCCCGGAGTTGCTTGGGGAAATAACGCTGAATAAGGGTAACACCGATAGCAGGAAAGCGATAGATACACTGTTAAAATGGAGCGATGAATACAGACATACACCGATACGGATTTATGGGGATGCTTCTGAAAATGTGAATCGTTTAAGCACCATGCCGGCATCTATCCCAGATATAGAAAGCTTTGACGGCTACAGCCTTTTGCACGGCCCCTTGTCACAGACGTCCAGCCGTGTTGGGGAATTATGCTATGCCTATCTGGATGCTGCAGAATCTGGACAGATGAATCCTGTCCCTAATGGGAAGCCCAACCCCATCCCTATTCCAGGCTCCTGTGCATCAGACACGTACAAAACGTTTAACAAGGCGTCTGGTTTGCCTGGTTTGTGTGAACATTTGTCCCGCCGAATTATCGGTCTGCTGGAAACGGAGTATGAAGGCTTGTTCGAATCTTTGAACGGATCACCGCTCAGTATAGCCTTGATCGAACAGAATAACGTGGTGGGCATCGGCAGCCTGCAAGATATGCAATTGGAAGCATTGCTGCGTGCTGCATTGCGAAGCGTTCGCCAGGGAGGAGAGCCTCGTCTGGAGATTTTGGTGCGCAATCCGGCTGACGTTAGCCAATTCCGGGCAACCCGGGACTGGATTGACGGTGTTGCCGAGCAAACCTTATGTGGACGTCTGCGTTGTATTCCGTATCGGGTAGGCGTTTTATTGACGGTAGACGTGTCTATGAAGCCTGACGAAAGCCAACCACGGAATGGACATTCCGGGGAGCACGCCAGCACCAATCATATGCCGGAAGTGAACGCACAACAGATCAAGCAGGCGTCTCAAGCGGCGGATATGGCACGTTTTGCTGATATGATGATTTTAGAGGTCACCCCTATTGTATCCGCTAACAATGAGGCTGAGGAGCGATTATATCCGGCTTGCGCGAATGATTGTAGAAACAGTGCCGCTGCGCTCAATGGCATAACGGAGGCTATTCGGGGTGTAAAGTCTGAGCTTCCGATCTGGTTGGCGTTAGCTGAAATTTATCCGTCTCTGGATGGGGCTTCATTCTGGGGAAACGAGCTGACGGGGATCATCTGTCCGAATGAAGCCGTTCCAGCTGCACGCATAGGGACTGCGCGTTGTGGAATTCTGCAGCGCTCGGAGCAGCAGCATTCATCGGATGTTTTACACAAATATGCGCAGCAATTTCCACTGTAGTACCAAAGCTCGAAGGTAACACGAAATTCAAATGCGGACTGCTGTAAAATCAAAAGGGTGCCTGCGTTATTTACGTGGGTATCCTTTTAATTTGGGACCTTGCGGGTTTACAACCAGAAAAAGAGGGTATATAATAAAACAAAAGTTTCATTAAACCAAAACAATTGTATTAATGCAAAAATGATTATCATTCTCATTTGCCAAACATGCTGCTTCGGGCTTCCCGAAGCAGCATGTGCTATTTTAAGGGCCTTAACAATGGATATCATTCTCAATGAGATGCAGGTACAAAGAACAAATACGGAAAGGAATGTGACATGATGCAAGCTGTTCAACAACTTCAAGAGACCTTATCTTCTTCTGCTCAGATACGTTCAAAAAGCAGTGGCAGCGGGCGGCCCGGCCCGAATCGCAAACCACAGTTTCAGCTTAAAAGCATGCTGAAAAACAAGGAGATGCAGGCTGCTCTCGGCAGCGGAATGCTGATGCTGATGGCATGGGGCATTTCGCATTGGTCGCAATGGCTATCGGTCATCCTGTATGTGGTGTCCTATGCCCTGGGGGGATGGTCCAAGGCCAGAGAAGGAGTAGAAACACTGATCCGTGAGCGTGATCTGGATGTTAATCTGCTCATGATTGCAGCATCCCTGGGGGCTGCGACGATCGGCTATTGGAATGAAGGAGCCATGCTGATCTTTATTTTTGCACTCAGCGGTGCGCTGGAGAGCTATACCACCGAGCGCAGCAGTAAGGATATTTCCGAACTGATGGCATTGAAGCCGGAGACGGCCTTGCGATTGTCCTCTGAGGGAACAGAAACAGTCGGCATTGAGCAATTGCTGCCAGGTGATCTACTGTTGGTAAAGCCGGGCGAACTGATTCCAGCGGACGGCCGAATTTCCAAGGGCGTGTCGGCGGTGAATCAGGCATCCATTACCGGGGAATCCGTTCCGGTGAATAAGGTGGAGGGTGACGAGGTATATGCAGGCACCGTTAATGGGGAAGGCGTGCTGTACGTAGAGGTTAGCCAGTCCTCTGAAAACACTTTATTTTCGAAAATCATTCGCATGGTCGAAGAAGCTCAGACTGAAGTTCCTGATTCGCAACGGTTTATCAAAAGGTTCGAGTCGATGTATGCCCGGATTGTTGTTGTGGCCACGCTGATCGTCATTGCAGGTGCACCTATCGCATTAGGCTGGACGTGGGCAGCGGCGTTTTACAAGGCCATGGTGTTTCTCGTCGTGGCCTCGCCATGTGCCCTTGTGTCATCCATTATGCCAGTGATGCTGTCGGCCATTTCCAACCGTGCCCGCCGGGGTATCCTGTTCAAAGGCGGCGCGCATGTGGAAAATATGGCATTGACTTCTGTTGTTGCTTTTGACAAAACAGGCACGCTAACGATGGGAGCACCTGTCTTAACCGATTGGATTACCGCTGCAGACTACGATTCCGACGAGCTTTTGCATATTGTCGCCACGATTGAAAGCTATTCAATGCATCCGCTGGCCCGAGCGATTGTAGATAAAGCCGAAGCCAAGTTGGGACAAAGGGAGCTTCTTGCAGCCGAGCAAGTGCAGGCACTCACCGGATGGGGGATGGAAGGCATGATCGGCGGGGTGAAGTGGAAAATCGGTCGCACAGATGTGCTGGATGAACCTGGTCCTCTGGCAGAGCCAGCGTGGATAGAGGCTCGCACCCGGCTGGAGGCCGAGGGCAAAACGGTATCGATCATCCTCGCGGATGACCGGATTGCCGGAATGCTGGCGCTGCGTGACGAGTTGCGTCCACAGGCGCAGGAGTCCGTGAAACGCCTGCAAGCACAGGGCATCCGGGTCGTCATGCTGACCGGAGATCGGCCGGAAACCGCCGCCGTGATCGCGGCGCAGGCTGGAGTCGACGCCGTATATGCCGGCTTGCTGCCGGAGGACAAGGTCAGCCATATTCGCATGTTGCGGGAGCAATACGGGCATGTTGTCATGGTCGGCGATGGTGTGAATGATGCCCCGGCGTTGACAGCAGCAACCGTAGGACTCGGCATGGGAATGAATGGCAGCGGAGCTGCGCTAGAGGTTGCCGACGTCGTGCTGATGAACGACGGAATTGAAGAGATCGCTCCGACGATAGCACTGGCGCGCAAGGCGCAACGGGTGGTCAAGCAAAATATGATCTTCGCCATAAGCGTCATTCTGCTGCTGGTGGTCAGCAACTTTGTGCAGGATATAGCCCTGCCATTTGGTGTGATTGGGCATGAGGGCAGCACGCTGCTTGTTATTTTAAACGGCTTGCGCTTGCTGAGGTCATAAGCTAATAAAATCACAAAACAGGAAGGAGCATTCAACTCCCTTAATATCCAAGGGGGTGAATGCTCCTTCTTGTGCAGTGCCAGCCTATCTTGTATACAAAGTAAGCCCATCTATACATCTGGCTCGCCGATGCTGGACGTCTATCTTCGGCGCGGTGTAGAGCGCCGCAAGAATAGGGAAAAGACGAGTCCCGCTAACGCAATCCCTGTAGCGATGATGAAGGCATCATTAATACCATGGATCGTCGATTCCGTAACGGCACTGCGATATACCTGCTGCAGTGCCAGCGCAGAGCCGGTTTCCGGCGAAACACCAGCCGTTTGCGCGAGAGTTTGTCCCAGTTGTGCCACCCCTTCCGTAACAGAGGCATTGGCTGTGGTAGCGACATTCGCATAATCGGCCAAATGAATCGTAGTCCGACTGCTCATAACGGTAATAAGCCAAGCGGTACCAATGGAACCGGCGATTTGCCGCACTGTATTAGACATGGCTGTGCCGTGGCTGCCAAGATGGGGAGGTAACTGATTAAGCCCTTCCGTCTGTACGGACATCATCAGCAGCGACAGACCAAAGCTGCGAATCGTATAGATGACCATAATGTGTCCGTAGGTGGTGGCATCGGTCAGCAGGCTGAATTCCCATGTCGTCACTGCTGTAATGATCAATCCGATAATCGCCAACGGCCTCGCACCGATACGGTCGAAAACCGCCCCTGAGATCGGTGACATTACCCCCATCAGCAATGCGCCTGGCAACAGCAGCAGACCGGATTGCAGCGGTGTAAAGCCGCGTATATTTTGTAAATAAATCGGCAGTAGCAGCATCCCGCCGAACATTGTCATATTGACGGTAGCCCCAACCAGTGTAGAAACCGTAAAGATATCGTATTTAAACACCCGAAATTCCAGCATAGGCTCTAACATGCTTAGCTCACGTACGACAAAAAATACAATAAATACGACCCCGACAGCGAGTGAAAGTATAACTGTATTGCTGCTCCAGCCCTTGTCTCCGGCGGAACTAAAGCCATACAACAGTAGGCCGAAGCCCAGCGTGGAAAAAATGGTTCCCATCAGGTCAAAATGCGGCTTCGTCAGCTTGGACACATTTTTGAGCCAGCGTACGGCGAACAGAATATCAATGACCGCCAGCGGGATAACCAGCAAAAATAGCAGCCTCCAGCTATAATGCTCTACAATCCAGCCGGATAAAGTGGGTCCGACCGCCGGGGCAAACATCATAGCGATACCCATCGTACCCATGGCAGCGCCACGTTTTTCCGGGGGGAATACCGTCAGGAATACGTTCATGACCACAGGCATGATGATGCCCGCTCCGCTGGCCTGAATGACGCGTCCGACCAGCATCGGTGCAAAGCCGGTACTGGCAGTACAGACGACAGACCCGGCGGTGAACAGCCCCATCGCGGAGATAAAAAGCGCACGGGTTCCGAATGATTCAATCAAAAAAGCGGTGATTGGAATCAGAATCCCGTTCGTCAGCATATATCCGGTGGATAGCCACTGAACGGTAGTAGCTGACACATTGAAATCATTCATCAGGTGTGGAATAGCCACGTTAAGCAGTGTTTGGTTTAAAATAGAAATGAAGGCGCCCAGCAACAGTACGGACAGAATGCGTCCGACGGACATTTTTTGATCCATGACAGCCTCCTACTTGTGAACTCTGATGGTTGCACTCATCCCCGGGATAATACCCAACCCTTTGTAGCCTTGAATGGATATGTTGACAGGTACGACCTGTGTCACCTTGGTATAGTTGGCAGTAGTGTTGGAGGTAGGCAGTAGCGAAAAGGTCGATGCGGTCGCCAGGCCAATCTTTTCGAGCTTGCCGGAAAGGGAAGTGTCCGGAAATGCATCAATATATACATCCACTGTCTGTCCAACTTGAAGATCTTTTACAGCTGTTTCGTCTATATTGGCGGTTATCCACAAATTGTTTAGATCAAAAGCCTTCGCCAAGGGTGTACCCACCCCAACAATCGAGTTGTTCACCGCTGATTGCTGCACAATAGTGCCATCGGTTGGAATTGTGATGCTAATCCGGCCTCCGCCTCCCTCTACCGTACCGAGTGTATTTCCGGCGGTATAGGTTTTGCCAACCTCGGCATTCCAGCCTGTGAGCTTGCCCGCGCCCGGAGAGGCAACGGTAACCGCTTGTCCGCTCACTTGGGCATTGTCGGTCTTTATGTAGTTGGCGGATTGATTGTAGTAATAGGCGGCGGCTCCGCCTCCTGCCAGAATAATGATAATAACCAGCAGATTGACTAATATGGCGCGTGAATTCATGCTGCATGCCTCCCTAGTTCTTGGATTTTCAAAGTATGCGCCATATGTTTCATAATATTCAGATGGATTTCGGGAGAGGATAAGAGCGCATGCGAAAAGGATGATTTTGCAGACAAAGGATGATGCGCATAATGACGACCAGTATCATGATTGTATATGACAGTGAAAATGGGCATACCGAGCGTCTTGCTCGTTCAATCGCAGAGGGCGCGCGCCAGGAGCACACGGAAGTGCTGCTAAAGCATGTGAATGAGGCCGATGTGAAAGAGCTGGGGAGTGTAGACGCCATTATATGGGGATGCCCGGGCCATTTTGGCACGATCAGCAGTGGTCTGAAAAGCTGGATTGATAAGCTCGGGTATTTGTGGGCGCAGGGCAAGCTGGTGGATAAAATCGGCGCGGTGTTCTGCACAACCGCTACAGTTCATGGCGGCTTGGAATCAACACTTCTGAATTTGATCACCCCGATGCTTCATCAAGGCATGATTATTGTAGGACTGCCCGCCAATATTGCGGAAAATGCACTCTACGGTTCTTATTACGGCGTAGGGGTAACCTGTCCGGTGGAGACAGACCCCAATGGGCCGCCAAATTTTCCAACAGGTGATGATCTTGCATTAGGTCGCTCTTTGGGCAAACGGGTCGCTGAGATGGCAGGACGGTACCGTAGCGCTGCAAGAGAATAGGAGGCCGCCCATGACCATTGCTTTTATCGGAGTAGCTGCGGTTGCCCTTATTTTTTTGCTGGTATTTAATACGAAGATGGTGCGCAAGTCTTCACCGAAGGCTCGCCAAGCCGAGGAGGATTCACGGCAAAGAAGCAAGCGTCCTTATCCTGTGCAAGTGGAGCCCGAGGTACGGGAGCTGCCGGATCATGCGCGAGAGGCACAGCATAAGGCTATTGATGCCAGCGAACATCATGCCGAGGAGCATCACAAAGTGCTTGATACCCATGCGGATGTGAACCTGGAAAGGGAGCGTAGGGATCACCGGGATACTTATCAGGATACTTCTCAGGATACTTACGATGATCAGGATTATCGGGCGGCTTTACGTGGATTTGCTGGAAAGAGCGAGGAAAAGGATGGACGCTCCAAAATGACCCATGGAGAGAATGAGACTCCGAAAAGTAAGGACGAGCAGTACCGTGAAGCACTGCGCTCCATGAACCGGAACAAATAAGATTGTTCATTGAACACGCTAAAAGGCTGCTTTTCTGTCTGGATTACAGGCAGAAGGCAGCCTTTTTGTGTTGTCCGGCTATAGCCATTCGGTTAGCCCAATCATCGTAATCAGGCCGAGAATAAAAGAGAATGTGGCGATCCGCTGGTTGCCGTCTCCATGACTTTCGGGGATCAGCTCCTTGTAGACGATAAACATCATGGCTCCGGCGGCAAAAGCAAGGCCATAAGGCACCAATCCGTTCACCCAGCTGCTCAAATAAAAACCGATCAGACTCGTGATGATTTCCACAGCTCCGGTAAGGGTGGCAATACCCAATGCCTTGAAACGGCCGATGTTTTGATTTACGAGAAATAAGGCTACGATAAAGCCTTCCGGGGCATTTTGCAAGCCGATTGAAAAGGCGATCAGATCGCCGAGATTTTGGGTTTCACTTGCATAGCTGACTCCGACGGAAAGCCCCTCCGGCAAATTGTGCAGCGTAATAGCCGCAATGATCAGAAAAGATTTGGACTCCAGCTGAAAGGTCTTGGAATCCGGGTCCTCCAGGTCGGCATGGGGGATATATCTTTCCATCACCAATAATACGAGACAGCCGAGCAAGATGCCTGCAGACAGCACAAACCAATTGGAATGCCGGATGGCTTCGGGAATCAGGTTATACACGGATGCAGAGGTCATGATTCCTGCGGCATAAGCCAGCAGAACATCGCGAAGCCGATGCGTAACATTGCGCATAAATAATATGGGCACAGCACCTAGTCCAGTGGACAGGGCAGAAATAAGACTGCCTACAAAAACATCATTCATAATCGGGATAACCCCTCCATACCTATTAATCTTCCAGCGTCGCTTCATGAAAACTTCATTTGACTGTTTACAGCTATTTCCGCATAATGAAATTAGGATTTAGAATCAGTCTAAGTCACAGGAAGCTATTAAACAAGAGATTTGTTTTTGCAACAGCTGGTGCCCATATTTTGGGATGAGCTTCTGGCAGAACTGCTTTTAGAGTATATGCAGCAGCCTAGCGCCCGGGACCGAAAACTGGCTATATAATACTTATGATATTTTAGGAGGAACCAAGATATGTACAAGTCTATTATTATAGGTACCGGCCCTGCCGGTCTGACCGCTGCGATCTATCTGGCACGTGCCAACATGAACCCACTGGTGATCGAGGGACCACAGCCAGGCGGACAATTGACCACAACTACAGAGGTTGAAAACTTCCCTGGATTTCCTGAAGGAATCATGGGACCGGATTTGATGGATAATATGCGTAAGCAAGCGGAGCGTTTTGGCGCTGAATTCCGTACAGGGTGGGTGAACAAGGTAGACACAACCGCTCGCCCATTTACATTGGATGTTGAGGGTTTGGGTGAACTGGTTACCGACACACTGATCATTTCCACAGGCGCAACTGCGAAATACCTGGGGATTCCCGGCGAACAGGACAACATCGGACGCGGCGTGAGCACTTGCGCAACCTGTGACGGGTTCTTTTTCCGCGGCAAGGAAATTGTGGTTATCGGCGGTGGGGATTCTGCGTTGGAGGAAGCCAACTTCCTGACACGCTTTGCCTCCAAAGTAACGCTGGTACATCGCCGTGAAGAACTGCGCGCCTCCAAAATTATGCAGGATCGTGCTCGCGCCAATAGCAAAATTGAGTGGGCACTCAACCGTACGCCTGTAGAAGTGATTGCTGACGAGAACGGGGTAACCGGCTTGAAAGTGCTGAACAATGCAACAGGCAAAGAGGAAATCATTACAGTTAGCGGCGTATTCGTGGCGATCGGTCACCATCCGAACACAGGCTTCCTCGAAGGTCAAATAACAACTGATGCGAACGGTTATATCGTGGTGAAACCTGGCACTTCTGAAACGAACATACCTGGCGTATTCGCTTGCGGCGACGTGCAGGATACACGCTACAGACAAGCGATTACAGCAGCAGGCAGCGGCTGCATGGCCGCTATGGACAGCGAGAAGTATATCGAAAGCCTGGAGCACAGCGCAATGGCTCTGTAATAATTTGTTCAGGTCCGAATAAATATAATATTTATAACCATAATTGATGAGGTGATATTCATGGAAAAAGCAATTGTATACACATCTACAAACTGCCCGCATTGCCGTCAAGTCAAAAGCTATTTGAGTGAAAAGGGCGTAGAGTACGAAGAACGCAACATCGAAACGAATGAAGCCTTCGCGCAAGAGGTATGGGATATGGGTATTCGTGCTGTTCCATTAACTCTGATCGGGGAAGAACGTATTTCCGGTATGAACAAAACCAAGTTTGAAAAAGTGTTGAACGCTTAATCAGCTTAGGGAATAATGAAAATAAAAAGGCGTATAGGAACTTTAGTGTTCCTGTACGCCTTTTTTTACAGAGATACCCGTACACGCCCGAGAAAGGGGGCTGTCGCTGCATAGGCGGCGCCTAACATAGTCGAACGGCTGCCAAGCGTGGAAAAACGGATTTGTAGCTGTCGACGGTGATAGGGCAGGGCGCGTTCATCAATTACCTCACGCATACTCTGTTCCAGCCATGGTCTGGCTTCCGCC
>NZ_JH601066.1:62310-62592 GCF_000245715.1 Paenibacillus sp. Aloe-11 | reverse complement strand
GGCCCGCCGATGATGAGCATGCCGGGGTTGAGGCTATTCACAATGTTGGTAATGCCCACACCCAAATATCGCCCGATATCACGAAATACGCTTAACGTATCCGCGTCACCTTGCCGGGCAAACGGCAGTAATTTCGCTGTACTGTGTGCGGGCAGGGAGAGGGCGGGCGCTGTATATGCTTTTTCCGAAGCATAAAGCTCCCAGCAGCCCCGGCTGCCGCAGGTGCAGGAACGTCCGTTCCAGTCAATGGTCATATGACCCGTCTCTCCGGCATATCCCCCA
>NZ_JH601066.1:50936-62281 GCF_000245715.1 Paenibacillus sp. Aloe-11 | reverse complement strand
ATCCCGGCCCCGATCCCGGAACCTGCACTGATGTAAACCAGATCCCGCACCAACTGCCGATGCTCGCCGTCCATACCATAGTACAGCTCGCCCTGAGCACCGACGTTGGCCTCGTTATCCACTACGACGGGCAGGCCAAGCTCTGTCTCAAGCTGCTGCTGCAGTGGAACCTCTTCCCAGCCCAGATTGGGTGCGAACAAAACAGTTCCCGATTCATCCACCATACCCGGTACTCCCAGCCCAATGCCAACGATGCCATGAGGGGAGGGAGGAGTGACCTGCATGAGCTGCTGAACCAGCTTTTGAATCTGTTCCATGACAAAGGCAGGATCATGCTGCCCCAGGGGTAGGACAAGCTCTGTCTCAATGGCTCCTGCCAAATCAGTCAGAGCACCCTGGATATAATGCACACTAACCTCGATGCCAAGCACAAAGCCGGCGCGGCTGTTAAACAGCAGCATTAAAGGCTTACGCCCGCCACTGGATTCACCTAATCCTGTTTCATATACAAGTCCCTCGGTGATTAGCTCTGCTACCAGGTTGGATACGGTGGCCTTGTTTAACCCGGTTTGACTTGATAATTGTGCCCGGGATAGCGGGGCATGGAGGCGGATACGCTCCAGCACAATGGATTTATTCAGCTTTTTGACAAGCGCCTGATCGCCGGTGACATTCATGACCTTTTCACTTCCTGTTGGTGTAATTCCCGATATTATATCATAAAAACAAACTTAGTTTAAGCAATAGACAAAGTTATTTGTCTGTGCTAGAATCTTTTTGTAAACGGTTACTTCATTCTTTAATATAACGATTGCTATAACGGTTACTACAAAGGAGGAACTTATTGATGGCTTATTTCGAGCAGGTATCCAAAATTCATTTTGAGGGCAAGCAATCCAATAATCCTTTTGCATTTAAATTTTATAATCCACAGGAAATTGTGGCAGGAAAAACGATGGAGGAGCATTTGCGTTTTAGCATGGCTTATTGGCATACACTTGTCGCAGGCGGCACCGATCCGTTTGGAGTAGAGACAGCGGTACGTCCGTGGTCCAAGTTCACCGGGCTGGATTTGGCAAAGGCTCGTGTGGAAGCTGCCTTTGAGCTGCTGGATAAGCTGAATCTGCCTTATTTTGCTTTCCACGATGTGGATATTGCCCCGGAGGGCGCTTCCCTGAAGGAATTTTACAGCAATCTGGATACGATTGTGGATTTGATTGAGGAGCATATGAAGGCTACGGGGAAAAAATTGCTGTGGAACACAGCGAACATGTTTAGCCATCCTCGTTATTTGCATGGAGCTGCGACAACCTGCAATGCGGACGTATACGCACATGCAGCCGCCCAGATTAAAAAGGGCCTGGAAGTAGGCAAGCGCTTGGGCGCAGACAACTATGTTTTCTGGGGCGGCCGTGAAGGCTATGAAACCCTGCTGAATACGGATATGAAGCTGGAGCAGGACAATTTGGGCCGTATGTTCCATATGGCTGTGGACTATGCGCGTGAAATCGGCTTTGACGCTCAGTTCCTGATCGAGCCTAAACCGAAGGAGCCAACCAAGCACCAGTATGATTTCGATGCGGCGACGACGATTGCGTTCCTGCAAAAATATGATCTGGATCAGCATTTCAAGCTGAATCTGGAAGCTAACCATGCGACTCTGGCAGGTCATACCTTTGATCATGAGCTGCGTGTGGCGCGGATTAACGGTATGCTGGGATCACTGGATGCCAACCAGGGAGATTTGATGCTGGGCTGGGACACGGATGAATTCCCGGTTGACCTGTATGATGCGACCCTGACCATGTATGAAGTGCTGCAAAACGAGGGCTTGGGTCGTGGCGGTATCAACTTTGATGCCAAGGTACGCAGAGCATCGTTTGAGCCGGAGGATTTGTTCCTCGCACACATCGCAGGGATGGATACGTATGCAAAAGGCTTGAAGATCGCCGCCAAGCTGATCGAGGATCGTGTATTTGAGGACTTTATCGAGAAGCGCTATAGCAGCTTTAAAGAAGGCATTGGAGCAGACATCGTTTCTGGAAAAGCAACGCTTGCTTCGCTGGCTGAATATGCACTGGCGAACGAAGCACCACGCAAAAACGCGTCCGGTCGTCAGGAATATTTGAAGGCGACATTAAATCAATACATTTTGGCGGATTAAAACCAGAATCTATATATGAAATAAAGGCTACACGCTAGCAGGGAAGGGGGAACTTCGATGCAGAAGGAGCCAAAACAGGAGCAGGAGCGGTATGTCATCGGCGTCGATCTAGGGACCAGCGCAGTCAAAACGGTACTGGTCAACCGCAAGGGACAAGTGGCTTATGAAGCTTCCCAGTCCTATCCGCTCCATCAGCCGAAGGCTGGGTACAGCGAACAGCATCCTGAGGACTGGGTCCGTGGTACGTTGGCAGCTCTGAAGGAGCTTGTGGAGAAGGCCGGAATTGGCGGCACCGATGCCGTGGACGGCATTAGCTTTTCGGGACAGATGCATGGGCTTGTGCTGACTGACAAGGAAGGGCAAGTGCTGCGCCCGGCCATTCTGTGGAATGACACGCGCACGACGGCACAATGTCGCCGTATTGAAGAACAGCTTGGGCCGAAGCTGCTGAGCATCGCCCGCAATCGCGCGCTGGAGGGCTTTACGCTGCCCAAGCTGCTGTGGGTGCAGGAGCATGAGCCGGACGTGCTGGCACGCGCAGCGCATTTTATGCTGCCGAAGGATTACGTGCGGTACCGTCTGACTGGACAACTGGCGATGGAGTATTCAGATGCGGCGGGCACGCTGCTGCTGGATGTTGCTCAAAAGCAGTGGAGCCAGGAGATCGCCGCTGCGTTTGAATTGCCGTTGTCGTTGTTCCCGCCGCTGGTGGAATCCTTTGACCAGACGGGGACACTGCTGCCGGAGATTGCGGAGCAGAGCGGACTTTCGTCTGCAACCAAGGTGTATGCGGGGGGAGCAGACAATGCATGTGGCGCGATTGGCGCAGGCATTTTGAGCGAAGGCCGCACCATGTGCAGCATCGGCACCTCGGGCGTTGTGCTTTCCTATGAGGAGCGCAAGGATATTGATGTGCAGGGACGGGCGCATTTTTTTAATCATAGTGAGCAGGATGCTTATTATATCATGGGAGTTACACTCGCGGCCGGATACAGCCTAACCTGGTTTAAGGAAACCTTTGCGCCGGGGCTTTCTTTTGATGCGCTGCTGGAAGATGTCAGCTCTGTGGAGCCGGGCAGCCGCGGACTGCTGTTTACGCCTTATCTTGTCGGCGAGCGTACCCCTCATCCGGATGCAACCATCCGGGGCAGTTTTATCGGGATGGATGCGGGGCATGAGCTTGCGCATTTTACACGGGCGGTGCTGGAGGGAATTACGTTTTCACTCAGGGAATCCATTGATATTCTCAGAGGCACGGGCAAAACGGTAAAAGAAGTCATTTCCATCGGCGGTGGAGCCCGCAACGAGGCGTGGCTGCAAATGCAGGCGGATATTTTTAATGCGGATATCATCAAGCTGGAGAGCGAGCAGGGACCTGCCCTGGGGGCGGCCATGCTGGCTGCATACGGCAGCGGCTGGTTTGCATCGCTGCAGGCGTGTGCTGAAGCATTTCTGCGTGAGGCAGCGAGATATTCACCGAACCCGGAGCATGTGGAACGGTATGAAGGCTTGTATGAGCTGTATCGTGTAGTTTACCCGCACACGCGGGAGCTCAACGAACATTTGGCGAAATATCGCTGAATACACAGTGAGTTTGAGAACATAGGAAAAGCGTCTTCGGGTCAGATAAACCCGCAGACGCTTTTTTCATGGATTGATGAGTTTGAATTAGACGGTTCGCTTGATGTTGGCATAATCTTCTTTCACAGCACTTGCGTCACAGCCCGGACATGACTTGCTTGATGAGCACCCGGAACAGGCGCCTTGGCGGCTTTTTCGCACAAAGCGTACCAATACCCATGCGCTATAACCGAGGATCGCCAGTAAAATGATAACATTAATCATGGAATCCACTTCCTTTTATGTTCATAGGGCCTTGCCTTAACCCCAACCTAATAATCTGCCAGACTGATAAATAAAGATGGCGATGATATACGCTACGGTCAAAGGATAGATTATAGAAAATGCAGTCCAGCGCCAGGAAAGGGTCTCTTTGCGAATGACCGCTACCGTCGCCAGACACGGTACATACAACAGAATGAACACCATAAAGCTAAAGGAAGCAAGCGGTGTAAAGGCATGACTCACCTGCAGTTCCAGTCCCTGCATATCGGGAACGTGGTAAATGATATTCATCGTTGATACGACAACCTCCTTGGCCATAAAGCCTGTGAGCAGGGACGCGCCTGCTTGCCAGGTGCCAAAACCGAGAGGAGCCAATATGGGCGCAAACCATCCTCCAATCGTGGCGAGCAGGCTGTCATCCATTTCGGCACCGAAGCCCTGTGGTCCGAAATTGGACAACAGCCAGATGCCGACGGAGCCGGCAAGAATAATCGTTCCGGCCTTGCGGACGAAGCCCTTGACCTTTTCCCATGTGCTGCGAAACAGGGTGAGAGCTTGCGGTATCCGATAGGGAGGGAGCTCGACGATGAAGAGGGACGGCTCACCCGACAAAATGGATGCCTTGGAAAAAATTTTGGCAAGTATGAGCGACACGGTAATTCCTAGCACGTACATCAGCATGATAACGCTGGCCGCATGTGTCGGGAAAAACACTCCCGTGAACAACGCATATATCGGCAGGCGGGCCGAACATGACATAAATGGCACCAGCAGCGTTGTAATAAGGCGTTCTCTGGGCTGCTCAATGGTGCGTGCCGCCATAATCGCCGGAACATTGCAGCCAAATCCGATGATAAAGGGAATGAAGCTTTTCCCGTTCAAGCCAACAGCCTGCATCAGCCGATCCATTAATATCGTGACCCGTGCCATATATCCGGAATCCTCAATCACCGAGATGATCAAGAATAAAATAGCGATCTGAGGCAGAAACACGAGTACGCCCCCGACGCCCGCCACGATGCCGTCCACGACCAGACTTTGTGTAAAAGCAGATGCATTCAATTGCACGAGCACTTCCGAAATCCAGCTGCTTAGTGTCTCTGAAAAGAATCCGTCCAGCATATCTGAAAGGACCGTACCTGCCCAATCGAAGGTGAACTTGAAGGTAGCGTACATCAGCAGCAAAAAGATCGGAAGCCCCAGATATCGATGGGTTAGCACTGCGTCCAGCTTATCTGTCAGACTGTGCGGCTTGAACTTGGAGGTGTCGAGCGCCTTGGTGCACAGATCAGCGATCCATGCTGCACGTACAGAACGGATATGCTGGGCAGGAGTGGCTGCATAGCCTTCGCCGAGAAGATCTTCCCCGCAACGCTGGATACGTGCAGTTACCTTTTCACGCTGCACCTCAGTGGTCATCCATTCCATAACGACAGGATTGTTTTCCAGACATTGCAGTGCGGCCCAGCGCAGTTGCGGTATAGGTGCATCCGTCAGCAGGCTGCTGATATCCGTAATGGCGGCTTCGACGGCGGGGCCGTAATCCAGTTGGAAATTATTCGATGTACGCCGTACCTCTCGAAGAGTGGCGAGCATTTGCTTGCTTCCGCTGCCTGTGCGGGCCACCATCGGAATAATAGGAACGTTCAATTGCTCAGCCAGCAATTCTTTGTTTACGCGAAGACCTGTCGCATCGGCTACGTCGGTCATGTTGAGGCCGAGTACAAGCGGGCGTCCATACTCCAGTAGCTGCACGGTCAGATACAGATTTCGCTGGAGCTGGGAGGCATCCACGATGTTAATGAGGGCCGCGGGCGGTTCCTCCAGCAAATACCGGGTTGCGACACCCTCATCCAGCGAAAGTGGAAGCAAGGAATAGGCACCCGGCAAATCCACCAAAACGGCAGACTTGTCGCGCAGAAGCCCTGTTTTCTTTTCCACCGTGACCCCGGACCAGTTGCCTACCTCAGCATAGGTACGAGTCAGCTTGTTGAATAATGAGGTTTTTCCTGTGTTGGGATTGCCGAACAGAGCGATCATGTCCATGTTGGGACGACCTCCAATTGCTTCACTTGATTTTGACGGAGGCCGATCAATTGACCGTTGCATTCAATGACAATAGGACCGCCCAACAAACTGATTTTTTTTAATCGTATAATAGAACCTTCGTCAATGCCCATGTCCGTTAGACGGCGGCGCAATGAGGGATGGAGAGAGGCAAGGGATTGCAAACGCACAGTCTGGCCCATTGGTGTACGAAGGAGAGAGATATGTTCTGGCATGGTGCTCAGCCTTTCCAATGTAGAATGAGAATCAATATCATTTACTTCCAATGCAAGTACCATATCATAAGAAGTGCTTTGTTGCTGTGATAAAATTCTCTGAGAGCGATATTTGTGCCTGTTGCTCCGTTGTTATAAAGGTGGGCATGGTGTCACAACTTGTCTGTAGCCAGGTGTCTTACTCGTCTGCAACTGACAAAACTAGAGCATTTGGGGCAACTGTTTTTATGGTAAGATAGAGCTGTTAACCACTATGTCAAGAAGGGCAGGAACGCTCTGTATGAACAGAAAAATCGGGGTTAGGCTTGTAAAATGTCTGGTTGCAGGTGCAGCGCTGGCTGTGTTGCTGCCGCAGGCTGTGGAGTGGGGCAACAATGTATATGCGGCGTCGGTCAAGCCGACTTCATCCGTATCGTCGCAGCAGCTTCAGAATAAGCTTTTACAGGCCATGGATACACGGAGTGAAACGCTGACCTTTACATATCAAGGGCGGGTGAACGGTCTCAAGCAGCAGCTGGAGACGGCCATTCAACAGGCCATGGAGAGCGATCCGTATGTGAATTATACGATCAAAAGCTATGCATTCAGCTATACTGGCACCACCACGTCCGCTGAGGTTACGATTCGTTTGAGCTACCGTGAAACGAAGGAACAGACGGCCTACGTGAATAGCATTGTTCAAACCGTGCTGGGGGATATCATTACAAAGGGCATGACCGATCATGAGAAGGTGAAGGCTATTCATGACTGGATTGTGGTTCGTCTGAAATACGATGAAACACAACAAAAGTACACAGCCTACGATGGTCTGAAAACCGGGAGCACCGTCTGTCAGGGATATTCCTTGCTAGCCTACAAAATGTTGGAACGCGCAGGGATTACGAACCGGATTGTAGAAGGAAGAGCAGGGGGCCAGCTGCATGCATGGAATCTTGTTTTGCTGGATGGTCACTGGTATCACATGGATACGACCTGGGATGATCCAACCCCGGATCGCGGGAATGAGGTAAGCACTTCCTATTATCTGCTGACCGACACCGAAATGCGCCGGGACCACTCATGGGTTAAACCGTATCCTCAGGCGAACACATCGTATCGGCAAACCTTATCAGCAATGATCGCTGCGGGAGGATCGAAGGCCGCTGTGTATCAAAAGCTGTATAATAACCTGGAATACCCACTCCAGGACGGCAAGGGTTTGGTTAAATCATCGGCCGACATCAAGGAGCAGGTTCGCACGGCTATAAATAAAGGCGGGGCGACGCTTACCTTCGGATATCAGGGGACAGAGCGAAGCCTCAAGGAAGATTTGCAGCCATTATATCAGCTCGGTTTGAAGTCCATTTCCTATCAGATTACGAATTTAGGCAGTACCGGGAATCTTCGTGTAACGCTGAGATGGACCTAATCATCTTGCAGTAAAAAAGCTACACTACTAAAGGAGTATTTTATTGATATGCACAAGCGTTCCTTTACTTATCTGCTTGGTACGCAGACCATGTCAAATGCGGCCGATATTCTTTATATTATGGCACTTGTATCGCTCGTTTTTCATGAGACGGATTCGATCTTTTCCTCGGTGCTCGTTCCGTTGCTGCGGATGGGAGCACAGATGATTAGCGGCTTTTTGGCACCGCTGATTTTGGCCCGATTTCAGCTGCCTTTTATTTTATTCGTTTCCCAGCTTGGGCAACTGGCTTTCTTTGCTGTTCTGCTGGGCCACCTGTGGTTAGCGGGCACAGAGCCGATATGGGTGATCGTATTTACGATGGTGGCAGCCATGTCTTTTCTGGACGGCTGGACTACACCTGCACGTAATGCGTTGATTCCTCGTCTTGCCTCTGGCGAAGAGCTGATGCGGGCGAACAGTTTTGTATCCGTCAGCGATCAGACGGTACAATTAGCGGGCTGGGGGCTTAGTGGCGTGCTTGTAGCCATGCTGGGTTCTGAAAAGACACTGCTGGTGGCTGGCGGATTGTATATGGTAGCCCTGATGTTCACCAGCTTGATCCGAGATCCATTAGAGGGCAAGGCTCATTACTTGCTGCAGCCCGCAACACGGGTACGAAGCGGGGAGGATTTAGTGTCCGAGGCTGTATCTGAGCCGGGGCAAGGACATTATGACCTGCCTCCCGTACAGCTGGAAGAAATGCTTCATGGCCCGGGGTCGGAAAGCCCGGCGTTACCTCCGAAGCGTAAAAAAGAAATATTGCGTGAAGGCTGGAGCCTTATCGGAGCCAGTCGAAGGCTCAAAGCTCTTATTTTTATGGATATGATTGACCTGCTGGGGGGATCTGTGTGGGTCGGCGCGTTCACGCTTGCTTTCGCTCAGCAGGTTCTGCACAAGAGCGAGGCATGGTGGGGATACATTAATGCAGCGTATTTTGCGGGCGCGATCGGTGGAGGCATCGTTGTCCTCGCTTGCGTCAAGCATTTGCAGCCCAGACTGCTGCCCGCCATGCTGGCGGGGATGGCAGGCTACGGCCTGCTGACAGCCTGGTATGCGCTGAACACATTACCGCCGCTGACACTGCTTATCGTGCTATTGATGGGATTACCTGCGGAAATGTCCGTCGTATCCCGCCGCACGATGATGCAAATGAGCGTGTCTGTGCATGATTTGCCCAAGGTGCTGTCGGCCCAGGCCACATTGACCAGCTTAACCTTCTGTATTTCGCTGCTCTTAATGGGCTGGATTGCAGATCATCTGGGCATCGTTAATTTGTACTTGTTTTCCTCATTATTGACAATGATCGCTGTGATTTATGGCATCTTCTGTCGACGTGCCTTAGCTACGTCTTTAACAGCCGCAGTAGCCGCAGCTCCTTCCTCCAAATAAAACAAAAAGCCCGTCTCCGGGCATCTATAGGTAAACATGCGGCTGAGCGGTCTGGGACCAGAATGAACAGCATGTTTTCCATGATATGTGGAGACGGGCTTTTTACTATTTATTTATTCGCAGAAGCATCTGAACTCAAATCACATTCTTTTAATGGAACGACCTTGGTACGTTTGATCCATTTGTAGCCAAACCACAGAATAAGGAACAGTGGCACACTCATGTACGTAGCAATCATCGTTTTCCAGTCGATCTCCTGTCCGGTGAAGGCATCCGCACCTTGCCCGATAATAACGATGATACACAGCGCGAAGGCGAACAACGGCCCAAACGGGAACCAGCGTGCTGTGTATGGCAGCTCACTCAGACTATGCCCCTGTGCCATAAAGGCACGACGGAAACGATAGTGACTGACCGCAATACCGACCCACGTAATAAACCCACACATTCCGGAGGCATTTAGCAGCCAGTTGTAGACGACACCATCCCCGTACAGAGAGGCAAGAAAGGCCAGCATACCGACAGCAGTTGTGATCAGCAAGGCATTCATAGGAATGCCGCGTCGATTGACGTGTCCGAGGAAGCGGGGAGCTTTGCCTTCGCGCGCCAGAGCAAACAGCACACGTGTTGCTGCATACATCCCCGAGTTGCCTGCTGACAATACGGAGGTCAAAATAACGGCGTTCATGACAGAGGCGGCAATCGCAAGCCCGGCTTTTTCAAACACAAGCGTAAACGGACTGACTCCAATGTCGCTGATATCTCCCCGCAGCAGGTTCGGATTCGTATACGGGATGATCAATCCAATGACGAGAATCGCCAGAATATAAAAGAACAGGATGCGCCAAAAGATTTGGCGAATGGCCCGCGGCACATTTTCACGCGGATTTTCGCTTTCTCCAGCCGCTACCCCGATCAGCTCTGTTCCCTGAAAGGAAAAGCCTGCAGCCATGAATACACCCAATACGGCGAAGAATCCGCCATGGAACGGAGCGTCTCCGACCGTGAAGTTGGCGAAGCCAACCGCCGGGCCACCCATAATGCCGAAGATCATCAGCACACCCACAGCCAAAAAGATGACTACAGTCACAATTTTAATCATGGCAAACCAGTATTCAGATTCGCCATAGCCTTTGACGGTCAACGCGTTCAGCGTAAAGATGACGGCCAAAAATAACAGACTCCACCAGGCGGAGTGACTTTCCGGGAACCAGTATTTGATCAGCACCGTTGCTGCTGCCAGCTCGGCAGCAATCGTCACCGCCCAGTTATACCAGAAGTTCCAGCCCATGGCGAAACCGAAAGCCGGATCAACAAAGCGACCTGCATAGGTGTTAAAAGAGCCGGATTCAGGCATGAATGTAGCCAATTCACCGAGGCTGGTCATCAGGAAGTAGACCATGAGTCCGACTGCAGCATAGGCCAGCAGGGCTCCGCCGGGTCCGGCTTCGGCAACCGCGCCTCCGCTGGCGAGGAACAGGCCTGTTCCGATGGAACCCCCGAGGGCGATCATCGTCATATGTCGGGCTTTGAGACTTTTCCGCAAGGTTGCGTCAGGTGTTGCTTTGTGTTGCACGTTCAAACACTCCTTCATGAAATTGTATTTCATGTCAGGGCAAGAGCCAGAAGGAGGGGGAGTATATAAATCAAAAGACCGCAGGAAATACGCCTGCGGTCTTGTCTATGCATTCCGCACCATACCTTCTTCTATAACAAGATAGCTCAACACACGTGTCTGTGTCAGGACATCGCGTGACAGTTCTGCTCCTTTCGGTCAGCAGCCCCAGCATTCGGAGTATTTACAAAGAGTCAGCTCCGCATACTTCGGCGGGTGTACCTTTCCACTGGAATCACAGACGGCTCTTGGCGTCTCCTCCGGTGTACTGATTACATCCGCGACCTCTACCTCATCATAAAACAGGGTTGATGAGGTGTATGACATGATATTTTATTGTATAGCGAACTACAGTATATCGTACCTGTACATCTTCTGACAATCGACAATTTTTTGAATTTGCCGCTGTAAAGTATAAAATCAAGAATTGCGCTTGGCCATCTGCTGCCAGACTGTGCCTGCGGCCTGCTCGCCTGACTCGATGCGCTCCAGCGCCATTTTAGCCTGCAGACTGACCTCGAATTCGGGGTCATCGACAGCCTTCTCCAGCGCGTCACGCGCCTCCTCGGTCCCGACCTCGTATAAAAAACGGGCCGCCCG
>NZ_JH601066.1:37622-50695 GCF_000245715.1 Paenibacillus sp. Aloe-11 | reverse complement strand
CGGGTGTCGGCTCCAGCCGATCCAGCGCAGCGTAGCGTGTGCGCCAATCCTCGTGCTGCAGGGCCTGCTCCAGCTCGGCATCGCTCCATTCGCGGCGCTCCTCCACGAATTCGCTGTTGTTCGCGCCGTGGGCAATCGCCTGCTGGATAATCTGCTCCAGCCGTTCCTGCGGAAAGGCGGCTTCCAGCTCCTGCTCGACCTCGCGCGCAATATCCGGCAGCTCACCGTAACGAACACCGTAATCACTGAGCTTGCGCTCCTTGATCAGCGTAGCACTCGCTACGCGCGTAACGGCTTGCACAAAGCGGTCGGACAAGGAAATCCGTTCCTCCTTCTGTCCCGCCTTAACCCGAATTTGCATCGGAAGGCTGCGGAAAAACTGCACAAAGACCTGTGCTTCGCCAAACGCTTCTCCCGAGGTCTCCTCAGGCAAATCCCAATTGGCGTCAGCGCCTTCCTCGCCCAGCTGATCCCGGACTTGACCCAGAATGGTAGACCAGTCTGCATTGCCTTTGCGGTCAAGGGCGACAAAATCCGTCGTATGAAACACGCTTTTGACCCCTTCAATGGCCAGCATGCGCCGGATGAATGGGGGGGCGGAACGCTCATTGTCCCGTGTATATGTTCTGCGGATACCTGCTTCCAGTCGTTCATCCAGATGCAGCATCATGGTGTTCGGACTGGGAGTCGGCTCGATAGATGTGATTTTCATAGCTCGGTACAGCCTCCTGTTCAAAAGTTCTCCATATATAGCTTATCTGTATTGTACCTCATTCTATGGATGTCTCCAAAGAGATAGTTTGTAATCTTGAGGGAAATGCAATGACATATCTCACATAAATCATATAAACATGTCTGATGAAAGTTACTATAGCGCCACTGCGCAGTCGGATGGTGCTTCCCATCGCCACCGCTACGCTTGTACAGCACCATTCCGCCTACTCCGTTTTTATGTGAATTTTATAGTTCGTTATATATAGCTTTATACACTTCGCTTCAGCGGGTCGTTCTGGTGGCTGCGAATGAGCAGGGAGGCGATAAAGCCCACAGACAGAACAGCTGCCAGCAGCATAAATGTAGCCGCCTGATTTCCGCTGTTACCCATCAAACGAATAGAAAGCATAGGTGCCAGGCTCGTACCTGCGAACAGAATGAAGGTGTAAAGTGAGACCGCTATCGCTCTTGCTGAACCTCCCAACTGGCCGACAATTGCAATGAGTGAAGGAACGCTCAAGGCAATGCCGCTTACAAAACATACACTCAACACGACGATAGCAATAAGAGAATGCGTCATTCCCATCAGCGCCAAGCTGAGAATGGAGAGAGCTAGGGCTGCTCGTAATATAAGATGCACACCCAATTTTTGGGCTAGCTTTCCGGCAAAAGGTGATAGAAGCATGCCGATGATGCCAGCGGATCTTACATAAAGCATCTGCGTGCTGTTCAGGCCAAATTCGGGACCGCCCAAATAGCTGCCCAAAACAGTATACATGCTCACAAAGGACATCAGGAGCACAAAAGCGACCGTGTAGCTTAGCCACAAAGGATACGAACGCACAACAGTACCCAACTGACTGAAGGCTGCTAAAATGCGGACGCTTCGTTGAGGCGAGGGAGCTTTAGGCAGGAAAAAAAGGACGATTAGGAAGGTTATGGCGTACAGTACGCCCAGCATCCAAAAGACCATATTCCATCCCATTTGTTCACTGATGACAATACTAAATACCTGTCCGGCAATACCTGCTACCAGAAAACCGGTGCTGATAAAGCCGATAGCCGTTACCCGCTTTTCGGTCGGAAACATATCTACAGCGTAAGCGAGAGCTACGGGGGAAAAGGTGGCCGCCGCCAAGCCCTGTAGCAGGCGTAGTGCCACTAATGCCGGATACTGACTGGTTAAGCCGAGGCATAACGAAATAATCGTTAATGCGAGCAGTCCGGAGACGATGACCTGCTTTCGTCCAAAGCGGTCAGATAGTCCCCCATAAATAAGGCAGCCCATCGCAAAGCCCAAGGAAAAGATACTGCCCGGCAAGGCTGCTTCGGCAAGCGTTTTTCCAAATACATCGGCAAAGAGGGGAACCAGAGGCACCGTTACATACAGGCTGGACATGACTACAACCGCTGACCAGCATAGGATGACTATCATCCATCCATAAGGCAGAACTGCGGTTTCCTTCTGTATAGCGGTATGATTTGTTCGTAATTTACTCATTTATGGAACACTCCTTCATGATAAAATAAGCAACTTGTTAATATAATCAATTTGTAATATTAGATAACCTAATTATATGCTCAAAAAAATTATCTACCCACCCCCAATCTGCGCTCCATATGATGGTGGAGCTTCTCTATAATTCGCGAAAAAACGACCTGCTCCTCAGGCTCCAAAATGCTCGCCAGAGAAGCACAGGAGGACCAAAATACAGGGAGTACCTGCTGTACAAGAAGGGAGCCTTCGTCTGTAATACGTACATGAATCTTGCGTCGATCTGTGGGAGTATGTTCCCTGATAATCCATCCTCTTTGCTCTGTCCAGTCCAGGATTGATGTCACGGATGCGCGTCGAATTCCGAGACGATCGGCAATCATCGAGGGGCTCATCTGGCCTTGTGATTGATGCAGGGTTAGCAGCAATAGCAAATCCAGTTTGCTCTCTGTCAGGCCGTAAGCAGACAAATCCAGATCAATCGCATCAAGCACGTTATCACCCGTCCATAGCAAAAACAGACCGATGCGGGCAAGTTGCCGGTCCGTTTCGGCAAGAGCTGTTTGATCCATTAACTCCAGATAAGGCTCTGGCCCAAGGCGGGGAAGGGGGTGCTGAACGGCGTCCCGCTGATGTTGTTTTGGCGGCATAAGTTCACTCTTTTCATATAATTAGGTTATCTAACTATTTTTAATATAGCGAATTTGAAGGCATAAGACAATATCTAAACAGAAAAACGGCTGTATTCAGCACCAAAGCAGGGTTAAAAATCGGCGGAGTGAACCAAACTGAGAATAGGTTACCAAAATACGCCAAAAGATAAGTGGAGGAGGCGTTCGGATGTTCCGCAAGCAGGAAAGAACGCTCATTATTGTATGTATTGTGATTGCGGCTATTATGCTGTACGCCGTAATTAAAAGCATAGTTCGCTTGACTCGCTAGCTGGTAATCAAGAGCGATTTACGATAGTTTCCCTATTTTTAAAATGTGAAATGAAGGAGTGAAACCCATTTGTCTTCACTGGACCCTGTATTGCTAAGCCGGATGCTGACCGGAATTACCCTGTTTGTTCATATTGTATTTGCATCCATCGGTGTTGGCGTACCCTTAATGATTGCACTTGCAGAATGGCGCGGGCTGCGAACCGGTGATCCGCATTATACTTTGTTGGCCCGACGGTGGGCGCGGGGGTTTGTCATCACTGTTGCCGTGGGTGTCGTTACAGGCACCGCGATTGGTCTGCAGCTCAGCCTGCTCTGGCCTACTTTTATGCGGGTGGCTGGACAAGCGATTGCGTTGCCTTTATTTTTGGAGACGTTTGCTTTCTTTATCGAAGCTATATTTTTGGGTATCTACCTGTACACCTGGGATCGGTTTAAAAGCAAATATTTTCACCTGATGCTGCTGATCCCGGTAGCGATTGCCTCATCTGCATCAGCGGTTTTTATTACGACTGTGAACTCGTTCATGAACCAGCCTCAAGGCTTTACACTCAAAAATGGAGTCATGACAGATATTCATCCCATTCAGGCCATGCTAAATCCGGCTACGCCGACCAAGGTTTCACATGTGCTGGCTTCGTCATATACATTAAGCGCCGGGGTGCTGATGGGACTGGCTGCTTACAGCATGCTGCGGGGGCGTAATCACCCGTATTTCAAAAAAGCGCTGAAGCTGACGGCTACCTGCACCATTGTGTTTGCCATTAGTACAGTAATGATCGGAGACGCATCTGGTAAATTTTTAGCCAAATATCAGCCGGAGAAGCTGGCTGCTGCTGAATGGCATTTTGATACGATGACGCACGCTCCCTTTGTATATGGCGGCTATATGGATGAAAACGGTGATATCAAGTATGCCCTGAAAGTGCCTTATGCGCTGAGTGTGTTGGCCGGGAATTTGCCCAGTACGGAGGTCAAGGGATTAAATGATTATCCCGTAGATGAGCGTCCGCCGCTGTCTATCCACTATATGTTTGACCTTAAAATCACCACCGGAGTGCTGATTTTGGTCATTCCGTTGCTATATCTGATCCGCAAGCGTTTACCAGGTCGCAAACCATACCCCAGATGGCTGCTGCTGGCGCTTATTTTGGTCGGACCGCTGGCTATGATCGCCATTGAACTGGGGTGGATGTTCGCGGAGGTCGGCAGGCAGCCGTGGATTTTACGCGGATACATGAAGGTATCCGAGGCAGCAACCACCTCTACCAGTGTCGGATGGATGCTGGTGATGTTTGTTATTTTGTATCTGGTGTTGTGCTTCTCGGCCATTAAGGTACTCAGCAAGCTATTCCGTAATAAGGATGCGGTAGAAGAGATGAAACAATTGGGCATGGAAGGGGCTGAAAGCAAGTGAGCTATGAAATTGTCGGTATCGCCATTTTGTGGACCTTCCTGTTCGGTTATTTAATTGTGGCTTCTATTGATTTTGGTGCAGGCTTTTTCAGCTTTTACAGTGTGTTGACAGGTCACCAGAACAAAATCCACAATATCATTCAACGCTATCTATCCCCGGTGTGGGAGGTAACGAATGTATTTCTCATCTTTTTCGTGGTGGGATTGAACGGGTTTTTCCCGGATGCGGCTTATTACTATGGGACGGCGTTACTCGTTCCCGGCAGTATTGCGATTGTGCTTCTGGCGATTCGGGGAGTGTATTATGCGTACAATACGTATGGGCATTCCGGTACCAATAATATCGTCTACATGGCGTTGTACGGTGCGACAGGGCTGCTGATTCCGGCGGCATTGTCCACGGTTCTCGCCATTTCGGAAGGCGGCATTATTGTGGAAAACAGCACAGGTGTTCATCTGCAATGGGGCCAGCTATTAAGCAACCCCTATACCTGGGCAGTTATTATTCTGGCGCTGGTGAGTGTGCTGTATATATCGGCGATGTTTTTGTCCTTTTATGCCAAAAGGGCGGGAGACAAGGTCGCTTTCGAAATTGTACGGGGATACGCACTGTTCTGGAGTGCTCCTACAATTATGGCGAGTCTGTTCGCATTTTTTCAGATTAACAAGCAAAATCCGGACCATTTTGCCAATATGCTGAGTATGGCCTGGATGTTTGTTACCTCCTTCGTATGTTTTGTGGGAGCTGTTTATCTGGTATGGCAACGGCACCATTTGGGAACCTCATTCATCCTGGTGATGCTGCAATTTGCATTTGCCTGGTATGGCTATGGTCGCTCGCATCTTCCGTATGTTTTGTATCCCTACATTAATGTGCATGCCAGCTTTACGAACTCTGCGATGGCGTATGCATTGATTACGGCGTTTAGTGCGGGTCTGCTGGTGCTGATCCCTTCGCTGATTCTGATCTTGAGACTGTTCCTGTTCGATGCAAAATATGTGCGAGGACAAGCGGGGAAGAAAGGGTGAGTTAGAGTGGCTGCTTTCGAGCATTTTACGATTATGTACGAGTCGCCTATCATTATTGTCGTGGCGATTGTGTTTTTGTTTATATATTCGGCACGCTTTAAAAATCCGCAGGACTAACAGCGGCATTGGAAACGGGCCTTCCTGATCATGAGGAGGGTCCCTTGATGTCTTCTGATGTGCCTTGATGTATGCAGTGGTATTTCTTTTACAGATTTCCATTGGATTGGGGATTGAATTATACTTTACATAGATCAGCATGTGGTATCATTTGGTTTTCATACTCACGTATAAAATATATAGATGAATGCAACCCTTTGGATCACTTGGGAGAACGGGTTCGTCAGGGAGGAAACTACATCATGCCCAAAGTTCGTTTTAACAATATGGATCATGTCAATACGGATAAAACCATCAAGCAATTCAGACAATGGCGGCAGGAACGACGCAGCAAAACAAAGGATTATACGTTTGTTGTTCCGAACCATCCCCCGGAGCTGGAGTTTTTGCACAGTAATCGGGATATGACGACAGCAACCTGGGTAGGCCATTCCACCTTTTTCATCCAATACCTTGGGCTAAATATCATGACCGATCCGGTATGGGCCGAGCGTATGGCCTTGGACAAAAGGCTGGCTCCACCCGGCATTCGCATTCAGGATGTGCCGCCGCTGGACATCATTCTGCTGTCCCATTCGCATTATGATCACTTACATATACAGTCACTGCGCAAATTATATCGTGCAGACACGCTTATGCTCGTACCTTCGGGACTAAAGTCGAAAATGATCCGCAAAGGCTTTCGCAATTGCCATGAGCTGCAATGGTGGGAGCATTTTACGGTAGGCGGGGTGCGGATTACATTTGTTCCGGCACAGCACTGGACACGGCGTACGCCGTTTGATACCAACACCTCACATTGGGGTGGGTACGTACTGCAAAGTGAGCAGCAGGTGATCGGCTCTGCCACGTCCGTGGCCGATCCGGATTCTCATGCAGACTCAGATTCGGCGGATGTACCAACGTTGTATTTTGTGGGAGACACCGGGTATTTTCGTGGTTTTAAGGAGATTGGCGAGCGTTTTGCCATTGACCTGACCTTTATGCCGATTGGCGCGTATGAACCGGAATGGTTCATGACCTCGCAGCACGTGACACCGGAGGAGGCTTTGCAGGGCTTTGTGGATTGCGGCGCAGATCAGATGATCCCGATGCATTATGGAGCCTTTAAGCTGGCGGATGATACGCCGAGAGAGGCGCTGGATCGTCTCGAAGCCGAGCGTGAGCGTTTGGGTATTGCGAAGGAACGTATCCATGTGTTGGGGCACGGAGAGACGCTGAAAATTAGGCGTCGGTGCTCGACAACCATCTGAGGAGTTAGACAAAATACTCATTGAAAAAAGCGACTCTGCGGACAAAGGATGCTGTCTGCGGAGCCGCTTTTTTTGTTGTGAGGCTGTGTTTCAGAATTAAACGGCTTGGTTATCACTAGCCAAAGAGGAATCGTTGTTGGCGATAGGATGACGAACAATTTTAACTTCATAAAACGTGATTTTATTTTCAATAATATAGTCCGGAATTTGGCGGTGGCTATGGGATTCGCGGAACGCTTCGCTTTTAGTCCAGCCTTGGAAGTTCTCTTTATCCTTCCAGCGTGTGCTGATCGTTACTTCCTCATAATCCTCTGTATTTTCAGTCAACAGCACTTCCAGACCGAGGAAGCCTTCCATTTTCTCTACCTTTCCTTCTTTGTTGAAGCGTTCGATGAGCAGATGGGCATTGCCCGGTGTGATTTTAGACGTATTGGTAACGATAACCATATTTAAATTCCTCCTAAATGATGTGGTATGGTCGGTATAATGACCGGATAGCCAGCCTCGAATTTGATCGTAGCGTTCATTTCATAAATGTCGCGAAGAAAAGCAGACGTCAAAATCTGACGGGGTTCGCCGGCAACGGCAATTCGTCCTCTTTTAAGCGCAATCATATGATGACAATAGGCCGCAGCTTGCTGCAAATCATGCAGTACCATAACAATCGTCAAGCCGGACTCGTGATTGATACGCCGCAGCATATCCATAACCTCAAATTGGTGGGCGATATCCAGAAAAGTGGTCGGTTCATCAAGCAAAAGAATACCTGTCTGTTGGGCCAAAGCCATTGCAATTCGCGCTTTTTGTTGTTCACCTCCTGATAGAGTATGGAACATCCGATCCGCATAGGGCTTGATGCCCGTGATTTCCATGACCTGATCTACGATAAGCTGGTCCTGTCCCGTATGGCGTATTCTCAACCCTTTGGCATGAGGAGATCTTCCGTAAGCGACCAGCTCACGAACCGTTAATAATGGCAGCATATCCTTCATTTGCGGCAGCATCGTAAGGGTCTGGGCAAAATCGCGCCGTTTGTAGTCCTCTACTTTTTTGCCCAGTACGGAAACCTGCCCCTGATCCTGCTTGAGCAGCCGGGTTATAATGCGGAGAAGCGTAGATTTGCCTGAGCCGTTGGGTCCGACAATCGCGGTGAGCTGCCCGGCGGGCAAGTTGATGTTGACATCGTCCAGCTGGAAATATCCGCGTTGTAAGGAGAGATGCTCACCCTGAATGGCTGTCATCTGAAATTCCCCCGTTTCTTGAGCAGGATTAAGAAGAACGGCGCCCCGATGACGGCCAGCAAAATACCTACAGGCAGCTCAATCGGATCAAACCAGGAGCGTGCCACTGTATCCGCCAGGATAACCAGTGTCCCGCCGCCCAGCATGGAAAGAGGGAGGAGGAAACGATAATCCTCCCCAATCAGCAGCCGTATGACATGGGGAACAACCAGTCCTACGAAACCAATTAGCCCGGCCACACTGACCGCCGTACCGGCGAGCAGGGCGGAGAGCAGGATAAGCAGCAGACGTTGAAGCTCTACCCGTTGGCCGAGAAGCTGTGCTGAATCGTCGCCCAGCAGCAGCAAATTGGCGGGCTTGATCGCAAATAGAGAAGCGATTAAACCAATGATGGCGTAAGGTGCCATGAACTCCAGGTGATGCCAGCTTCGCCCGTTTAATCCGCCGGATAGCCAAGGGAGAACGGCCTGGACGCGATCGCTATACATGACCATTACGCCGTTGGTGAGGGCGCCGAGCAGTGCGTTGATCGCCACACCGGCCAGCACAATTTTGACCGGGGAAGCCCCGCGGTCCCATGCCAGCAGGTAAATGACGAGTGCACTCAGAAAGGCACCTAAAAAAGCCGTTACCGGAAGAAGGTAGCTAAGCTGTGGAAGCATGACCATCGTGATGACGGCAGCGAGTCCACCCCCGGCCGATACACCAATAACACCAGGGTCGGCCAGTGGATTTTTCATGACTCCCTGAAGAAGGGCCCCGGATGCTGCGAGACAGGCTCCTACAAGCAAACCCACGAGTACTCTGGGCAGCCGTAGATCCATCAGGATCGTGCGATATGTAGAGTCATGGTTATATAACAAAACCTGATTGATTTCTTGGAGCGGGATCGACACCGAACCGTAGGCCAGACCGTACACAGACACGGCCAGCAGTAAAATCGGAAGGGTGATCCAGGCGATTGTGCGTCTTCTGGAACGCTGTGCTTTGTTCATCGCCTATTTCGCCGGATACAGCTTGTCATGCATCAAATCCAGCGCCTTTGTCACCCGTGAGCCCGGATTCGTTCCGAACAGATCTGAAGGCAGAACCTCGACCTGATTGTTTTTGACCGCCCGAATTCCGTTCCAGGCTGCATTTTCCTGCATTTCCTTTAAAAATGCCGCTTTGACTTCGTCCGTATTGCCATGGGTCATAATGAAGATGTAATCAGGGTCGGCCTGTATGATGCGCTCTGTGTTTAGCTGTGCATATTGCGGAAAATTTTGCAGGCCCGGAAAATCAGCGGCAATGTTGGAGCCGCCTGCAAGCTCCAGAATGTTTCCGCCCAGTGAATTCGGCAATGCCGCCATATACGTGGCCGGGGCTCCGTAGACCAGCAGCACCTTCGGTTTGGCGCTGGAGGCTGTTGCCTTTTGCAGCTTGGCTATCTGTTGGTCAATGTGCTGATTCAGCTTTTCGGCCTGAGCCTGCTTTTGCAGTAATTGTCCGAATAGCGTAATTTGCGATCGAATATCCTGAACGGAATTGGCTCCAGTCAGCAGCAGCTGTGAACCGACTCCTTCAATGGCTGGAATGTCCTTTTCATTCATAGGGTAATTGCCCAATACAACATCCGGTTTGAGCATCGTAATTTTCTCCAGATCGACCTCATGAGTGGAGCCTACCTGCTGAACGTTCTCAGCGGCTGGGACGACGGAGGGTCCATTCGAGTTGGGTCTGCCGACAGCCGTCCCGCCCAATGCGTATATAATATCCAGATCGCCGTTGCTTAACGCCACGATATGTTGAGGTACACCCTGGAACGACAACGTTCGCTTAGAAAAGTCAGTAACCTGAATCGCCGCATTGCTTGCCCAGCTTGAAGTGGCAGATACAGATGCACTGGTTGGTTGATGACCTGCGGTCGGAGCGCCATTACTGCATCCGGTGACTGCCAATAAAAGCGCTGCGGATGACCACAACACATAAGATTTCATGTCATTCCTCCTGCATTTCGAGTTGAACAATAATGATAATCATTTTCATTTAAGCGTAAGAAAATGATAATGAATATCAATGGGGATTGTCAATCGAAAAAATCAAAATTTTAAATAAATTTCGAATTGAAAATGAGGTGAGAGTTGTTCATGTTATAGGGGAAGATGCCCCAAATTTTTCTTAAAAAATAGCATATATCAAGGGATTATATACACGAAAATACATATTGACATTTCCGAAAAGTGTGAGATATATTGATGATGGGTTCACTTGGTTTTGCGAATTTATGGAATAGAGAGGTGGGGAGAAAAGCTCAAGAAGAGCTATTTTTTTCAAATATCAATTGAGAATGATAATCAATTAGTTATATTCTCGTGGGGAGGGACTGCTGTCAAAATGAAGAAGGGGTTTTCTGCAATTATTGCTGTGTTTCTGCTGGTGAGTGTGCTGGGCTTTTGGCCAACTCCGTCATCTGTAGGAGCCGCTGCGGCTTCTCCAACATTGGCGGATGGTACATACACGCTCAAATACAATATTCTCAAGGCAGAAAATGATTCGGTATCCATGGCTAATGATTATTTTGAAAAGCCAGCTAAATTGTATGTGAAAAAAGGTCAAATGACCATGCAAATCAAGCTGAATCATAGCGAATGGACAACCGGGTTTAAAGTAGATTACAAAGGCAAAATCATGGATACCAAGGTCATCCAAAAGGATGCCAAAACCGATACCCGAACTGTACAATTTCCAATTGCAAGTGTGAACAGCCCGCTGATTTCTAAAATTCATGTTACTGTTCCCGCGTATAATTACGATCATGATTACACAATCCGCTTTGCGTTTGATTCCAAAAGCATCAAAAAAGTGGCCGCCGTTCAGTCTGCGAAATCAATCAAATCTTCCAAAAAGTAATTCAAGCAAACTTTATCGTTCATAAAATCAACATAAATTCACTCATAAACCATGGAGGAATGTGTGTAGATATGAATATGGTCGGCTATACAGGCAAGTACGATGTACAACTGCAATTTGCAGGCATTTAAGGAAAAATGAAGTCCAGGTTTTTCAAAAACTAAAATAAAGAAAAGGAGATTTGGATATGAACATGATTATGAATCGTATGGAGAAATTGTCTTTGAAAAAAGTAATGCTTACTGTATTGATGGCTGCGCTTGTTTTTGTGGTACTAGCTCCATTTTCCGCTAATCAAGCGAATGCGGCTTTGGCTAATGGCAAGTACACTATTGATTATACCGTGTACAAAGATGGCACCAATGAAACTTCTTACATGGACTCGAACGGTTATGTCGCCAAACCAGCTACGTTGATCGTTACTAATGGTCAATACAAGGCAAGAGTAACAATTACTAAAAGCGCTTGGGTCACTGAATTTAAGACACAACAAAACGGACAATATGTCAACGCAACTGTAATCAGCACATCTGGAGACACAAGAGTGGTGGAGTTTCCAGTAAGTGATTTGTCGCAAAAATTGAATGTTAAGTTGCATGTAAGTGTGCCTGCAGAATACACAGGCGGAGTTCCTTATGATCACGATTATGTCGTTCAATTTGGATTCAAAGAAAGTACTGTCAAGAAATAAGACAAGTTCTGATTCATACACTTAAACATATTATTTATACTGATTTGGAGTCTCAAAGCTTCAAATCAGTATATTTTTAGTAGGGGGATTAATGCACTTGAAAAGGCAATTTAAAAAATATGTAATGCTGTTTGCAGCATTGGTGATGTTGTTCTCACTTGTGCTTCCATCTGCTCCAGCGGCATATGCATTTGACGAAACGAGTCAGGCTACAGAAGCTGCATCTTACGATACAGCTGTTACCGAAGATGTATATTCGACAGAGCCAGTGGAAGAGGTCCCGGTAGAATGGACTGTACCTGCAAATCCAGAGCCACAAGCGTTTGTTGCTGAATCCCAAACAGCAAGCGTTGCTCCAGATACAAATATTTATACGATTAATTACGCATTGAAAAGAGACAACCAGCCCTCAAGTGAGAGCGGAGAATTTGAAAATCCGGCTACCTTTACAGTTGAACAGGGAACAACAGTCGGAGAAGCAACTTATCACGTTTCTTTAAAAAGCTTGAATAGCTCATATGCCTTCGGTTATTTTAATGTCAAAGTGGATGGAAATTCAATTCCTGTTCACATTGCAGACAAGGTTCAGGTTTCAGAAAGCAGCTTTACTCAGACGGTAACCTTTGATGTATATCAATGGGATAAAAAAGTTGAAATTGATTATCAAAAGGGTCAACCGGACGACTACATTGATCCGGTCAATGGTAACGTTATTGAGTTTGATCCTTCGACTATAAAAGTGAAAGAAGACGTGGTTACTCCACCTGCTCCAGAGCCAGGGACTCCGACTAAACCAGGAGATTTGAGCTTCGCCATTTTGAAGGATAACACGGATGAAGTGTCGGTGATGGATGGATATACGGTAAAACCAGGCTCTCTAATCGAACGTGGTGGTAAAAAGTATGTCCAATTCACATTGAAAAACAGTAAGCAGATTGATGGCTTCAAGGTAGAGCAAAATGGAGTTTTAACTGATACCTCTATTGTAAGTGAAGATCAAACTGCGAATACACGAGTGATTGAATTTGAAGTCAAAGAACTGCCTGCCAAGCTGAACGCATGGGTAAGCATCAACTGGCCTGAGCTAAACTACGTGAATACTTATAATGTAGATATACAGCTCGCTTCTGTACCCGCGCCAGCAGATTTGGCGGATGGAACGTATTCGATTAATTTTAGTGCGCTACACGCAACTAAAGATCAACCATCAGCTATGGCGCAATATCTGTTGTCTCCAGCAACCTTGACGGTATCCAAAGGGCAAAAAGAAGTTTCCTTTACCAT
>NZ_JH601066.1:36903-37595 GCF_000245715.1 Paenibacillus sp. Aloe-11 | reverse complement strand
ACCGATGCTGATATTGTAAGTGAGGACAAGACAGCCAATACCCGTGTAGTGAAATTTAAGGTAGCGGATTTGGATACTATTTTAAATGCGCAAGTACATGTAAGCACGACCTATCCAGGTGGGGTTTATGAGATGGATCATAAGCTTCGTCTTCAATTCGACAAGAGCAGCATTACTGAAAATGGTACCTCTCCAGAAACAGGCTCCAATTTGGACTTCACCTTTTTGAAGGATGGCACGAATGAAAAGTCTGTAATGGATGGCTATACGGAGAAACCAGGCGTTTTGATTGAACGTGATGGGAAGAAGTATGTTCGTTTTACCTTGAAAAATAGCAAGCAGATTGATGGCTTCAAGGTAGAGCAAAACGGAGTATTATCCAATGTAGCCACAGTAAGTGAAGATCAAACTGCGAATACACGAGTGATCGAATTTGAAGTGAAAGAAGTACCTGCCAAGCTGAATGCATGGGTAAGCATCAACTGGCCTGAGCTAAACTACGTGGAAACCTATAATGTTGATCTCCAGTTGGGCTCTGTAACTGCACCACCGACTATCGCAGATGGAACGTATTCGATTAACTTTAACACCCTGCACGCAACCAAAGATCAGCCATCGGCCATGGCACAATATCTGTTGTCTCCGGCAACCTTGACGGTATCCAAAGGGCAAAAAGAAGTTTCCTTTACCAT
>NZ_JH601066.1:27263-36852 GCF_000245715.1 Paenibacillus sp. Aloe-11 | reverse complement strand
ACCGATGCTGATATTGTAAGTGAGGACAAGACAGCCAATACCCGTGTGGTGAAATTTAAGGTAGCGGATTTGGATGCTATTCTGAACGCACAAGTACATGTAAGCACGACCTATCCGGGTGGAGTTTATGAGATGGATCATAAGCTTCGTCTTCAATTCGACAAGAGCAGTATTACAAAAGCTCCATCCCCGGTTGATCCAGGGACGCCTGGTACTCCTGGGAAGGGTTTAGCCGATGGAACGTATTCAATCAAGTTCAATGCGTTGCATGCAACCAAAGATCAACCATCGGCGATGGCGCAATATTTGTTGTCTCCGGCTACATTGACGGTATCTAAAGGCAAGTATGAAGTTTCCTTTACCGTCAAGGACAGCGCAACGGTGACAGAATTCAAAACGGAACAAAACGGAACATTGACGGATGCGGATATTGTAAGTGAAGACAAAACAGCCGATACACGTGTCGTAAAATTCAAAGTAGCGGATTTGGACGCTATTCTGAATGCACAGGTCCATGTAAGTACCAGTTTTAACGGATCGGTTTACGAAATGGATCATAAGATCCGCCTTCAATTTGACCGCAGCAGCATCACGGCAAAAGGAACGGATGGCGGTACAACTCCTGTGGCTGAAAACGGCAGATACAGCATTGATTTCTCTGTGCTCAAAAACGGAACCAATGAAATATCCATAATGGATGGCTATATGCAGAAACCAGCCACGCTGTTAAGACAGTCTGGAAAAAATGTGATTCAGATTAAAATGGACAAGAGCAGCTGGATTAAAACGTTCAAAGTAAATGGTTCAGAAGCTCAGGTGGTTGATCAATCGACCTCCGCAGATACAAGAACAGTGCAATTTGAAGTGCCTGATCTGTCGGATAAAGTGACAGTGAATACACATGTCATCGTACCTGGATTGGAATTGGGTGGCATTCTATACGATCACGTATATGATGTGCAATTTCAATTCGAGCCTGCTACCATTCGCAGCTTTGTTGAACCGTCCTCTTCGGGAACACCAGATCCTACAGTGAAGCTGGATTTTGACAAACTTGTCAATGGCAAATATGCTTTGAAATTCAGCATCGTTTTACCTGATGGCTCGACAGGAGTGGATTCACCGGCTCTACGCTTCATCACTGACGAACCGGCGCAATTGGTCGTGGAAGGCGACAAACGGTTTGTAGGTCTGAAGCTGCAAAACAGTAATGAAGTGAAGGCGTTGCGCATATGGGATAACGCAAGCGGGGACTACCGAGACGCGGAAGTGACCCAGGAAGATGCAGCAAGCAATACGAAGCACATCCGTTTTAGCGTAAATGACTTTAAGAACAATGTAAAAGGCCAACTGGTTGTTTATGAGGCCCCTAAAGTGGCAAGTGCCGCTCCGATGGTCTTCAAGGCCGAGGATCGTGTAGAAAAGGTATACGACTTTGAATTCAAATTCGATACCAGTAATGTATCTTATTACAACGACAAGAAGTCGGTTGAAGAGGAAAAGGGGAAAAACAACCTGCCTGACGGAGAGTATACAGCGGATTTCCGTCTTCTGGCGAACGGTACGGAGAAGGACTCCATTGTAGCTCCTTTTGTAGAGCCTCTGGCGAAGCTGGCCGTGAAGAACGGCAAGATTGTGGCTCATCTGACCATTACGGACAGACAGGCTCTGAAACAATTCCAAACCGATTTTGAAGGTCGTTATGCAAATCCGGCGGTTATTGGTTCCAGCACAAAAGGGGATACGCACACGATCGCTTTTGAAGTACCTGATTTGGACAAAAAGCTGAGTGTGTATACCCAGGTATATCTGCCTGAAAAATACATTTTTAATGAGAAATTCGGCGGACAGCTTCAATTTGACCGTGCATCGTTTAAAGGCGAGGGAGTAAGTGCAGCTACAACTGCAACCGCCGCTGAACCAGCGCCAGCCTCTACGGACAAAGCAGCACAAACGGCCACGCCTGTGGCTGAACAAAAACCCGTAGTTGAGCAGCCAGCTCAGCCCGCAGCTTCCGAGAAGCAATACACGATCAACTACAACATATTTAAAGACAAGACGAATGAAGCTTCCGTTATGGAAGGATACCTCGACAAGCCAGCCTTACTGATTGAAAAGGGAGGCAAGCGCTATGTCCAGGTCACTTTGAAAAACAGCTCCTGGATGCCGGCTCTCCAAGTGGAGCAAAACGGCACTCTGAAAGATGTGGAAGTGATCTCGACATCCGGTGATACACGTGTGGTTCAATTCGAGGTAGGGGACTTGTCTCAGAAAATTAGTGCCTACACCCACGTTGCTGTGCCTGGTTTGGTTCTGGGCGGTGTGCCATATGATCACTGGTACACAGTTCAGTTCCAATTTGATGAAGCAAGTCTGAAAGCGAAGTAAACTCAGGTTATGACATCAATGTAGCCCGACTAAACAGCATAATTTGTATGTGAGCAAGTCTTGGTGCCTGGCATCAAGACTTGTCAGCATTTACATACCCGAAAAAAGCTGGGGCTCATGCTGCTCTATATTTTGAATTGAGGTGATTTGATTTTCATGAAACGCTATACAGCTTTTACACAAGGGAAATCATTCTGTTTTTACATGTTGGTCAGCATTGTAATCTTGTTGCTCGCCGGATGCTCGGGAGGAGCAGAAGCCGAACAAAACAGTAGTGCTGGTTCGAAATCGCCAGCAACGTCTGAGGCCGCAGGAAAGTCATCAGACGATAAAGTTCAAACACCACGTATTGTTGCGACTACGGTAGCCATTACGGAAATTACGGATGCACTGGGCTTGGATTTGGCCGGTAAGCCAACAAGCTCAAAAGTGCTGCCTAACCGATACAAGGATGTGCCTGATGTGGGTAATCCGATGAGTCCTGACATGGAAAAAGTGATGTCGCTGAAGCCAACAGATATATTGTCGGTCACGACACTTCAATATGATTTGGAGCCCAAGTTTAAGGGCCTGAATATCAATGCTGAATTCTTGAATTTTGAAAGCCTTGCGAATATGCAAAAGGAAATTCAAAAGCTGGGAGACCGATTTGACAAAGCTGAAAAGGCGAAAGAGATTAATGCAGCCTTGGATGCCAAAGTAGCCGCGATTAAGCAGCAAGTCCAAGGGAAGAAATCTCCTAAGGTCCTGATTCTACTGGGGGTACCGGGAAGTTATCTGGTAGCTACCGAGCATTCCTATATTGGCGATCTGGTCAAAATTGCAGGCGGGACGAATGTAGTCCAAGATCAGAAGGTGGAGTATATTGCTCACAATACAGAAGCCTTGCAGCAGTCCAATCCAGATATAATATTGCGCGCCGCGCACGGAATGCCGGATGAAGTCGTCAAAATGTTCGATGAAGAATTCAAAACCAACGACATCTGGAAGCATTTTAACGCTGTAAAAAATGGACACGTCTACGATCTGCCGGAACCGTTATTTGGCACAACAGGTAATCTGGCCGCTAGCTCAGCACTGGATGAGCTGGTGAAGATGATGTACCCTTCGAACTAAAGGAAGCTGATGACATGTCAAGGAAAGTGTGGAGTATTATCATTGTGATGGTCTTGCTCATCGGCGTCATTCTGTATTCGGCAATGACTGGCAGTCTCAAGGTCAACCTGAGCCAATTAGTGGCCGGATTATGGACAGGGACGGATGAGCAGGTAAATGTGGTGAAGGATCTGAGACTACCCAGAATTATCGTGGCCGTGATGGCCGGAGCAGCGCTTGCAGTGGCGGGTGTTCTGTTGCAAGCGGTCATGAAAAACCCGCTGGCTGATGCGGGAGTGATCGGCATTTCTTCAGGAGCAGCTTTAATCTCGTTAATTGCGGTGACAATCTTTCCGATGCTTTATTTCTGGATGCCGTTCTTCTCTTTTATCGGTGGCGCGCTGGCCTGCTTGATGGTCTACGGATTTTCCTGGAAATCCGGCCTGCATCCAATTCGTCTGATCCTGATCGGGGTCGCAGTAAATGCCATTTTTTCAGGTTTGGGGCAGTCATTTAACTATCGGGGGAGCTATGCGGTCACCAGCATTAATCAGGTCACAACCTCGACCCTGTCCATGAAAAAATGGGTTGATGTCGAGGTTATCACAACCTATGGCGGAATTGGTTTGATTCTGGCCATACTCGTGTTCTCCTGGTGCAATTTCTTGTCTCTCCAGGATAAAACGGCTAAAAATCTCGGATTCAATGTGACGCGCGCACGACTTTTGATTTCCGTCATTGCCGTGCTGCTGGCGGCAACGGCTACGGCCATCGCAGGAGTTATCGCCTTTATCGGCTTGCTCGTTCCACATTGTGCCCGTTATTTGGTGGGTTCGGATCACAAGTGGCTCATTCCGTTCTCCGCCTTGTGTGGCGGCTTGCTGCTGCTGCTCGCAGATACGCTTGGGCGGACGGTGCTTGCTCCCAATGAAATTCCGGCTTCTATTATTATGGCCGTCATTGGCGGACCGTTCCTGATCTTTTTAATCAGAAAGGCGGATCGCACCTATGGACATTAAGGATATTACCTTTTCATATGACCGCAAAACGGATCGTCTGCATGCCATCCATGCTGTGATTGAGCCGGGACGGATTACTACGATTATCGGCCCCAATGGCTGCGGCAAATCGACGCTGCTCAGTGTGATGTCTAACAATGCGGTTCCCCGCTTGGGTCAAGTCATTTTGGACGGGAAGGAAATAACCCGCTACAAGCCCAAGGAACTGGCCCGTCAATTGGCGGTGGTACATCAGCAGAATGAGACACCCTCGGACTTGACGGTAGAAAAGCTCGTCAGCTTCGGAAGAATGCCGCATAAAACCATGTTCACAGCCAGCCGCGACGAGGACGAGCAGGCAGTCGAATGGGCGATGGCCTGTACCAACCTGTCGGAACGCAGAACAAGCACGCTGGATCAGCTTTCAGGTGGGGAACGACAGCGTGTATGGATTGCGATGGCCTTGGCACAGCGGACGCCGATTTTATTTTTGGATGAGCCGACCACTTATCTGGATATGTATTACCAGCTTGAGATTTTGGAGTTGATCCGGAAGCTGAATCAGGAGCACGGACTGACTATCGTGATGGTGCTGCATGATATTAATCAGGCTATTCGGTATAGCGACGTGATGATCGCTATGAAGGAAGGACGTATCATAGCAAACGGCCGGCCCGCAGAGGTTGTAACATCCGAATTGATTCAAGCCGTCTATGGTGTAGAGGTAATCGTAAGACAGGACGAGGAGGCGGGAATGTATCTCATTCCGCTTGGTGTCGGTGTTTCCTGACATTTACAAGTACACGGAATATGAATGTTGAAACCGAATAACGCGTTTGTCCTGGTGGCTACTCATCGAATTTGAAAACAAGAAAATGGTTCTGGTCCATGTGTTTGTCAGGTGACAATCGTGGAGATAGAAGCATTTTTTTATTTTAGTTATAAGATATTGGGTGAGGTTCAGGGACGGTTCTGCTTATACTACGGTTCGAATCCGATCTTTTGTGTGTTATACTATTGCCGTCGGTAATTTTGTGTTTAGCACTTTACTAATGATAAGGATGGTATGCTTATATGATCAGTACAAGCGGCGTAACGCTTCGTTATGGTAAACGCCCACTTTTTGAAGACGTAAATATCAAATTTACTCCCGGGAACTGCTACGGCCTGATTGGGGCGAATGGCGCGGGCAAATCCACTTTTTTGAAAATTCTTTCCGGTGAAATCGAAGCCAATTCAGGCGAGGTCCACATGACACCGGGCGAACGGATGGCAGTGCTCAAGCAGAACCATTATGAATACGATGAATTCCCTGTTCTGGAAACTGTTATTATGGGCCATACGCGCCTGTATGAGATCATGAAGGAAAAGGATGCGCTGTACGCTAAAGCAGAGTTTTCCGAAGCGGATGGCCTGCGCGCCGGTGAGCTGGAAGGCGAATTTGCAGAGCTGAACGGCTGGGATGCCGAGCCGGATGCGGCCGCATTGCTGATCGGCCTTGGTATTCCGCGTGACCTGCATGACAAAAAGATGGCTGAGATGAGCGGTAACGACAAGGTACGTGTTCTCTTGGCACAAGCGTTGTTTGGTCGTCCGAACAATTTGCTGCTCGATGAGCCTACGAACCATTTGGATCTCGAATCCATTCAGTGGCTTGAGAACTTCCTGATGGACTATGAAGGCACCGTCATTGTCGTATCCCATGATCGTCACTTCCTGAATAAGGTATGTACGCATATTGCGGATATTGATTTTGGTAAAATTCAGATGTATGTCGGTAACTACGACTTCTGGTATGAGTCCAGCCAGCTTGCGCTTACACTGGCTCGTGATGCCAACAAGAAGAAGGAAGAGAAGATCAAGGAACTGCAAGCCTTTATCCAGCGCTTTTCCGCAAATGCTTCCAAGTCCAAGCAGGCAACCTCGCGTAAAAAGCAGCTGGATAAAATTACGCTGGACGACATCCGTCCGTCGAACCGTAAATATCCGTTCATTAACTTCAAACCTGAGCGTGAAGCGGGCAAACAACTGCTGACCGTAGACAGCCTCAGTAAAACCGTTGAAGGCGAGCAAGTGCTGAACGAGTTCAGTCTGGTTGTGAACAAAGGTGATAAAATTGCGTTCGTTGGCCCGAACGGCCTGCCTAAAACGCCGCTCTTCCAGATCCTGATGAACGAACTGGAAGCGGACAACGGCGAATTTTCCTGGGGGATCACAACCAGCCAGGCGTATTTCCCGAAAGATAACTCCACTTATTTTGAAGGTGTGGATTTGAATCTAGTGGAATGGCTGCGTCAATATTCAAAGGATCAGGACGAAACGTTCCTGCGCGGCTTCTTGGGACGTATGCTTTTCTCGGGTGAAGAAGCACTTAAGAAAGCAAGCGTGCTGTCCGGGGGCGAAAAGGTTCGCTGTATGCTGGCGAAAATGATGTTGAACGGTGCCAATGTGCTGCTGCTGGAAGAACCGACCAACCACTTGGATCTGGAATCCATCACAGCGCTGAACAATGGTCTGATCGACTTTGACGGTACCATTTTGTTCACTTCCCATGACCATCAGTTCATTCAAACCATCGCGAACCGTATCGTCGAAATTACACCAAACGGTGTAATCGACCGTACGATGAGCTATGATGAATATTTGGAAAGCGAAGAAATTGCGAAATTGCGTGAGCGTATGTATCCGGTAGAAATCGGCTAATACCCGAACAGCTAATCTAGCTAATTTCAGCGAATAGTCAAACGAAAGAGGAGCTCCTTGGGCCATGGATATGGCTGGGGAAGCTCCTCTTTTTCGTTGGTTCGATTGCCTATAGCTTAAAAAATCGGTTCCGGCAACGAGGCAAGATTAACCTCGTCAGGCCTCCGTTACCATAATAGCCTATGGGCTGGGTGGTTTATGATCCACCTGTACGACGGCGTTGGTTGTTCGGCTTCTTCGTATTTTGGCTTTTCAGTGTTTTGGTGGAACCGCCTTGAAAGCCGCCCTGCTGTGAAGCGCCGGACTGCTGTTTTTTTTGTGCCAGCTTTTCGCGAATGGCATCTGCAAGATTAATTTTACGTGGTTCATTGGCATCGCTCATGAATAAATTCCTCCTGTTGCCGCCGGATTCATGTCAATCCTGCTGATTGAAGAACAACGCGGCTGTGTCCTCATTTTAAACGTTTTTAAAAGAAGGGACAAGGGCAACAATAATATCACGAGGGCAGGGTGAACCAGGAGCAGAAAGCCTGTTTTTTGCATGCAGGCAAAAATGTTTTGCAACCCCCACAGGAATGGGACTTGGCAATACTTTTTCGTTGTTCCTACAGCGATGCGGAGAGGAAAGACTGTTTCTGTAGACCCACACAAATATCGTCTGCTATGCTGAAATAACAGTTGCTTTTGAAGGAGTGTCCTCCGTTGTGGTGAATGTTTATGAGGAAATACGAAAAGGTGAACGAGGGGCGTGGGTGAGCATTGGCGCTTACCTTTTGCTGTCCGGATTCAAGCTGATTAGTGGATATATCTTTGCTTCCAGCGCGTTGCTGGCCGATGGCTTTAACAATGTCACCGATATTGTGGTGTCCGTTGCCGTGCTCATTGGCCTGAGAATATCCCAGAAGCCGCCGGACTCTGATCATGCCTACGGACATTTTCGGGCCGAAACGATCGCAGCGCTGCTAGCGTCCTTTATTATGGCTGTCGTCGGTCTCCAGGTGCTTATTGATGGAATCGGGAGCATTTTTAAGGGCGGAAAGCAAACACCGGATATCACCTCCGCAGGTGTAGCTGTGATTTGTGCAGTTATTATGCTGGGAGTGTATCTGTACAATAGCAGACTGGCCCGGCAGATTAACAATAAGGCGTTGCTGGCAGCGGCTAAGGATAATCTGTCAGATGCGCTTGTCAGTGTCGGAGCAGCGGTAGGTATTATCGGCGCACAGTTCGGATTGCTATGGCTGGATACCGTTGCGGCGATCGCGGTAGGATTTATGATATGCAAGACGGCATGGGATATCTTTAAAGATTCCACACACAGTTTGACGGATGGATTTGACGAGCAGGAGCTGTCTGACTTACGGAGTACGATTGCCCATATACCTGGAGTAGAGGGAATTCGAGACGTTAAGGCACGGGTACACGGTAATCATGCGCTGGTGGATGTGGTCATTGAGGTGAATCCGCAACTCAGCCTGATTGAAGGACATCGGATCAGCGACCGAATTGAGGAACGCTTGCAAGAGGTTCATAATACAATGCATGTCCACGTCCATGTAGAACCCAAATTATAGTTTAATTATTTAATAGTTAGCCATAAAAGAGACTTTAGACCTATATGCAAAGAGTGGATACGTTCTCTTTTGTGACGTTTGGATTATATCTCTCTTCCTGCTGCTTTTACTATAATGAAGGCATGTCCGGCTATATTGGTCGGAATTGGACATGCTCTTCAAATTCGTAAAAACAGCCAGGAGGTGCAACATTGAGAAGACGTGTGATGGGAACGCTCATGACGTCAGCCGCGCTATTGGCAGCAATTCATGTGTCGCCGGGTCAGGTTGACGCAGCGGTATCGACAGCATCCACAGGTCAGAAGGCGGTCATTCAATCGGCAGTAAAGCTCAGATCGAATCCTTCGACGACGGGGGATGTAGTCAGCTTTATGAAGCAGGGAGAGGCCGTAACGGTATTGGAGAAAACGAACAGCTATTGGTACAAGGTCAAGACTTCTGGTGGAGTTACCGGATACACGAGCAGCTCCGACAAGTACATAAAAGTTGGCGCTACCAGCGCCGCTGCTACTGTCACCCCGACTGCCAGCCGTAAACCGGAAATCACTGAACCCGTTAAAAACAACGTTTCAACGAAAGAGGCATCAGCCTCAGTGAATAGTTCTGCCGGTCAAACGAAAGCTACGATTCAAACGTCCGTTCGTTTGCGGGCGGAGGCATCCACTTCTTCCGAGATTTTGGGCTATATGAATACAGGGGATGTCGTTACAATTACCGATTCTAGTAACGCCTATTGGTTCAAGGTTACCACTGCTGATGGTACGGCAGGCTATGTCAGCTCGTCTCCACAATATATTCGTATTGGTGAGGGGGTTGTTGTGGAGCAGCCTG
>NZ_JH601066.1:0-27220 GCF_000245715.1 Paenibacillus sp. Aloe-11 | reverse complement strand
GCGGCAGCATCTCCTGCGCCAGCGGTTAGCTTGCCTTCCGGTGATGCAGCGGCTGCAATCGAACAGGTTATTAACACAGGTATGACTTATCTCGGGACACCTTATGAATACGGTTCTGATCGCAACAGTACGGCTACTTTTGATTGCTCGGCCTTTACCCGCCAAATTTTCCGTCAGGCTGTAGGTATCCAGCTTCCGGCAGATTCGCGTTCACAGGGTGAGTGGATCAAACAAAACAGTCAGCCGAATACCGACATGACTACGCTCAAACGTGGCGATTTGCTCTTTTTCACAAATTATAATGCATCTTCCGGGACGTACGCGTCTCTGGATAATTCCTCCCAAACGATCACACACGTTGCTGTATATTTGGGAGACAACAAGCTTCTTCATACGTTTTCTGTAGCGGGTGGCGGTGTGAAAGTTACGGATTTCAGCAAACCTTGGCAGGACCGTTTCCTGTTTGGGGGCAGCGTGATCCAATAAAGCGTCGCAAACTGTAAAAAAGCTGCATCAAAAAAGGATGTTCCACAGCCCTGTAATCAGGTTGGAAACATCCTTTTCAGCATGTTCTGCATCCTTCTTGTTTTGTATATAATGTGGCATACTCGTGCCTGTTAGGCTCAGTTGCGAGATTCCGTGAAACATAGCGCCTGGGGCGGAGAAGAAGCAAGCTTCGACGTTGTTTCGCGTCTGAACGTAAAGGGTAACTATGCAATAATCATACACATCATCGTGAAGGATGAAAGAGAGGTTATGCCATGTTAACACAGATTAGCATTTTTATTATTGCTATCGCATTTGCAGTCCTCGTTATTTTTCTTATTAAAACACTTAAAGCAGTACAAGGCTCTCTGGATAAGGTGACTCAAACCTTACAGGATGTACAAAAAACAGTCGATGAACTGAGCTATGAAGTAAAACAAACGGTTCGACATGCGAATGACATCACCGCAGATGTTGATCATAAATTAAAGCAAGTGGAGCCTGTGATGGAATCTGTTAAAAACCTGGGCGAGGTGCTCAGCGAAGTGACGCTGGCAGCCAAGCAGGCGTCTAGCGCGTTAATGACCCGGTTTCAAAAGCCGCATAACACGGCGGATAAGACATCCAATGCAGAAACTGCGAACAAGTCAGTGACACCGGACAGACCTTTAACTGCAACCGAACGGACGGTTAAAAGCTACAATGCGACCTACGAGGAGCCTGTGGGGAAGCCGGCTAAAAACTGGCTAAGCTATGTGGATATCGCAGCCAGCCTATGGCAGAAAATGCGCCAGTAGCATAGGGGTTGAACCGTAAACTATAGGAAATTTATTGAAAGGGTGAGATTTATGATGAAGATTTTATTGCTGATTGCTGGTTTGCTCACTCCCTTTTCCGGACAGGATACGGTTCACCAAACCGTTTCCCCGCAAGCAGCGGGGCATATGGTGAGGGCTGTGCAGACGTTCCCTGATCATCATGCCGTACCGGCTGATTTTCATACGTTAAATGGCGTATCTCTGGAAGATACTCGTGCGGATGTATTGAAAAAACTGGGCAAGCCGCTTCGGATAAAGAAGGATCTGCTGCAGCTTTCTACAGAATACCAATATCCTGATGTTATAGTAGGCATGCGTGGGGACGTCGTTTCTTATGTACATGTAGACCCCGCTGCTGGCCGAATCAAGGTCAATGATGAGTGGCTGCCGCTGAAACGGCAAACGCTGGATCAGGCGCTCGGTGGTTCACAATTTACAGCAGAAGACGGAGAGGTATATGTACGTGGGCAGCGAGCGATTAAAGTGTTCACCGATGAGACGTCAGATAAGCCCAAATATGTTGAGTTTTTTGACGAAACCGAGTGGTGAATTGATTTTTTAGCTCATGACATAACGTGGAAGTTTCAAATCAATGTATAGCGTGTAATAGTCAGAGAAGTCAATCAGACCCATCATAATGATTTTTATGAAAAAGAGCAGGATCAGGGCAAGGTGCTGGTTATTTGAGCGCAGCACGAGTGCTTTACGGGTCGTCCAAAAATATAGATAAGGAATGGGGGTTCAACCTCATTCCTTATCTATGTTTTTGGAATGCCTTCTTGCGGGTACTCCTCCTTGGGGAATGCTATTCCTAATCACCAAGGGTATTGCCGCTTAGGAGGTATAGTATAATACATGGGTTATAGATAAGGAGAGGCCAATGAGAATTCTAATTGTTGACGATAATCCAACCAATATCATTATTGTTCGTGAAATATTAAAAAAGGAAAACTATAGAGATGTAATTTCAGCTAGTTCAGCCGCAGAAATGTTGGAGCGTCTAGGGATTGGTGATCGCAGCACTAATCTTCGACCCCGTCCTTCTGATATTGATCTGGTGCTGCTGGATATGATGATGCCTGAAATGGACGGTATTGAAGCTTGCAGTATTGTGCAGGAGTATGAGCATTTAAAAGATATTCCGATCATCATGGTAACTGCTGTAGGGGATTCCAAAAAGCTGGCTGAAGCACTGGATGTAGGGGCCGTCGATTATGTTACGAAGCCGATTAACAAGGTGGAGCTAATAGCGAGAATTCGATCTGCCTTGCGTCTTAAGCAGGAGAAGGACTGGCATAAGGATCGGGATCAACGGATTCAGGATGAGCTGAAGCTGGCTGCGATGGTACAGCAGGCGGTGCTGACTCCTGCTATTCAAGACCCGATGCTGGAAGTAAATGCGCTATATCAGCCTTCCTTTGAATTGGCGGGAGATTTATATTCATGGTATCCGCTAGGAGAAGGGAGGTATGCCGTCATCTTGCTGGATATGATGGGGCATGGCATTTCATCTTCGCTGTTCTGCATGTTCATTGCATCAGTGCTTAAGGATACCGTGACCACGTATGTGGAGCCTGAGAAGGTCATACAGGAGCTGAATCGCCGTTTTAATCAGCTGGATCTCGGCAAACAGCTGGTACAGTACTATTTTACAGCGATTTATATGGTGATTGATACTCGCTCTCGGCGGATTGACTATGTGAATGCTGGACATCCGCCCGGCTTGCTGTTCAGTCAGGACGGCAGCATCACCAAGTTTGACCGGGCCTGTAGTCCGGTAGGGCTGTTTGACAAAATTGATGCGGAAATGCACACGGTTCAGTATGAAGGGACGGGACATATTGCTTTATATACGGATGGCTTGCTGGAGGCTGTAGAGGGCGAATATGAGGAGCAAATCGAGTATTTGACTGCTTGTCTGCGCAAGCATGAGCAATGGAATGAAGAAGCAATGCTGGATGCTTTTTTTCGTAAAGAGACGCCTCAGGACCGTGATGATGACAAGTGCCTGATCTGGATTTCATTGAAAGAGGGAGAGAGCTTCCATGGGGCTTCATGAACCGATTCATATATTGCTGGTAGATGACAGACCTGAGAACCTGCTCGCTCTTGAGGCGGTGCTGGAGAGTGAACAATATAATCTGGTAAAAGCTACTTCCGGAGAAGAAGCACTGCGATGTCTGTTAAAAGATGAATTCGCACTCGTAGTCCTTGATGTGCAAATGCCGGGTATGGATGGAATTGAGACTGCAAAGCTGATTAAGGCCAGAGAGAAGACAAAGGATATTCCGATTATCTTCATTTCAGCTAACAGCAAGGAAGCTGAGCATTTGTTTGCAGGCTATTCAGCGGGTGGTATTGATTATATGGTGAAACCATTCGTCCCCCAAATCCTCAAGTCCAAAATTGAAGGCTTTGTGCAAATGTATCTGATGAACAAGCGCTTGAAGATGCAGTCGATGCTGCTTCACCAGAAGACTCAGGAGCTGGAGAAGATGAATAGCGAGCTGATTGCCGCCAAGGAGGCAGCGGAGATTGCGGCCAATGCCAAAATGGAGTTTTTGGCGATGATGAGCCATGAGATCCGCACACCTATGAATGGCGTCATTGGCATGATTGATTTGCTGATGGAGACGGAGCTGCAAAGCGATCAACAGGAATATGCCTATATCATTCGCCGCAGTGCAGACGCGCTTGTAGCGGTCATCAATGATATTCTGGATTTTACCAAGCTGGAGTCAGGCAAAATGGAAGTAGAGGAATATCCATTCGAGCTGGTTTCCTGTATCAAGGAAGTATTCAGCTTGTTTACGGTTGAAGTGAACCGGAAAAATTTGGAGCTGGTTTATTTTCTCGATGAACAGATGCCTTCCGTGCTATATGGTGATATGGGAAGATTGCGTCAGGTGCTGATTAATCTGGTATCCAATGCCATTAAATTTACAGACCAAGGCGGGGTATATGTCTTCGCGTCCGTCAAAGAGCGTAGCGACAAGGGGCTTACCGTTGAGTTTTTTGTGAAGGATACCGGTATTGGTATTGAATCGGCTAAAGTTGGAAGGCTGTTTCAGCCCTTTTCCCAGCTTGATTCTTCCATGACGCGTAAATATGGAGGGACTGGTTTGGGACTCGCCATATGCAAAACGCTGGTCCATATGATGGGCGGGGATATTCGTGTGGATACGAGTGGGGAGCAGGGTGTAACGTTTCATTTTACAATGAAGCTTAGCAGGTGGCATTTGGAAGGTGCCAAAGGTTATAGCTTGATTCAAGGGCCCGTATAATGGGTTAGTATGTAGGGAAATCTTTTTTTGGGAGCGTAGGCCTATGAATACAAATAAAAATGAGAAGTTTAATGCAATTACAGAAACGAGAGATGGTGTAAATATCGTTTATCTGAGTGGAGAATTGGATCTTTCGGTGGCACCTGACTTTCGCCTGGTGATGGAGCCTCTGGTAGAGGAATCCGGCCAGGATTTGATTATTAATTTGAGAGACCTTAAATACATTGACAGCACGGGCATTGGTATTTTGTTATCCATTTTAAAAGCAAGACACGGGATGGAGTCCCGGTTTGCCGTTCAGGAGGTTCCGCCTCAAATTCAAAAGCTGTTCGATCTGACCGGTATTGCCAAATTCTTTGTCCCCCAGGAGAATTCCCAATAGGAAAGGAAAGAAAAAGAAATGAATGCTCAAATTCAAAAAGTAGTTCTTAATTTGCCTGCCACTGCTGACTTTGTTGATATTGTAAGATTAAATTTATACGGTATTGCCGCGAAAATGGGATTCTCTTATGAGGAGATTGAAGACATGAAAGTGGCTGTATCGGAAGCCTGTAATAACTCTGTCCTTTATGCATATGGTCACAAGGGGGGAGTCGTGGAAGTGACATTCGAATTTGACGAAGCTTCGTTGTCTATCCGTGTCAAAGATGAAGGGGAGAGCTTTGAACGGGTGGAGGACCCGTCCCGTATCTCATCCTTGCATGACAAGGAGTTGAATGATGCACAGGTGGGCGGCTTAGGCTTTTATCTCATGCAGGCGCTTATGGATGATGTCCATATCTTGAATGAGGCAGGAAAAGGCACCGAAGTGGTGCTGATCAAGCGTCTGACCAGAAGTGAGGAGAAAGTATGAATGAAAAGGTAACTCCCCCGGAGTCGATGGATGAAGCCGTTGGTCTAATCTGGGAGTACCAGCAAACTAAAGATAACGAGATTGCTACCGTGTTGATCCGCAAGTATGAACCGATGGTTAAGATGGCTGCCGGGAAGATCTCCCGTAACCGCCCGGACTTATACGAGGATTTATATCAGACCGGTCAGATGGCCTTGATCCGTCTGCTTCAGCAATACGATATCAGTCTGGGTATTCCCTTTGAACCGTATGCAATGAAAAGTATGCTCGGACATATGAAAAATTATTTGCGCGACAAATCATGGTACATTCAGGTTCCCCGCCGCATTAAGGAAAAGGGAGCGCTTGTTCAGCATGCCATTGACGAACTGACTGTTAAACTGGAACGTTCGCCGAATGTGAGCGAGATTGCGGAATATTTGGATCTGACTGTGGAAGAAACGATTGAAGTGCTTGCTGGTCGTGAATGCTACCATTATGTTTCGCTAGATTCGCCTTTATCCCAGGAAGAAAGTGCGGCAACGTTAGGTGAGCTTATTAGCTCGGAGGCCAACGATTATGATACGGTCGAAAAACGGATGGATTTGCAGCAGGCTTTAAGCCAACTGAAAGAGCAGGAACAGAAGGTGCTCCTCCTCGCATTTCAGGATGGACAATCTCAACGTGCGATTGCGCAGACGCTGGGCGTATCGCAGATGAGTGTTTCCCGTATCCAGAAGCGGGCAACAGAAAAGCTGAAGCAGATTATGTCTAATTCCTCTATTTTATGAGAACACAGCAGAGTTTACGGTTTCAAATATTTGACGTCACATCGTAAGGACACGTTATTCCAAATAGGGAAGCGTGTCCTTTTTTAAAATGAACAAGCGCAACAAATTGTAGCGGCTGCTTGGCAGTTACAATATACTTAGTTTGCATAATTAGCGTCTAGAAAAGTGGATTGTGTTAAATTCACAAATGAGATTTTATGACGGACAGGAGAGATCACGGTGCAACTTTCAGATTCCACCCATTCCGAAATCACCACTCTATCTAAACAAGGCGAAGATTTAGTGAAGGCAGGCGATCTTGAGGCGGGCAAGCATAAGTATGTTGCTGCCCTCCGCTTATTGCCGGAAAACCATCGCGAATGGGAGGCCGCTACCTGGTTATACGTGGCTATCGGGGATGTTCATTTTCGAATGAATAATTACGATAGGGCATTCAAGTGCTTTTTTAATGCTGTTCAGTGTCCGAAAGGGTTGGGCAGCCCCTATATTCATCTTCGGCTAGGGCAGCTATATTATGAACAGGAAAACCTCGAAAAGGCGACAGACGAGCTAACCCGTGCTTATATGGGTGCGGGTATTGAGATTTTTATGGAAGATGACCCAAAGTATCTTGAATTTTTGGAGACAAGCATAGAGCTTTGAAATTCCAGGTGGTTCAAGAGTTGATTGCGGTATTCAAGTGGCAGGTTAGGGGAGTATTGAACCGGATATTTGAGACGGGCCGTTTTGTGTCGTAGATATCTTGTGCAAATAACGGATACGTTAGTTCAATAGAACAGCGGTAGTCTAGGATTTTATTTTCTCGTCCTTGGGCTACCGCTGTTTTGGTTTCTGGCGTTAGACTAACTTGCTACGGGTTATGATTGAATCGTTTTAGCCTTGGCTCATTTTAATATATTCCAGCAATTCGGCAATAAAATCTCCGACGACCGGAAGGTTTAGCTGTACCAGGAAGCTAAGCAACCACGCGAGCAAGGCGAGTATGACCACTGTCCCCAACGTGAGGCCAAGTCCCCGTGCAATCCCTGCCGTCAGGTTACTCATAATTCTTCGTTTAGTACTGGAATAGTTCTCCAGAATATCACGAAATTCTGCTCTTTCCAGCGTATCTGCGATTTGATCTAGCCGTTTGTTAAGCCGCTTAATCTCGTGCCTCAGCTCAAAAGGATGCTCATTGACGCTAGGATGTTGCATTCAATTCCTTCTCCGACTCCTTGACTGCCTGGGCTGTTGCATCCATAATCTCTTGATCTGCCTTGGCTGCTTCATCAGCAACGTCGGCAGAAGCTCTGGCTACGCTGGATAAGATGATGTCTTTGCTGCCGGATACCGTTTTAGCCACATCTGCTGTTTTGGTAGAAACCGTTTTGGCCAAGTCCGTTGCTTTGCTGCTGACTACAGAGGCGACGTCTTTTGTTTTATCGGATACAATCGTCATTTTATCAGACAGTTCGCTGCGCAACTCACGTCCCGGCTTCGGTGCGAATAGCAGGGCTGCCGCAGCACCAATTAAACCTCCGATCAATAAACCCTTTGTAAAGCTTGAAGTATTGCCTGCCGTATTTTGATTGTCGATGTTATTCATGTCATATCACTCCTCTTATATAATAAAAAAATATATAAAAAACCATGCTGCTTTGGATGATGCGAAAGCTTCGTGTGCTGCTTTGTTTTGCTTACTTCGTATATAAACGCTGTGGCCTTGGGTGAAACAAAAAGCGATCCGGGTTCACTTACAGGCGGGGAGTGGAAGAAGGGGGAGAAGATTGCAGACACGCTCACCAGTAGAGCACGGGAACGGTAAATATCAGCCAAATGAACCCTGCCATATACCGATCATGTTGTACTATAAATTTAACGAATATAAGCTTGAAAGCAAAAACTTGACTAAGTCGCAGGCTGATTTGCCTTGAGTCAATGTATATGCAGCCTATAAAAAAATAAGGCTCGTATTCCGCCTGCACATTTGTTGATGCGACCGGAGATACGAGCCTTATTTACGAGCACAGCGCACGATCATGAGCAGTGTTGTCCCGAATGATAGGTCATAAGCTGGTTAAGCGACCTGTCGTACGGGCTGGTGGTCAGGATGGCTTGCGCAATCTGCCCAGCTCAGAGACGATGGCTTCAACCTCTGAGATACTCAGGTTAGGTTTGCTTATCACCATATCATAGACATCATGGATGTCCTCATATTGCTCCAGCGAGAAAGCGGAAGCTTGCATAGCAGCTCCACTCGCCATACGAAGCTTGGTTTTAATACCTTCAATCATATACTCAATGTTGGCATGAGACGGTACAGACAAATCCATTGTTAATGTTCCATCCTTTCATAACAGGGGAAGTTGCCTGTATTGTATCATGTTTTTGTTGTAGAATGTACTGAAAGCCAGAATGCCGATAAACAACGGAATCAAGGAGGATGGACAAAGGTGTCTTTGTATAATCGAGCTTCCGCATCCGGTCGCTCCCCCTTAGATCGTAATGTAGAAAAAACAGATCGTGAAGGACTCGCACCGTTCTTTCGGGAAATTCATGATCAGCATACTATAGATAAGCTGACCTTTGTTTGTATCGGTACGGATCGCTCGTCAGGTGACTCGCTGGGGCCGCTGGTCGGCACCATGCTTAAGGAGCAGGGGGTTCCACACGTCATTGGCACATTGACGGAGCCGTGTGACGCGGATCATCTGGTTTCGTATCTGGAGCGTATTCCCCAGGATCATCATGTCATCGCCATAGACGCTTGTCTTGGACAGCAGGGATCGACAGGGATGTTTCTTATTGCACGCGAGCCGTTGACTCCGGCCCGCTCCGTTGGATTGGCTCTGCCGTCTGTTGGACATTACAGCGTCGCAGCTATTGTGAACGAGCGTAGCCCCAAGCCCTATTGGACCTTGCAAATGACGTCGCTCCACCTCGTCATGACGATGGCTGCACATATTGCTAACGCTGCGGCTTGTGAGTTTGGGCTAAGAGCAGCCACGCAAGATTTTCCAGATGGATACCGTTTCAGATATTGATGTTCTGCTTAATAATATACATCAGCATGTTCTACTTACTAATATATTCAGCTCCAATAGACTATATACAGAGAAGGAAGGGTTTCACTTGAAAAAGGTATTGTGCAAAGGAACGACGATCTGCTATGCCGAACAGGGGAAAGGAGAGCCGATCATTCTGCTGCACGGATTTTGCGGAAGCTCTTCCTATTGGGATGAGGTTGTTCCATTGTTATCCCAAAGCTATCGGTGTATTGTTCCAGACCTGCGTGGACACGGGCGCAGCGATGCTCCACTCGGAGCCTATACCATTGATCAAATGGCAGATGATGTGCTTAAACTTCAAGAGCAGTTGGACATCCCGCAGGCTGCCTGGTTCGGTCACTCCCTAGGGGGCTATTTGACACTTTCCGCAGTACAGAGACATGCGGAGCGTCTTACAGTCTTTGGGCTGATTCATTCGACTGCTTATGCAGATACGGAGGAAGGCAAAGAAAAGCGGAACAAGGCTGTATCCACCATTCAAACAGAGGGGATTACGAGCTTTGTAGACGGGCTTGTACCTGGGCTGTTTGCTCCAGATCATGTAGAGTCTATGCCCGGACAGTTACTTAAAGCCAAAGAGATTGGCTATAAAACGCCGCCGAAAGGGGCTGTAGGAGCTTCACTGGCTATGCGTGAGCGTTCCGACCGTCGGGATGTACTGTCAGCTTCAGCCTTGCCGGTCCTTTTAGTGGCAGGTGAGCAGGATCATGCAGTTCCTCCAGCCCGCACATTTACAACGGATCGCACCGGGGTAACTCAGGTTACTATACCGAAAGTGGGTCACATGAGCCTGTTCGAAGCACCGGAATTATTAGCGGATGCCATCTCGTCATTTTTGGAACAAAATTTGTAGAAGTAAGCCTGAAGAAGAACTCAAAAATCGGGAACACCTGATATGACAATCAGATGCTCCCGATTTTTTTTGTGCTGTAAATTGGCTTTTAGTTATGACAATGACTACTATATACTCGGTTTATTGAGTTTCTGTCAGGTTTGTTGTAACCAGTTGGATAGTGTGTAAGGTGTCTAATTTATATTGCTTTTGTTCAAGGCAAACGCCGTCGGCAATCCGTCAATACTCTCCAAACTTTTCTCATAGTTATACTTTTTAAGGGCTTCTTCACCCATCTGAATCGCGACTTCCTTCAGCTTTTCCCGTTCGCTCGTGTATGTCATGAAGGGAACCGCAAAACCACATGAATTCTGTACCATGTGAATGTCCACAACAATGATTTGTCTTGCTCCGGGAAGCGGGGCGAAGAGAGGGTATAGCTCATTCCATTGCTGGGTATCGGGCAGCACGACGGCACCAGTTCCGTAGAGCTTTAATACACTGGGCGCGCCCTCAAATGCACAAAACATGATGGTTACCCGTCCATTCTCTACAATGTGGGCGCTTGTTTCGTTGGTGCTTCCCGCCAAGTCGAGATAGGCTACCCTTTGATCCGACAGAATACGCAAGGAATCATAACCTTTGGGGGAAAGATTAACATGCCCCTCCTTGGATAGTGGTGCTGATCCTACAAAGAAAACGTGCTGCCGCTGTATAAATTCTTGATATTCCGGTAATATCGAGCTGAATCGATTAGCCATGCTCAATCATCCTTTCTCATAAAATAATAATCAAGTAATTGTTTCTCGAGAAAATAAAATTCAATAATAGATTAAATAGATTATTGAATGTGATTCTATAATTTTGTTTCTTTCGAAACAAAATTAACATGATATTGACAGAGAAGCAATATTAAATTTTTAAAACATTCGTTATTGGCCAGTCCTATAATAGGCCATAAAGCAATGTACCCACTGTAACTCGGAATGTCACATGCCAGACGTGAGCATGCTGACTACTGGATCATTGGTTGCTGCATGACGGCGGCATTTGGCTTTTGCAGAAGGATGTCTTACAATCAGAAGGAACAGGGTTTCTGGTTGTCTAGGCATCCGGATGAAAGGAAGGGAACGGCTTGCTTAGAAAAGATTATTTGCTCAGTATGATGGAAGAATTGACATCCGCAGTAGCAACGGTGCTCGGTTTAAGGCGTGAAAATAAACACATCGAAGCGCTGAAGCAACTAGATGACCTGCTCAACAAGCAGTTTCGTCTTCGTTCAGATTTGCTCAGACGATTGCCACCGGAGCAGATAATTGAACTTTTCCGATTGGGCCCTGGAATTGAAGCGGATAAGCTGCAGCAGGTGGCTCGTATTTTGGAAGAAGAAGCCGTGATTTACCTGGAAACCGACAGAACAGACGAGGGAATACGGATCTTGATGAAATCACTTCATCTATATTTGTACAGCGATTCGAACGGCGCAGCTCGTGAACTACAGACTCTGCCTGAACGGATTGCGTGTATCGTAAATCTGGTGCGCGAATATGAGCTACCCCCTGAAACCAGCAGGCTGTTGGCTGCTTATTATGAGCGTGAGGACAGGCTGGATGAAGCTGCCGATGTTTGGTTCGGATTGGCATGGGAGCAGCCAGAGCTGCTGTCGGAAGCAAAGTCATTTTATAACGAATTACTGGATAAGACCAATGCGGAGCTGGAGCGGGGTGGAATTTCACGCCAGGAAGTCACCGAGGGTTTGGCCGAGATCACCCAATTACATGAAAGAAAGTGAGATGTACCTTTTGGATTCACTGCGTGAACTTATATACCAATTGACCACAGGAGGCTCTCTTATAACCGCGACGCTAAGTCAGCTTCGCAAACGGGAGGATGCTTCCTTTACTAAAGTACACATCAAGCCTGTGGAATTGAAAAACAAGCTGCATTACCAGTTTGCTTTTCATTACAGCAACAAAGTCATTCATGAAAACCTAACCCCTGACGAAGCCAATGCGCGCATGACCGCCTTGTTTGAGGAGACGTTCCGTCAAGGGCTTTTATGCGCCAAGGATGCGGACTATCAGGTGCTGATTAGCAAAAAATATAAAGTGTCCATTTTGACAAAATCACCGAGTAAAAGTAAAGCCGACCTGTCTCATAATCGCAAAAAGCAATATGTACTGGAGGAAGGGGAACTAATCCCGTTTCTGATTGAGCTGGGGATTATGAATGAGGACGGTAAGGTGCTGGCCCGTAAGTACGATAAGTTTCGTCAAATCAATCGTTTTCTCGAAATGGTGCAGGATGTATTGCCTAGCCTTCCCGTAGGCCGCCCATTGACGATTGTGGATTTTGGCTGCGGCAAATCGTACTTGACCTTTGCCTTGTATCACTATTTGGCTGTACAGCAAAAACGACCTTTGCAGATCGTCGGATTGGACTTGAAGGCAGATGTCATTGAAACCTGTAACCTTCTGGCGCAAAAGCTGCAATATCGCCAATTGGAGTTTCTGGTCGGTGATATTGCGGACTATAACGAGCTGGAGCAGGTGGATATGGTCGTTACCTTGCATGCCTGTGATACAGCCACGGACGCTGCGCTGGAAAAGGCTGTACGCTGGGGAGCGTCCGTCATTTTGTCGGTTCCATGCTGCCAGCATGAGCTGTTTAGCCAGCTGGAAAATCCGGTGCTGGAGCCGTTGCTTTCTCACGGTATCCTGAAGGAGCGTTTTTCTGCATTGGCAACGGATGGAATCCGGGCCAAGCTCCTGGATATGATGGGATATCGGACACAACTGCTTGAATTTATCGACATGGAGCATACACCTAAAAATATCCTGATTCGTGCCGTCAAAGGCCAAGCGGGAGAGAAGTCCGTTCTATGGCGTGAATACACGGAATTTCGGGATTTTATTCATGCTGATCCTTATTTGGAACGCGCGTGTGCAGATTTGCTTCCCGAAGGAGCAGGGAAGACGCAGACACATCGTTAAGGAATATCATAAAAGTGGGGCCACTATGGAGCGGCTCCACTTTTTTTGCTTCTATCCGCCATAGGCACTTCTAAAAGCAGTGCACAAAGCATCGCGATCCACCTTCCATAATGCCGCGAGCTCCTCACTGACATCTTCGTCCCACCAGTCGCACAGTAGTTTGCGGTTGCTACGGTTTTCAGCAATCCAGATGAGGTGTCCGACGACTTTGCGATAGTACAGCTCCTCGCCCTGCTTGACCAGATCAGGAGCAATGTGAACGGGCAGGCGCTTGCGTGCTCGGTATAGCTCCTTGCTGCATGCGCGCCTGATACCACGGGCTGTGGGTAAACGGGATTGTGGGTTGTCATGTTTGGGTAATTTGCCGGGAGGCATATCGTACCCCCTCCTCTCTCCCACAGCTTATGCGGACAGAAGACCAGGGGTCACTAACTCCCTGTTTGAGCAAAGTGGCGACTTGTTTAGCCGCTGTGATAAACTAATGAAAATAGAGCAAAAAGGCAGGGAGTGGGCAGAGAGATGGACTATATATCTGGCATCATTAATTATTTGTTTGAGATTATTCGCAGTCTTGGATATTTTGGTATTATGCTTGGATTGATGGTTGAGGTCATACCAAGTGAAATTGTTCTCGCATATGGTGGTTTTTTGGTGTCCTCGGGCCATATTAATTTCTTTGGTGCGGTCTTGTTTGGTACCATTGGCGGGGTGCTGGCTCAGCTGTTTATTTATTGGATTGGACGTTATGGCGGCAGACCGGTATTGGATAAGTACGGCAAATACATACTTATCAAAAAAAGTCATGTGGACCACGCCGAGGCTTGGTTCAACAAATACGGCACAGGGGTTATTTTCACAGCTCGTTTTATCCCCGTTGTGCGTCACGCAATCTCAATCCCTGCCGGGCTCGCTCGAATGAACGTATGGCGCTTTATTATTTTGACGACGCTGGCGATTATACCTTGGTCTGTTCTGTTTATTTATTTAGGTATGCTGCTAGGAGACAAATGGGAGCAAATTGATGAAGTGGCTGCACCTTATATCAAACCGATTTTGCTGGTTGCGCTTGCGCTCCTGATCATTTATTTTGTCATCAAATGGGTTATATCCAAAAACAAAAAAGGAAGTGCATAACATGAGCCGTACTAACGTATCGCAATATTTCGGAAAGGGCTTAAGCCCTGAGCAGTTTATGGAGGGAATGGAAAAGAACAAGGAAGCTTTCCGCTCCGGGTACGATCAGTTTGTGTGGAACAGCGAAGAGGACCGGGAGTATTTTGAAAGCTTGAACCATCGGGATGATCTGCGTGTGCTTATTTTGGCTGCCGACTGGTGTGGCGATGTAGTACGCAACGTGCCGGTTGTATTCCGTGCGCTGGAGAATAGCGGCATTCCAACCGAAGTATTGATTTTGGAAAATCACCAGGAACTGATGGACGACTTCCTGACCATGGGCGGACGTGCAGTGCCGATTGTGATTTTTACCGATACAGGGGGCCACGTACTTGGTCACTGGGGACCGCGTCCTGCGCATGTCCAACAAATCATGATCGAGTTCAAACGTGAGAATCCGGATCGGGAAGCTGATGATTATCAAGAAAAAATTGCGGTGGCTCGCAAAGAAATGGCTGAAAAATATGGGGAGGGAACCGAGTCTCATCCTGTAATTATTCAGGAATTGCGCGAGCTGATCTCGGGATTTTAACTCATGACGTTATCCATTCGCAGCTTTAATCTCGGCCCACTCCAAACGAATGCTTATTTGCTTCAAGGGGATGATCCGCAGCGTGCCGTTATTATTGATCCAGGGATGAATCCAGGCGCTTTGCTGAGAGCTATTGAACCCCTGACCATTGAGGCGATCTTGCTGACTCACGCCCATTTTGACCATATCGGTGGGGTAGAGGCGATCCGCAATGCCAAAGGATGCCCGGTTTACCTGCACGCCCTGGAGCAAGACTGGCTGACATCTCCCAAGCTGAATGGCTCCCTGATGTGGCCGGAGGCGTCGCCACCGATCTCGACGGAGCCTGCCGAATATGATTTGGCGGAAGGCCAGCAATTGAACCTGATCGGGCATACATTCAAGGTGTTCCATACACCGGGGCATTCACCTGGCAGCGTGAGCTTTTTGTGCGGCAAGGATCTTTTTTCCGGGGATGTGCTATTTCGTCAAGGCGTCGGTCGTACGGACCTGCCTGGCGGTCGGGAACGTGATTTATTTGATTCGATTCAGAATAAATTGTTCCCGCTTGGAGATGACGTTACCGTGTATTCCGGTCACGGCCCGAAAACATCCATCGGCTATGAAAAAGCCAATAATCCGTATATTCGGTAAAATGCATGCACGTTTCAATTGGGGCAGAGCCAAAGTTGTGACAGGTTTTGCTCCTTTTCGACAACAAATTATAAATTATGTATAGACAAAGGTTTTTATTTTTGTTAACATAAATTTATTGAAGTTACATACTAAACTCGCGAAGCACGCAAGCTGTGGATGAATCCCGGTTTGCGTTCTTTTTTTTGCCCATTAAGAGGATAAAGAGGCATGAGGCCGTCAGATCACAAGGGGGAGCAAGAATGAAAAGAAAACATATATATGGGTTACAGCGTGAGAGTGGAGAAAGCCTCCGTTTTTCTAATATAGCAGGGGATGAAGCATCCGTGGTAGGCTCTGAGCCGAAGGTCGTAACATGGAAGAAGGTAACCAGACGAGCCTGCACCTATACGCAAAAATGGCATGTAAGGCTAAATGAGCACAGGCTGGGGCGTGGAGGCGGTCAATTTTAAGTACAATTTTAAGAACTGTAGATGATATAGACAAGCTACTTATTTTTTAGTAGACTTAGCAGATAAGTTCAGACAAACGGGGGGGCTAACGATGCATCATTTAGGAGCTAGAATTATGATCGTCGCGGATGCTTTTGAGCAGAATCTTCCTGTGGGCGAACACGGTTTTATCATTGCTTACGATCGTAATGCGGACAATGCTTTTGACTATGTCATTCGCGTCCCGAAGGTGAATCGCAACTTTTTTGTACCTTCCGGGGACATCGAGCTGGAAGAAAGTATTCTGAAGCTGGAAGCCGAGCGAATTGAGCGTGAAGCGCTGATAGATTACGCCCTTGCTACTCATAATGAGAAACTGTTCAAGCATGTGATGAACGGTGGTCTTGATTCGGTAGAGGCTGAGGAAGAAGAAACCGCGGCAGAGTTGTTGTCACAGGCTGATTTTATCAAACAAGTCAATTTACGTGCTTGGATATAGGAGTCGGCCAGTGCTGACTCTTTTCAGGAATATATAACGGCACGATCTCGTTCCTATAGTTTTCGTGAAAGGCACCGAGAGGTGCTTTTTTTATATCCGTTTAGCAATATTTATCTCATTGACGTACAGTTTGCTTCTGTGCCGCGTCAAAGATTGAATTGTAAAAGGTTCTATCCTATAATTAAAAACGTTATTTCAAAGTTCGGTGCAGCATTTTTTGATATACATGAGGAGGGTATTATATGAACATTTCCACGGAAGATGTCCGTCACGTAGCCAGGCTGTCCCGGTTGAATCTGACCGCGGCCGAAGAAGAAACGATGACAGGGCAATTGAACGCCATTCTCCATTATGCGGAGAAACTGAATGAGCTGGATACGGAGCAGGTAAAACCGACCACTCATGTACTGCACGTCAGCAATGTCATGCGGGACGACGAAGTTCGCGACAGTTTGACACAGGAGCAAGTCATGCGCAATGCACCTGAAGAAGAAGACGGACAGTTTAAAGTTCCTGCTGTTTTGGAATAGATTTTACATTTGAAAGGAGGATGCAAATTGAGCTTGTTCAATAACACATTGCCGGAAATACATAACAAGCTGCATCAAAAGGAAATTTCTGTGAGTGATCTGGTGGGACACGCTCTGGAGACGATTGGTGCGCGCGAAGACAAGATCAGGGCTTACATCACCGTTGACGAGGAACAGGCCCGTGCATCCGCACGGCAGCTGGATGATCAGCTGGTTTCGGGAGAGGAACGCGGGTTGTTGTTTGGCCTGCCTGTCGGTATTAAGGATAATATCGTGACGGAAGGGCTGCGTACAACATGTGGCAGTCAGTTTTTGAAAAATTTTAATCCTGTGTATGATGCCACGGTTGTCCACAAATTACGAGCAGCCCAAACCGTAACACTTGGTAAAATGAACATGGATGAATTCGCTATGGGTGGCTCTAACGAGAACTCCAGCTTTTTCCCGGCGCGTAATCCATGGGATCTGGAACGTGTACCTGGTGGTTCCAGTGGGGGTTCAGCGGCGGCCGTAGCAGCGGGTGAGGCTTATTTCACCCTTGGCTCTGATACAGGCGGTTCCATTCGCCAGCCCGCTTCTTATTGCGGTGTAGTGGGTCTGAAGCCAACCTACGGTCTGGTATCACGTTTTGGATTGGTGGCCTTTGCCTCCTCTTTGGACCAAATTGGCCCCATCACCAAAAATGTTCAGGATTCGGCGTATATCCTGCAGGCGATTGCAGGCTATGATCACAAGGACTCCACTTCTGCGAAGGTTGATGTTCCTGATTATTTGAACGCTTTGACTGGAGATGTAAAAGGACTTCGCATTGCTGTGCCTAAGGAATACCTTGGTGAGGGCGTCGATCCACAGGTTAAGGAAAAGGTGCTGGATGCACTGAAAACGCTGGAAGGACTGGGCGCGGTATGGGAAGAAGTGTCTCTCCCTCACACCGAATATGCGGTAGCTACATATTACCTGCTGGCTTCATCCGAAGCGTCCTCCAATCTGGCCCGTTTTGACGGCGTGCGCTACGGTGTACGTTCTGATAATCCTGACAACCTGCTTGATCTGTATCATCAGTCTCGCACGCAGGGCTTTGGCCCTGAGGTGAAGCGCCGGATTATGCTTGGGACCTATGCGCTCAGCTCCGGGTACTATGATGCTTATTATCTGAAAGCTCAAAAAGTACGCACGCTGATTAAACAGGATTTTGACCGTGTATTTGAGCAATATGATGTTATTATCGGACCTACCGCACCGACAACTGCTTTCAAAATCGGTTCGCAGGTGGATGATCCATTGACCATGTATTTGAACGATATTTTGACGATTCCGGTGAGCTTGGCCGGGGTGCCGGCCATCAGCATTCCTTGTGGTCTTGCAGATGGACTGCCGGTCGGACTGCAAATTATCGGGAAAGCCTTTGATGAGTCTTCCGTGCTGCGTGTAGCGCATGCATTTGAACAAAATACCGAATTTCACAAGCAGCGCCCACAGCTGTAATTTAGCGAAAAGGAGGGAACCCATTCATGTCTACAACAACATCCAAATATGAGACGGTCATCGGACTTGAAGTCCATGTGGAATTGCATACTAAGTCTAAAATATTTTGCGGATGCTCGACATCCTTCGGAGCGCCGCCCAACTCCCATACATGTCCAGTATGTCTCGGACATCCAGGGGTATTGCCGGTATTGAACCGTCAGGCCGTCGATTATGCGATGAAAGCAGCGATGGCGCTCAATTGTACCATTGCTGATGTGAGCAAGTTTGATCGCAAAAACTATTTTTACCCCGATTCACCGAAGGCTTACCAAATCTCGCAATATGATCAACCCATCGGCGAAAACGGCTGGATTGATATTGAGGTGAACGGTGAGACCAAACGTATCGGCATTACCAGACTGCATCTGGAAGAAGATGCAGGTAAATTAACCCATGTGGATGGCGGCTATGCGTCCCTGGTTGATTTTAACCGGGTCGGCACGCCACTGGTCGAAATCGTTTCGGAGCCGGACATATCTTCACCGGAAGAAGCCAAGGCTTATCTGGAAAAAATACGCGCCATCATGCAGTATTGCGATGTATCCGACGTGAAGATGGAGGAAGGCTCACTTCGCTGTGACGCGAATATCAGTCTTCGTCCGTGTGGACAAAAAGAGCTGGGAACCAAAGCGGAACTGAAAAACATGAACTCCTTCCGTGGCGTACAGCGCGGACTGGAATATGAGCAGTTCCGGCAGGAGCAGACGTTGGAGGAAGGCGGAACGATTGTACAGGAGACACGTCGTTGGGATGAGGCCCAAGGTAAAACCCTGTCCATGCGTGGTAAGGAACAGGCGCATGATTATCGTTATTTCCCGGACCCGGATCTCGTTACACTGCATATTGATGAGGAATGGAAAGAGCGCATCCGTGCTTCGATTCCTGAACTGCCTGACCAGCGTAAAGCACGCTACACTTCAGAATATGGGTTACCCGAGTATGATGCGCAGGTGATTACGTCCTCCAAGCCATTGGCTGATTTGTTCGAGGATAGCCTTCAATACACCAAGGATGCCAAGGCAGTATCCAACTGGATTATGGGGGATTTGCTTGGCTATTTGAACAGTGCCAGTGTAGAGCTGTCGCAGGTTAAGCTGACGGGTCGGGGCTTGGGTGAAATGATCGGACTGCTGGAGAAGGGAACAATCAACAGTAAAATCGCTAAAACGGTCTTCAAGGAAATGCTGGAGAGTGACAAACTGCCACAGCAAATTGTTGAAGAAAAAGGGCTAGTGCAAATCAGCGATGAGGGCGCGGTCCTGACGATCGTCGAACAGGTTGTAGCGGCTAACCCGCAATCGGTTGAGGATTACAAAGCCGGCAAGCAAAAGGCTATCGGCTTCCTGGTCGGTCAAGTGATGAAGGAGAGCAAGGGCAAAGCAAACCCTGGTCTCGCCAATAAGTTGCTGACAGAAGTGCTGAACCGCTAATGGCATAGATTTGACAGGGGGCTTGTCTTTTAGGGACAGGCCTCTTTTTGCATAGACGAGAGAAGCAGTTGAATGAAAACGGAAAACGAGCTTTAGAAGCGTGATGGCACATTATGAGTTTCCTTTAGGAGGGAAAACAGATGGTTACCCTATGTTCATTGAAAGACGATGATATCGTAAACCAGATATGGCGTCTTCAGCACGTTGCTTATAGGCTGGAAGCGGAGCGAATTGGGTTTGAGGAGATTCCGCCCCTCATGGATACATTGGATACGCTGAAAAGCTGTGGTGAGTCCTTTTATGGCTGGGTAGAGGACGACGAGCTGCTGGGCGCGCTGGCTGTGCAGTCTGAGTCGCCCGATTCGCCCGATTCGCTTACTCTTACGCGTATGATGGTTCATCCGGATCATTTTCGCAAAGGGATTGCGGACTCCTTAATGAAGCATGTTTTGAATGAACATCGTCATATACCGCTGTTTATCGTCTCCACAGGAACTTTAAATACACCCGCAGTGGCACTCTATCAAAAACATGGCTTTCGTCCCGTGTCAGCGGCTGAGGTTGCCCCAGGCGTGGAATTAACCACTTACCATTTGCATAATGTGAAGTGACGTTGTGACACCTTTGAATCAGCAGTGAACATACACACAAGCTTACAAACCGCGCACCTGATGAGAGGAGCGCGACATCACCGGGAGGAGAGATTCGAGTGAATAATCCGTGGATTATCGATGATTCACATATCATTTTACGGCTTGTACTATCCATGCTTCTCGGTGGATTCATTGGCTTTGAACGTGAACGCTCTAATCACGCTGCCGGTTTGAGAACCCATATTATGGTCAGCCTGGGTTCGACACTGATTATGCTGCTCTCCATCTATGGTTTTGACGATTTTATTAGAGAAACCAATGTGCGCGTAGATCCAGCCCGTTTGGCTGCAGCGGTGATTACTGGCGTAGGCTTTTTGGGCGCAGGGACAATCTTGTTTACTGGCAAAGCCATCACCGGCTTAACAACAGCCGCTTCCATTTGGGTCGTGGCCGCTATTGGCCTAGGTGTTGGAGCGGGTTTTTATTTTCCGTCTATTGTAGCGACGGTGCTTGTGTTTTTAAATTTAAGGGTATTTAACAAAGTCGAACTGCGATATATGCGTGGACGCACAAGTCACCTGATTACTTTGTACGGATTGTCCTCTCATGGATTACTGGAGCAAATTTCGAATTATTTAAAACAAGAAAAAGTAGAAATACGCAAAATAACGATTAAAGAACATGAGCATGTCCCTTTTCATGAAGTGCACCCTAATCGGCAAAGTATGGAGGTCTCTTTGGAAGTATTGGCCAGCCACGATTTTGATCCAGTGCGTACTGCAGCTGAGCTTCGACAGTGGGAAGATGTAGCGGCAGTTTCCGTGGAATGATGGGTTGCCGCATTTTTTCCCAGTTACTCTTACATCCGATTGGGGTACTATTTAACCATCAATGTATTCTAACGGAACACGTATGGAATTCAAAGGGGAGGATGGCATGAACTCGGAACAACCGTTACCTTCTAGAGAATCCCGGCGTCTACCAGAGCCTGAACAGCGGGAACACCCCTTACAGGGGAAGCGTCTAAAATACGCTAAATTTCGCAAAGTGATTGCCATTATCATGGCGGCATTAATACCTGGACTGGGGCATCTATTTTTGGGATTGTTTATTAGGGGGCTTACATTTATTGTATTGCTCCTGCTAGATATTTTTGCGATGCTGTATGTTTCCTCTGACGGCCTAAGGATCAACATCCCGTTGCTTATCTTGCTTGGATTATTTATCCCTGTCTTATATTTTTACAATGTGTATGACGTCTTACAATCAGCGGATTATATGGTTCGTTATCGTCGCAAGCCGGATCGTTATTCACGAATGGATGCCAGAGGTCACCAAAGCAGTCCTTTTTATGCATGGGAGAGAGGCTTGGCTTTTGCTGTACTGCTGGTCGCAGGCGGTGGACTTATGATTTTGTTCCGCATGAAGCCTCGCTGGCTGAGTATTTTTTTTGAGGATTACGGCTTCCTGACGCTGGCTATTTTATTGATACTGATTGGATTATTCATTTTTCTGCGGGAAATTGTCCTGTCCTTTAAGCGGAAAAAATTAAAGGAAAGAGGGTGAGGCTGGCGTGCACCGCAAAACAAGAGTCGGGCGCTACACCTCATCGCTTCTGTTGATGGCTGTAGGTGTTCTGCTTATCTTAGATGTGCTTCAAAGTACTGAATATATGCTGCAGCTTCTTGTATGGTGGCCTGTCATTTTCGTGCTTTGGGGACTGGAGTACCTTATTTTTTTTGGTGTGTACTACCGCAAAGAAGGCAAGTCTGACAATGGTCGGCGTTTCAGGCCAGATCTGAAAGGGATTATCTCTGCTTTGGTAGTAGCCGCTTCGGTTTTTATCGTGACTCAGCAAAATCATTATATGTACCTGTGGAACCGGGTCAGTCTCAATCTGACGTCAGCCTCCATGGATTTTAGCCAGGCTAAAGAGAACCGGTATGATATGGGGGGTGTGCTGGTGTCCGTAACCATGCAGACGTCCGATTTGGTGGTTGAATCAGTTAATGGTGATATAACGCTGATCAGACGACCTGTGTCCAATATAGAGGTACATGGGACCCTGTGGGTGGACCAAGCACCTGCTGCCCAAGCGGACAAGATTGCCCAAGCTTCCTCACTGACTTCCACTGACGGCAAAACCATCCAGATCCGTCCAGAGGTTCAGCCATATGGGGCATCCAGCAAGCGTCAGCCCCGTATGAATTTGCTGATTACAGTACCGGAGGATCGGCGCTTCAATATGCAGATCAGAACCTCCAACGGGAATATTACCCTGAACGGAGTAGATGCCATCGACAATATCCGGCTTGAGAGCGGCAATGGGAATCTCATAGTCAATGATGCTATCGGTAATGTCAAAGGGTCTACCCTGAATGGTCAGGTCAAATTGCACCGGATTACCGGAGACGTGGATATGCGAACCAACCGTGGCGACATGCAGGCAGGGGGTATTGAAGGGGCTGTGTCGCTGTACACGGTGGTAGGCGATATTCAGCTTGCACGCTCAAAAGGGGATATCACGACGGATACGCAGAATGGTGACATCAATGTGCTGGACTCTACAGCCAAGCTGAATGCAAATTCGCTTAATGGTGCAATCAAGGTGAATAGCGAGCAGGTAGGCGGGGATTGGAAAATATACAGCGCCGTCGGCGATATTGTTTTAGATCTTCCATCGAACGGAGATTTTCAGCTAGAGGGCTCCAGCAGTTATGGCAATCTTCAATCCGAGTTTCCATTTAAGATAGACAGTAAAAGTATTTCAGGCCAAAATGGGACAGGCAAATATGTGATCAACGTAGAGGGCAACAGTAATTTAATGATTAAAAGGATACTGATGCCGATGTTGCCTGGTTTGAATGAGTCCGGGAAACCGACTGTGCCTGGCATAGCTGAAGACTCTTCAGATGGTTCGGAAGCTTCTATTACAGATACCTCCACAGAGACATCTGGCAATACGACGGCGCGTTGACAAGAAACTTCGGTAGACCGTACAATGTGAGTATGTCTAAAATGGGTTGTCAATAGATGGGTTATACATGGATAGAATCGTAAGTAAGGGATAAGGCGGTGGACATATATGGCAGCACACGTCCAGCATGCTTTGGAACTTCTGAAGAAGACAGGTGTACGCATAACACCCCAGCGCCATGCCATATTAAACTATTTGATGGAATCTATGGGGCATCCGACTGCAGATGAAATATATCGAGCACTCGAATCCAAGTTTCCAAGCATGAGTGTGGCTACGGTTTATAATAACTTAAAGATGTTTATAGAAGCGGGTATGGTACATGAGTTGACCTATGGAGATAACGCCAGTCGTTACGATGCTAATGTTTCGGAGCACTATCATATCATTTGTGAAAAATGCGGGAAAATTGAAGATTTCAGTTATCCGTATTTGGCTGATGTGGAAGGCCATGCCGCGTTGGAGACAGGCTTTGAGGTGCGTGGACATCGTATGGAGTTATACGGAGTATGCAAAGATTGCAACAACAAACAAACATAGCGAAACAAGGAATAGAAGTTTTTTTGTGAGGTATGCATATATTGTAATAGGTTGGAAACGTGAGGAATTCCCCATAAGCGGGGATTTACCGCGTTTTTTTGTTTAAATCACTTTTTAAAAGTGTTCTGTTAGAATTATGATATCCAGAAATCCAAAGTTTCTATAATGGAGGTTCAATATTGGCCAGAAATCATTCCAGACGCCGCCGTAAGCGTTCACGATTCAAAGCAGCGCCAGGCTTGCTACTGTTAGCAGCGATCATCTGCACTATTACTGTCGTAAAGTATGGTAATCCCTTGCATGAGAAACCTGATTGGCAAGGCAGCGTGCGTCCTATTTTTATCCAGGGCAAGTTAACCGGGTATGAGGCTCAGAGCTCTGGCAAGAATATGCTGATTCCGCTTAAGCTAGTGCAAAAACAAATTGATCCTGCAATTCGATATGAGGATGAGAATCAGACCATCATTTTGGCGACAAGACAAAGCTTGCTTCATATGAACGTTGCGAAGTCACAAGGAGAACTGAATGGTAAAGCATATGCGCTGACTGCTGCCCCTCAAGTGATTAGCGGTGAGTTGTACATCCCTATACAAGCTGTTCGTGAAGTATACGGTGTGTCCGTTCACGAAGATCCGGTGACAGGTGCAGTCATTCTGATGAAAGCCGGGGATAAAGTCAAACTGGGAAGTGTAGAAAAGAAAGATGGGGGGCAGGATGCTAAAATCGCTTTGCGTAAAGAAGCCTCCAGCCTATCTTTTATTTTGACAGATATATCTCAGCAATCGAAGGTACGTATTTGGTCCAAACAGGGTGATTGGTATTTTGTCCAATTGGATAATGGCTATGCAGGATACGTTAAGATGGACAATGTTTCAGAAGGGGGAGAGCTTGCGGTTCCTTCAGTTAAGGATGTTGTGTCCACCTCGGAGAAGCATTGGGAGGGCAGACCCGTTAATCTGGCTTGGGAGGCCGTCTATAATCGTAAGCCTAATCCTTCTACATTTGATCCTATGCCCGGGGTCAATGTAGTGAGTCCCACATGGTTCAGTATCATTGATCAGGAGGGTACTGTAGAAAGCAAGGCTGATCCGGCTTATGTCAGTTGGGCGCATCGCAAGGGGATGGAGGTATGGGGCTTGCTGAGCAACAGCTTTAATCCCGAATTAACAACAGAAGCATTGTCTACCTTCGAACGGCGTAAGTCTATTGTAGATCAGATGATTTCATTTGCCCAAGAATATGATCTAGACGGCATTAATATTGATTTTGAAAATGTTCATACGAAGGACGGCCCCAATGTTACCCAATTTTTGCGGGAGCTTAAGCCAATGGCTCGGGAACATGATTTGATATTGTCCGTTGATGTTACGCCCAAATCTCAAAGTGAGATGTGGTCTGCTTTTTTGGATCGAAAATCATTGGGAAGTATTACAGATTACCTTATGGTAATGGCGTATGATGAACATTGGGCTGCCAGTCCCGAGGCTGGTTCTGTAGCCTCGCTGCCGTGGACGAAAGCGTCGATTAAGCGAATCCTTCAGGAGGACGAGGTCCCGCCGCAAAAAGTAGTTTTGGGAATTCCGTTATATACCCGTGTATGGTCCGAGACTCCTGAAAAAGGGAAAATTAAGGTTAGCTCCAAATCACTTGGCATGGATTCAGCAGCAGCCATCGTAGAGAAATTTAAGTTAAAGCCTAAATTCAGAGCTTCGGAAGGCCAAAATTATGTGGAGTATACTGAAGACGGTGTGGTCAAAAAGATTTGGCTGGAGGATCGGGTGTCTCTGGGGGCGAGAGTGGAGCTTGCCAAATCCCTGAAGCTCGGGGGAATTGGTGTGTGGAATCGGACCTTTGCAGATGAAAACGCATGGGAAACTTTAAAAGAAATAAGTAAATAAGTATAAAAAATTATACAATTGAAGAAGGAAGTTGCTTCTTTATGTAGAAGTGTTCACATATATTCAAATTTAGCGGTTAAGCCGCCTTGCATGTATGGAGGGAGAAGTGCAGCAAACCAAATTAAGCTTGATGTATGATGAATTGTTGCAGAAAAATTCAATAGGAGTTATTTCGTACAGAAAGCCGGGAGAGTATTTCCACGGAGCGATGTTGTACGATTTTGATGAACTCATTCTAATTATTGGAGAAGGTCAGCAGCCAGTCCGGTTCATACAGCATTTACTTATTGATGGATTAAGATGTCAGGTGTTGTATGCAACACTTGCTTGTCTGAAGGGCTGGATTATTGCTGGCGAACAAGCCAACGTTATAGATTATTTGCTGGAAGGTCATATCGTTTGGGAGCGGGATGATAGGGTCCGTCTTTTAAGAGAGGAAATTGTCGAATTCAACGATCCGTTGCGGGAGCAGAAGAGGTTTCATGAGTTTTCCCGCTTTCTGGTCAATTACGTTCATGGTAAAAAAGCGATGCGAGAAGGTCGGACTATTGACGCGTATCAAAGTGTCTTGAAGGCGCTGGATCATTGGGCCTCAATTGAACTTATTGAGCGGGGGATTTATCCGAAGGTACATCTATGGCTTCAGGTACAGCCGTTGGATCGGACGGTCTATAAGCTGTATAACGAGCTCACATTAAGTACGGAAACGCTGGAGCAGCGGATTGAGCTGGTACTGCTTGCTTGCGAATTTTCAGTCATGTCTAAAATGAAAGAGTGCTCTTCCCCGCTATTCCGTATATTAGGGAGCAGACGGGAGCCTTGGTCTATAGATGAACTCATTAATCATCCTGAGCTAAAAAATCTCCAATTGGATCTTACCGTCGTGCTTCGCAAATTGGTGTATCGTTCACTTATTAAAGAATCAGCTACTGGGAACTTTAGATATCACGGACATAGTCGTGAACTGCGCTACTCTCTTATTTGATGAATAAGAGCTGATAGGTCAGGAAGAAAGGTCGTCGAGCTGGCTTTTCTTCCTTTTTTTATACGGTTGAAGTAGTGGGTGGCTTAAAACACATATTAATTATTAATTTAGGTTGACGAGTATATAAAATATGTGATAAGTTATAACTCGCCCCATGAAGCAGCATGAATAATTTAGTACTGTTTAAAGCAGGATAAGCGTGTTGCATCAAGCGAAAATTTAAGTGAAAAAATAAATTTCAAAAAAGTGCTTGACGAAAAAAGGGGTTATGTGTTACATTATTTAAGTCGCCGCTGAGACGCGGTGGTGAAGCAAAGCAAGGACAAAAGCAAGATATGATGCAGGTTTGATCTTTGAAAACTGAACAACGAGTGAGTACGGATTTTGCT
>NZ_JH601065.1:0-1712 GCF_000245715.1 Paenibacillus sp. Aloe-11 | reverse complement strand
GTCTGGAAAGGCCCGCCAGAGAAGGTAAAAGCCCTGTAGTTCAAAACCCGTTCCCTCCGAGACGGATCCCGAGTAGTGCGGGGCACGTGAAACCCCGTATGAATCCGGCAGGACCATCTGCCAAGGCTAAATACTCCCTGGCGACCGATAGTGAAGCAGTACCGTGAGGGAAAGGTGAAAAGCACCCCGGAAGGGGAGTGAAATAGATCCTGAAACCGTGTGCTTACAAGAAGTCAGAGCCCAATTTAGGGGTGATGGCGTGCCTTTTGTAGAATGAACCGGCGAGTTACGTTCCCGTGCAAGGTTAAGGTGAAGAGCTGAAGCCGCAGCGAAAGCGAGTCTGAATAGGGCGAATGAGTACGTGGACGTAGACCCGAAACCGGGTGATCTACCCCTGTCCAGGGTGAAGGTGCGGTAACACGCACTGGAGGCCCGAACCCACGCATGTTGAAAAATGCGGGGATGAGGTGGGGGTAGCGGAGAAATTCCAATCGAACCCGGAGATAGCTGGTTCTCCCCGAAATAGCTTTAGGGCTAGCCTCGGAAAACAGAGTCGTGGAGGTAGAGCACTGATTGGGTGCGGGGTCCGCAAGGGTTACCAAGCTCAGTCAAACTCCGAATGCCATAGACTTACTTCCGGGAGTCAGACAGTGAGTGCTAAGATCCATTGTCAAAAGGGAAACAGCCCAGACCATCAGCTAAGGTCCCCAAGTGTGTGTTAAGTGGGAAAGGATGTGGAGTTGCACAGACAACCAGGATGTTGGCTTAGAAGCAGCCACCATTGAAAGAGTGCGTAATAGCTCACTGGTCGAGTGACTCTGCGCCGAAAATGTAACGGGGCTAAACACACCACCGAAGCTATGGCTTGATGCTTGCATCAGGGGTAGGGGAGCGTTGAATGCGGGTTGAAGGTGTACCGGAAGGAGCGCTGGACTGCATTCAAGTGAGAATGCCGGTATGAGTAACGAAAAGATCTGTGAGAATCAGATCCGCCGAAAGCCTAAGGGTTCCTGAGGAAGGTTCGTCCGCTCAGGGTAAGTCGGGACCTAAGGCGAGGCCGATAGGCGTAGTCGAAGGACAACAGGTCGAAATTCCTGTACCACCGTAATCCGTTATGAGCGATGGGGTGACGCAGTAGGGTAGTGATGCGGACTGATGGATGTCCGTCCAAGCAGTGAGGCTGGTGTGTAGGCAAATCCGCACAGCGTAAGGCTGGGCTGTGATGGGGAGCGAAAATTGCAGGAGCGAAGGTCATGATCTCAGACTGCCAAGAAAAGCCTCTAGCCAGGAGAAGGTGCCCGTACCGCAAACCGACACAGGTAGGCGAGAAGAGAATTCTAAGGCGCGCGGAAGAACTCTCGTTAAGGAACTCGGCAAAATGACCCCGTAACTTCGGGAGAAGGGGTGCCTCGGTAGGGTGAATAGCCCGAGGGGGCCGCAGTGAAAAGGCCCAAGCGACTGTTTAGCAAAAACACAGGTCTGTGCGAAGCCGCAAGGCGAAGTATACGGGCTGACGCCTGCCCGGTGCTGGAAGGTTAAGGGGAGTGGTAAGCTCTTTAAGAGCGAAGCTATGAACCGAAGCCCCAGTAAACGGCGGCCGTAACTATAACGGTCCTAAGGTAGCGAAATTCCTTGTCAGGTAAATTCTGACCCGCACGAATGGCGTAACGACTTGGGCGCTGTCTCAACGAGAGATCCGGTGAAATTTTAAT
>NZ_JH601064.1:43951-58224 GCF_000245715.1 Paenibacillus sp. Aloe-11 | reverse complement strand
CTTGAAATAAAAAGTTCATTATGGTATTATATGAGAAGTGTTCCAATTGTGGAGGCTTAGCTCAGCTGGGAGAGCATCTGCCTTACAAGCAGAGGGTCGGGGGTTCGATCCCCTCAGCCTCCACCATTTGAAAAATTAATATTTATTACTATCGCGGGGTGGAGCAGTTCGGTAGCTCGTCGGGCTCATAACCCGAAGGTCGCAGGGTCAAATCCTGCCCCCGCAACCCATTAACTTTATTATGGAACTGTGGTGTAGAGGTCTAACATGCCTGCCTGTCACGCAGGAGATCGCGGGTTCGAATCCCGTCAGTTCCGCCATTAGTAGTACATTGTTTTAAAGAAGAGCCTTATTATAAGGCTCGGTAGCTCAGTCGGTAGAGCAGAGGACTGAAAATCCTCGTGTCGGCGGTTCGATTCCGTCCCGAGCCACCTTAATATGGAGGATTAGCGAAGTGGCCAAACGCATCAGACTGTAAATCTGCTCCCTTACGGGTTCGGTGGTTCGAATCCATCATCCTCCACCAGTTTTATAGGGGCATAGTTTAAAGGTAGAACAACGGTCTCCAAAACCGTTGGTGTGGGTTCAATTCCTGCTGCCCCTGCCAAATATTCATTACTTGCGGCGGTCGTGGCGAAGTGGTTAACGCACCGGACTGTGACTCCGGCATTCGTGGGTTCAAGCCCCATCGGCCGCCCTTTAATTTTGGGGATTAGCCAAGCGGTAAGGCAACGGACTTTGACTCCGTCATGCATAGGTTCAAATCCTATATCCCCAGCCATTTTCATGCGGACGTGGCTCAGCGGTAGAGCATCGCCTTGCCAAGGCGAGGGTCGCGGGTTCGATTCCCGTCGTCCGCTTTGATATACTCTGGCGCCATAGCCAAGTGGTAAGGCAAAGCTCTGCAAAAGCTTTATTCCCCAGTTCAAATCTGGGTGGCGCCTCCATAATTTGAATATGCCGGCGTGGCGGAATGGCAGACGCGCTCGACTCAAAATCGAGTGGGAAACCGTGGAGGTTCGAGTCCTCTCGCCGGTATTAAAAACATAAGCAAAAGCTCATTAGAAATAACTTCTAATGAGCTTTTGCTTATGTTTTTATTATTTCATTCATTGTATTTGCTTAAAATACTTTGGAACTGTATTCTAATGAATCTCCTCTCAAATGGTATGTAATTATACATAGGTGGAGCATGTGCATAATAAGCAAAGACGCCATGCTTCAAAGGCATAATGAAAGTCGCTCTCTGGTGACGGGTAGCGGGCTCCCCGCCGATGTGTTGTCTAAAATGCGGGAATGTTCGTCTATATGCGCTGCTTACCTAACATCTTAACTCCCACTGAAATCCGGATAACATAGTTATCTGGATTTCTTTCTGCGAAATAGCTGAGCAAGTCCACGGAGTAAGCATTCTCAACTATATCCAATCGATTATCTTTTATATATTTTTTTAAAACGATATAGGTTTTATACATTGTCCCATAAGGTCCTCTATGGTTTATAACCGCATACAGACCCTTAGGTTTTGTCATTAATCTCTCAGCCTGAATTGGCGCTTTTAATTTGTTGGCGATATAGTTCGGGTAGAAATAACTTTCTTCGAATATACCATCAGCATCCCTTTGCTTCTCTCTTGGCTGGACCGTTGACCGGCTTGGTTTTACATCGATTGGATGTGATTCATATCAAGAGTGCCGCTTTGTTGATTGCCGCTTCGATTGAAGAAGTAGCCTACGAAATTGGGGGAGTGTCGGGAATCGCCATTATTGGAAGTATGTTGGCTCTTGTGTATACTCTGGCAATGAAAATTTCCGCGGGTCTTCAAGTTCCCGATCATGTAAGAGATAGCCTGGATGAAGCGCTTTTGACTGTAAAAGGTTTGCCTGCACAGGCGGCAGAAGTGCTTAAGACTGCTGGTCGTACCGCTTTTGATTAATCCTTTTATACAATCCTGGCGGGAACGATTTTGTTTGTGGTCATTGCGGCTGCTATCGTTGGACTCGTTGGTTCAAAATCTAAGAAAAGGGAAACTGCGAATCATTCTTAATATTTTTTTGTAAATCTGTAACATTTTTTATTATAGATGATATAGCCTTGGTCATAAGGGATTTCACGACCAGGGTTCTTTTGTTTGGAACACTTTCTATTTGAATTTGGACAGAACCGATTGAATTAAAGAAAATTATAACGTAGTATATATATGATACTGATAATCATTATCATATATATACTATATTTTACCAAGGGGGTGAATTCTTGAACAGCAAAGACACGAAAAGAGGGATGGGCAGTTTATACTATGCTATGATTCTTTTTTTAATATGCCTGATTCTAATATCTGCCGTCTATTCCGTATCGATCGGGCAAGTCCATATTCCGTTTGGACAAGCCATGGACATTATGGTTCATACATTGACAAATGGCCATTGGGGTTCACTGGATCATGTCGACAGCGAATCTTATTTAAATATTATTTTGCAAGTTAGAATGCCGCGCGTCATTTTCGCCCTTCTCATCGGAATGGGACTTTCCTTGTGCGGAACCATAATGCAGGCGGTAGTTCAAAATCCGCTCGCCGATCCATACATACTTGGTATTTCGTCGGGGGCTTCGCTGGGAGCAACCTTTGCCATTCTGGTCGGGTTTGGAAGCGGCGCTTTATTGTCCCAGTTTGGTGTGGCCTTCGGTGCGTTCGTTGGCGCCATGATCACTTCGGTTGCCGTGCTTGTGTTGTCCAGTATAGGGGGAAAGGCGACATCGGTGAAGCTGGTTTTATCAGGGGTAGTCATTGGCGCCTTGTGCAGCGCATTTTCGAGTTTGATCATCTATTTTGCCAACAATGCCGATGGGATCAAGACGGTGACGTTCTGGTCAATGGGTAGTCTGGCTTCGTCAAGCTGGGAGAAAGTGCCGATTTTGGCGGTCGTAGTTTTGCTTGGCTGTATCTTGTTTCTTTTTCAACATCGGGTATTGAATACGATGCTGCTAGGTGATGAGCCTGCTATTACGCTTGGCATTAATCTGAGTGCTTATCGCAAGTTTTACATGATTGCTACGGCCCTCATTACAGGAACCATGGTTGCTTACGCCGGAATGATAGGTTTTGTAGGCCTTATCGTCCCGCATATATCCAGAGGCATATTCAGCGCCGATCATAGGCGGTTGATGTTGGGAACACTCCTGTCAGGAGGACTGTTTCTAATATGGTCCGATATTTTATCGAGAACGCTCATTCATAATGTCGAATTGCCCATCGGAATCATTACTTCTGTTATTGGTTCCCCATTATTTATCTATATGATTGTAAAAAAAGGGTACAATTTCGGAGGGTAGCAGCATGGAATTAACCGCGGAACAAATGGAAATCAGGATTGGCAAAAAAGAAATCATTAAAAATGTCTCCATAAGAGTGAAAAACCAACAGTTCGTGGGCCTGATAGGGCCGAATGGCTGTGGGAAATCAACGCTGTTAAAAAGTATTTATAAAAGCTTAGTGCCCCAGAAAGGCACCGTTTTTTTAGATGATATGGATGTACTCAAAACCTCCGAAAAAAAAGTATCCCAGCAAATGGGGGTGGTCAGCCAATTTAATGAAATGCATTTCGATCTAACCGTTCAGCAAATGGTAATGCTGGGGCGGACGCCACATAAAAAAATGCTGGAATCCGATAAACAAGCGGATTATGACATTGTAGAGGAAGCATTAACTAGAACGAATTTGCTCGAATACAGGAATCGCAGTTTTTTATCGCTGTCCGGCGGTGAAAAGCAGCGGGTTATTTTAGCAAGGACAATTGCACAACAGCCCGGGTTTATGATTTTGGATGAACCAACGAACCATTTGGACATTCGCTATCAGCTTGAAATTTTATCCTGCGTGAAAGAGTTGAACATAGGTGTACTTGCAGCTCTTCATGATTTGGAAATGGCGGCCCATTATTGCGATTATCTTTATGCGATAAAAAATGGCGAGGTTTACACGCACGGTACGCCTGAAGAGGTTCTGACGCCGGAAACTATCGAGTTGCTGTATCAAGTAAAGTGTCAGACTTATATTAACCCTGTGACCAAAGGGTTGGGGTTTGCTTATGGAATATAATGGGGGGAAGATTGTGAAAAAGAATGTGTTGTTGGGGATTACATTAACCTTTATGTTGATATTGAGTGCTTGCGGTAGTGCGGAGAAAAGCGGATCAGACAAGCCACAAGGCACAGCCGAGGGCCAGTATCCTGTTACCATCCAGAACTATGCGAAGGCGGAAGGCGGTACAACGTGGGAGAAGAAAGACCAGGTTTTCGACAAAGCACCTGAACGAATTATGGCTAACACCAGACCGGCCGCAGAATTGTTGCTGCATTTGGGACTGGCTGACAAAATTGTCGGAGTGGGCGCAAACTTCGGCGCACCGGACAAATCGGTGGAGGCTCAATACGCTAAATTGAATATACTGAGCGATAGCTATGTCGGCAAAGAAGTGACCTTGGGAACCAGCCCTGACCTGGTATTTGGCCGGGGCGGTTTGTTTGATAATGCCGATTGGGGAGTCGGAACTGTCGATACGCTTAACGGCATGGGAGTCAAAACCTATGTCCTTGAATCCTCCGTTACTGGGGGGAAGTATGAATCCATCTATAAAGACATTGAGAATGTAGGCAAAATTTTCAATGTGAAGGAGCAGGCAGACAGCTTTATTAAGGAATTAAAGGGGAGACAAGAAGCTATCACTTCTAAACTAACCACCATCAAAGAGGATAAAACATTTGCTTATTTGCATATGAGTGACCCGAAAGAAGTCAATGTTTTTGCCGCGGGTGATGAGACATTCTTTAATGACTCGATGAAAATGGTCAAGCTGAATAATATTTTTGAGGGTGAGACGGGACAGGTCAGTTTAGAAACCTTGATTAACGCCGATCCGGATGTCTTAATTATTCCAGATTGGTCGAATAACGGTGGCGCTACTCCTGATGCGATTAAGCAGGCGCTTTATGCCAACTCCAAACTGTCGAGTATGAAGGCGATCAAAAACAAACAGATTTATGCTGTCGATTACAATTATATGTTTGGGTATGGCTATAACACCATAGACGGAATGGAGATTCTAGCGAAAGAAATGTATCCGGATTTATTTAAATAGGATAGTGAGAACTAAATTAATTAAGTAGAGTAATTAAGTAGACTAACTAGCATGTATGATTCACAAACGAGTGGGAAACTGTAGAGGTTCGAGTTCTCTCGCTGGCATACCAAAAATAGGTTTGAAAAATTGTATTAAACAATTTTTACAAACCTGTTTTTGATTTCAAGCAGCTGTTCTGATTTTTGTGTTGAGTATTACGTCACCTATTTGGATGCGATAATAACGAGCGCTGGTGATTCTATGCTATAGGGAGACTTGCCGTAATTACCATATACTGATATAGAATGAAATCCACAATTCAGGAGCTCGTTCTGAAGCTGAGTTTTTGTAACAGGATAAAGAAGGATCGTATTTGTATGAGTATCTGAGTGATCTTCCAGAATTGTAGTAAACCTGATTTTATGATCTAAAGGCTCATACTTACGAGTAAATGTAAACGTGTCTTTTTGTATCAGCGGGAAGGAATATTTTTGGTGACGTAATACATTCTCGAAATTTACAGTTTGAATGACCAGCTTACCCTGTTCATTCAGCATGTCATATGCAGCTTGAAGAAATGTACATATTTCATTGAAATTGTCCAGATGGGCAAGAGTGTTGCCGATACAATAAATACCATCAAACGTTTCATTTAACTGGGGTATTTGCTGCATGCTGTTTGGCATCACTTTTATATGAAGTTGGTCACGGTTTGCTTTTTCCTTAATTTTAACGGTCATGCTTTGTTCGGGTTCAGCTGCAGTAAGGATATAGCCAGCCTTTGTCAAAGCAATCGCAGTGTTGCCCGTTCCTGCGCCCACGTCAAGCAGAGTGGAGGCGGCTGGGAAGCAGGAGGATAGAAAGCTGATTTGCTTGTCATTTGCAGGAAATATTTCATCATAATAGGGGGTTAATACTTGATAGAATTTCGTCATATTGTTCGCTCCTCAATTACTGTATTGTTAGAGATATGGTGTCCAACATAAAGGTGTTTAACTGATTTAATAGAAATATACTCTTTTTTTTTACGAACCTAGTGATTCCAATCACAATCATGTTAATAGTGAGACCTTATACTGCGAATATGATAATGATAATTATTATCAATTAAATAAAAGAGGTGCCCATACATGAATAAAACTGCCAATGAAAAGTCCGCCCATCTATTTCTAGCCTCCCTGGGTAAAACCAGATTGCGTCCAGGAGGTAAGGCTGCAACGGAAAGAATACTGGAGGCGTGTCAAATCACCCCTGATACAAAGCTGCTTGAGGTAGCTCCCAATATGGGGACGACAGCTATTCATATTGCCAAAACCTACGGTTGTAATGTAACCGGAATCGATCTTCACGAACCGAGTGTGCTGAAGGCCCGGGAAAACATCAAAACCCATGGTTTGGAAAACTCCATTCATATTGAGTTTGGAAATGCTCTCTCCCTCCCGTTTGCGGATGAATCATTTGATGTTGTTGTTAATGAAGCCATGTTGTCGATGCTCCCTCTGGAGCAGAAGCGCCAAGCCCTCAAAGAATTTATGAGAGTTCTGAAACCCGGGGGACGACTGGCAACCCATGATTTGCTGGTGCGGCTTGACCCGGAGAAGGAGGAAAACCGTTCGCGGCTGAACGATCTCCGGAAGGTACTTTATGTCAACGCTCAGCCCATGATGGAGTCAGCCTGGAGTGCACTGTTTAACGAGACTGGATTCAGCAAAATTGACGTTAATACGGGAAGCATGACGCTGCTGTCTCTAAAGGGACTTATTGTAGATGAAGGGTGGGAGGGAACCATTAACCTTCTAAATAATGCCTGCCAGGATCAAAACAGCAAGCAATATTTATTCAGATTGATCAGCACATTCGACGACAATACTGACTTATACGGTCATATTACTTTTGTTGCTACCAAGTAAACTTATGCAGCAAAAGGATATCAATGATAATCTACTGTTGGAATTTCATGCGATCAATAAGAAGTTTGGTGGAAAAACCGTTCTGAATGATTTTTCCTGCAAGTTATACAGAGGTGAAGTGATCGGCTTGTTTGGGCCTTCAGGCTGCGGTAAAACAACTCTGCTGAACCTGGCGGCCGGGTTGTCGGAACCTACTGCTGGCCACATTCGCAAGTATTCGGACAGCATCGCATATATTTTTCAGGAGCCTCGCCTTATTCCCTGGAAATCCGTTTTGGATAATGTTCAGTATGTAATGAAAAAGACAAATGGTGAAGCCATGGTGGAGAAGGCGATAGAGGCGCTCCAGAAGGTCGGTCTCGCACATGTTCAGGACAGCTATCCGCGACAATTGTCCGGAGGAATGAAGCAGCGCGTAGCCATTGCCAGAGCTCTGGCAACCGATCCACAAATTATATTAATGGATGAACCTTTCTCGGCGCTCGATGTTGCCATTAAACGGGAACTGCAAAAAGATATTACCACCTTAATGGAAGAACGGGAAATTGGAGTCATCTATGTATCACATGATCCGGAGGAAATTGCCAGACTGGCGGACTACATTCTCTGCTTTTCTCCCTCCTGTGCCACCTTTCTCCCAGGAGAAACTCTGGAGGTCCCACGGCCAGAACGGACAGAAAGCTACATTCAAGGGGTTAAACAACGGCTTCTTACCCATATTAGTCAAGTCTGACAGGAGGTAAATATGAGATATTCATTAAATATCAAACGTTTTGCCATATTTGTTCTTATAGCTGTGTATACCATGGTAACCTCCGGTTGCACTCAAGTTGCACAAGAGTCAGCGTCCAAGTCGCAATCGCAGTCAACTCAATCTTCTGCATCTACCCAAGCATCTGCGGAGGAGCCCGTGAAGTTAGATAAACTAACTATTCAGGCTCCCCTGGGGATATCTGTATCTTCACCTATGTATCATATTTTGGAACAGCACATGCTGGACCCATACGCGAACGAGGTAAAATACATACCATGGAAATCTCCTGATGAGCTGCGGGCAAGGTTAACCAGCGAACAAGCCGACATATCTGCGGTTCCCACGTATGTTGGAGCTAACTTGTACAACCGGGGGATGGATGTTAAGATGCTGAATGTGCTGATTTGGGGCATCCTTTATGTCGTCGGACCTGAAGGAGAAACAGTAGATTGGGAAAGTCTGCGTGGACAGACTGTATACGTTCCTATGAAAGGCGATATGCCGGATCTTGTATTCCGCTATTTATTACAAAAGAATTCTCTCGATCCCGCAAAAGATTTGAAGCTGGAGTATGTTAGTGCTTCGCAGGAACTGGTTGCACTGCTTGCTTCGGGTAAAGCAAAGTACGCTGTTATTCCGGAGCATCTGGCAACTATGGCTACGAAAAAGGTTAAGGGTACTTCCAAGGTTATGAATCTTCAGGAAGAATGGGCTAAGTCGACAGGACAGCCAGCGCGGATTCCACAGGCTGGTATTCTCATTTCAGGCAAGCTGGTTAGAGAGCATCCAGAGACTGTAGCCGCACTACAGCAAGCTTTTAAGGAATCCGTTAGTTATTTGAAGGACAATCCGCGGAAGGGCGCTGAGGAGATAGTCAAATATCAGGACGGTCTGACACCTGAATTAATAACCAGTCTGATACCGTCTCTAAATTTGCAGTTTTTGTCTGCTCAGGAGGCCAAGGCCGAGCTGGAATTCTTCTATAAGGAGCTGTCTGTGCTTTCGCCGGAAATTATCGGAGGGAAGTTGCCGGATGAAGACTTCTATTACAAGCCGTAATCGCCGCTTTTGGATTCAGTGCGTAAGCATATCTTTACTGATACTGCTCTGGCAGCTTCTCTCTCTGTCGCTGCCAGAGATTATATTTGCCTCACCGCTAGAGACGCTGCGAGCAATCGCTGATATTGTGCTCAGCGGGGAGTTTAGTGCACAGCTACTCATATCCGGGTCGCGAATGCTTGCTGCTTTGTCGCTTGGCGCAGGTTTTGGCATCATCTGTGGAGTAGTGGCTGGCGTAATCCCCACATTATATGAAGCTATCCGCCCGGCGCTGTCACTGTTGATGGGGATTCCTCCGATTATTCTAGTAGTTCTAGCCATGGTCTGGTTTGGTACAGGATCTGCTGTACCGCTGTTTGTGGTAGCTTTGCTCATCTTTCCGGGTATGTATCTCAATACCGCTGACGGAATGCGTAGCATCGACCGTGGGCTGCTGGAAATGTCCCAGATTTACCGGGTCCCCTTTCTACGTATGTTTGCTTATATTATTATTCCCGGCCTTGCTGTTCCGATCTTCACAGGATTCACCCTGGCCGTAGGTTCGGCTGTACGAATTACAATTATGGCCGAATTGCTGGGAAGCGACAAGGGAATTGGTTACTCCCTCGCTTTGGCAAGAGTCAATATGGATACAGCAAAAGTATTTGCCTGGACTGCGGTGAGCATTATCCTGATAATCGTTATCGAGCATATGGTTTTACGCCCTTTGCGACAATATATCATGCGCTGGAATGCAGTAGAATAGACTCTGAATGAACAGCATAACGTGCCCGATAAACCACGAAAGGCTTTGGTTTCCCAAGGCTTTTCTTGGTTTTTAGATTCCTCTTCTTGGCCTTGCATTCCGCTACCGACTGGATAGCAGGTACGACTCCAATTGAGTGGGAACCTCTGAGGCTTGAATCCTCAACAAGGAGTGAATTTGACCAGGGCTTGATGTGTGTAGTAGAATGTTGGTACTGAAAAAACGTTTTTAGTTTTATTGAGTAGAAAGAAATGAGGGATGAAGATGAAGGAAAGGATTTTAGAAGCTTTTGTGGAGGAAGCGCATGAAAGTGGTTTGAAATTTACCATGGATGATCTTGCGAAAAGACTCGCTATTAGTAAGCGTACCTTATATGAGCATTTTTCGTCCAAAACACTCATTTTAGAAACGCTTATAGAGCGTACGAATGATGATATGATTCGAAAAACCAAGCAAATTATCGAAAACGATCAATTGTCTACATTAGAGAAGATTAAGCAGTCGATTAGGGTCATGCCGCAATATTATGAGTTTTATGACTTACGAATATTGGAACAAATGAAAAAATATTATCCTGAGCATTGGAAAAGTGTGCATGCCGATTTGAATGATTGGCCCCAGATCAGAACATTAATTCAGCAGGGCATCCGGGAAGGGATTATTGTAAATAAAAACGAGGCTCTTATCATGAGACTTATTATTGATTCGATAAATTTAACGCTCGATCAGCGCTTTTTTCTGGAGAACAGCGTGACGGTAGAAGATGCTACTTATTCTATTGCAGATATTTTGTTATTTGGGCTGGTTGAAAAATAGAAAATGGCCTCAACAACATGTTACATATGTGAAGGGGCCATTTTTTTTATAAGAAAACTAATAAAACAATTTAAGTTTTATTGTTCTAGAGATGCAGCAAACAAGTTTAAGAAATGATAAATAAAAGAGATATGGAAAAGGAAGGGTGGAAACATGTCTATACTGACACGGAACCGGGGAGCTATGCTTTTGTTGATGCTTAATATTTTTTTGGCATTCATGGGGATTGGCTTGGTTGTACCTGTTTTACCTAAGTTTATAAGTGAGTTAGGGATGAATGGCTCATCGATGGGGCTGATGGTTGCAGCTTTTGCACTGACACAGCTTTTATTATCACCCTTATCGGGAAAGTGGTCTGATCGTTATGGACGTAAAAAATTGATTGTCTTCGGCATGATCGTTTTTATGTTATCTGAGCTTGTTTTTGGACTTGCCAGTTCTGTTCCAATCTTGTTTGTTGCACGAATCATGGGCGGGGTAGGAGCAGCGCTTCTAACTCCTTCTATTATGGCTTATGTCGCTGATGTGACCTCATTCGAGGAAAGGGGAAAGGGAATGGGGATGATTAATGCAGCGATCAACACAGGCTTCATTATTGGACCAGGGATTGGCGGTTTGCTCGCCACATATGGAATACGTATTCCCTTTTTTGCAGCCGCAGGAGCCGCAGGGATAGCCGCTGTCTTGTCCTGGCTGGTGCTGCCGGAATCCTTAAGCAAAGAAAAGCAGCAATACAATAGAGAGCTTCCGCGTCAAAGGGAAAACCTTTTGCAGCAATTTGCCAAGTCCTATCGTTCTCCTTATTTTATGGGCTTGCTGATTGTATTTGTCGTTGCGTTTGGGCTGGCTAATTTTGAAACGGTATTTGGACTGTTTGTTGATCATAAATATGGTTTTACACCGATGGATATTGCGATCATTATAACGACTGGCTCCATTTTGGGCGCAGTTGTGCAAGCAACTATATTTGGCTGGATCATTAATCGGTTTGGCGAGAAAAAAGTAATTCACAGCTGTTTGGCTGTTGGGGGATTGTTTATTTTAATAACGCTGTTTGCTGAAAAGTACGCGATGATTATGTTGACGACCTTCATTATTTTTCTGGCTATGGATATTCTTCGTCCGGCAGTAAGCACTTCTTTGTCGCGACAGGCGGGGGATGAGCAAGGGTTTGTGGCAGGTATGAACTCCTCCTATACAAGTTTGGGGAATGTGATTGGGCCGTTGATTGCGGGGGTGCTGTTTGATGTTCATATCAATATGCCTTATATGGTTGCCGCGATAGCATTATTGCTGTGTCTCGTCCTTTCACTCCGCTCTAAGCAAGCGGGAGAGCTGCGCTCAACAACCCATGTAGCAGAACAGCGTAGAGGTGGATAGCCGCAGGTCTGTATATGTCCCCGACTAAGGTCTAGGTTCAAAAACCGTCTGGAGTCCGTTTTGACGAACGCTTGATCAGCGTACAATAAGGACATAAGCAAGACACAGTGAAAGGCGGTGAGAGATCATGAGAGTTAACAAAGGGAATGGCTTGGCTATTGTACTGATCGTGTTAGGTTCGATTTTGCTGCTTGGTAAGTTTACTCCGTTTTTCGGTTACTTTGTAGGACATCTGATTGGTTACTTGATTCCGATAGCCATGATTATGTTGGGTTACTACGGTGTGAAAAGAGGAAATGCACTCTTCGGCTGGATCGTGCTTGTGCTCGGGGTACTGATTTTACTGGGCAAACTATCCTGGCTCATTGGGCCGCTGCTGGCAATCGGGTTAATCATATTTGGTGTATCCATGCTGAGCGACCGCAGAAGACGCTACTAAGTTTGAGAGTTTGAGAAATGAAGAAGGTTATAGAAAACAAGCAGTATTAAAATTATGAAAATACGAAATGTGAAAGGAGCAGGCGCTAATGAGTGTTTTTCGAAGAATGCGTGATATTACAGTAGCAACCTTCAATGAGCATTTGGAACAAAGTCAAGATCCGGTGCAACTGATTGACCAGTTTCTATATAATACCCGCCAGGAAATCGCCGAAGCGGAAAAACTCCATCAGCAGTATGCAGTGCATACAAGACAGATGAAGCAGCAGCTGGATCATGCATTGTCCATGCAGGCCAAACGGGAGGAACAGGCGCTACTGGCTTTGAAAGCAGATGAAGAACACGTTGCAAAGCTGGCCCTTCAGGAAAAAATGCTGTATGCAGAAAAAGAAGAGCAGTATAGAGAGCTGTGGGAGCAGAGCCGTGAATCACTACGTGAATTGGAGCAACAGCTGGATACATTAAAGACAGAATACCAAACGGTACACAGCAAGCGTCAGTATTATGCCGCACGTGTACAAACATTGAGACTCCAGCAACAGATGAACGAACGGGCAGGTACATACGGCGGACGAAATGTTCCCCGAATGTTCAACCGCTTGGAAGACCGGGTAGCCGATATGGAAGCAGAAACGCAGAGTCTGCGTGATTTACGTCGGGGTGAGGAGCATGCAAGGGATGCTCACAGCGGTGGATCGCTGCTCGAACAAGAGTGGGCGAGACTGAAAAGCAAGCTGAACAACAGCGGGAAGGAGTAAGTTGATTATGACCCGAATTTACCGATCGAGCCGGGATAAAGTATTAACTGGGGTATGTGGCGGTCTTTCTGACGCAACAGGAATGGACTCAACTTGGATACGTATTCTGGTTGTGATCAGTTTCTTTATTACTGCAGGTACCACATTTATGATTTATGTGATTGCTGCGCTGGTGATCTCCAAGGAGCCAAGATCTCCTTTTGATGGAGGATTTGGTCCAGATAGCGGTCCCTACACCCAACAGGACCCACGCTATTATGGCGGTAATAGTACAAGATCGCAGTATGGACAGGGAACTGGTTACAATCAGGGCGGAGCATACGGCAATTCGAACCCGTTTGGTCCAGATGCCCGCCATTCATCCAAATTTAATACAGGCCACAATAGTGATCTGGATTCCATGATGGAAGATATCGAGAAAAAAGCAATGAAAAAGGAATTGGAAGAGTTACGTAAAAAAGTAGAGCAATTTGAGAAGGGAGAACGTAAATAATGGGAATCTTTAAAAGAATGAAGGATATGACAAGAGCATCGGTGAATGAAGTGCTGGATAAAGTGGAAGATCCGGTTATTATGCTAAATCAGTATTTGCGCGATATGGAGGCCGAAATTCACGAGGCTGAGGTAACGGTTGCCAAGCAAATGGCAAATGAACGTCGCATGAAACAGCGCCTGGAGGAAGCCGTGCGTGTATCCAATGAGCGTGAAAAGCAAGCCGAATCCGCATTGCGGAATGGTCAGGAAGAAGTAGCACGCAAGCTGCTGGGCGAGAAGATTTATTTTGTGCAAAAGCAGGATGAATATCGTGAGTTGCACACACAAGCTGAGCTTCAAGCCAAAGAATTGGTACAGCAGCTCCACGACATGAAGGATGAATTCTACAAAATGCGCAATAAGCGTAATGAGCTGGTATCCCGTGCCCAAATGGCGAAAGCCAAAAAGCAAATGTCGCAAATCAACAGCTTGCATACGATTGAAAGCGGATCTGCTTCGCTCGGCTTCCACCGCATGGAAGAAAAAATCATGCAAATGGAGGCAGAGGCTGACGTACTGCGTGCTCCTTACCGTCAAGCTCCGGGAGAAGCATATGTCAATCCGGCAGAGGCTGAAAAACAATTCAAAGTGGATGAGCAGCTTCAACAGTTGAAGTCCAAAATTCAGGCAGGTGCTAAACCTGTAGATATTAAGAAGGACTGACTACTCGGAAACAACACATTATGATATGCTGTATAGATGGACACTAGCCAATAACAGTGCTCAATCTGTACGGTTCGAGAAGCCATATGGCGGGAG
>NZ_JH601064.1:34915-43941 GCF_000245715.1 Paenibacillus sp. Aloe-11 | reverse complement strand
GCCACTATGGCTTTTCCTTCCTGTATAAACAAAAAGGGGGTGCAGCATGGAGAGAAGAAAATCAGCTTTGGCACTGGCAGGGATCGGCGTCGGAATTATAATTTTATTCGGTCAGTGGATTGGTTTCCTCTCCGTGGTTGCACTGATCCTGATGTTGATTGGGATATATAAGATTCGCAATTCCAAAATCAAAAAGGGATATACGATGCTCGCAATCGGAGCCGGGCTGCTGGTGCTGGATCATCTGTTTTTATTTGTGGTGATCACGTTAGGCTCGTTGGCTGTGTTCTATTCACGTTCCAGAAAGCTGCATAAAGGCCAAAGCTCTATATTCAAGCACAACTTTATATCCAATCATAAATGGGACGAAGTGCCGTGGAGCTTGCGCAGCACAAGTATATGGCATGTGGTTGGGGATGTGGATGCTGATTTGACGTTGGCTATTCCGGAAGAACGTGAACCCGTTGTATTTTTGCAGGGAATCTTTGGTGATATTGATATCACGCTACCGGATAATTACGGTGTAGAGGTGGAAATGTTCGTGTTGTTCGGGCAGATTCAGTTTGACCGTGATCATGAAGCGGGTATGCTCAATCGAATGGTTTGGAAGTCACCGAACTATGCGCAGAGTGAATGTAAAGTGAAGTTTGTCGTTTCATATTTGGCGGGCAATGTACGCGTTCGATTTTATTGATCAGGAGGAACCGGGATGAGTCATAAAAAAACGTCCAACATGGTAACCCGCAGTATGGGTGAAGGTATCCTCCTGTGTGTTGTTGTGGGCGTAGTTGTTTTTTATATGCTGTATACATATGGATATGTGAAGTCGTTTCCGACCTGGGGAATGATATTGAAATTTGCAGGAGCCGTAATACTGGTGTTGATTGGAACAGGGGCCATATACGGATTTTATGAGAGCTATCGCTTCAAAAGCAGGCTGGAAATGCTGAGAGAGACGTTGCTGATGTGGGAAAAGGGGACCCCTGCACGCGAGCTGCCGCCATTAGGCCACGATGAGCTAGGCAGGCTGGGCGAGCAACTGGAGCGAATCGGGCGCAAATGGCAGGAGCAGGTTACGTCTTTGCAGCGGTTGTCTACGAATAATGCCCAACTGGCAGAGCAGGCCCGGATAACTGCGATTGTCGAGGAACGGCAACGGTTGGCCAGAGAGCTGCATGATGCAGTATCCCAGCAATTGTTCGCCATCTCCATGACGGCGACGGCTGTCGGCAGGACGCTGGATAAGGATTTTGATAAAGCGCAGCGTCAAGTGGCGCTGATTGAAGAAATGTCTTCCGTGGCGCAATCCGAAATGCGGGCGCTACTGCTTCATCTGCGGCCTGTCTATCTGGAAGGGAAACGACTGGAGCAAGGCTTGCGTGATTTGATACAGGAACTGCAGGCGAAGGTACCGATGGAGATTGATTTTGAGATGGAGAGCGCAGTACAGTTAGTTAAAGGTATTGAGAATCACCTGTTTCGTATTGTTCAGGAAGCCATGTCTAATACGTTGCGTCATGCCAAAGCAAGCCGCATGGAGATTCGTATCGTGCAACGGCCGGATTCCGTCCGTTTGACAATTCGCGATAACGGCGTTGGATTTGAAATGGATGAGAAAAAGCAGACTTCATACGGATTATCCACGATGCAGGAACGGGTCAGCGAGATTGGAGGAGCTATTCAGTATATAACGGCTCCGGGAAAAGGGACACGGATTGAGGTGTCGGTGCCAGTCATTAATGATGAAAGCGGAAGGAACGATGATCATGGAAACGGAATTACCGATTAGCGTACTGCTGGTAGACGACCATGAAATGGTGCGGATTGGTCTCGCGGCGGTGCTGGGTACGGAAGAAGGCATAGAAGTGGTTGGCGAGGCTGGAAGCGGGGAAGAAGGCATACGGTTGGCTACGGAATACAAGCCGAATGTGATTTTGATGGATCTGGTCATGGATGGCATGGACGGTATTGAGACGACACGCCAAGTGCTGCGTCTGCTTCCAGAGACGAAGGTCATTGTGCTGACGAGTTATTTGGACGACGAGAAAATGTATCCCGTCATTGAAGCGGGGGCATTCAGCTATCTGCTCAAAACGTCTCGTGCCTCCGAGATAGCGGATGCGATCCGTGCAGCTGCACGAGGACAGTCGGTATTGGAGTCGCAGGTCGCCTCCAAGATGATGAATCGATTCCGTCAGCCACAGGCTGAGGCACCCGCGCATGCGGAGCTAACGGATCGAGAAATGGAGGTACTCCGGTTATTAGCACAAGGGAAATCCAATCAGGATATCGCAGATGAGCTGATTATCGGGATTAAGACGGTAAAATTCCATGTTACGAACCTTCTAGCCAAGCTAGGCGTAGAGGACCGCACACAGGCGGCCATCTACGCTTACAAAAACGGATTGGCAGAGTAGAGTAGACGAAGACAAAAAACCGGAGGGCGCATCTTGCCCTCCGGTTTTTTTGCGTTCAATGCGCAATGCTTAGATAAGTAGGAACAAAAAGGCGATTAAAGCCAAATCTAGCACAAGCCCTGCCCCGTATCCATATCCACCATATCTACCATACCCGCCGCCATAGCCCGGTCCACCATATCCATATCCACCGTAGCCATTTCCAGACAATCCCCCAGTGTCATAAGGATAGGATGGGCTCAGAGGTCGGTTGGGTGGTCTAGTTAAGGAATTTAATTTGGCAGAGGAATTTGCTTTGTTTTTAGGATTTCTTTTTTTCTTTTTAGAGGATGCCTTCTTGTCTTGTTGTTTCTCCTTGTTGCTATAGCTTCCGGAATAAAGGCTGCCGGGCGAGGAGGAAGGATATCCGTTCAACATCAACTTGCCTTTGCTACACCCGCTTAAGATGCCGACGTACCTCGTACCATCACGCATAACTGCACATACCATCTGACCACCATAAGGTGCTACGCTGGCTTCATTTACAGGATAAATAGGAATCATGATTTCACCTCTTTTGGGATAAGATGCGTTGTGATCATAGTTTATTCTCACGGTGCCTACGATGTATGGTCGAACACCCAGTAGGTAGATGAATATTTTAAAAGGCATTGCTTCATTTTTGCGCGTATAGAACCTCCAGTAATGGGAATGCTATTGATAGATTCATAGATTTCAAACCAGCCCAAGAAGAAGGCATTCAGATTGTATTTGGAAACGGATGGTTATGAAGCGGGAGGAATGACGATGCTAAGAGCAGGGATGATTGCTATTGTAGTTTTGGGAGCGGTGCTGGTACTGGCTGGCTGGCGTTATGGAGCGGTTCAGACGACTCGGTATGATTCCCGTGAGGCAGAAGAAGCATTGCGTTCGTTGTTAACCGTCTCGGATCAGGCTCCCGGTACGCTGGATAAGCTGGTTGTGAAATGGCAAGGGGATTGGACTGCTAACGGTGAAAATCCAGAGGTTATAGCGGCACAGATAGCCGATCAACTGAATATGCCTGCTGTAAACAAGCTCGTTGAAAATGGGCACACGGTATATCGTTCTGTTCGTGACAGTGAAAGCCTTAATTTGCGTTTAAACATGATGGAGCGGCAGGCTGAGCAATGGTATGTGGTTGTTCAGCTGGACAGCAGCGCTGCAGGACGTGAGCAACTGGTCCGACTTCATAAGCTCTGTGCTGAGCTATTAAAGTCCGTGGGAGTACAAGCGCAGTGGAACACAGCCGTTCAGCGTTCACTGCATTCTGAGAAATCCGTAAATCAACTGCTGAAGCTGACAGAGGAGAGATTAGCCAGGGACCTTTCCATGCAAGCCAAAGAAAGATACACAGATGCAACTACGGCGGCAGTATCCTATGAAGCTCCGAAGCTTCCGTTAAGCATTCAAAGCGGGGAGCATCAGGTACATATGCAGATGGCTGTGCATGAAGATGGAGAGAAGCAGGATACACGTATTACACTTGGGTTTCCACTTATTACGATAGAATACTGATTTATAAGGTAAATTTATGATTGGCCGGATGGCTTATCCATGTAGAATATGTTAAAATGTCATCAAATCTTTAGTTCCATGTTTGTAGAAAATCAAGTATCATCTTGTTTAAATATACACAATACTACATGCGGATTTCGAGGATTGTGGATTGCGGAATCTCGACATGGGAAGAATGAGGTACTTCATGGCTGACATACCTGTTAGAGAATCTGTTATGACGCAAGGTGCAGTTCTATTTATTTTCGGTGCTACTGGCGATTTGGCTCGCCGCAAGCTATTTCCTGCGATTTACAGTTTGTACCGTGAAGGGAAGCTCGCGGAAGATTTCGCCGTTATTGGTGTAGCAAGACGCCCTCGCACAGAGGAAGAATTCCGTAATGACCTGTACGCTTCCATACAGGAGTTTAGTCGCTACAAGGCAGAGAATGATCAAGAATGGCAGGCGTTTGCCGACCATTTTGAATATAAATCGCTGGATATCAACAATGTTGAAGGCTTCCATGAACTGAGACGGCAGACGGAGTCTATCGAGAACAAGTTTAACATTCAGGGAAATCGGTTGTTTTATTTGGCTTTGGCTCCTGAACTATTCGGAAGCGTGTCGAAAAGCCTGAAAGAAGGCGGCATGCTGGATGGCAAGGGCTGGAATCGTTTGGTTATTGAGAAGCCGTTCGGCTACGACCTCGAATCTGCCCAAGAGTTGAACGTTGAAATACGTGAAGTATTTGCCGAAGAAGAGATTTATCGGATTGACCACTATCTGGGTAAGGAAATGGTACAAAATATCGAGGTGATCCGGTTCGCAAATGCCTTCTTTGAACCACTGTGGAATAATAAGCATATTGCCAATGTGCAAATTACACTTAGTGAAACGGTAGGCGTCGAAGAACGTGGGGGTTACTACGATCATTCCGGTGCCTTGCGTGATATGGGGCAGAACCATATGCTGCAAATGCTGACGATGATTGCGATGGAACCACCAAGTCGTTTGTTGCCCGAGGATATCCGTGATGAAAAGGTAAAAGTGCTGCGCTCGTTGCGTCCTTTTGAATCGACTGAGGATGTGAAGACCAATGTGATACGTGGCCAATACACAGAAGGTAGCTATCGCGGCCAGCAGCTGCCTGGATATCGTGAAGAGGATAAGGTTGATCCACAGTCGAACACAGAGACTTATTTTGCTTCACGCGTGTTTGTAGATAATTTCCGTTGGGCGGGCGTACCGTTCTATATTCGCACAGGCAAGCGTCTCCCAGTCAAAACAACGGAGATCGTAGTGGAATTCAAGAGCATGCCGACAAATGTATATCTCGGTCAAAAGCATAAGCTGGAGCCGAACTTGCTCGTCATCCGGGTCAATCCAATGGAGGGCATTTACATTAAAATCAATGCCAAGAAGCCTGGCTCTGAATCAGATATTGAGCCGCTGGCTATGGATTTCTGCCAAAGCTGCATGGTGGGCATCAACTCACCGGAGGCTTATGAACGGCTGCTGATGGACGCGATTGAGGGTGACTCGACGTACTTCACGCGTTGGGATGAGGTTGCCACAGCTTGGGGATTCGTCGATCGAATCGCCAAGGCATGGCAGCAAACCCCGGATACGCTGGAAACCTATGCTGCAGGCTCATGGGGACCGGAAGGTGCCCACAAGCTATTGGAGCAGGATGGCTTCAAGTGGTGGCCGGTTAGCGGTCAGGATGAAGATAATGTCATCTGGCGGGTAGGCGGCCCTCAGTAATCTTCTTTTGTCCAGCATCCCCCTATGTCCTGTTCAGGATGTAAGGGGATGCTTTGCGTTCGGAGTATGCTATAATAGCTTAGTCTCAGGTTTTCAGTTTGCAACTGATTATAAGTTAAAGGCAGGCTAAAAACATGTAAATAAGATCGTATTTATAATGAGTATGGTGATGAAATTAGGCGTGCATTATGGCCTTTTTATGAATAGCTTGAGCAACGAATGCAATGGATTTGATCATGAAGGGATATGTGAAATGAGTAAAACGACAGATATACTTCAACAGGAAGTTGACAAACGGCGCACGTTTGCGATTATTTCTCACCCGGATGCGGGGAAAACGACATTGACGGAAAAGCTGCTGCTGTTCGGGGGCGCAATTCGTCTTGCGGGTACAGTTAAAGCGCGTAAAGCAAGCAAGCATGCAACGAGTGACTGGATGGAAATTGAAAAGCAGCGGGGAATTTCGGTTACATCCTCGGTTATGCAATTTGATTATATGGGACATCGTATTAATATTCTGGATACCCCGGGTCACCAGGATTTCAGTGAAGATACGTATCGCACGTTGACAGCCGCAGACAGTGCGGTCATGCTGATTGACGTGGCAAAAGGTGTGGAAGCGCAAACGATCAAGTTGTTTCAAGTTTGTGCGAAGCGTGGAATTCCAATTTTCACATTCATTAACAAGCTGGACCGTGAGGGACGCAGCCCCTTTGATCTGATGGAAGAACTGGAGCAGGTGCTTGGTATCCGTTCGGTTCCTATGAACTGGCCGATTGGAACAGGGCGGGATCTGTGCGGTGTCTACGACCGTGTCAAAAATCAGGTCGAGCTGTTTCAGGGAGACGATCATTCCACGATTAAGGTACAAAAAGTGGAGGATTATAATGATTCGATTATTCGCGAAATGGCGGGTGAATATCTGCATGACCAATTGTGTCAGGATTTGGAGCTGCTTGATGTAGCGGGCGATCCTTTTGACATGGAGAAAGTACAGCGCGGAGAATTAACACCTGTATTTTTTGGTAGTGCGATCAATAATTTTGGTGTGCAAACATTCCTGGAAAACTTTCTCCAGCTTGCTCCCAAACCGGAGCCGCGTCGCAGCACAGCGGGGGAAATCGAGCCAACGAACGAGAAATTTACCGGCTATGTATTTAAAATTCAAGCTAACATGAACCCGGCTCACCGTGACCGTATCGCATTTTTGCGCATCGTGTCTGGTAAGTTCCAACGCGGGATGAGTGTTAAGCATGTACGCATGGGCAAAGAGATTAAGCTGTCCCAACCGCAGCAGTTTCTGGCACAGGATCGTGATATTGTCGAGGAAGCTTTCCCGGGCGATATTATTGGATTGTTTGATCCGGGTATTTTCCGTATTGGCGATTCACTCAGTCAAGGCAGCGAGATCGTATTTGATGAATTGCCGACCTTCTCGCCTGAAATCTTTGCCAAGGTTACTGTGAAAAATGCCCTGAAGCACAAGCAGTATCAGAAGGGGATTGATCAGCTAACCGAGGAAGGAACGATTCAGGTATTCCATACGGTAAGCTTCGACGATACGCTATTGGGTGTTGTTGGTCAATTGCAATTTGAAGTATTTGAATATCGCATGAAGGGCGAATACGGAGTAGACGTACAGCTCCAGCGTATGCCGTTCCAATTTGCACGCTGGATCGTGGATGAGCAGATTGATCCGAGCAAGTTCCGTATTAACTCTACGCTGGTAAAAGATAAAAAAGGCAATTATGTCGCCTTGTTCGAAAACGAGTATGCCATGCGTACCGCTATGGAGAAAAATCCGTCAGCCAAGTTTTTGGAGATGGCTCCATAAGGTTTAATCACAATCGCAGACTGATCTCTGCCATTTTGATCTACACAACGAATAGTCCACTCAAGGTTACGGCGAGTGGACTATTGTCATTTTCGGATAAGAGCAGAATCATGGGCACGGCTGGACATAAACAAGAACTTGCACAGTAGGAACTAGGTTAATGGAACGGGTTTGATTTTATCAATTTGTTCATGCGCCAAATGGACGAACTCCTGCTGCTGGTTTGGGCTCATTTGCTTCCAGGCGACCTCAAGAATGACACCCAATCCAGGCAAAGCGGCCTCTGGTCCATCCACTGACCCCATAATCATATCTGTAAGATCAGCTTCTGATTTGCCGTGAACTTTGTGAACAATCGCTTGTCGTAAATCCAGTGTAATGGGCATGTGTACCTCCCGTAGGTTTGTAGTAGTTATCAGGTGTATTATGGCTTGTGCTACAGCCGGGTATACATGAAGAAGCATTTGGCATAAGCATGTCAAAATTTATGTTTGTGGCGTGTTATGCTATACTATGACGGACAGAATGGTGATCGGGAGGTTAAGAAGGAATGGCAAAAAAACAGTATGCGGTTATTGGCATGGGGCGTTTTGGTTCCAGTGTCGCCACCGCACTGAGTGAGATGGGGTTTGATGTACTGGCTATTGACTCGGACGAGCAGCGCACACAGGAGATGTCAAATATTGTGACGCATGCCGTGTCTGCCGATTCGACGGATGAGGAAGCGCTGCGAGCGCTGGGTATTCGTAATTTTGACGTGATTGTAGTCGCGATTGGCGAAGATATTCAAGCCAGTATTCTGACGACATTGATCCTTAAGGACATGGGTGTACCGGCTCTAGTGGTCAAAGCGCAAAATGAACTACACGGGAAAGTGCTGCACAAGATTGGGGCAGATAAAGTCGTTTATCCTGAACGGGATATGGGGCTGCGGGTAGCCCATCATTTGACCTCTCCCAATATTTTGGATTATATCGAGCTGTCCAAGGACTATAGTATTCTAGAGATGAAGGCTGCAGATTCCATGATTGGAAAAAATCTCAAGGAGCTCGATATACGCGCACGCTTCGGCTGCAATGTGATGGCGATTCGCAGAAATCAGGAAATGAACATCTCGCCTTATGCGGAAGATCGCCTGGAATCGGGGGATGTGCTGATCATTGTGGGCCATAAAGATGACCTGACCAAGCTGGAGCTGGCTTTTGCTGCATAGCAGAGGCTTGGTATTTAAGCACAAGTAAAGCTTCATTTATTTTTAAAGAAACGGACGGATAACGTATGGAAATCATTTCACCGAACAATACTCGTGTAAAAGAATGGGCGCAGCTGCTGGAGAAAAAGCATCGCACCCGGCAGCATAAATATATTGTCGAGGGTATTCATCTGGTGCAGGAAGCGCTGCGTTCAGACGCGGCTGTTGAAAGCGTCGCTTATGATTTGGACAAGGGCATTCCCGCTGAGCTGAATGGCCTGGATCAAGCTGACCAGCCGGTGG
>NZ_JH601064.1:0-34690 GCF_000245715.1 Paenibacillus sp. Aloe-11 | reverse complement strand
TGGCTGCGCCGACCTGTACAACCCCAAAACGATCCGCTCCACCATGGGATCGTTGTTTCACCTGCCCGTGATCGAGGGCAGCCTGGAGGAGCTGTTGCCGCAGGCTCAAAGCAAAGGGGCCCGCTTGATCAGCACCTCGCTGGATGCGAGCCTGTCATGCTATGCCGTGGATTTGCGTGGTTCTACCTGGCTCGTGATTGGCAACGAGGGCCAAGGTATTTCCGATGCCACCGCACGCAGGGTCAATGAATCGGTATTCATCCCGATGCAGGGGCAAGCAGAATCGCTGAACGCTGCAATGGCCTCTACGGTGCTATTATTTGAGGCGATGAGACAGCGTGACTTTACTAAAAAATAATTCCTGTTGTGGGTTATAACATCAAATGAGACTAATTATATTATCGAATGAGACAGTTTATAACATCAAAATGAGACAAAGCAAATGCCCGTAAAGCGCGTAAAGACGGGAATAAAATGAAAAAAAGTACCTGAGTTTTTATTATTCACTGATCCGAGTTTTCATGTTTTTATAGTGAAAATGGACAGGATATTTTCTATATGATGTTGTAAGATAAACATCTTCCTAAGAATAACTTAATAGCTTAGCTAACTTGACAGTCCCGATAAATAAAATTATTTTTGGGGCTGTTTTTTAATCTTTAGACAGAAGGTGGAATAATGAGGAGTATAGGAGAAAAGTTAAAATATATCAGAAAGTTGAACAAGCTTAATCAAACTGAATTCTCACAGACCATTGGGATATCACAAGGAGCATTAAGCGAATTAGAAAAAGATAAATACAAGCCATCATTGGATCTTGTGATTGCTCTGAAAATGAAGTTTGATGTCGATTTAGACTGGTTTTAATTTGAGGAAGATGCGAATAGAAGCATAGGGATTTTCAGCGTACAAGTTGATGGGCTTGAGTCAAGATTAATCTCAGACTTTCGAAAACTAAACCTTGATGATAAGCTGGAATTAAAAGAAATTCTGAAATTAAAGCTGAAACGATACATTAATGAAATCTAGGATTAATTTGTTAGTTAGGGGCTGCTCAAAATTGTTTATTCAATAATGTACCACCAATAGAAAGCGAGATGTTCTAAGGTACAACACTAAAAAATCATCTCTCTCGAAATGTGTGTACTGAAGAATTAGTAACTAATCTCATTTATAATTGTAATATGTCTCAACTAGAGATTAAAAAATCAGAAACGGCGTTTTTTAGTGTCAACTATAATAGTTACTCATAGCTAATGTGAGTAACTATTATAGTTGACACAAATCTAATTGATAAATAAGATTTTTTGCGATATGTTTTAGAGACAGAAAGGGGACCTTGCTTCATCAGAAACACTGATGAAGCAAGGTTTTTCTATTTTGAATGGTGATGAATAATAAATGGTGATGTTTTGAGAATTGGAATTACTGAATAGAAATTATCTTCAATTTTATTGAGATTAGTCGTTGGGTTGATACGCAAGAACTAGAGAAATATTGTCAGATGCTTGGATAAATTAAAGTAAGTGATTTTACTTGAATTTTTGAATAGATTTAGAAATAGAATTGTCTCGAAATTCTTTTGGTGTAACACTAAAATATTCCTTGAATTTTTTGTAAAAGAAATTTAAGTTGTTATAACCTATTTCGTTTGCAATTCCGTAAATAGGGATATTAGTATTTTCAAGTAAAATAGATGCTCTAGTTAGCTTTTGAAGTAATATAATTTCAGAAAATGATCTGTTGGTGGTTTTTTTTATCAAATTACTTAGATAGTTTGGATGAAAATTGAAATGCTTAGCTGTGGAAATTAAAGTACACGTCATATAATTCTTCTCTAGATAGTTAAGTATATCTACAACAGGTGCATTGTTGAATGATTTTGAGTTAGATTGGGTAGAGTCGTACTGAAATACCCTCAGTAGTTCAGAAAATATAAGCACCATAAAGCAATCAATTATTTCATTTGAACATAAAGATTTATCAAAATATTCACAAAGAAGCTCTTTTATATATAGAGGGATTTTTTTGTTATTTTCAGAATTAAATATTATGCAATTATCATGATCCCTCTTATCAGATATAGCATTAATTAAAAACTCTGAGATAATGCCTTTACTTGATAGCCTGCTAAGAAAGGCAGTTGAAAAGTATTCTTTACTCATTAATATATTTATAATAATATCATTTTCACTAGTTGGTAAAATAGAATGAGGAATACCAGTATCTATAATAGATATTTGTCCTTCTTTCAGTTTTACAGTCTTATCTTTTATTATCTCTGTAAATTCTCCAGAATATACATAACTAAGTTCGATATAAGTATGAACGTGCATTGGTACTTGAGCAAATCGTGTATGTTTACGTGGGGTGATATTTTCGCCCATATTCATATCATTATCATCAAATAAATAAGCACTATGCCCTTTACAGTTGATTATTTCCATTTTTTTATATCTTTCAGACATAACAGGATTTGATTTATATTTTATCTCTTTTTCTGTTAATACTCTAAGCATTCTATCTAACTCATCGTGATTCATAGTTGAAACCCCTTTCAACGTTAGTCATTATATAGTAGGATATGATATTAAAATCGGTCAGTCAATATGTGTTTATTTGATATTATAGAGCATATAAGAAAATGCTATCCTTTCTTCAAGGGGATTATTTAATAGCTTCCTTGAGGTCACAAATATAGAGACGTCTATAGACTTTTATCTAAAAACTATAGTTTTTATCAGTTAGTGTATCTAATAAAATCACTCATTTTATAAAAGTGTTGAAAGGAGTAATTTCTGTAATTAAAAAAGGGACAAACATTAAGATTTAACTTAGGAATATTTTAGGAATTTCCATTTTGACACTATTATCTTTTATAAGGAGAAGTTTTAAATGTATAATTCTATTCGACCAGGTCAGGTTTGGCTTGATACAAAAAGTAAGCGTATACAAGCTCATGGTAGTTCTGTAATGTCTGTAGATGGTGTCTATTATTGGTATGGGGAAAATAAGGAGAACACAATCCCTGGAAGTGGCGTTTGGCATAATGGTGTTAATTGTTATTCATCTGAGGATCTTATAAATTGGAAATTTGAAAAAACTATTTTGAAGGCGCCTTCAGATGTTAATAACCCTTTACATCCTTCTAGAATTATGGACCGTCCCCATATCATTTATAACAAAAAGAATGAAGAATTTGTAATGTGGATGAAATTAGCTGGAACAGATGAAAATCCCAGAGATTGGAATTATCAATATATGGGAATCGCGACGTCAAAAAGTATCAATGAAGAGTTTAAGCTTATTGGTAAAATAGTTCCGTTAGATATGAGCAGTGGTGATTTTGATTTGTTTGTTGATGATAATGATCAAGCATATATTATCTTTGGAAAAGTTCATACAGAAATTGTAATTGCAGATTTAACTGACGACTATAAAAATTTAACAGGAAAATATTCAACGCATTTGCATTTCAGTTCACCTCCATTGGCACGTGAGGCACCTGCTGTTTTTAAAAGAGAGAATGAATACTTTATGTTTACGTCGGGAACAACTGCGTATTATCCAAATCAAACGCTCAGTGCCAAAGCAGATAATATGCATGGACCTTGGTATATTATTGGAGATCCGTGTATAGAAGATACAGAAAAGAACACTTTCAATTCCCAAATAAGTAGTGTATTTAAAGTACCTAATCAAGATTTATTCATTGCGATTGGGGATCGGTGGGTTGTTGACTTAACAAGAAAAAAAGAGAAGAGTTCATGGAACATTAATACAAGTGAGTCTGATTATGTTTGGCTACCTGTAGAATTTAAAGAGAATATCCCAGTAATCCAATGGAAGTCGGAATGGAATCCAAACAATTTTTAATAAGGGGAAGTTTGTATGAATTTAAAAGATTCAGCAAAAGCAATAATTGAAAAAGTTGGAGGACCAGAGAATATTGTAAGTGTTACGCACTGTGTAACTAGATTGAGATTTGTTCTGGCGGATGAATCAATTCCCAATGATAATGAAGTTAAAAGTATTGATAAAGTATTGGGTGTTATGAGAGCTGGTGGACAATATCAAGTAATTGTTGGGAATATTGTTAAAGATGTTTATGCTGAAGTTGATTCTTTATTAAAAGGTAATGCTAATGAAGATGATATCAAAGAAAAAATTGAAAAAGTTAAAACAAAAAATAAAACAAGTTTGATTAATAGGCTATCTAGATCACTTATGAAAATGATTTTTCCGCTAGTTCCAACAATGGCGGCGGTGGGTATTATTAAAGGTTGTTTGGCTATATTCCTTATGTCAGGCGTATTGCAGACAACAGATGGTACTTTTATTATTTTGCAAAATATAAATGATGCTTTCTTATACTTCTTACCTATAATTGTAGCATTTTCAGTTGCGAAAACATTTGACTCAAACCCTTATGTTGCTGCTGCAATAGGAGCATCATTGGTATTCCCAGGTATTGTGAAATTACATGAGGATGGTACAGCTTTAACGTTTTTTAAAATTCCGGTTATTTTAACAACATACGGTAATTCAATTTTCCCTGTTATGTGTAGTACTTTTATTGCTGCAAAATTTGAAAAGTATCTAGAGAGGTTTATACCACCATTTTTAGAATTCCTTAAAATTATGGTATTACTTTTAGTAATGGTACCTTTCACATTTTTAGTAGTTGGTCCGATTTTTGTAAAAGTAAGTGAGTTATTAGCGAATGGTACTATGGGAGTTTATAATTTATTCCCTTTAGCTACCGGTGTAATATTCGGTGCCTTCTGGCAGCTTTGTGTACTTTTTGGATTACACTATGCGTTTATTCCTATTTTGACCGATATAACCCTGAGAAATGGTTCTAATGCGTTGAGCCCGATTTTAGGTATGGGAGTTTGGGCATTAGCTGGAGCTGCGCTTGGTTTTGCACTTAAGACTAAACGAAAAGAAAATAAAGCTACTGGTTATTCAGCAATGACTTCTGCACTGTTTGGTATTACTGAACCTGCCATATTCGGGATTGCTTTGCCGTATAGGAAACCGTTTATTTGCGCAATGATTGCTGGAGGAATTGCTGGACCATTGAATACAATTTTAGGAACAAATCAATTTTCACCAGCTGCTGTTGGAGGGATTTTAACATTTGGTGCCCAAATGGATCCTAGCGGTGATCCAGGTCCACTTATAGGATTTTTTATCTGCTTTTTCGTAAGTTTTACTCTCAGCGCAGTTTTAACATACTTTACAACGAGAGCGAACGATTAGCTAAGAAGCACTGAGGTAAAAAGGGAGGATTTATCAATGAATAAATTTAGATATAAAGATATAACCTTGTCGGCAGAAGAGCGTGCTAAGGATTTAATTCATAGAATGAGCATAGAAGAAAAAGTTGCTCAGTTGCAATGCTATAACCCTAAGGATAAAAATGGTCCGAATTTAGAAAATTCTTTTCAATATGGAGTTGGTGCAATAGCTTTTTTGGCTGCTGCATGGGATGATTCGAAAGAAATGGTAGCCGATAAGCTTAGAGACTATCAAAAAAAAGTAATGGAACGTAGTAGATTTGATATACCTGCTCTTTTTCATATTGAAGGATTAACTGGAGCATTGATGCCAGAAGCAACAAGTTTTCCTACAGGCATTGGCAGAGGCTCTGCCTGGGATCCAGAACTTGAGTATGAGGCAGGGAAAATAATAGGAAAAGAAATGAGTGCAGTTGGAATTAAACATGCATTAGCTCCAGTTCTTGATGTTACTCGGGATGCACGTTTAGGTCGTCAGGGAGAAAGTTATGGAGAGGATCCTACTCTTGTTTCTGCACTAGGAACTTCATATGTTGTAGGTATTCAAAATTCTGGAGAAAATGATGAATATAATATGATGGCTACTAGCAAGCATTTTATTGGTTATCATGCTGGACAAGGCGGAATACATGCTGCAGCGACTAATGTTCCTGAGAGGGAGTTGCAGGAGATTTTCGGAAAGCCGTTTCAATCTGCAATTAGCAAAGGAAATCTTCGATCAGTCATGAATCAATACGGAAGTGTAAATGGTGAGCCAGTAGCTGCATCTAAATATTTATTGCAGGACCTATTGAGAAAAGAAATGGGTTTTAATGGACTACTTGTTGCAGACTATGCTTCTATTGAAGAGCTTTTTACACGAATGAAAGTCTGTGAAGGAAAGAATGAAGCTGCAGTAAAAGCATTGAATGCTGGATTTGATTTAGAATTACCAACACCTAGTGCTTATGGAGACAATTTAATTCAATTATTAGAAGAAGGTAAAATAAATATTAACCTTCTTGATGAAACTGTATTAAGAGTTTTAACTGAAAAGTTTAGACTCGGAATTTTCGAAAATCCATTTCCTTCTTCATATGAAAAAATAAATGAAGTATTCAATAAAGAAGAATCAAAAAAAATTAGTTTAAAATATGCAAGAGAATCATTAATTCTTCTTAAGAATAATGGAATTTTACCATTAGATGCAACCGATAAAAAAGTAGCTATAATTGGACATAATGCAAGATCTATAAGAAGCTTATTCGGTGGGTATTCATATGGTAGCGTACTAGAACTTGCTATGGGTGCTAGAAATACGATGGCAGGTATTGAAGTACAAACAGATGAAGTCCTTTGGAGAAATAAAAAGAAAGACACATATCCAGGAAGTATTATTGATGTAGAAATTCCAAAACTTGAACAAGTTGCAAGTAAAGCTTATAAGCATTGTAAGAATATTTTAGAACAATTTGAGCAATGTTGTCCAAACTCTGACATTCAATATCAGTATGGTTATCCTTATGTAGGGAATGATACTCGTCATCATGAAGATGCGTTAAAACTTGCGAAAGAATCTGATGTTACAATTGTTACGGTTGGCGGAAAATATGGATGGGGAACATCATGCTCAACAGGAGAAGGGATTGATTCAAGTAGTATTAATCTTCCTCAATGCCAAGAAGAGTTTTTAATGAAATTAGGCGAGAGCGGGATTCCTTTTATAGTTGTTAATTTAGATGGAAGGCCTATATCTAGTGACGCTGCTGATCAATATGCTTCTGCAATTATTGAAGCATGGAACCCTGGGGAGTTTGGCAGTCAAGCTATTGTAGAAACAATTCTTGGTACAAATAATCCAAGCGGTAAACTTCCAGTTTCTGTTGCATATAGTTCGGCTCAAGCGCCACTTTATTATAATCATAGTCAGGGATCAAGTTATCATGTTCAAACCGGTTCACCATTTACTAGATATATCGATCTTCCCCATACTCCAAGATATTATTTTGGTTATGGTTTATCGTATACTACATTTGATTATCATAATCTCCAAACAGAAAAATCAAAGATAAAACCATTTGAGAAGATTCATATTAGTTTTGAAGTAGAAAACTCAGGGGATAAAGCTGGAATTGAAATTGCTCAGGTCTATGTATGTGATAAAGTTGCATCTTTAGTTAGACCAGCACAAGAATTGGTTGGATTTTGTAGAATACCTTTAGAAGCTAAACAAAAGAAAAAAGTAGATTTCTATATTGATCCTAGTCAATTTGCATTCTTAGATGAAGATATGAAATGGAAGATAGAAGCAGGGGAATTTGATGTGATGATTGGCTCTTCTTCGGAGGATATCCGCTTAAAAACGAATGTCTATATTTTAGAAGATGGCTACACGCAAAGTAAGAATAGGGAATTTTACGCCTCTTATAAAATCAGTGAATACGCTTCCGAGAATTAAATTGAATATGCAATTAGTAAGATATAGCAGGTTAGTATATAATCTGCTATATCTTGTTTAATAATTGTTTTATAAAAGCAAAGTGACAATAAATAGTAGGAAAATGGAGGGGGATCCAAAATGATTAATAATACAGAAATCAGCCAGATAAAAAAAATTTTAAGAAAAAGTATAGACGAAGATTACATAGCTGGTGGGAATTTAATGATTATCAAAGATGGAAAAGAAATTTTCTACCATGAAGATGGTTGGGCTGATAAGGAAGCTAGGATTCCAATAAAAAGAGATTCCATTTTCAGACTGTATTCTATGACTAAACCTGTTACAGCTGCTGGTATAATGATACTACTAGAACGAGGTGATATTGATTTATACGATCCAGTAAGCAAGTATATTCCTAGTTTTAAAAATCAGATGGTTGATGAGGGAGACAAGTTGGTTCCGGCGGTACGGGAAGTAAATTTAAAAGATTTGCTTTCAATGACCTCAGGCTTGGTTTATGGCGGGGATAACAGAGCCGGTCGGGATACAGAAGCATTATTCATAGAGATGAAAAATAGGCTATTAGGGGATTCTCCAATGAGTACTGTGGAAGCCATGAACAAACTAGGAAAGTGCGCCCTTGCCTTTCAACCGGGAACTTCTTGGGAATACGGGACCTCTGCAGATGTACTCGGAGCTGTTATAGAAATATGTAGTGGTATAAGCTACGGAGAATTTTTAAAAAAGGAATTATTTGAACCACTGGGAATGTGGGATACTGGTTTTTGGATACCATCGGAAAAAAGACACCGTCTTGTAAAAGCATATGAAGACAATGGGCTAGGTAAGTTACAGCCTTATACCGGAAATAATTTGGGTATTATTAATCAGATGGATATGAATCCGGCATTTGAATCTGGAGGAGCAGGACTTGCGTCTACAATAGATGATTACTCAAAATTTACTAGAATGCTTATGAATGGAGGAAGTCTTGACGACGTTCAGATTTTGCGACCTAAAACAGTGAAATATCTAACGTCAGGAACTTTAAATAAGATGCAGCAGAAAAGCTTTGACGAATGGCTAACGTTAAGTGGACACAGTTATGGAAACTTAATGCGTGTAATGACAGATTGCAGTAAAGCTGGAGATTTGGGGTGTCTTGGGGAATATGGATGGGATGGTTGGCTTGGGGCATATTTTTGTAATTGTCCAGATGACGATTTAACATTCCTATTCATGATGCAAAAAAAAGATGCAGGAACGACTACACTCACTAGAAAGCTGCGCAATATTATTCTAAGTTCATGTTGTAAATAAACCCAAGGTAGTTTTTTGTTTCTGGAGGTAATGTATATTGATAAGGAGATGTATATTATGAAATATGAAACTAAAACTCTTCTGGATGAACTGGTGTGGGGCGAAGGCCCGCGCTGGCATGAGCATAAACTCTGGTTTTCAGATATATTTGGTAAAAAGGTGATGAATGTTGATATCAACGGCAAGGCTGAGATAGTTGTTGATGTGCCAACCTTGCCATCAGGATTAGGATGGCTTCCTGATGGTCAGTTGCTTATAGTTTCAGGTGACTGCCAAATATTGCGACAGGATCCGAGTGGGCTGTCGGTAGTAGCAGACCTTAGTAAGTTAGCTGTTGGTATTAATGACATGGTAGTAGATCATAAGGGACGTGCTTACGTTGGAAGTTATGGTTATGACGTACGGTCTTACAAGCCTGGCCAAGAAGTAGAAGCATGGATAACACTGGTTACCCCAGAAGGGGATGTACGTGTTGTAGCTGATGAAATGATTTGTCCCAATGGAATGGTCATTACTCCTGACGGAAATATGCTTATAGCGGCTGACACGTTTGCGAAACAGCTCGTTGCATTTAACATTGAGGAGGATGGATCACTAACAGGGCGCCGCGTCTGGGCATATATGGAAGCCGGTCCTGATGGGATTTGTCTTGACGCTGAAGGCGCTATCTGGGCTGCTACTCCGAATAGGGGTGAGGTAATTCGTTTACGTGAAGGTGGCGAAGTAACTCACCGCCTAAAGGTATCAACTACACCTTTAGCATGCATGTTGGGAGGACCTGATCTCAGGACTTTATTTATTGTCACAGTAGATGCGCATAATGATTTAGATGTAGATACCTTAAGTAATCCTGAGGCCGCTCAGATTAAACGCGGCTCTCGAATTGAAATTGTTGATGTAGAGATTCCAGGTGCAGGTCTACCATAACTTTTAACGTTATTTGGATATAAAAAAGATGACGTGTCTTTACGAAACCAAAACCTAAGCGTTGATACTACAAATTATTGTATCAGTGCTTAGGTTTTATTGTGCTTAAAGAAAGAACTCATGGCTAATCAAAAAGCAATATTAGGATCATAAAAAGCACACTACATATAGATATATTTCTTAGGGTTATTTTTGCTTTAAGTAGAAATTAGTTTAACACAGGAAAAATATTAAGATAGGTCAGTAAATACGTGTTGATCTGATATTTTAGAGTATTTGAGCAGATGTTATCATTTATTATAGAGATCGTTAAAACAAAAAAACTGTCACAGAAGTATTAGTTATTGTAGGTGAAATGAAAGTGATTTATCAGTAGCATTACTGAAAGTAGGAGAATCAAAAGGCCCTATTTTCAATGTTAAAAACGAATAAGCTTATTTTATGTTAGATTTGGTTAGTTATTTTCTTTTATTTTGATATTTTAAAAGACTAAAGTATTGATACTACTTACATAAAAAGGTGATTAGTAGATGGTATCAAGAAGGGAAAGAAAGTATATGAAGAAATTGGATGAAGTTTTAGAAAATAGGGAAAGTAATTATATAATGCCGTTCTTCTGGCAGCATGGTGAAGAAGAAGGTATATTGCGTGAATATATGAAAAAAATTAATGAATCCGGAATAAAAGCTGTATGTGTGGAATCACGTCCTCATCCTGATTTTTTGGGACCTAAATGGTGGGAAGATATGGACGTAATTATGGATGAGGCAAGAAAACGCAATATGAAAGTTTGGATTTTAGATGATTCTCATTTTCCAACAGGTTATGCCAATGGAAGAATTAAAAAGGAATATCCAAATCTACAAAAATTATTTCTAAAGATCCATCAACAGGATTTTATAGGTCCATATAAAGATGCAGGAATTATGGTAAAGTGGGCAGCTAATGGTTCAAGAGATGCTGTAATGAACGTTGGAGTACAAAAATCTAGAAATGAAACAAGCAAATTGGGTTTGGAAGATAAAATTATAGGAGTAATTGCAGCTAAGATAATTAACATTGATGAAATAGATCCTGATACATTATGCGATATATCAGACAACATAATTAATGGTGTTGTTTACTTTGATATTCCAGAAGGAGATTGGAGAATTTTCACTATTGTACAAACCTTCAATGGTGGAGAAAAGTCTACAGAAGGTTATTTGAATCCAATTGATCCAAGAGGAACACAAGTATTAATTGATACGGTTTATGAAGCACACTTAAGTAGATATAAAGAAGATTTCGGAACAACTATTGCTGGATTTTTTTCGGATGAACCACGTTTTGGAAATGTGAAAGGACCAAACGCTTCAATTGGAAGATTTGACATGGTATTACCATGGAGAGAAGATCTGATAGATATATTGCAAAAAAGTACTTCAGAAGAGGTTGTTAAATATTTACCATTGTTATGGGTGAATGGAAAGTCAAAGGAAAATAAAATTAGATATTTATATATGGATATGATAACTAAGCTATATTCGGAAAATTTTACCCAAAAGTTGGGGGAATGGTGCAGAGCCAATAATGTTGAATATATTGGGCATGTAATAGAGGATAATAATGCACATACCAGATTAGGCTATGGAGCAGGTCATTTTTATAGAAGCTTGTGGGAACAAGATATGTCAGGGCTAGATGTAGTATTACATCAAATATTGCCTGGAATGGATAAAGGCTATTTTAAATCATCTACATCATCAGGTTGGGATGGTGAGTTTTTCCACTATGCATTGGCTAAAATGGGAGCATCTTTAGGCCATATTGATGAAAAGAAAAACGGACGCACAATGTGTGAAGTTTTTGGAGCGTATGGATGGGGTGAAGGATTAAAGCTAATGAAATGGATAACGGATCATATGCTTGTTAGAGGAGTTAATTACTTTGTACCACATGCATTTTCGCCAAAAGAATTTCCAGATTTAGATTGTCCACCTCATTTTTATGCTCATGGTAAAAATCCACAGTTTAGATACATGAAGATTTTAAATGATTATACGAATAAGATTAGCCATTTGCTGACTGATGGGTTACATGTAGCACCCGTAGCTGTTTTATATCATGGTGAAGCAGAGTGGTCAGGTGAATATATGCTATTACAAAAACCAGCTAAAGAGTTAATGCAAAATCAAATTGATTTTGACATATTGCCCACTGATATATTAATTACGTCTGAAATTAAAGATAAGAAGCTTATTATAAATAAAGAATCGTTTTCAGGGCTAATCATACCATATTCTGAATCTTTACCTAAAAAATTAATGGAAAAACTATTAGTTTACTTAGAGGCTGGGTTTAAAATTTATTTTATAGATGATCTTCCAAAGGGTTCTAGTGAAGGTGTTAATATTGATAAGGAACTTCGGAAATTGCAAGAAGTTGAAAACTGTAAAGTAATAAGACTTGACAATTTAGTTACTGATTTAAAAAATTCAGGTATTTATGATATCCAAGTTTATGATCAGCAACCATACTTAAGATATTATCACTATACTCATCAAGATGGAGATGTATTTATGTTCTTTAATGAACATCCATATAATTCTATTGATACAGTGGTTGAAGTTCCTCTTAACTTAGATGCATATATATATGATGCCTTTGAAAATAAAGTTCTTAATATAAACGTAGAGAGAACTCAAAAAGGCAGCAAATTTAAATTAAACCTTGAAAAATATGAATCTAAAATAATTATTTTTGGTAAAAACATAAGTGGTAGGACCGAATCTATATTAACGGATAACGAGCAGATTGATATTCAGGAGCTCAGTGGTGAGTGGAAAATTTCGTTATCTACCTCTGAAAAATATCCTGATTTTGAAACGACTACAGTATTAGATAAACTAGTTAACTTAGCAGCACCGAATTTATACCCTGATTTTTCGGGTACGGTTAGATACGAAATAGAATTCAATATAAGTAAAAACTTTGAAAATGCATTTATATTGATAAAAGATGCCTATGAAGTAGTGAACATTTCCATTAATAACCGCCATGTTGGAAGTAAAATATGCCCACCATATAAATTTGAAGTAAGCAATTGCTTAAGAAAGGGGAGTAATAATTTAGTAATTGAAGTGACGAACACTTTAGAAAAAGAGCAAAAGGACTTTTTTTCACAGTACCTTATACATGAACCAACTGGCATTACTGGTTCTGTTAGTTTAGTGCTTTACTAACAGTATTATAGCTTCGGTCTAGAGCTTTTTTAAGTGAGATATTATCCTAAATTAATTTAATTATTAAAATTACAGAGGATGGGTTCTTATGAGTTTTTCAAATTTTATTAAGAGCATGTTTAATACACAAGATAAAAAAGAAACAATTAAAAAAGATCCAGCAATTAATAATAAACAAAAATCAGAAATAATATATAGTCCATTAAGTGGTGAGGTTAAAAAGCTTAGTGAAGTAAATGACATCACATTCTCCCAAGAATTAATGGGGAAAGGAATAGCAATTGAACCGAATAAAGGTAAAGTTGTTTCACCGGTTAATGGGGAAATTGCAGCGTTCTTTGTTACTAAACATGCTATTGCATTAAAGACCGACGATGGAGTTGAGATTTTAATTCATATAGGCATTAATACAGTTGCTTTAAAAGGCAAATATTTTGCACCTCATGTAAATGAAGGAGATCAGGTTAATATCGGAGACCTATTAGTAGAATTTGATATGGAAGCTATTAAAAAGGAGGGATATGAAGTTATAACTTCTATAGTAATTACTAATACAGATAACTATAGGGATATCAAGAAAACTGATAGTAATAAGGTATTAGCAAAAGATATGCTGATGGAAGTTATATCATAGAATAGTTGACCGTAAACAGCATTTTCGGTGGGGCCAAACAACGTAGGAATATTGAGGTGTTACTTAATCCAATAGGAAAATACCTCAATTTTCCAACGTGATTTGTACATCTGTGCAATTTGTTCAGCAGCGGAACTAACAAATGGATGTACAGAGTCCAAACGGAGTCTTATGTTCGTTACAGTGTTCCTTTTAATATAGATAAAAATGAAAACGATTACAACGAGACAGAAACGCTTATGTTAAGGGATTTCATTTATACCTGGAGTTTAGCGAAAGGAAGGGGAATAATTAATGAAGAAAAGCAAAATCACAAGTGCAATTTTAGCGGCTCTATTATTTTTGGTAGCAAATACGACGCAAATCAGCGCAGATTCAAATTTTTCATTAGCTATAAATGATAATGTGGCTAATGCCTCAATTGGCGATTATGAAAGGGTAGAAAATGCAGATTTGAGCGGACTGATGTTATCGAGTGGCACGCTGACTCCTGCTTTTGCAGCTGGAACAACTGAATATAGTGTTAATGTTCCTTATGATGTAACCAGTATATCGGTAACAGCCAGCGTCTATGACAGCAACGCCACAGTGAAAGTAAACGGGAAATTTGTTGCAAGCAGTCAGGCAAGCGACCCAATTATCTTGAGCGCTGATAATAATAACATCATCACCATCGAAGTAACCGGACAAGAAGGAATGATAACGAAACTATATAGAGTGATCGTGACGCGAGCACCAGGTTCACCTTCACCACAGGAATGCATATCGCAAGAAACGGGAGGGCCTCTTTGGATCACGGCAGCGTGTATCGACCCACAGTATAATAATCCAGTTATTGATAGGGAGGTTGATCTAACATCTCCAGTTCCGCATCACAAAGTGTCAGGCCACTTTGAGGGTACTGATGCGAAGTTCAACTTCTACTTACCGCCGAAAGAACAATGGAAGGGCCGCTTCTTCCAGAAAGTATATCCGCTGTATGATGAGAATGCCTTTGATAGTCATATTGCTTTCGGCGCAGCCAGCGGAGCTTATACGGTTCAGACGAATGCAAGTAGCGGATACCGAATTGATGCAGCCGCGGCAAAGTTCTCTAAGGTGTACGCGGCGGATTACTACGACACTGACGATTATATCTATGGATATATATACGGTGGGAGCGGAGGCTCTCTTCAGACGATTGGTGCTATTGAAAATACTAAGGGAGTGTGGGACGGAGCAGTGCCATTTGTCCCGGTTGTACCGACGTCCATCCCAAACAATGCATTTATACTGGCCTATGCGAACTTCGTGCTTGGAGACAAGGCTTTACAGATAAAGGATGCATTGGGCCCGGGAGGCAACGGTGATCCTTACTCCAGTTTGAATGACATGGAGAAGGCAGTACTGCAAGAGGTAACGAAGTTGGGAGTTCCCTTAAGAGGGTTGGATGGGGTGCTCAGCCTGAACGATCTTCAGAGTCTCCTCTTTGGTTTCGGAGACACGATTAAATCAATGGATAGTACATATGTCGAAGATTTCTGGAACAAGCCAGGCTACCTGGGTACGGAACAATCGGACCTCGGAGATTTGTTCCGCAAAGCCAAGATCGATCAATTGGCCACCGTCACTCAGGTCAGCCGGGATGAGCAGAATGTACCGATAAGTCTTTCTCTTGATAACGCGCCATCGACACTGTCTCGAACTGGTGCAGATTACACACTTTATAAGGCTGACGGGACGACGAAGATCGGGATACTGAAGGGTTCACTTGATCCGACTAATAAAGTCTTCACGATTGGGAGCGGGAACCCCGATAGTGTATTAAGCGTCCTAGAAACCGGTGCCAAACTACATATCGACAACCGATGGCATCTTGCGTTGCTATCGTACCATCGTCACCAGGTTCCGAGCGGACCAAATTTCTATTCATGGGATCAATACAGAGCAGCTGATGGAACCCCCATTTATCCTCAGCGTCCTATGGAGATTGGCCCCATGATCATGAGTGGTGTTGCAGGAGGTGGTTCACACAATGGGCATATCCAAGGAAAAGTCATCCTTATCTCAAATCTGCTCGATGTGGGATCTTTCCCGTGGCATTCGGACTGGTATAGTGCAAGGATGAAGGCACACTTCGGTGAAAGCTTCAATGATCATTTCCGTGTCTGGTTCAACGATAATGCGGACCATTACGATAATGGGGCAAGCACTTATACTGTTGTACAATACGACGGCATTCTCGAACAGGCACTTCGTGACCTAAGCGCTTGGGTAGAACAGGGGGTAGCTCCTGCAGAGTCAACCCAATACAAGGTAGTCGACGGTCAGATCAAGTTGCCGGAGAGTGCTGCGGAACGTAAGGGGATACAGCCGGTCGTCGATTTACTTGTTAACGGCACTACTAAAATTCATGTTAAGGCCGGCCAACGTGTCACCTTCCAGGGAAAAGCTACGGTCCCTCCTGGTAACAGTAAGGTTGTGAAAACCGAATGGAACTTTGAAGGTACGGGCAACTACAAGAAGATATCTTCCAGAACCCCCGCGGCTTCGGTAACGGAGTCAGTATATTTTACCTATACCAAGCCAGGGACCTACTACCCAGCTCTAAGAGTGACCGCACAGCGTGATGGTGACGAGGAATCACCCTTTACACGAATAGAGAATCTGGGACGTGTTCGTGTAGTTGTAGAAGGAGAACAGAAAGATCCAGGGAACGGAAAATCAAGTAGAAAAGAGGATCCTGTAGAAAGTATACAAGACAAGGCTGATGAAGAGAAACCTATTATAGAAAGCACACAAGACAATACTGAGGTAAATAACAGTAAAATAAGGGTGAAACCAACGATCAATGCTAATGGAAAAGCAACTGTTCAACTGAACACTGAAACTGTTAAGCGTGCACTCAAACAAACAGATGGAGACAAACTTGAAATTAAAGTAGAGGCAATTGAAAGTATAAATGAAATTGAAATTAAATTTCCCGTTGATACATTGTTAAGTAATGGAAAATATTTAATTAATAATTTCGAAATTGAGACAGGTTTAGCTACATTAAATGTATCTTCAAAGTTGATTTCTAAGAGTTCAGCAAAAGCAAAGAATGTAAAGGTTTCTGTGACTAAAGTGAACCCATCCAGCCTATCACCGGAGATACAAGCTCAATTGAGCGATAGACCGGTTTATAGTTTCAATTTAGAAATTGATGGTGGGAAGGTAAGTGAACTTGATGGGAGAAACGACATTCAAGTGACAATACCCTATGAATTGAAGTCAGGCGAGCAACCCAATAAGATTATCATCTATCAAATCAGGGATAATGGAGATTTTGAAATTGTAATGAGTGGAAAATTCAACAAAAAAACAGGTGGGATTGCTTTCAAGCCTAAGCGATTGGGTAAGTTTGCAGTAGCTTTTACGGAAGTGAACTTTCAAGATGTAACAAAAGAATGGGCAAAGGAGCCGATTGAGGCTTTAGCTGCAAGGGGCGTTATCATTGGAACGGGGGATGGAAAGTTCAATCCTGACGATAAAGTGACGAGAGCCGAATTCATTACGATGCTGATGAATGTTTTTGAACTAACCGATAGTAATGCGACAACGACCTTTTCAGATATCAAAACAGGCACATGGTACTATGATGAGGTTGCAACAGCACAACGGTTAGGTATTGTTAAAGGCAGACCGGATGGTGGTTTTGGTGCGCAAGATGAAATCACGAGACAAGATATGGCTATAATGGCTTATCAAGCAATGACATATGCCGGGCTGACATCAGATAGTGAAATCCCATTAGGATTTGTAGATGCAAATAGCATTTCTTCATATGCGTTAGAAGGCATTACTGCAATGCAAAACGCTGGAATAATAAACGGAATGGGTAACGGAGAATTTGCACCAAACTCTAAATTAACGCGTGCGCAAGCTGCAGTTGTAATTAATAATATCCTCTTCTCATTATAACTTTTGTTTATAGAGGCTTAACCACCATCATACGATGGTGGTTAGTCTCATTGTATGTATGGCTAATGGGCAGCATGCATTAATTGTTCATCTACGAAAAATAGGGATTTCACTCAACGCGACAAGAATCAATTACTAAAATTTAAAAGCCCCTTGTGTATAGATGTTTCATTGCGTATAATGTGCTTATCAAGGTTGCAATTTAAATTGAGAAGGAGGGAGAATATTGAGTACAGTGTCTCGGGGTGTTTACATTGGTCCCCCTCGTCTAAAAATAGCGATTCAGGCCATTGTTTGGCTAGCCAAAAGTGGCAGCATGATAAGCAGTGCGTTGATAGCGAGACAAGTCGATTCGCATGCCACCTTTATCCGAAGAGTTATGCAGTCATTGAACAATGCCGGTATTGTTGAATCAAAAGGTGGACGGGAGGGTGGATATTTTTTAAGAAAATCTTCAGCAGAGATTACAATAGGCGATATATACGAAGCAATAAGTAGTATTTCGAATGATGCTGAATTTAAAGTGGATTGCGGAGATGATGGAGAAAAGTTAGATGTTGAACAGTTAGATGTTGAACTTGAAAAGATTCTCCAGGAAGCCGAATTAAAGACAATTGAGTATTTGCGAAGTTACACGATTGCTCAATTAATGGATCGAGTCCAATTCTTTAAAGAACAATAAAGCTCGATAGCTAACACTAAGTTGCAGAATCATATGCAACTTTTTATTAGAATAAATTGTGCTTAAAAAAAGCACCAAAAAGAAAGAGGCCTCCATCGAGAAAGGAGCGGCCGGGATTTCAGCCGCCCCTTTCATCCATCCAAGCCTGTTCAACCCTTGGGTTCACGGATTTGGCGTGGCGTGCGGGACGCACTTCATGTCGGTCTTTCCCACCTAGCCGGTGAGGAGGTAGGTGCCGACACGCAATGAGTCAATTAATTAATGAAGGGGGTGATGACATTAAAATAAAATAGTTATAGTTACAGATGCCTAGTATCGGGATAGCAATTTCAAGTAAATTACTTGCACGTGGGTTTACCAGTTTAGTTTTACGGAGTCGCCTGCCGGACAGAAAAATGCTCAGTCTTTCAGAAAAAGGCATCATATCGTTTTTGCGAAGAAAATGGCTAAGCGTCTGGAAGGTACGGATGTGAAGATCAACGGCTTGCACCCCGGACTGATCAAGTCGAGCTTGCTCAAGCAAATGCCGAGCTTTATACAGTTTAAGTTCGAGCAATATTTTAAAAGCGAGCAGAGTGAAAACGTCGCCTGGAGCAAATGATGAAGCGACAAATGAAAGTTTTTGGTCATTAAGCATGAAACTAGTTGGTTTACATGTCTAAAGAAGATGAAAATGAGGAGGACATTCATATGAAAAGAAAAATTGCAATCATTACAGGAGCGAATCGGGGCATCGGGTTTGAAATTGCCAAACAGCTAGGCAAGCTTGGTGTCACCGTCATCATGACGGCTCGCAAAGAAGATCAAGGAAGGGCTGCCTGCGACAAATTGAAGAAGGAAGGGCTTGACGTTCATTTTCACCAGCTTGAAATGACTAACGAGTCCAGTATCCACAAGTTGGCTGACGACATGCGGGAGCAATTCGGAGTCGTTGATATTCTGGTCAATAATGCAGGTATCAATATCGATGGTAATAAGGATACGACAAATATCGATTTGGATACAGTTCGAACTACGATGGAAACGAATGTGTACGGCCCGCTTCTCTTATCGCAAGTGCTCATACCTTTAATGCAAAGCAGTGCAGACGGCAGAATCGTCAATGTATCCAGCAGCATGGGAGCTTTAAATGAAGGTATGGGCGGGTATGGAGGGAATTTTGCATACAGTATGTCCAAAACTGCCCTGAACGCGCTTACGATAAAATTGGCAGGAGACATAAGTAGCAGCAGAATCACGGTAAATTCGATGTGTCCGGGATGGGTTCGTACCGATATGGGCACTGCCGCCGCTCCGAGATCGGTTGAGCAAGGGGCCGATACGGCTGTTTGGCTGGCGACGGGCGATGTAGGAATGACCGGCAAGTTTTTTAGAGATCGCGAAGTGATCAGTTGGTGACAAAATAATCCCTTTTATACAGGTGATATCATTGATGAAAGCTTTAGTTCTGGGTCAACCGGGTCATCCCAAAACGCTTCGAATATCCGATATACCTATTATCCATAAATAATAAAGTTTTAGACTGTACGGAATCGCTAAACTAACTGGGGATAGTTCAATAGTTTCACCAGAAATTTCCGGACTCCTTGTGAGAGAGTTCGGAAATTTCTGGTTCTTCCCAGTTTAACATGACTACTAGCCGTCTATCCTTGTAAGTGAGTCCTGGGGGGAGAGATGAAGGATGACGGAAAATGAGATATTTAATAGAGCTTTGAACTTAGGTCTGTACTTGCTATATCTGCATCAATCAGTATATTGGTTGTTTTTTAATTTTATTGAGTTCAAAATCTTATGGACAGACTGATTAGCAAATCTTAAAGCAAAAGAAAATATGTATTAAATACTTGACTCTCCTCATTAGGGGAGACATTAAACTCAATTTGTAAGCTAATCAATTAAAAGGAGGAAGTCAAAATGAACTTAGTTATTAGAGACATAAAAAAAGAGGATATAGAGCCTGTTAAAGCAATTATTGCAGATACTTGGAACGCAAAGGATTTTATAGAGGATGAAGGCATAATAAATGCAGCAGTTACAATGATGTTTATAAATCCAATATTAAATAAAAGTACTTTTGGAAGAGTAGCTACATCAGATGGAGAAGTCATTGGTGTGATTTTTGGTTCAAAAGTTGGTGAAACAACAACTTATAGATTGCTACAAGAAGATTATACAAGTGAATTGCTACAACTCCTAAATCTAAATGACATAGAACGAAAAGTTTTTGTTGAACTCACCTCCATGACTAATGAGGCATACAGCAAGTTAATTAGAGGAAAAGAAAATGAGTTTCAGGGTTGCTTAGAATTTTTTGCTGTTTCTGAAGAAGCTAGAGGAAAAAAGATAGGGAAAAAATTATTTAATGAGCTCATCTCTTACTTAAGAGATACAAAAGCAAATAAAATTTATGTGTATACAGACACAATGAGTAACTATGGATTTTATGACCATAATGGATTTGTCCGTCTTGATGAAGAACTAACTGTATTTAATCTACCTATCGGTAAACTCGAAAATACTAATTTTATTTATGAATACAAACTTTAAGCTAAAAGTCAGTCTACCTCATTTATGGGGTGGGCTTTAGGCTAATTTGAAATTGGGAGAAGTGATTATATTGATTAAAAACATCTGTTACTAAATAAAACATATAAACCTTATTACACGTCAAACTGTTTTTCTCCAAATATTCTTTTACCAACTGAAATGTTTCAATTTCAGTATCTCCCGTACAATTAACAGTTAAATATTCTCCCTTGGATAATTTAGATACAGTAGAGGTATCTTTAAGCAATCTATAATCATCTGATGTTATTAGACGAAATACATCACTGATCTTCCAATTATCATAGTGACATGAATAAATTAATCCATACTGAAACGTATGGGCTGCAAATTCGTCTAATTTTTCATCTAACTTATCGAATGACTTTATCTCATTAAGTTCTCCACCTTGAGTAGGTAAACTTAAAAAGTATCTGTTTTCAAATGTCTGAATATTAAATCCATTGTTCATAAGTTCATCTTCAGATGAATGGATAGCTATTTTTAATGTTTCTATTCGTTTATTAAGTTGCTCTAATTTCTTTATTTCTCTATGAACTTCTTCATTCTTTTGTTCTAAGTATAGTTTAAGGTAATTAGTATCGGCCTTAGCAAATAAAGCTTTAATTTCTTTAACACTTACATTACTTTCTTTGCAAATTTTTATAATATCAAGATAGATGAATTGATTAATTGTATAGTAGCGATAACCGTTATCGGGATTAATGTATGCAGGTATTAACAAGCCAATATTATGATAAAAACGTAAGGCTTTTATCGTAACATTTTTTAATCTAGAAACTTCCCCAATTGAAAAATACCTTTTGTTCTCCATAAATTCCTCCAATTAGTGTTTTGCAGTAGCGGCCTTTATACGGTCAAGTCATTCTATACCTCAAAGCACTTTCTTTTCGATACGTCGTCGGTAGAACCCCCGTTTCCCGTTTAAACGCCTTCGTAAAATAATTATAGTCGGATATTCCGACTTGTTCCGCAATTTCGTAGACTGGCGCATCCGTATCACCTAACAGTTGCTTCGCCAAGTGAATCCGTGTACTACGAATATGCTCGGCGATACCCATACCGAAGCTTTGCTGCGATAGCTTATAAAGATGCGATTTACTGATCCCAAAGTGTTTGCAGAGAACGGAAACGGAAAGATTTTCTTTGATATTGACCGTGATATAATCGTCTATTTTTTGAGCTAGCGTCTCCTTTTTCAAGATTAGTTTTCGTGAAAGGTAGAGGTAACTGGCGCTCATTTCCATCGTTTTCGCATAAGCGTCAATGATTTCCTTAGATATATATTTTTTTCGCAAAAAAGCTTTGTGCAGCTTTAAAAGATATTGACGAGACTAATGGCCATTTAATTAAAGCATTTGATATTTTATAGTTGCAACTTATAATGATGTTGTTTATTTCATTGTCCCTTTTAGAAAGCAATACTTTTTTCTTTGTTTTGATAAAATCTCAGTTTGTTGTATAGAAAAGTGGGTTTATCCTAAATCATGTTATAACTCACACCTGTTGCAGTATGATTTATAACATCATTTGAGACTAATTATATTATCAAATGAGACAGTGAATATCCCCGAAAACCCAGTAAAATCGGGAATAAAGGCAAAGTAAATACAAAATCATCTGTTAATAATTGATCTAAGTTTTCTTATTTTATGGTGAAAAAGGACAGCCTGTTTTTTATAACAAGAAGTAAGACAAACATTATCTAAAGGGAAAATTACCTTTGCTCGACTACAATAAAAATTTGTTATACAAATTCTTAGCTACAGGACCAGCTAAACCTCGTTCAGGTGATATTTTAGCTATGCAATTCCGAAATTAAGCGACAGGTGTTCAAATCCAGATCTGAGATTATTTTTTTGTTGAGAACGTTCTCCCCATCTTATATAATAAATCTACAATTAATATTAGGGTTGTTACTGCATCGCAGGCAAAGCCTAAACCAATCCGTGCTAAATTATATTTAGTTTAGGATTAGTTTAGGTTTTTTTTGTTAGTAAAAAATATAAAGTGGGCGAACTCATGAGGATTAAAAAAATATTTAACAATAATGTTGCACTGGTTGAAGGGCCGAATCGATCCGAGATCATTGTTATTGGAAAGGGACTAGCCTATTAGAAAAATCCAGGTGGAAATATAGATCCATCAAAAATTGAAAAGACCTTCGTGATGGAGACTAAGGAATTATCTGAGCGGCTATCTACATTACTGAGTGAGATTCCTCCAAAGCATCTAGAATTGACAGATCAAATTATCCGTTATGCAGTAAAGGATCTACACACTTCCTTTAGTAATAATATCTACCTGGCTCTTACAGATCATATTAGTTATGCAATTACGCGCTCCGTGCAGGGATTGAGTCTCAAGAATGCGCTGCTCTGGGAGATACAGAAGTTCTATCCGAAAGAATATCACACGGCAATGCATGCTTTACACTTAATTGAAAAGGAAACCGGAGTTAAACTACCTGTAGATGAAGCTGGCTTTATCGCAATGCATTTTGTAAATGGTCAGCAGGATGGTCAGGAAATGGAACAGACCTTGATGGTTACCCAGATGGTTCAAGGAATTCTTAATATAGTAACACTTCATTATGGGATAGAGCTAGATGAGAATTCGTTAAATTATAGCCGCTTTGTGACTCACTTAAAATATTTTTCTTATCGCACCATACGTCATGAATCGATTCCTTCTGAGGATGATGAGCTCTACGAACAAGTCGTTGCCAAGTATCCTGAAGCTTTTGCCTGCAGTGAGAAAGTAAGAGCATATTTACGGGAAGAGTATCAAGTTGAGACAACCGAAGGTGAAATGGTCTATTTCATGCTCCATATTAGGCGTGTGACCAGCAGAGATTAACCTATTACAATAAATAGCAGGGTTGTTACCATTAGTTGGGCAAAGCCTGGATAAGTGATAAGTGTACTGTTTTTCAGTGTACTTAATCACCTATTCAGGTTTTTTTATTTCATATAAACCAGAATGAGGTTTAAAGGAGCGAGCACAAATGAAGTACGAAAGATTAGCGAAAGATATCGTACAGAACATTGGGGGAGAGGAGAATGTCACGAATCTTGTCCATTGTGCAACCCGGTTGAGATTTAATTTAAAAGACAATCATGTACCCGATAAAGAGAAGCTGAAAAGCTTGGAAGGAGTGCTATCGGTCGTAGAAAGTGGTGGTCAATTTCAAGTGGTTATCGGGAATGACGTTGCACACGTGTATCAAGAGATTATGAAAACCAGCAAACTAGGGGCGAGCAATACTGCATCCGAGGATGGAGATAAACCTAAGGAGAAGATTCTGTCCACAATTTTTGCAGTGATTTCCGGAAGTCTTTCTCCTTTGTTGCCTGCAATGGCCGGAGCGGGGATACTAAAAGCTTTTTTAACCCTGTTCACAACCTTTGGCTGGGTATCTGCGGAAAGTGGAACCTACCTTATTCTGGCTGCAGCAGCTAATGCCGTCTTCTATTTCCTGCCTATATTCCTGGGTGTCACTGCAGCGATCAAATTTGGCGCCAATCCTTATGTAGGTGGAGTTATCGGTGCAGCATTAATGGAACCGAACTTTACGGGGTTATTGGCTAAAGGAGCTACTTCTTCCTTTCTAGGCATTCCTGTAGTCTTAATGGATTACTCAGCAACCGTCTTTCCGGTATTCGTAGCTATTTGGATATTCTCTTACGTGGAGAAATATCTAAAGAAAATCATCCATAAAGAGCTGCAGACGTTTTTGGTTCCGTTATTATCCTTAGTCATCATTGTGCCACTCACTGCGATGATCTTTGGCCCATTTGGAGTATATATCGGAAACGCAATAGCAGATGCTATTAATTATCTCATGGGAGTAAGCGGGCTGTTAACAGGAGCTGTAATTGGCGGGTTAATCTTTTTCCTTGTTGTTTTTGGTCTTCATTGGGGCATTATTCCGATCGTTCTGGCAAATCTTACGAATGGAACCGATCCAATCCTTGCGATGTGGGCAGCTTCTAACTTTGCAATGGCAGGGGTGGCACTGGCTGTTTTCCTTAAATCTAAAGAAAAGTCCTTGAAGTCAATTGCCGGTTCCTCTACATTAAGTCTGTTGTTAGCCGGTGTCTCTGAGCCGACCGTATACGGGATATTGCTGCGTTACAAACGCACGATCCCATATGTTATTATTGCCGGAGCTGTCGGAGGGGCGATTAATGGCGGTTTCCATACGTATGCTACAGCATTTGTCTTCCAAAATATTTTTTCAATCGGTGCATTTGAACCTGTCGGGTATTATTTAATGGGGATTGCCGCCGCCATGGGGATTGGTTTGATTCTGACGATTCTTTTCGGATACCAAGACAAAAAAGCTGTTGCAGTGACTGAGTCAAGTGACGCAACTCCTACAGTAGAAGTAAAGGCTGTTCAACCGGAAGCAAGTGTCAGCCTTAATGGTGTTTCGCAGATCTTGAAGAAAGAGGTACTCCTCAGCCCATTAACAGGAGATGTGAAATCCTTGACTGAAGTTCCCGATCCTGCTTTTGCAGAAGGTGCTATGGGGAAAGGGATTGCAATTATTCCGAGTGTTGGCCAAGCCGTATCTCCAGTGAACGGTACGATTGGCACAATCCTCAAGTCAGGTCATGCTGTAATTATTTTGTCTGAGAATGGTGCGGAAATATTGATTCACATTGGAATCAACACCGTTCAATTAAAAGGGCAATATTTCACCCCTCGGGTTAAGGCAGGAGACCAGGTCCGCCAAGGGGATCTATTGATTGATTTTGATCTTGAGAAAATTAAGGAAGCCGGATATAATCCGATCACTCCAGTTATAGTCTCGAATACCGGCGATTATTTGGATGTTATTGAAACAACAAACTCATCGGTTTTGGCACAAGATAAGTTGCTGACGCTTGTTGTCTAAGCAGAACAGGATGGTGTCGATTTAATCGGATACACAAGCTTGGGGCCGATTGACTTAATCAGTGCATCTACTGGAGAAATGAAAAAACGGTATGGATACATTTATGTCGATAAAGATAATACGGGTGAAGAACCCTAAGAAGAAAAAAAGAAAAGCTTTGCTTGGTACAAGAAGGTAATCGCCTCAAACGGGTCTGATTAAGACTAAAATATTGTAGACATAAAAGCCGTCCTTTCATTAAGGACGGCTTTTATGTCAAGAAGAATTATATTTAATCATCGTGTGTATTACGTGCTAAGCTGTAAGGTAATAGAACATAACAATACTGTGAGCCTATGGCTCTAACGGTGCATAGGAGATACCCAGGATAGACACTTATGAAGTAACGACACTCCAAAAAGGACTACTGATTTTAGATATTCTACGGACTAAGCACACATTAACAAGCACGTTTTAGTCCCATTCGATGTTATAACTCACATTCCTGTATGTGGGTTATTCCAATACACATCAATTATTCGGGAGTTTACCCGTGATGTACTCTGGATTTTGGGATTAATAACCTTTGTTTAGTGTACTATAATGTAAAATGACGGTTATATGGATACATAGCATACAGACATCCAGTAAGCTTTTTTGCAAATAAACCGTACCTAAGCTTTAACCCAAGGGGTGACTAACTTGAAATTACACATTGACTATCCCCACGATATTCCCATCGTTGCGTTCCAGTGGACACCGGAAACCATACTGGAGCCATTCCATACGCATACCAGCCTGGAAGTCGGCTGCTGCATTTCAGGCAGCGGCGTTTTTTACTTTGAGCAAAAATGCTATCCCGTGCGCCCGGGAGATATTTTCATCGTGAACCAGACCGAGCTGCACATCGCGCAGTCTGATGAAGCCAACCCCAGTACATTTATCTTCATTAATTTTGACCCAAGCATACTGCTCCTCGAAGATGAGAAGCTGCTTCTTCCCTATAGCTATCAGTCTGAGAAATTTCAGAATCATATTCCAGCAGAGACGACCCTTGCCCGTCAGTTGCAGCCCCGAATGATGGCCATCTATGAAGAACTGTCACAGCAGGATGTAGGATACCTGTCCAGGGCACGCAGTATTTTGATTGATATTAGTGTGATGCTGCTTAGAAATTACATCAGCTCCATTTCAAGCGAGCAGTGGAGACGAATGAATCATTCATACCGGGAGCTGAGACAGATGCTTGAATATGTGCACCGGCATTTTGGCAATGATATTCAGCTTACGGATGTAGCACAGACAGTAGGTTGGTCGCCAACCCGGACCTCACGTTTGTTTCGAGAGTACACAGGCAAAAGTCTGCGAGATTATCTCGCTCAGCTTCGGCTGAGTGAGGTGAAAAAGCGGCTGGTCACCACCGATGATCTGATCTCGAATATTTGCTTTGACTGTGGATTCCAGAGTATGGCTTCGTTTTATCGCGCTTTTCAGGCGAATACCCGTACATCCCCGAAAGAATATCGTGAAATGTACGGATTAAGTGAAGATTTTGAGAAGTTTGGGGACGCTAATGAGAAGTCAAAATAATAACGCTTACTTTATAATAAGGGCAGCCGAACTCGAAAAATGAATATAAAAACGAAGAGGCGGAATGGTGCTGCACCAGCGAAGTGGTTGCGTGGCGGTGAGAGGCACCATCCTACTGCCCAGTGGCATGATATGAAACTTTGAAAATCAAGGAGGGATTGAGCTTGGTTACTTACCGTTCGGATTATGCAGAACGCGTATATGCGGGATGGCTTGGCAAAGTGATAGGCGTGCGTCATGGCGCGAATATTGAAAACTGGACGTATGAACGGATTGAACGGGCTTTTGGAGAGATCACGGATTATATATATGATTTTAAAAACTTTGCGGCGGATGATGACATTAATGGACCGCTTTTTTTTATGCATGCTTTGGCGGAATTGCCTCTCCATCAAAAGGTCACCGCAGAAGATATGGGCAAGGTATGGTTGAATTACATTGCGGATGGCCACGGCTTTTTCTGGTGGGGAGGCTATGGTATATCCACGGAGCATACGGCTTACCTTAATTTGAAGCACGGGATGGCGGCTCCGCAATCGGGCTCGCTAGAGCAGAATACGAAAGCAGTGGCGGAGCAGATCGGCGGTCAAATTTTTAGTGATATCTGGGGATTGCTGGCTCCGGGTGACACAGATGCAGCAGCGGATCTGGCCGAGAAGATGTCATCCGTTTCCCATGACCGGAACGGGATTTATGGAGGGCGGTTTGTGGCAGCCTGTAGTGCTGCGGCGTTTGAGTCTACCTCGGTAAAAGAAGTCATTCAGCGGGCACTCACAACGATTCCTCAAGACAGCAGCTACAGTGAGGTTGTCAAGGATATCATCCGTTTTCATAACGAACATCCTCGGGACTGGCGGGCATGCTTCCGCTATATTCAAAGCCATTACGGGTATGATCGTTATCCGGGCATATGCCACATCATTCCGAATACAGCCGTTGTAGTGCTGGGGTTGTTGTATGGCGATGGCGATTTTTCCAATTCAATAAATATTACAAACATGTGCGGATGGGACACAGATTGCAATGTCGGCAATGTCGGAGCCATCGTGGGAATTTTGACGGGATTAACCGGGATTGGTGTGCAATGGACAGCACCGATCAATGACTTTGTATGCGCTTCCAGTGTCGTGGGTTCCCAAAACATTCAGGACATTGCCACTGTTGCACAACATACGGTTGCGATTTCCAAACGGTATTTTCTGGGACAGGAACTACCGGACGAGCCTGGGGTACACGCACATTTTGATTTTGAGCTTCCAGGCTCCACTCATGCCTTCCGTAATCATTATCCGCAAGGATTGCCTGTGACGATGGTATGTAACAATACGGATCGGGTCGCTTTTAGTGGGAAACGTTCTCTTCAAGTGTCTATAAGCTCGTTAGTAGGGGGGGAGAGCTACCGAACCTATCTCAAGACGTATTACACGCCGGAGGATTTTAATGACAGTCGTTATGACCCAAGCTTTACACCGTTATTTTATCCCGGACAAAGCGTTTCCATGAATGTGTACATTTCGCAAGGAGATGAGGAGCAGGTCGCCGCTCGTCTTTATGTACACAACATTCAGGATGGAACGCGGGTATACGGGGAGCGAACCGTATTGCCCATTGAGAAATGGACGACGCTGACCTGGAAGGTTCCGTCGATCCCGGGAGCCGTGTTGTCGGAGGTTGGCGTGGAATGGATTCCGCTGGCTGAAATCTTTGGGCAACCGAAGTCATTAACGGCTTATATTGATAATGTTCAATTGCAGGGCGAGCCTGAGATCGATATTTCTTTTGCTTCCGAAAAGCTGGAGGTATGGCCGACATTACGTCAGGAGGTCAGACAGCTGACCCATCTTCGCGGCTTGTGGATGCTGGAGGACGGTCTTCTAACGGGAAGCGGTGCTGGTGAATCTGCGGAAGCTTATACAGGGGCCCATTATTTTAAAGATTACACGTATGAAGCTGCGATTCGTCCGGTCATCGGCTCGTCCCATGGGGTACTGTTCCGAGTTCAGGGGGCATCTCGAAGTTATGCAGTGGTGCTCAAGAAAGGCCATCTAGCTCTGATGAAAAAAGAAGGTACGAATTGGCGTACTTTGCAGGAGACTCCTTTCATTTGGCGGCACGGTGTGGATTATCGGATTTCGGTCGTTGCAGCTGACAATCGTTTTTCTATTTCTGTAGACGGAGAACTTCTGCTGGACTATACCGATCATGAGAACCCTTATGTGAGCGGTCAAGTTGGATTCGTAACGATGGACAGTAGCCGAACCGCTTATGTCAGTTACCACATTCATCCAAATAAATGATAGAAAGAGGGACAACTATGAAGCGGGGTCTGAAAAAAGATTTTACACTGCTGGCGATTACGATGATTCCGATCGGGGTTGCGATTAATGTTGTGGCTTATCAGCTTATGACCATTTTGAAAATGCCGATTTATTTGGATGTGATTGGTACATGTATAGTAGCTATGGTAGCTGGACCGTGGGTGGGATTGGTTACAGGGGGACTTGGCAACGTCGTGAACGGGATGCTGAATCCGGTGTCGATTCCTTTTGCCATCACATCGATGGCGATTGGATTGACCGCAGGTTACCTGTCCAAGTATCGGATGCTGGTAAAGCCCTGGAGAATCATCGTTTCCGGCCTATTGATTGCCGTCGTCTCTTCGGCGACTTCCAGTCCGATTCAAGTCATTTTGTTTGGTGGAGTAACGGGTCAAAGTGGCGATATCGTTATGGCAACATTATTGGCAACGGGCAAGCAGATCTGGACCGCCGTGTTTTCGCAAACGCTGCTGTTGGGTGTTGTCGATAAAGTGCTGGCTATTCTGGCAAGCTCCTTGATTGTATATAAAATGACCCCACAGTTTCTATCTAAAATGCATTACGGTGATATTTATATGCGTTCCAAAAAAATGAACCGGAAGGGAGATCAGGTGAAGTGAAAAAGTCCATTCTGGAGCTTTATCCGACAACCAAGCTGTTGGGGGTATTTTTTGTACTGATCTCCATTCTGATCGTACCGGGATATACTTATCAATATGCCATTCTTCCGATATGTATGGTCATTGCACTGTTGGCTGGCGTTTTCCAAGGCTTTTGCAGTCTGTTTTTTAAAGGTGTTACGCTGATCGTTCTCTTTATTTTTATAATTCAGGGCTTCTTCTACCCGGGTGATACGGTTCTCTGGTCAGGCTGGATACTCAGTCTGAAACAGGAAGGCTTGAGCTACAGTCTGCTGTTGACGTCCAAGATCGTTGCCATCACAGCCTCGATTATCTTGTTCTTCCAAATCACAAAGACAAAAGATCTGATTATTGCACTGGAAAAAATGGGAACGCCGAAGAAGGTCACTTACGTGATTATGTCTACTCTGCAAATCATTCCGCAGATGCGGCAACAGCTGAATGTTATTATGGACGCTCAACGTTCGCGCGGGGTGGAGACGGAAGGAAGCCTGATGATCCGGGCCAAAGCCATCATCCCCGTGCTTGGCACATTGATTATCTCGTCTTTTGAAAATACGCAGGAACGCGTAATTACACTGGAATCCCGGGCTTTTACGATCCAGCGTAAAAAAACGAATGTGACCGAATTACCCAAGGGGCTGCTGGATACGATCGTACGGATCGTGCTGCTTCTGCTGCTTGTATTGATTATCTGGAAGGGGGTTATCGGATGAGCCTGTTATCTATGAAAAATGTATCGTACAGATACCCGATTAACGATTGGACATCCTTGAAGCAGGTGACACTCAACATTGAAGCAGGCGTTTTTTACGCGGTCATCGGCGCGGGCGGTGCAGGAAAAACGACGCTGTGCAGCGTGCTCAGAGGCTTTATCCCCCATTTCTATAATGGAGAGCTGGAAGGGGAAGTGAAGCTCTTTGGGAAAAATCTGCTGGAATACGAGTTGGGGGACATTGCCTCCCGGATCGGCTACCTGTTTCAGAATCCCTTTACACAGATTAGCGGAGCCAAGGAGACGGTGTTCGAGGAAATTGCCTATGGGTTAGAAAATTTGGGACTGGAACCAGCCGAAATTCGCAGGAAAGTTGAAGATGTGATTGCCTTGCTGAAGCTGGAGAAGATAGCGGATTCCAATCCAACGGAACTATCCGGCGGGCAGAAGCAACGGGTGGCTTTTGCCGCTGTGATCGTCATGGACCCTGAGGTGCTCATTATCGATGAACCGACATCTCAGCTTGATCCGCAGGGCACCGAGGAAATCTTCCGTATTATCGATCTTATGAAGCAGCGGGGAAAAACCATCATTCTCGTGGAGCATAGGATGGAATGGATTGCGGAATATGCAGATCAGATTATAGTGATGGAAGACGGACAAGTCGTAATGCAGGGAGACACCCAGGCGACCCTGAGCAATCCGAAAGTAATGGAGCATGGGGGTTCACTGCCCCAATATGCCGAAGTGGGACTGAAGCTGCTCGGGGAGGGGCTCGTCAATCAGGTTCCCATTACACAGAAGCAAGCAGAACTTGTATTTTCGAAGCTGAAAAAAGGGGGAGCTGAATAATGGCTTTATTGTCCTTGAATCAGGTTTCTTTCCGTTATCCGAACGGTACAAAAGCAGTAGATCATATCTCGATGTCCTTCCAGGCAGGGGAAAAGGTAGCCATTATTGGACAAAACGGAGCCGGGAAGACAACCGCCGTTAAGCTGATGAACGGACTTTTGAAGCCGTCATCAGGGACCGTCATCGTCGATGGATGGGATACGAAAGATCACACAACCGCTCAAATTTCTTCGAAGGTCGGATACGTTTTTCAAAATCCTGATGATCAGCTGTTCCATGAGACCATTTACGAAGAGGTTGCTTTCAGCACGCGGCACCTCAAGGTTGATGCTGCAGAGGCCAAGAGAATGATCGCCACGGCGCTGGAGCTGACAGGACTGACGGAATATGCGACTCTTCATCCTTACAGTCTTCCTTATTCGATGCGCAAGTTTGTGACCATTGCAGCGGTTATCGCGATGCAGAGCAAGGTCATTATTCTGGATGAGCCAACCGCAGGGCAGGATCGTCGTTCATTGGACCGACTGACTCGCATCATTGATTATCTTACACAGGAAGGTAAAACAGTCATCACAATTACACATGATATGGCTTATGTGGCGAATCATTTCAAACGGGTTATTGTCATGGCGAACCAACATGTCATTTCGGACAGCACCGCCCAAGAAATCTTTTGGCAGTCTGCTCTGATGCAGGAAAGCCATATTCAGGCTCCGCCTGTAAGTCAACTGGCGTCCGCATTACATTGGCCCGGCCAGATTGTTACAGTGGACGAGTTTGTGGAGTACGGGAAGGGACAGTCCTAGAGAAGCTGGAATCCATGTAATGAATACACTGATCAAGACCTAAACTTAAGAAAATCAAATAAAGGGTTCAACATATTGTGCACGGCTAATATGTTGAACCCTTTTGTGTTTACTGTACACGCAATTACGTTTTTTTGGCGGTTTATTGCTATCGTGTCCGTTTGTTTAACAAAACTAGATTCCTTTTCCGCCTTGCGGGCGAAGTTTAATTTGCTCTATACCAGCAATGAGTGGCCTTGCTCTCTGAATGAGTACTTTGGCTTCGTCTAAAGACAACGATGCTTGATGAGTTGAAGGATCACTCCATATTTCCGTTACCCAAATGCTATTAGAGTCATTCTCAGGAATATTTACGACATATAGATCGCAACCTTCAACTGATTCCATACCACTTGCAGCTTCCAACAGCATTTCAATCAGAGTGCCACGTTGACCTTCGTGAGCGATGAATTTTGTATACAAACCAAATTTGTTCATACCTTATTTCCCCTTTGTTTATCATATTATCAATATTGTTTTCCCATCCTCCTTCTTGTCTCAAGACGTCTCGAAAAGGAATTCTATGATGGGGAGTCCTGGCTTATTTGAGAGCGTAAGGTAAATAACACCATATCGGATGTGCCATGTACACCACGCCAAATAGTATCTTCCGCTTAAAGGAATCGGATTATTCTTGCTGCAATATTCAGCCTGCACCTCCCTTTAAATAAGATTTTACTGTATGTGAGTATAAAAGGGAACGTTCGTTCTTTATTTCGGTTCGCCTTGCTATTTATAATAAGCAGCTACCTTGTGACTCTGCACGTCCACGCTTCGCTTTCATTATGAAAAGCCCAACCTTATCCGGTATGGGCTTTTGTTATGCCTATAATTGTAGACGGACGGGTTGTAGACATCAGCTTTTAGGAGTAGCCGATTGCCTTGAGCCATTCATCGGTTACTTTCTAATGCCGATGAGCAGGACATCCGCTTCGAAATCATGCATATCGATGGTCGTGATTTGCTCTTGCACAGAGATTGAAGTTGTGCCAAAACGACGATTCTCCAGGTCAATGACCGTAAAATTGTATTCACTAAGATCTGCGTTCAGCTTCAGCACAGTGTTGACCGGAACATAGATGGCGACCTTTGTGTAATCTGCGGTTACAGCCGCACGGATTTCTTCCGTATTTTTAAGCACAATGTTCCAAGGCTGCATATCCGTAAGTCCGTATATCCCGAAGAGCCATTTGGCCAATCCATAATCCCATGCCCCTTCAAATTTAAGAGCAGACTGCCAATCATATGGACTGTCGAATCCTTCCCCGGTTACACCGAACTTTTTGCCTTTCCGATGCCAGCTCCAAATACCGTGGGCTCCATAGGTTATGCCAGCAGAGGCTCCGGACAGAAGACTTTGCCAGGCTGCCTTACGAACATCGGCGCGGGTGAAGCGGCCATAGACTTTCCGACTGTAGCCCATCTGCTCATAGCAGGGCTCCGAATTGAGGACTGGGCGGGTGACAGTCTTATTATAGAAGTCCAGTGCGAGTGTGTAAGCCGTTGGTTGAAATTGTGAATTATGTCCCGACTGGTACATGTAAAAATCCAAATGGGGATCATCAATAAATACCTCTGGCAGTACCGCTAATCTTCCTTGAATATGCAGAGTGGTCAGGCACTGCGGACTGTGCTGCTTTACGGTATGAAGAGCTACGCGGTAATATTGGTTGGCGCGCTCGGAAGGGAAGTCGGTGTCACCGCTTATAATATAAATAGGGTAGAATTTGGAGAACCGATCGGCAGCATAACGCACATAAGGTTCCACTGTCTCAAGCGGCATTTTTTTCTCCTCACGAAGCTTGGCGGCCCACGTATCCGGGATATAATT
>NZ_JH601063.1:0-35834 GCF_000245715.1 Paenibacillus sp. Aloe-11 | reverse complement strand
ATGATCGTTCACTCCAATCGTATTCTATTTTTTCAATATTGTCAAAAATGTCTTCTAATATAAACTGAATTTCATTAAATTACTTATCCATTTTATTAACTGCTTTCCTCATCTCTTCATCAGTTAAATGAGTATAAATCATTGTCGTTTGTATTGAAGAATGTCCTAATTGGTTTTTCAATCTAGGCACATCATTGTTCTCCAAGTGATAACGCGTTGCAAATGAATGTCTCAGAGAATGCACGGTTAGAGCTGGTTTTCCAAAAGCTGTAGCATATTTTTCAATCAGTTTCTCAATGGATCTCTGTGTTGCGTCGGCTTTTTCCTTTACGGCCAATGGAGCTACAATAAATAAAAAGCTTTCGTTTTTTTCTGGGATATATCTTGTTGTTCTAATCTGAAGATAATTTTCTAAATCTAGTAAAGCTTGCTTGCTGAAATACACAAATTGTTCTTTATTACCTTTACGGATAACACGAACTAAAGCTTTATTTATATCCAGATCCTCAATGTTAATGCCTGCAACCTCAGATAGTCTAAGTCCTGATCCTAAAATGAGGGAAACAATGGCTGTATCCCGTTCACGATTAAACTGATGGAAATTGAAAATGTTTTTATTCTCTTTATTGATTTCTCCGTAATCATGGGCTACAAAAAGTCTAATGCTTTAACTTGCTCAGCTAATTCAGGTACAGGACCATCCACATTTGCAATTCGAATAATCTCTTCAATAGCTAAATTATAGATAGGCGTAGGAGAAACTTTCAATTCCTCAAGCCACTGCACGAGTTGAGCGGAAGAGCTAGCATAAACGATACGCCCCAATCCCACCCAGGCATGAGCAGCTGCGCACATCGGACAATGTTCACCAGAAGTGTAGACTATTGCATTAGCACGATCCTCTAGAGACAGATTAATAGCTGCCCATCGTGCTAATGCAAATTCTGGGTGTTGGGTATGATCCCCTCCGGAAACATGATTGAAATCTTCAATTAGGACATTCCCTTCATGATCAGTAAGAAGGGAACCAAAGGGTTCGTCTCCATTATTGAGTGCAATCCGTGCAAGTTCAACACAACGGTTTAGATGTTTCAAATCCAGTTCAGATATCATTATCGAGTCCTCCTGAAGTTTGAATATGATAAAATACCGATTTTACAATTAACAAATATCAACATAAAAATCATTAACAATAACTTTTATAGAACCGCTTCTTTAGATGGAGGGGATTGTGGTTCTGGTTTTCTGCGTCGAAGATTACTGAATGCAATACCAGTCAAAATGATGAGAACGCCGATCCACTGAATCCACCCCACATGTTCTCCTAACACAAGTGAGGACATAATGACGGCCATGGGTAATTCAGAAGCAGTCATTATGGTCCCCATTCCTGAACCAACATGTGGCATGCCTATCGAGTACAAGAGGGGAGGCAACACCACTCCGAACACACCAAGAAACAACCCATAGGGACTTAATTCAGTGAGCGTATCAAGATTCATTACAAACGTTGGAGGAAAAGCCACAAAAACAGTGATAACAGCCCCGGTCGAAAGAAGTGAACTTTTTAATATAGGCGGGGTATCCTTCTCGACAGATCCACTCAGAAAAACGAATAAAGCAAAGGTTATAGCTGCGAGGAACCCCCAAATTATTCCTTGCCATGATAGTGAGATATCGCCCTGAGACAATATGTTTGCGGCTAAAATTGAACCAAAGAGTAGGATTAGAATGGATACAAGTTTTCCTCCAGTTGGTTTTCTTTTTTGGAAAACCCATTCATAGAGTGTTCCGATCCAAACAAATTGGAACAACAAAACGATGGCTAATGAGGCATTTAAAGTCTGTAAAGATTTGTAATAAAACATACCTGTTAATCCAAATGGAATTCCGGACATCAGAATCTTCATGACTTGGTTAAATGTTAGTCTTTTCTTTTTGGTGAACATAACCAGTATCCAACTTAGCATAGTGCCAAAGAAATACTGCGCACCTGTCACCTCGGGTGCCGAAAAACCTGCGCTATAAGCCAGTTTAACAAATGTGGAAAGTATCCCGTAACAACACCCACCTAAGAAAACAATTAGTGCATAATGCCATAATTTCATAACAATCCTCCTTTTTTGAATACAAAAAAACCACACAAATGTCTGTACAGAACATTTGTGTGGCGAAAAAAGAGATAACTCTCTTGAAAAATCCACATCCATTAAGGTTTTAGTATTGGATTCATATCGGTTTCAGTATATAAGCAATAGTTCGTCGTTGTCAATAACCTGAAATAAATAACGATGGGAGTCGAAAGGAGTATTTTTATTGCTTTTCATCACTTATGAATTCTTGAAACACGTTTTGATGACTTTTCTTTTTTGAACTAAATTGACTTCATATAAAAAATGTGGATGTATTCATGTAGATTTTCTCTATACAAATAATTTGACCCAAAATAATACTTGCAATTTCAAAAAAAAGTGTTTTATTATTGTCCGCGAAGGTAGCTTATACATCAATTGGATTGTCACTGTTCGAACAGGCAATACTGTTTCTGGCCAGAAAAGACGTATTTTAAGCTAACTTTCACAGAATCTAAGGTATGTGAGACCAAAAGAATATTGCTGCACGGCATTACAGGATTGTTACCGTCAAAGGGCCAAAACCTGGATAGCTGAGCTTGCATGGCTCGATGCAAAATCACAGCCAGAGAGGAAGAGCATACATGAATTATGACCAAATGGCCAAAGAGATTCTGTCTCGGGTTGGCGGTGTTGAAAACGTTAACAGTGTTGTTCATTGTGTGACAAGATTGCGCTTTCAATTGAAAGATGAGAGCGTTGCCAGAACAGAAGAATTAAAAAAGTTATCCGGAGTTATTACAGTCACGCAAAGCGGCGGTCAATACCAGGTTGTGATCGGGAACGAAGTACCCGATGTGTATAAAGCCATCAATAAGATCGGTAAATGGTCTACTGATGATACTGACAGTACAAATGCTGACGTTGTAAAATCCACGGGAAGTATCTTTAATCGCTTTATCGATATAATTTCTGGAGTATTTCAACCTTTACTTGGTCTATTAGCCGCAACAGGTATGATTAAAGGGTTTAATGAAATGTTTCTATCCTTCGGTTGGATCACTGAAGTATCGGGGACTTATCAACTATTAAAAGCAACTGGGGACTGCTTGTTTTACTTCTTCCCCGTATTTTTAGGATACACTGCTATGAAAAAATTTGGTGGCTCAACATTTTTAGGCATGGCTTTAGGAGCTGCATTGGTATACCCAACTTTGTCAGGATTAAGTACAGGGAATCCTCTATACACTTTGTTTGAAGGAACATTATTTGAGTCGCCTGTTCATATCACATTTTTGGGCATTCCAGTAATTTTAATGAGTTATTCATCCTCTGTAATACCCATTATTTTGTCTTCATTTATTGCATCAAAACTGGAGAAATATTTAAGAAGAGTGATTCCTCAAGTAGTTAGAACTTTCTTGGTTCCATTTTTCACTATGCTAGTCATTGTCCCTGCTACTTTTCTAGTTCTGGGACCAGTATCTACATGGATAGGAGATCTTATTGGTGCAGGCGCCACTGGTGTTTACGAAATAAGTCCAATAATCACAGGGTTACTTATTGGCTCACTATGGCAAGTTCTGGTCATCTTTGGACTGCATTGGGGGATCATCCCAATTTCTTTACTTAATATTGGAACGCTGGGTTCAGATCCAATCATGGCCCTTTCTTTTGGAGCTTCTTTTGCGCAAACGGGTGCTGTGTTAGCGGTTCTTTTAAAATCCAAAAATCACAAAACGAAGTCTCTGAGCGTGCCAGCATTCATTTCTGGAATTTTTGGAGTTACCGAACCTGCTATTTATGGCCTAACTCTGCCGTTAAAAAAACCATTTATTATGAGTTGTATTGCAGGTGGAATTGGGGGGGGATTACTAGGATACGCCGGATCTAAGTTTTATGTTCTTGGGGGACTGGGTGTATTTGGATACCCTAACTATGTAAGCAAGTCTGCCGGCGTTGATTTCGGGTTTTATATGTCCTTAATTGCAACTGTCGTTGCTTTTATCCTTGGGTTTATCCTGACCTATTTCATTGGTTTTAATGAACAAGTTGATCTAAGTGCAAGCAACAATGAAATCAAGCAGGAATCAGACTCTCATACCGACCAAACAGTTGAAATATTTAGCCCTATGACTGGAGAAGTGGTTGAACTCAAATATATTAAAGATGAGACTTTCGCTGGAGAACACATGGGAAAAGGAATTGCTATACGTCCTACAAATGGTCGCGTAGTATCACCTGTTAACGGTGTTGTGCAAACGATCTATCGAACTAAGCATGCCATTGGACTCGTTAGTGATGAAGGTGTAGAGATTCTCATCCACGTTGGACAAGATACGGTTCAACTTAAAGGACAACATTTCAATGCAATTGCCAAAGACGGTGATCGGGTTAATATCGGTGACGTAATTGTTGAATTCGACTTAGAGGCGATCTTAGACGCCGGATACGAAACGGTAACTCCTATTGTTGTCACTAATTCGTCGCTTTATCGTGAGATTGAACCAAGCACCACAAAAGACGTCATTAACGAAAAAGAATCATTGATCAAATTGCATCTATAAAAAAGAGGAGGCACAAGAAATGTTTAATGGAATTACTCAATTCCCAAACAATTTTCTGTGGGGGGGAGCAACAGCAGCCAATCAGATTGAAGGGGCTTATTTAGCTGATGGTAAGGGGCTAACAACTATAGATTTAATGCCACTGGGTCCTAGTCGGAACCAGGTTGCACTTGGAAATTTAGATTCGTTTGTGCCCAAGGAAGGCGAGTTTTATCCTTCCCATGAAGCCATCGATTTTTACCATCGCTATAAAGAAGATATCGCACTTTTTGCTGAGATGGGATTCAAATCATTCAGGATGTCAATCTCATGGGCGCGGATATTTCCTAATGGTGATGATCTCACTCCAAATGAAGCAGGATTGCAATTTTATGATGCTGTATTTGATGAACTTCTGAAATATAATATTGAACCCGTTGTAACGATTTGCCACTTTGATTTACCCGTAAACCTGGCAAAAACGTATGGCGGATGGAAAAATCGAATCATGATTGAACTGTTCGAAAAGTATTCAACAACGTTATTTGAGCGTTATAAAAATAAAGTAAAGTACTGGATGACATTTAATGAAATAAACATGCTATTACACCTACCTTATACAGGGGGTGGTATTATTTTTGAAGAAGGGGAGAACCGGCAGCAAGTACTATATCAAGCAGCACATCACGAGCTCATCGCAAGTGCACTTGCAGTGAAAGCCTGTCATGAGATCATTCCTAATGCCAAGATAGGATGTATGTTAGCAGCTGGAAATGTTTATCCGTATAGCAGCAATCCAGAAGATTACTGGGAAGTAATGAACATGGAGAGAGAGTCGTATTTCCTGATTGATGTGCAGTCTAAAGGGGAGTATCCAGGTTACGCTAAACGTTTCTTTATGGAGCATGATATCCATCTGGAATTGGGACCTCAAGATTTAGAAATACTCAAGAAATATACGGTGGATTACATTGGCTTTAGCTATTATTCAAGTCGTTGCACCAGTTCTGACCCTGAAATCTTAAAGAATTTCACCGACGGCAATGTATTTGGTTCTGTCATTAATCCTTACTTGGAGACTTCTGAATGGGGCTGGACCATTGATCCCAAGGGAATGCGTATTACTTGCAATCAGATATATGAAAGGTACAATAAACCACTATTTATCGTAGAGAACGGACTTGGAGCACAAGATGTTCTCTTGGAAAATGATATTATTGAAGATGATTATCGTATTGAGTACCTGGATAGTCACTTTGCCGAGATTGCAGAAGCGATTAAAGATGGAGTTGAGATCATAGGGTATACAAGTTGGGGGCCAGTCGATCTTATAAGTAATGGGACCGGTGAAATGAAAAAACGATATGGATTTATTTATGTTGATAAAAATAATGACGGTTCGGGTTCGCTCAGAAGGATCAGAAAGAAAAGTTTTTATTGGTACAAAGAAATCATTGCTGATAATGGAGCAAAATACTTTCAGAAATAATCATTAACCGTTAGAGGTAAAGTTGCTACAAAATTCAGCGCTGCTTCATTTTGAAAAAGGTAGTGTCTCCTTTAAGAATACAATGTTAAAAATGCATTGTCTCCCTAAAGGGGATTTTTCAAAGACGAATAGACAGGACGAAGAAAATTTGATGCAATGGTTTATACGGGGGTGATTCTTAGTTTATGATAATTAATTCAGAGCACATCTCTAAACTGAAAAAATCAGGATGCATTGATCATCAACTCAATGAAACTGAGATGAAGAGAGTTTATGACGCTATGGATGGCATCACTGAACTCATTCGAGGTTTCTTTTGACGAGTTAGTTCTTGTAAAAGATATACCGTTAAGTAGATGAGTAAACATGAAACTGTCAAACAAACCTACAACAATACAACAAGTGTCACGGGATAAGAATATAGCCCCGTTGAAGGTCAGCTAATTTAGCGGCTTTTTTAGTGGTCTTAGACAGTTGAGCACGCGAAACGTGCGAAACAAAAAAACACCTACTATGTGAATGATCCCCACATGACAGACAGAATAAAGAAAGCCATTGCTCTGTCTGTCATGTGGGGATTTCTTATGAATACAACAAATATACGGGTTTAGTGAAGGAGATATATTCCTGGTTCAATTTATTTTGAATAAAAAGGGATTAATTCCAATTTTAAGTATAACCGAAATTGCTAACCATCCTTGATTACTGCCGGCTGAGAAATAATGTTGACGCTTTCAAAAATCTGATTTATAATTCAATCAATCGAATATACCTATTAGACATGTGACTGGTAATGCAGGCAGGATCTAAAATGACGAATATTATATTTGTCGTTTTAGGTCCTTTTTTATTTGCATAAAAAGCCTGCTTCCTTTCGCAAAATTACAAAAGGAAGGAGCATAGACATGGATTACAAACAGACCGCCGCGGAGGTTCTGAAGCATGTAGGCGGCAAGGAAAACATCTCCCATTTAGAACATTGCTCGACAAGATTACGCTTTTCCTTGATCGACAATAGTAAAGCCGATGTCAAGCGGCTCGAAAGCATTCCCGGCGTCATCGCTGTAAAAATGACTGGTCAGTGCCAGGTCGTCATCGGGAATGAAGTCGTTGAAGTTTATGATGCGGTCAATCAGTTGTTGGAGGGGGCGCCGAACCCGAACTCGGAATCCGCTGCTGCGGCATTCGAGGCTAAACCGAAAGAGAAGAAAAAACTCGGCAGCGTTATTTTGGATTTTATCGTGGGTGTGTTTCAGCCGCTGATTCCGGCGATTGCCGGCGCGGGGATGTTAAAGTCGCTGCTGCTGCTGCTTGGTTTAATGAATGTTCTGAATCCGGACGGCCACACTTATAAAATCTTGTTTCAAATTGGAGACGCCGCTCTTTACTTTCTTCCATTATTGGTGGCTGTTACCACCGCCAACAAACTGAAAGTCAGTACATTGGTTGCTCTGGCTGCCGTCGGCGCTTTGCTTCTACCGAACATGGCGGCTATGCTTGGAGAAGGCGTTCAGTTGTTCGGTTTTCAGGTTAAAAATATCGCCTATGCCTACCAGGTCTTCCCGGCGATTCTGACCGTGTTGCTCTACGCTCAAATGGAGAAATGGTTTACGCGAATATCGCCGAAGGTGATCCGAATCTTTTTTGTCCCGATGATGTCGCTGCTCATTACCGTTCCGGTTTCATTATTAATTTTGGGTCCCCTCGGTTATACGCTCGGCGAAGGTTTCTCATCCATCATCTTAACCTTGTTCGATAAAGTGGGCTGGATTGCCGTAGCGTTATTGGCCGCCGTATTGCCACTGATGGTATCCATCGGCATGCACAAAGCGCTCATTCCTTACGCTCTCACCGCGATGGGAAGCACCGGCAAGGAATTGCTTTATTTACCCGCTTCGCTTGCCCACAATATCGCCGAAAGCGGCGCTTGCTTCGCCGTTGCGGTACGGACCAAAGACAAAGCGCTAAGAGCCACGGCGATTTCCGCCGGGATATCCGCCTTATTCGGCATTACGGAACCGGCCTTGTATGGGGTCACGCTGCAAAATAAAAAAGTGCTCGGCAGCGTCATTGTCGGCTCTCTTGTCGGGGGGGCGTTCATCGGTATCGTCGGCTTGCAGGCTTATGTGCTCGTCGGACCTGGGATAGCCAGTTTATCCATGTTTATCTCGGAAGATTTGCCGAGAAATATCATCAATGCCATCATCGCGCTCGTCATTTCTTTTGCGGTTGCCTTTGTTTCGGCCTTTATGCTTGGCAAAGACAACAAAGCCAAAGAGGAAGAGCAGCAATTGGCTAACCAGCTTACCGCGGTGAAAGAGTTCAAAAGTCCGGTAGTCGGGGAAATGGTTCCTTTGTCCGAAGTGAAGGATGAGGTCTTTTCCACCAAAGCGATGGGCGAGGGAATTGCGGTTATTCCCGCCAAAGGCGAATTATACGCGCCCGTGGATGGTAAAATTGAAGTGGTATACAGCAGAAACCATGCGATTGCCATGAGTACGGCGAACGGCATCGAGTTGTTGTTCCATGTAGGGATCGATACCGTCCAGTTGCGGGGCAAATATTTTGAACCCCAGGTGAAGGCCGGAGATGAAGTGAAAGCCGGTGATTTATTGCTGAAGTTCGATCTTGAAAAAATTATTGAAGAAGGCTTCGATCCGGTAACTATCGCCATCGTGACCAATAAGGGCAAATACGCGGTCGAGGTTGCGGATATAAAACAGGTGAATCGCCAGGATACTTTGATGGTTGTAACCGCCTTAGAAAACTAAACCAAGGGAGAGAACTGAAATGAGCAAAGGATTTCAAGAGAACTTTTTATGGGGCGGCGCCATTGCCGCCAATCAGGCGGAAGGCGCTTGGAACGTGGATGGGAAAGGTCTGTCCGTAGCTGACATAGCCATGTATAGACCGCATTTGAATGTCGAGGATTACGAAGCGCACCAGGTCATTACCACCGAAATGATCGAACGGGCGATGCAAGATCCGGACGTCAAAAAATATCCGAAACGCAGAGGGATCGATTTTTATCATCGGTATAAAGAGGATTTGGCCCTGTTTGCCGAAATGGGCTTCAAAGCGCTGCGCGTTTCGATCGCCTGGAGCCGGATTTTTCCGACCGGTGAAGAGAACGAGCCCAATGAATTGGGGCTGAAGTTTTATGACGGTTTGTTCTCGGAAATGAGACGGCTCGGCATCGAACCGATCGTCACGCTTTCCCACTATGAAATGCCCCTTGCTTTAAGCGTCAAATACAACGGCTGGGTGGAAAGAAAGGTCATTGATTATTTCGTGAAATTTAGTAATGTCTGCTTCTCGCGTTTTAAGGACCTGGTGAAATATTGGCTGACCTTCAACGAAATCGACAGCATCATCCGCCATCCTTTCACGACCGCGGGCATTGTCCCGGAGCGTTGTCCGGAGGGCAAGGTTGAGGAAACCATTTATCAGGCGCTGCATCACCAGTTTGTCGCCTCGGCGCTGGTGACGGCGGATTGCCACCGCATCATTCCGGGCAGCCAGGTAGGCTGCATGCTGACGATGCTGACGACCTATCCAAATACTTGCCATCCCAAAGATGTGGAAATTACGCTGATGAGGAATCTGCACACTTATTTTTACGCGGATGTGCAGGTATTTGGAGAATACCCGCCTCTGATCGAAACCATGCTCGAGCAGAAAAATATTCATCTGCAAATGGAACCGGGAGATAAGGAGATTTTGCGGAAGCACACGGTCGATTTTGTTTCTTTCAGCTACTATATGTCATTAACCGAGTCCGCCAAAGAAGGACTGGAGCGAACGTCCGGCAATACGATCACAGGGGTGAAAAATCCTTATTTGCCCGTAACGGATTGGGGATGGCAGGTCGATCCGGTCGGCCTGAAAATTTCCTTAATCGAGTTATACGACCGCTACAGAAAACCGCTGCTCATTGTGGAAAACGGCATGGGAGCCGTGGACCGGGTGGAAAGCGACGGCTCTATCCACGATGACTACCGGATCAATTATTTTAGGGAACACTTTAAACAAATGAAGGAAGCGGTGGAAGCCGGCGTTGACCTGTTCGGCTACACAAGCTGGGGACCGATTGATATCATCAGCGCTTCCACGTCCCAGATGTCCAAAAGGTACGGCTTTATTTACGTCGATCAGGATGACGAAGGAAACGGCACGTTGCAGCGCAGCCGTAAGGGTTCTTTTTACTGGTATAAAAAAGTGATTGAAAGCAATGGCGAAGATTTGGATTAGTTCCCCATCTTTCGATTAGGGAGGTAACCCGTGTGATCAAAATCAAAAAAGTGTTGAATTCCAGCGTAGTTTTGGTGGAGGATGAGCAGAACAAGGAGTACATTCTGTTTGGCAAAGGCATCGGCTACGGCCAAAAAGCGGGCAATACCGTCGAGGAACACCAAGCCGATCAAATCTTCGTACCCGTCGAAAATGTCAAAGTCAAAGAGTATCTTGACGTATTGGATACCATTCCTCCGGTATACGTGGAACTGACCGGGCAGATTGTGGCTTACGCGGAAAAGAAGCTGCAAACCAAGCTCAACACGGGGATCTATTTTACCCTAATGGACCATTTGCATTTTGCGGTGGAACGGTTGTCTAAAAAAATCGCGATTACCAACAAAGTGTTTTGGGAAATTAAAAATTACTATGCTGAGGAATTTGAAATCGGACTCTTCTCCTTAGAGCTGATCAAAGAAAAGCTGCACATCGAAATGCCCAAGGAGGAAGCGGCCAACATCGCTTTTCATTTAATCAATGCTCAAAGCGGGGAGAAGGAATCCAAAGACGGCATGAAGATGGCCAAAATGATCGGCAGCATCGTCAACCTGGTGAGATATTCGATGAATATCGACATGGATACGGAAAACGTCCATTATACCCGTTTTGTAACCCATGTGAAGTTTTTTGTGGAGCGGTTTTATACGGATAAAATGCTGGAGGCGACGGACAACATCCTGTTTGAGCAAATCGCCAGCCTGTATCCGCAGGCGATGGACGGGGCTTTCAAGATCAAGGAGTATATTAACCAAGTGTATGGAAAGACCATTCCAAACGAGGAGATCACCTATCTGGCCGTGCATATTCACAGGCTGATCTCCTATAACCAGTTGGCCTAGTCTAGACGGAGGTTCTTTAATATTGAAAGTGAAAAACATTATGATTTCGTTTATTGGGTGTTTTATTATGGGTCTAGGCATAAACGCAGGATATGTACCCGTTCACTTATTCAGTACAGGATTCCCGGGAATCGGGATCCTTACGCTCTATACTTTGAATTGGAATCCGGGTATCGTCGTGTTTGCTCTTAATATTCCTTTGTTATTACTGGCTTGGAAACGGATTGGCCGCTCCTTCGTCATCCAGACTGTGATTGTTGCAGGGGCTTTGTCCGTCTTCCTTGACCTGTTGTATCCTATCCGAAATTGGGTACATCCTCCCTTATGGTTAGGCATTTTGATTGGAGGGGCGTTCTTGGGATTCGGATCGGGAATCGTTTTTGGCCAAGGGCTGACCAGCGGGGGCGTTGGCCTGTTAGGCCGGTTAATTCAACTTCATTTTCCTAAACTAAAGATGGGTACGATTCATATTGCATTTGATTTTTTTGTGCTTATACTTGGAGCGATGGTCATGGATATCACGACGGCATTTTACACTTTCTTAGCATCGATCATTATGGGACGTACGATGGACTTCACAAAATCGGTGCCCAATCTTATTGCAAGATTCCGCCGCACATAACCAAACGCATTGGCAAACTCTGCCCGAAAACAGTTTCGGGCGAAGAGCAACGAAAGCAGCCAACTTCACATGAAGGCTCATGGCAAAGAGCAGCGGTGAAGCCGCAAGGGTATGCCGGAGCGCCAAGCTCTTCGTAGGCACCAACTCGACCATTCTTCTCTCGAAGAACAGAACGATTTGCTGGAACGAATTCTTGAAAGGGCCTCTCGGGGAAACCGGGTAAGAAAGACGATAGGCTGTATTGTGGACTGATTGGGTTACGTTTTTCATCATGTTCCATCAAATTTTTGTTTAAGAGCCCTCGCTCCGCTTTAGAGATAAGGTTGAAAAAATGATTCTTTTTATATAACAACAATGTACTCAAGATTCCTTAGTCGCTTTGGCGAAGAAATGCTTTCGCAAATCGGCTATCAAATAAGGGTATTGTGCTTCCCTCGCTCCTGGGAAAAGAGATGTTAATCAATCCCCTAATCTACATTGTTTATATGATTTATTTCTCCGATTCAGTGGTCAACTTTTTAAAATTAAAATCCGTTGATTAATAACGGGATAATTTTAAAATGTATTTTATTGATAAAATGGGAACTTTCAATATGATTCGAGAACTCAACTTTATTGTCTGTACACAAGGTGTTGTTGTCTGATGGTAAAAAAGTCTGGAACTAGTCATTTTACAAACATCAAGAAAGATCCCGATGATATATCGGGATCTTTCTAGCTTAGGAGGGCAATTATGTCTACAATAGTCCAACGAATTCGAACTACCAATAGATGATCAGGTAAAGGTTCCACATAATCAGATATCTGTTGTATTTATTGTACTGATTTGATTAAGGCGCTACTGGGCCCTGGAAGCATCTAACGGCGGCTTAGTTTTAGTGTACCGGAATGACCGTTTTGATTACACCCACTTTCATCCGTCGATGAGAATTAAACAATTAGACATTCAATTCATTGCGTAAAGTTACTTGTTAATTTCATATTTGTTTAATGGTGATAAATTCCATGTATCTAAAGACTCATACTTTCGTTGAGTGTTTTAAGTCTAAGGTCACTTTTTTCTGTTACCTATTTATATTCAGATGAAATTCCCGAAATATAGTGTAGTCTAGTATTTTGAAATGAGGGGTTAAATGATGTTGGGTAATTTGAAATTTAGTCACAGCATGATGAGTCTTAAAATTAGAATGGTCCACAAGATTTTAATTGGTGCGATCGTTGTGGGGATTGGATCTATAGTAGGAATGTCAGTTGGGGCTTCGGCATCCGCGCCTGTATTGCCAAACCAATTTCATATACATGATGTTAATGTGTCGGCTAATGCAACTGACGCAACAATTCAGGCTGCCATCAATTGCGCTTCAGCTGCAGGTGGGGGAACTGTTACCTTGGAAAAGGGGAGCTATAGTATTAAAAAACCAATCTATCTAAAAAGCAACGTTACGATTGCGGGAGCAGGTAAAGGTAATACGGTACTGCAAATCGATGCTAATTTAGGGGCTAATGGTGCTTTAACTTCGAACAATTCAAACCCGGCAGAGAATATAATTATTAAGAATTTAACAGTAGATGGTGTAGCAGCAACCGAGCCTGATAAAGCATCCAGCCATGAAAAAATTACAAATTACGGTATATTACTGGATGGTAGTAGCTATGTGAACGACAAGGTACTCTTCGATAACATCGAGATAAAAAATACAAATATGGGACTTCATATAAAAGGATCTTCCAACGTAACAGTACAGAATAGTGAATTTCACGACAACGGAGGATCAATTGATTATTGGCATAATGTATACTTGAGAAGAGTGACTAACGTTTTAATACAAAATTGTGATATTTATAAATCAAATTCTGGGAATGGTATTAATATTTCATATTCGGATCATGTGACCGTTGATTCATCAAAAATTTACGATAATTATTTCCGCGGAGTTCGGGTAGCTGTAGGAAGTTATGTTGATGTGACCAACAATGAGGTGCATGGAAATAAAACTGGGGACGGTATTATTTACAACAGTGAGGAGTCAGGTGTGACCAATTTCCGTATCATCAACAATACTGTATCGAATAATGGAGGGTATGGTATTTTTATCAATGTTGCCTGCTCAGACGGAGAAGTAGCGTCCAATGTCAATGAAAACGGGAACAAGCATGGATATATTCTAAATAAAGGGAAAAATATTTCTGTAAACTAGCAATAGTTTCCTTCCTAGCTCCTAGCTGGATTTACTGGAGTGGTGTTTATTATTTACCTGCGCGCCCTATTACAGAATGTATCTATCATATATTGGAGATATACAACAAGTAAATGAGGTTAGAGCTATGGGGGCATGTGATAATATAAATCCAACTGTTGGCGGTGTGCGGACTTCTACGCGACAATCTTGGAGCTCTTTATTATGTTGGTTATAATTACCAAATCACTTTGGATTAAATTTTGTGAAAAAAGATCGTTATATTACACACTTCTTCACTTCATTCAGTATAAGTTTGATATCTCTTATTAAAAACGTGTAACACCCTACTGGCTTTACTGGTGGGGTTGTGGGTTATAGCATCAATTGAGACAGCCAATATCCCAAAAAATCCAGTAAAATTGGGAGTAAATACAAAATCATCTGTTAATGAATATCTAAGTTTTCTTATTTTATGGTGAAAAAGGACAGCCTGTTTTTTATAACAAGAAGTAAGACAAACATAAAGGGGAAAGCACCTTTATTCGGTTAACAATAAATTTTTGTTATACACATTCTTACCTACTGAAGCAGTTATCGCTGACAAGCCAGAACCAGAAAAGGCTGCAATGCTGACATGGGGAGCATAGGTGGAATGCGGCATGATGTAATGCTTTTAGGCCTTGCTTGTGTTAGATGTACATCGCATTCAGGCATTCCAATAAATTGGAATGCCTGGAAAATAGACACTTCAATTTCTAAAGCTCGGTTATCCGCTAATCCAATATCCTCGCTTGCAAATCGAACCAATCTTGGGTAACTGAATTACGAACTGACGACCATACAGGTGGAGCACATGGTGATTATCAATTCATCGTTCGTACGGACTTAAAATGTACAAGTATTAAAAGTAGGCCCTTGCACTCATCGAGGGTCTTGTTTGTAATCAATTTATGCATTATTAACCATGGCAATATGAAAATAAACTTGTAGACTATGAAGATGAAGATGTAGGATCAGAATAATCCGCCATTGTATAAATAATCTCAGGTTTAGGAAGCGGAGTTTCTCCGCATTTCATAGAAGGTATGAGAAGAAGCAGCTTCAACTGACACTGTTAGCTACTGGAGCTATTTTCAAAAGGTAAATTCAGTTGGAATGTAAATACGTTATGAATATGATTGAGCGTTAAGGTGCCTTGATGTAACTCAACAATATTCCTAGCGATGGAAAGACCCAGGCCTGCTCCAGTTTGGATACCTTCGCTACTTCTTGAATAGTCAACCTTATAAAAACGTTCAAACAGCTTCTCCTCTTGATCTTGCGAGAGAGGAGTTCCTTTATTTTCGACCTCAATCGTAATTTGCTCAGGAGTCGTTTTCAGTCGAATGCAAATGCTTCCCGGCTTCAAGGAATACTTTAAGGCGTTCATGAGAAGATTATCGATTGCTCTGGCAATTTTATCGCTGTCAATGGAGGTAACGATTGGGGAATCACCGATATCTTTCACGATATATACACCGTTTTCTTGAGCAATGGGTTCGAACTCGAACAGCAATTGATCCAAGAGTTGAAATAAATTGATCCTTCTGAGATTTAAGTGGACATCGACCGAAGTGAGCCGGGTATATTCAAACAAGTCATCCAGCAACTTCTTCAAATGAAGCGCTTTGTTATAGGTGTTTTGAACAAAGCGCGTATATTCATCTTTATCCTGATATGAGTCTGTTCTTAGAAGCTCAATATAGCCAATAATGCTTGTCAGAGGCGTACGCAAGTCATGTGAAATACCAGTGATCAACTCCATCTTGGATTTCTCAATTTCACGTTCTTTTACAATCTGTTGCTCTAAACGTTCTGTCATTCGATTGATATTGAGCGCGACCCGCCCGAGTTCATCTTGCCGAACAACAGGTACCCGATAACTTAAATTACCTTCGGAAATAATTTGAAGCCCTTGCTCCAGTGTAATTAAGTCTCTAACGATTCGTCGTGTCAAAACTAAAAAAGTAAAAATAAAGGTTACCATAAACAAGGGGGTGAGGAGATAAGGAAAAAAATTGTGAAACCATTGCCATTCAATTTTCAAGAAAAGTAAAATGAGAATATCATTTATAGCAATGGCGATAATAAAGCTTAGCACCATTCTGATTAAAATGTTGACCTGGATGCGTTTTTTTCGTTTTGGCTTTTGAATATATTCACTCAATTTTATAGCCAACTCCCCACACCGTTTTAATATACTGAGGATCTCTTGGAAATTCCTCTAACTTCTCTCGTAAATTACGAATATGAACCATCACGGTATTATCAGAAAAACCATATGGCATCTTCCATACATTCTCGTAAATTTGCTCCGAACTAAAAACCTGCCCAGGATGGCTGGCAAGCAAGACCAGAATAGCAAACTCCAGAGGAGTCAGCGAAATTTCGTTTCCTTTTAACTTTACGGAATGTTTGCTCTTATCAATCACCAGATCTTTAATAAGGATAAGGGAATTAAATTCTTCGTTTCCTATTAATGATTGACGCCGTAGCTGCGCTTTTACGCGAGCGAGCAGTTCTAACGGGTTAAACGGCTTGATCATATAGTCATCAGCCCCGGTAGTGAGCCCGTTAATTTTATCAATATCTTCTTCCTTGGCTGACAGCATGATAATTGGAGTATTCGATATTTCTCTTATTTTTAGGCATGCTCTAATCCCATCCATTCGTGGCATCATGACATCCAGGATTACCAGTTGAATCGGTGTTGTCTTTATGGCATCCAGGGCTTCTTCACCATCGGCTGCTTCAATCACATATTAAGGTATTTAGGGTGCCTAAAATCACTGTAACTAGTATAAATATCATGATGATAAAGTAAAGTCTTCACTTTTTCTACATGCGCATAAGCAAACTATTCAATGGAGTGAATTAAAGTGTCATCATCACTTAAATTGTTTCCTTTTTACGACAGACGTATACGAAAGCAGGAGGGATATTGAGAGGCACCAAATCAATTTTTTCAATGCTAAAATTTTTGGAAAGCTGCTTTTTCATTTGAAGCGAATATTGAAAGGCGATGAACAACCCCCCAGGTTTGAGTGCTTTATAGATTTGTTCAACCAAAGTATCTCTCAATTCACGCTCAAAATTAAAAAAAGGCAGCCCGCTAAAAATACAATCCAACTGATGAATGTTCTCTTGCTTCATCGTTTCTACTAATTGAGCAGCGTCCGGATGACAGGAGAAGTCTGGATATTCTGTCTGTAGTCTATTCCTCATGGTCTCATTCATCTCAAACAATAACACTTTCGTTGTTTCACTCACCTGGGTGTTGATAAAACGGGTGATGGCACCTGTACCCGATCCAAGCTCTGCGACTGCCTTAACCTCATTCCAGGGCGCTTGTTTGACCATTTTGGTCGCCAGAAACCGGGAGCTCGGCATAACACTTCCCACATTTTTCGGGCTGTGAATAAAGCTTCGCAAAAACAAAAAATTTTCATGTAGTTTCAACTGATTTTCCTCCATTACTCTTTTGTTGTCAGGCATAATGCTGAGTTCAAATATTAAATATGTCATTTCTTTTTATCGAAGCGGATGGATGCCGGAACGATTAAAAATGAAAGAATTGATTTGGGATTGGGATTTCAGAAAGACCAGGGCGAAGCACTTTTCACCTCCATCTCTTGTTTTGATACAGAAATCATAATGAAAAAAACTAAGGAATTTGTGAGTATATTTCTAAAGAAAATCTAAAGAATTTGTCTATGGAAGTCTTAAAATCTATTTCATACAACCTTCAAAAGCCTTACCAACCAAGTCGGCAAGGCTTTTTTATAAGGGAAAATGCTTATGATTGAAAAGAGATCATCTATAGGCATAATGATTATAAGGATGTTACATTTTTTTTATTATCTCTTGATTGGCGTTCGAAGATGCAGCATCACCAAAGGGTTGGGATCAAATAGTTGAGGTCTGATTAGCTTGGTTAAAAGCTGATCAGACCTTTTTTACATTCGGCGTAAAAAAAGCTTAAGATGTCAAGTCATGGCTTGGATGGGATAATTAAAGGCGTTTTTGTATTACTTCAGAATTTCTTTAGAAATATCCTTATAATCTCCTAAGATTTTTATATTAATATACTCTCATTGACATTAACGAGGAGGAAATAAATAGTCTGGGCAATAACGTGATTATGGTTGCTCCAGCCATGCCAATGACCGAGGAAGAAGTCAATGGGGACAACTTGCCCTCATTTACGTGGGCTGATATCGAGGCATTGGAACAAAAGAGTTCGATTGCGGCATTAATGCCCAGTATTTCGAGCAATTCAAAAGTTGTATGGGGTCGATATAACTATAATGCAACTATTATAGGGACATCCGCTTCATTTTATAGAGTTAAAAAGCTTTCCTTTGCTGAGGGCAGGACATTTACCAAGGATGAACTGGATAAACGTATGAATGTTGCTATTCTGGAAAGCCAAGCGGTTGTACGTCTTTTTGGTGGGGATACCAAAAACGTGGTGGGACGAACGTTTCAAATGAAACAGATCCCCTTCAAAGTGATCGGGGTATTGAATTCTCAGCCTGTTACGAATTTAAGCCGCAGTACGAATGATCAAATTTACATCCCTGCTACAACCATGATGAACCGTCTGGGTGAGAAAAATATTACCGGCTTGGATGTTTCCGCCAAGTCACCAGCTTTGATAAATCAAGCTCATTCAGATATATTGGGAAGCTTGCGTGTGACGCATCAGTTAAAACCCTCGGAACCGGATCAATTTCAAGCTATGAGTCTGTCCGAAGCAGCAGGTGCAGTTTCCGGTGTAAATAATATCATGAGCAACTTGCTGGGAGGTGTAGCCGCGATATCGCTCGTGGTAGGGGGAATCGGAATTATGAATATTATGATGGTCTCAGTTATAGAGCGTACAAGAGAAATCGGTATTCGGAAAGCGATCGGTGCCAAGCCGAGAGATATCATGATCCAATTCCTGTCTGAAGCGGTCATTTTCGGTCTAATGGGAGGTATACTCGGGGTTGTTACTGGCATAGGAGCATCCAAAATAATTGAAGCAACGGCTCATATGACCATTGAATTTACGGTCTCGCCGATCATATATTCGTTTCTTAGCTCTGCAGGCACAGGCATCTTATTTGGGGTATACCCAGCTTATAAAGCAGCGAGATTGAAGCCAATAGATGCATTGAGATACGAATAATTTTATTTACAAAAAAGATATAAGCGCTCTAGATGTCACAAAGAGCGCTTATATCTTTTTTCATTTTCAACTTATATCGAAACTGAACCCTCGCCTATAACATTAAATCAACTTTTTTCGTGATGCGGCCTTCTGCATCACGAAGCAGTGTTAAGGGCGAACGCTGAATATATGCTTCGTTAAACCAGCCTAAAGAATAAGACTTCTCTTTACGATTGCCGAGCCATTCCTTCGAAATTTGACGCAATTCAGATATTAATTCTGAGTGATAGGGTGGGGCAAGAACTTCAAACATCTGTTTTTCTCGATTGGATTTATTTAAGGCAGTTCGATTACCGCAAAAGTGATAATCCAGGGCCTGCTTTTATATGTTTTTTCAGATACTGTTGTGTATATATACACTAACGTTGATGAGAATTAACGAAAAATGATAATATATAACCAAAATATGACCATTTCTTTATCGATAAAAACATTAAACAACAAATAAATGAGCGAGTTTACATAGAAATTAAAAAAAATAAGAAAATAAAAGAAAAAACATTGACTGAAAGCGCTTTTAATATTACTATATAATCACACAATGATCAAAAGTTAATCATTATATTATCATTCCAATGGAGGGAATTGATTCCTGGGCAATGCCTCATTTATTTTTTATCTGAAGGAGAGTGCTTATGAGACATCAAGATATCATGTGGGGGATTGCACCCATAGGTTGGCGCAATGATGACATCCCAGAGATAGGGGCAGGAAACACGCTTCAGCATTTACTTAGCGATATCGTTGTAGCCGGGTTTGAGGGAACTGAAGTCGGCGGTTTTTTTCCAGAAGCGAGCGTGCTGAATAAGGAACTTCAGCTACGCAAGTTGAAGATTGCCGCTCAATGGTTCAGTAGTTTTATTATTCGTGACGGTATTGAAGATGTGATTGGGCTTTTCCGTAAGCAATGCAGCTACCTGAATACAGTTCAGGCGAGCGCGATCGTTGTATCTGAGCAAACTTATAGTGTTCAGGGTTTAGAGAAAAATGTGTTTGCCGATAAGCCGTATTTCTCGGATCAGGAATGGGAAAGATTGTGTCAGGGACTGAACCTTTTGGGTGAAATTGCCGAGGAGTATGGTTTAAAACTGGTGTATCACCACCATATGGGTACAGGTGTTCAGACAGGCAGCGAGATCGAGAGGCTTATGGCAGGTACTGATCCGCAGCATGTACATTTGCTGTATGATACAGGCCATATCTTCGTCTCGGATGGTGATTATATGACCATATTGAACCGGCATATTGACCGTATCAAACATGTGCACTTCAAGGATGTCAGACTTCAGATGATGAGTGAATGCAAAAATGCAGAAAAATCTTTTTTGCAATCCTTCCTTAGCGGAATGTTCACAGTACCTGGAGATGGGTGTATTGATTTTACCGAGGTGTATGGCAAGTTGGTAGCTGAAGGATATACAGGTTGGATTGTCGTTGAAGCCGAGCAGGATCCGAGCATTGCTAATCCTCTTGAATACGCTTTAATAGCACGTAAATATATTGACGAAAAACTCCTTGATCAGAATTTGAATTAGGAAAGAGGTGGCCTTTATGAGAGTCGAAGCAGCTAAAAATTCTTTTCTGACCAAAGTTATTTTGATTTCAACGCTGGGAGGATTGCTGTTCGGTTATGACACAGGTGTCATTAACGGTGCACTTCCTTTTATGTCTGGCAAAGACCAGCTTAATCTTACCTCCTTTACAGGGGGGCTTGTTGCCAGTTCGTTATTGTTCGGTGCCGCTCTGGGAGCCGTTTTTGGAGGGCGCTTGTCCGATTACAATGGACGTAGAAAGAACATTATGTTGTTGTCCGTGGTGTTCTTCGTTTCGACGATTGGTTGTGCGCTCGCACCGAATGTGACAATTATGATCATATCGCGCTTTTTGCTGGGCTTGGCCGTTGGTGGCGCTTCCGTAACGGTCCCTTCTTATTTGGCCGAGGTTGCCCCGGCTGACCGACGCGGAGGCATTGTAACTATGAATGAACTGATGATTGTAAGTGGTCAACTGTTTGCTTTTGTCATCAATGCGATCTTGGGTACAGCATTCGGTGATACCAGCCATGTATGGAGATATATGCTTGCTATTGCGGCCCTACCTGCGGTATTCCTGTTCATCGGAATGTTTCGGGTGCCTGAAAGTCCACGTTGGCTTGTAAGCAAGAAGAGAAACGACGAGGCTCTTACTGTGCTTGCCAAAATTTTTAGTAAAGAGAAAGCTACGGAAGAGCTTGCAGAGATCCAGGCAACAGTCAATCAGGAGAAAGAGGTAAAGAAAGCAGGATTCAAGGATTTGGCGACTCCGTGGGTTCGTCGTATAATGTTCCTTGGCATAGGGATTGCTGTTGTTCAACAGATTACAGGTGTAAATTCGATCATGTACTATGGAACTCAGATCCTGAAAGACGCAGGTTTTACAACAAATGCTGCTTTGATTGGCAATATTGCAAACGGTGTCATTTCAGTTCTGGCTACTTTTGTTGGCATCTGGTTACTAGGCAAAGTAGGACGTCGTCCGATGCTGATCACCGGCTTGACTGGAACAACTGCCGCACTACTGTTGATTGCAATCTTTTCGTCTACAATGCATGGATCAACCGCACTGCCTTACGTCGTTTTGGCTCTGACCGTTACATTTCTTGCCTTTCAGCAGGGAGCAATTTCACCTGTAACTTGGCTCATGCTATCAGAAATTTTTCCACTTCGCTTGCGTGGTCTCGGGATGGGGTTGACGGTCTTCTTCCTTTGGATTGTTAACTTTGTCATCGGGTTATTGTTCCCGGTACTTCTTGGAAGCCTGGGGCTGTCCACAACTTTTTATGTTTTCGTTATATTGGGCGTTTTGGCAATCATGTTCGTAAAAATTTTCTTGCCGGAAACCAAAGGTTTGTCTCTGGAACAGTTAGAGCAAAATTTTCGCAACCACGGAAAGAATACTGGAGGTTTGCAGGAAAGTTATAGCCCAAAAGCAGCATCTACTGATTAAGATTTAAATTGAAAGCGCTATATTTAATTTAGAATATCAGGAGGAATAATAATATGACTTTGAAAATTGGTGTTATTGGAACAGGTGCAATCGGTCGAGAACATATTCGTAGAATTACAAATAACTTGTCAGGAGCCACAATTGTTGCCGTAACTGACGTTAATGCAGAAGCAGCCAAGGCGGCTGTAGATAATTACAAGCTGAACGCACAGGTATTTCCTGATGACAAAACATTGATTGAGTCCGGCGGTGTTGATGCCATTTTGGTGACTAGCTGGGGTCCTGCTCATCAGCAAAGTGTTATGGCAGGTATCGAAGCAGGCAAATACGTATTCTGCGAGAAGCCGCTCGCAACTACGGCTCAAGGATGTATGGAAATTGTTCAGGCTGAAGTCAGACATGGAAAAAAGCTTGTTCAAGTTGGCTTCATGCGCCGTTATGATCAAGGCTACCAACAACTTAAACATGCAATTGATTCCAAGTTCATTGGTGAGCCTCTGATGATTCGCTGCGCGCACCGCAACCCGGAAGTCGATGACAAATATACAACGGATATGGCGATTACAGACACACTCGTACATGAGATTGATGTGTTGCACTGGCTGGTGAATGATGATTACAAATCAGTACAAGTCGCTTATCCGAAAAAAACAAGACACGCTTCCAGCCATCTGCGCGATCCGCAAGTCGTTACGCTTGAAACTCAGGGAGGTATCCTGATCAACGCGGAAATTTTCGTTAACTGTAAATACGGCTACGATATTCAATGCGAAGTTATCGGTGAGGAAGGCGTTGTCAAACTGCCTGAGGTGCCTAGCATTACGTTCCGTAAAGAAGCTCAGCTCGGAACACATATTTTGATGGACTGGAAGCAGCGCTTCCTTGATGCATATGACCGTGAATTGCAAGATTTTATTGATTCTATCCGCCTGTCAGGTGAGCCACAAGGTCCTACTTCATGGGACGGTTACATTGCTGCTGTTACGGCAGACGCATGTGTCAGAGCTCAGGAATCCGGCCGTCAGGAATCTGTTGAACTGGGAGAGAAACCGACCTTATACAAATAAGGAAGCAAAAAGCGACGTTCATGTTTAACGAGTCACAGAAAATCATACAAAAATGATGGAGATGAGAATGAACGATGAAACTATGTTTTAATCAAGCAACAACCCTGAACAACTCAAACCTCGTTAAAGACCTGGAATATTGTGAAAAGCATGGATATGACTACATCGAAATTCGAACAATGGACAAATTGCCAGAGTATTTGGAGGATCATTCTATTGACGATCTGGCACAATATTTTCAATCTAATCATATCAAGCCACTGGCATTCAATGCTTTGGTGTTCTTCAACAACAGGGATGAGGACGAATATCAGAAACTTTTGGATGAATATCGCCAAATGCTGGACACCGGCTCACGGTTAGGTGTGGAATATATCGTTGCGGTCCCCCTTGTGACCGAGAAAAAATTTACACATGCTGATATCAAGGCGAGCTCTGTCAAGGTGCTGAGAGAATTATCGGACCTGGCGAAGCCCTATGGTATTAAAATAGCTGTGGAATTCGTCGGACATCCGCAGTGTACGGTTAACACCTTCGGTCAGGCTTACGACATTGTTGAGGAAGTGGCACGTGACAATGTTGGTCTTGTGCTGGATTGTTTTCACTTTCATGCAATGGGATCGAAGCGTGAAGACCTGTTACGGTCCGATGTCTCTAAAATTTTCATCGTGCATATTGACGATACCGAAGATTTTCCGATCGGCTTCCTGACCGACGAAGACCGCGTATGGCCGGGGCTTGGAGCCATTGATCTTGACTTTATTTTTGCTACTCTTAAGGAAAAAGGTTATGATCACGTCGTTTCGGTCGAACTGTTCCGTCCAGAATACTATGAACTGGATGCGGAAGAAGCAATACGAACAGCCAAGGAAACAACATTGCAGGTTGTCTCCAGACACTATAACTTTTAACTGTCCTGAATTGAATATCAAGCTTGATGCATTCATCTCATAACACCAAATATCGGAGGCTGCCTGTCTTAACAGGTGGCCTCCGATATTTGCTTTAGAGTAGTGTGTCTGATTGGTTATGTTCCTTCAATGCAGGGGATACGAGATTAAGGGTCCAGAAAACGGAATGGGCTGGCTCTGATGAAAACAGTATGGCCTCCGTCTTAGGGACGAAGGCCATACACCAAATAATGACTTATGGATCTATAAAGTCTATAGTTCTCCGGTTAAAAATTGTGCTCGTCCATATCCGAAGCTCCAGTCATCAGTGCCGTTCTCGACAATGGATATCATCACGTCGCTGGGGGCAATACCGCATTCCCGCTCTAGACGCTCGACCAGAAGTTTGTACAGCAGCTTCTTTTGTTCGGGTGTTCGCTCTTTACTCACGACACTAATGATAACGACCTCAGGGGTACGCTCAAAGCCCAGACCGGTATCTTCGATAATCATCTCGTGCGGAGCGTGCTGATGCACAATCTGGTACCGGTCTCTGACAGGAACGCCAAAGGCTTCAACCATTGCAATGTGAGCGGCATCCAGAAGCTTTTTTAGTTCCTCGGGGCTACGTCCTTCGATAACATCAAACCGCAATAATGGCATATTGTTTTCCTCCTATAATGAGTGGGATTAGGATGTTTTGACTTCAATATTATGCGCTGCGCAAAAAGCCTGGAACTGATTTGTAAGTGGATTAGAAGAGACAATTATGTCTACATCCTCAAGCGAGGCGTAGGTCAGTAATGTTGATTTACCGAACTTGCTTGAGTCTGCAAGCAAAATCAATTTTTCCGCCTTTTGAGCAATAATCTTCTTAATCTCGAACTCCAGTAAATCCGAGTTGGTAAGTCCGTGAGTTATGCTGACTCCTGTTGCCGCCATAAACGCTTTGTTCACATTATATTTGTCCAGCATGCGAGGTTCGTCTATACCAACAAACGATTTGGTCTTTTGTTTAAATGTATTGCCGATAACCAGTAGATTGACTAAGGGGAGTTCAGCAGCACCGTTAATGATATCCAGACTGTTTGTCAGTATCGTGAAAGAAATGTTGGTGGGAAAGTATTTGGCCATATGGCAAGTAGTTGTGCCGGAATCTATAAAGATCAGGTCATTTTCCTCAATGCAAGAGGCAGCCAAATGCGAAATGCCATTTTTTTCGAACGAATGCTTGCTTCCCCGGTTTTCAAACGGAATAGGATCTGTGGTAGAGGCAACTCCTCCATACACTTTTTCAATAGAACCTTTGCGAACAATCTGGCTTATATCCCTCCTTATCGTATTTTTGGAAACATCGAATTTTTGGCACAGCTCATCCAAGGTGACATTTTTATGAGAGTGAACGTACTCTTCAATATCCTGTAATCGTCTAGCTTTCATGGCATTCTCCTGTTAAATAAATTGATATAATTAATATAAAATAATACCAACATATAATCAACACATTATTAATAATAGACAAAAACATTACAATCAACTTATAATATTTACGTTATAATTTATGGAGGGAGCTGCCACAATGCTGGAGATTTTGATTCATGAAAATATGATCTTGTTGACTTACATGGCGATTGGATTTCTTGCCTTCAGGTTAAAGTTGCTGCATACGTCTCACATGGAGGGGCTGTCCAGAGTGTTGCTAGGCATTTCACTGCCAAGTGCCATTCTGTATAGCCTTCAAATTCCCTTTTCTAGAGAATTGTTGCGTGATATCGGTATCACTTCAATCGTTGCTGTGGCTATATTGTTCTCAACCCTCGCTATCGGCAGCTTGTCAGCGAGGCTGCTCGGAATAAAGACTGGGGAGCGGGAAGTATGGGTGGGCTGCTGCGTATTCTCCAGTATCTTGTTTATTGGAATGCCGATTGTGGAGGCGATGTACGGAGAGCGAGGGCTTGTTATACTCGTGACCTACAATGCGATATACAATGTTGCGCTGTTCAGCATGGGAGTACGCATTTTCTCGGCGGATAAGGCCAGTACGGTGTCGCTTGCAGGAGTGCTGCGCAATCCCGCGATTATAGCGACCGCTGTAGGATTTGGCATGTTTTTTCTAAACGTCAGGCTGCCTGGTCCTCTGCTTGATGCAAGCAAGTCGCTTGGAGGATTGACTGTGCCGATTGCAATGATGATGACAGGGGCGATGATCGCTGGCAGCAAGCTAGGATCACTGCTACGCAGCAAGCGGGTGTATCTCTTCAGTCTGGTGCGCCAGGTTGTAGTCCCTGTGGTGCTCCTGGTGCTGTTCAAGTCAATACTGGAGGAAGGAGTACTGCTGGGCATCGCCTTTTTGGTCAGCGCCATGCCTTCCGGTGCCTCTAACTCTGTATTCGCTGAAACGTATGGAGGTAGAGGTCGCGAAGCTTCACAATATGTTGTGATGTCAACTTTAACTTCCATCTTCACCATACCATTGTTGTTCTTGTTGGTGTGATGATTTGTCAATAGACATGTATCGAATCAAAAAAAATGATCACGTTTAGTTTTTTAATTAGGTTGACGGTTACTTTTTTATCGGATATCATAAAAACATAACCAAGATATAATCAAAAATTGAGTTTGAGTGACAAACTGCCCCTACAATTAGTAATCATATTCAACATGGGAGAGGAGCTTGACGATGTCTACAACAATGAACACAACGGCAAGAAAATTAAAGAACTATATTGGTGGTAAATGGGTAGAAAGCCGGGCGACAAAATATGAAGGCGTTTACAACCCGGCAACCAAAGAATTGATTTGCGAAGTTCCATTGTCAACGAAAGAAGATATGGAGTATGCGGTGCAAGTTGCGAAGGAAGCGTTCGAGAAATGGAAAAAAGTCGCAGTCCCAAGACGCGCACGGATTCTGTTCAATTACCAGCAGCTTCTTCTGAAGCACAAAAACGAACTGGCTCGCCTGATTACGATTGAGAACGGCAAAAGCCTTCAGGAAGCACTCGGCGAGGTGCAGCGTGGAATTGAGAACGTCGAGTTCGCTGCAGGAACGCCTTCCCTGATGATGGGCGATTCACTGGCAACTATTGCAACGGATGTCGAGGCAACCAACTATCGCTATCCAATCGGAGTCGTAGGTGGAATCGCCCCATTCAACTTCCCAATGATGGTACCATGCTGGATGTTTCCAATGGCGATCTCGCTGGGTAATGCATTTATTTTGAAGCCTTCCGAGCGTACTCCACTCCTTACCGAGAAAATTGCTGAACTGTTCACTGAAGCGGGATTACCTGCCGGTGTGTTCAACATTGTATACGGGGCTCATGATGTCGTAAACGGCATTCTGGAGAATCCCGAAATTAAAGCGATTTCATTTGTTGGCTCCAAGCCAGTCGGCGAGTATGTGTACAAGAAAGGCAGCGAGCACCTGAAACGGGTGCAGGCGCTGACAGGAGCGAAGAACCATACGATTGTCCTGAATGATGCCAACCTGGAAGATACAGTAACGAATGTTGTGAGTGCTGCTTTTGGTTCCGCCGGAGAACGCTGCATGGCATGCGCGGTTGTCACTGTGGAAGAGGGAATCGCTGATGAGTTTATTGCTTTGCTCAAGGAAAAAACGCAAAATGTGAAAATGGGTAACGGTCTGGATGACGGTGTATTCCTCGGTCCGGTCATCCGTGAAGAGAACAAAGAGCGTACCATCCGCTACATTGAGAAAGGCGTCGAAGAAGGAGCACAACTGCTGATTGACGGTCGTGACCGCTTGCTTGAGGATGGCTATTTCGTTGGACCAACCATTTTTGAAGGCGTAACAACCGATATGACGATCTGGAAAGAAGAAATTTTCGCTCCGGTATTGTCTGTAATCCGGGTGAAGAATCTGAAGGAAGCTGTGGCAATCGCGAATCAATCGGAATTTGCCAATGGAGCATGCCTTTTCACAACGAACGCTCACTCCATTCGCTACTTCCGTGAAAATATTGATGCAGGGATGCTGGGTATAAACCTTGGCGTACCGGCTCCGATGGCATTTTTCCCGTTCTCGGGCTGGAAATCTTCCTTCTATGGCACACTTCATGCCAACGGTAAAGACAGCGTAGACTTCTACACTCGAAAAAAAGTCGTAACTGCACGTTATACAGAACCTGAATTTGAGTAATACTGGAGGGATTCAGTCGTGATCAGTCATTTGTTGCGCAAGCCCAATCAAGTTCAACAAAACGATGCTACAGTTGTTCATCAATTAATGACGCAAGACACGGAGCTGGAATATGTCGGCTTCAAAATGATTGATCTCAAAGCGAACGGACGCCATGAAGAAGTGCTGACGGATCAGGAATGCTGTATTGTTGCCCTTACAGGCAAGATCACCGTTACCGAAGGCGAGCATGTTTTCGAAGGAATCGGAACGAGACAGAGTGTTTTTGAGAAAAAACCGACAGACAGCGTGTTCGTATCCGGCGGAAAAAGCTTCACGATTGAAGCGGTAACGAATGCAACCGTCGCCCTGTGCTACGCTCCTGCTCTGATGCCGCTCCAGACAAGGTGGATCAAGGCCGAAGACGTCGGCGTTGAGCACCGCGGGAAATATCAGAATAAACGCATGGTTCACAACATTTTGCCGGATAACGACCCATCCGCAAGCAGCTTGCTTGTCGTGGAAGTGTATACAGAGGGGGGCAATTTCTCCAGCTATCCGCCGCACAAGCACGATCAGGACCGTCTGCCGGATGAATCGTTTCTGGAAGAAACCTACTACCATGAGATAGAGCCGCATGCCGGATTTTTATTCCAGCGGGTATACACAGATGACCGGAGTCTGGATGAGACAATGGCTGTCGAACATCGGGATGTGGTTATTGTACCGGCCGGATATCATCCGGTAGGCGTACCAGACGGGTATACATCCTACTATTTGAACGTTATGGCAGGCCCTAGGCGCATTTGGAAATTCCACAATGACCCGGATCATGAATGGATTCTGGATCGGAAATAACCGAAAGGAGCGGAAAAGTATGAGCAATGGAGCAGACAGTGCAAAAAAGTTCGATTTGATTGCGATTGGAAGGGCTTGTATTGACCTAAATGCCGCCGAATACAATCGGCCGATGGAAGAAACGATGACATTCGTCAAGTATGTTGGAGGTTCCCCTGCAAATATTGCAATCGGGGGAGCACGGTTGGGACTGAAAGCAGGGTTTATCGGCAAAATCGCTGATGACCAGCATGGGCGCTTTATCGAGAAATATATGAGTGATGCCGGAATCGACACTTCCCAGCTTGCTGTAGATCAGGAAGGCCACAAGACAGGACTTGCCTTCACGGAAATCAAAAGTCCCGAAGAGTGCAGCATTCTGATGTACCGCGACGATGTGGCTGACTTGTACTTGCGTACAGATGAAGTGGACGAGGAATATATCCAACAGGCAGGCATGCTGCTTGTCTCAGGCACGGCCCTTGCGCAAAGCCCTTCCCGCGAGGCGGTTCTCAAAGCGGTTCAACTGGCTAAACGCAATGGTGTAAAAATTGTATTCGAACTGGATTATCGTCCGTATACGTGGAAAAACAAAGAAGAAACGGCCGTATATTATTCGATAGTAGCGGAGCAGGCAGATATTGTCATCGGGACCCGAGACGAATATGACGTGATGGAGAACAGCGAAGGCGGCTCCAATGATAATACCATCAGCTATCTGTTCGGACATCGTCCGGAAATTATCGTTATTAAGCATGGCGTTGAAGGCTCATATGCATATACCAAATCCGGCGAAGTATTCCGGGCGCAGGCTTACAAAACGAAAGTGCTCAAAACGTTCGGTGCCGGCGATTCGTATGCCTCAGCATTTCTGTACGCCCTGATTACCGGCAAGGATATTGGGACTGCGTTGAAATACGGCAGCGCCTCCGCTTCCATTGTAGTCAGTAAGCACAGCTCATCGGAAGCTATGCCGACGGTGGAAGAGATTGAGGAATTGATTTCCAATCAGCCTGTCATCCATTCCTGATATCGTGATAACACTTCAATAAAGGTGGAGTTGTACAATGGGCAACAAAATCAGAATGACTACAGCGCAAGCGCTGATCAAGTTTCTTAACCAGCAGTATATTCATATCGATGGTCGTGAGACGCCGTTCGTTGAAGGGATCTTCACGATTTTCGGTCACGGCAACGTGCTTGGGATCGGTCAGGCGCTGGAACAGGATGCCGGCCATCTGAAAGTGTTTCAAGGCAAGAACGAGCAGGGCATGGCCCATGCCGCAATCGCGTATGCCAAAGAAAATTTGCGGCAAAAAATTTATGCGGTATCCACGTCGTCCGGCCCGGGGTCTGCCAATCTGGTAACAGCGGCCGGAACGGCACTCGCAAACAATTTGCCTGTGCTTTTTCTGCCTGCGGATACTTTTGCAACTAGACAGCCTGACCCGGTATTACAGCAGATTGAACAGGAGTACAGCATGGCTGTCACAACCAATGATGCGCTTCAGCCGGTGTCCCGCTATTGGGATCGCGTAACGCGCCCGGAGCAGTTAATGAGCACCTTGATTCGCGGCTTCGAAGTTCTGACCGATCCCGTCAAGAGTGGACCTGTCACCATCTGCATTTCCCAGGATGTTGAAGGGGAAGCGTTTGACTTCGATGAGACCTTCTTCGAAAAGCGCGTTCACTATGTAGATCGGCTGCAGCCGAGCGAACGGGAGCTGGAAGCGGCAGAACATCTGATTCGCAGCAGCCGCAAGCCTCTGATTCTGGTCGGCGGGGGCGTGAAATATTCGGAAGCGCGGGATGAGGTTATCGCTTTCTCGAAGAAGTACGATATTCCGCTGGTGGAGACACAAGCCGGAAAATCGGCTGTCGAAAGTACCTTTGAGAACAATCTGGGCGGTATGGGGATTACAGGAACGCTGGCAGCGAACAAAGCCGCTCGTTTAGCGGATCTGGTCATCGGTATCGGGACCCGATATACTGACTTTGCCACTTCCTCGAAGACGGCGTTCGACTTTGACCGTACGAAGTTTCTTAATATTAACGTTAGCCGGATGCAGGCTTACAAGCTGGACGGTCTGCAAGTGGTGGCCGACGCTAAATCTGCGTTAAGGAAGCTGTACGACCGTCTGGATGGATACGTCAGCGAATTCGGCACGATTATTCCGGAACTGCAAAAAGAATGGGATGAAGAGCGGTCGCGTCTCGCTAAGGTTGAATTCAAACGTTCGGGCTTTGTGCCGGAAGTCAAGCAGCACTTCACCCAGGAGACGATGAACGAATATGCAGATGCTCTTAAATCGGATATGGCACAGACGACTGCATTGATTGCTGTCAACGACACCATTGATAAGGACAGCATTATCGTATCTTCCGCTGGTTCACTACCAGGAGATTTGCAGCGTCTCTGGAAATCTGAAGTGAGTAACACGTACCATTTGGAGTATGGATATTCCTGTATGGGATACGAAATATCAGGCGCTTTGGGTATCAAGCTCGCGAACCCGGATCGCGAGGTCTACTCCATCGTCGGCGACGGCAGCTTCCTGATGCTGCACTCCGAGTTGATTACAGCGATTCAGTATCATCAAAAAATTAACGTTCTGCTGTTCGACAACTCGGGCTTTGGCTGTATTAACAACTTACAGATGGATCACGGCTCTGGCAGCTATTACTGCGAGTTCAGAACACAGGACAACCAGATTATGAACATTGATTATGCCAAGGTCGCAGAAGCATACGGAGCGAAAGTGTATCGCGCCAACACTGTTGAAGAGGTGAAAGCGGCGCTGGAGGATGCGAAGAAGCAGAAGAACTCCACTCTGATCGAAATGAAAGTGCTGCCTAAGACGATGACGGACGGCTATGACAGCTGGTGGCATGTCGGTGTGGCTGAAGTATCGGACAGAGAGGGCATCCAGCGTGCGTATCAACGTAAGGTGGATATGTTGAAAAAATCGAAACAGTATTAATATCCCGACCATATAGGCAAGAGGAGGAACAAGCATGAAGCTGGCATATGATCCGACACATTTTAGAGATTCGCTATCAATGGAGGAAATGATTTTCAAGGTAGCCGATCTGGGCTATGAATACATCGAGCTATCTCCACGTGAAGATTTCTGTCCATTTTACAAGTATCCTAAAGTTGATAAAACCAAGATCAAGCAGGTCAAAAAATGGATGAGCGAAGCTGGTGTGAAATTTTCTTCCCTGCTGCCTCTCTACCACTGGGCAGGTCCGGATGAAGAAAGAAGACAGGCGGCTGTCCGCAACTGGAAGCGTGCCATTGAAGTAGCAGTGGAACTCGATATTGATCTGATGAATAGTGAATTCAGCGGCTCCAAGTATGAACCGTTCATTTGCGAAGAGAAGTTCGTCAAGTCGATGGATGAACTGATCCCGGTATTCGAGAAGGAGGGAGTTCGCCTAAATCTGCAAGCGCATCCGTATGATTTTATCGAGACGAACACCGGAGCGATTGATATGATCCGTGCACTTGACCGTTCTTGGATCAAGCTAGTATACTCCGTCGCCCATACATTCTTCTATGATGATGGGGTAGGTGATATCGCCAAAATGCTGGACGAAGCGGGTGATCTGCTCGATCATGTGCTGTTTGCCGATACCTTTAATCATAAAGCGGCTTATGGACTGCGTTACATCGTCAATCCGCCTGATGCCAAAGTAACGGTTCACCAGCACTTGAACATCGGTGAAGGCGATATTGATTTTGACACCTTGTTTCGTAAGCTGCGCGAGATGAAGTTTGACGGTATTGCCACGAATGCCGTGTTCGCTTACAGCGACAAGCCGGAAGAATCAAGTGCAATCATGTTGAAAAAAATGAAAGAAGGATTGGGTCTCAGCTAGAAGAGTGACTGGAAAGGAGATGAGCGCGTGCCCTTGGTTTCCATGAAGGAAATGCTACAGCAAGCAAAACAGGAGCATTATGGTGTTGGCCAGTTTAATATTAACGGCTTATCTTGGGTTCACGCCATACTTGATGCGGCACAGGAGGAAGAAGCGCCTGTCATTGTGGCGGCATCAGATCGACTGATTGACTTTCTGGGTGGTTACCGGACTGTTGCGGCTATGGTAAGTACGCTTGTTGAGGAAAAGAACATTCAGGTCCCTGTAGCTCTGCATTTGGACCACGGCAAGACGGTTGACAATTGCCTGCGTGCGATTGATGCGGGCTTCACCTCTGTCATGTTCGATGGCTCCCATGGCCCGATTGAGGACAATATCCGGGATACGAGAAAGGTCACAGCATATGCAACTGCTTATGGTGTGTCCGTCGAAGCGGAAGTCGGTACGGTAGGCGGTATGGAAGATGGCCTGATCGGCGGTATTCAGTATGCAGATCTGAATGAGTGCATACGGATCGTAGAAGAAACAGGTATTGATGCACTGGCAGCGGCACTGGGTTCCGTACACGGCAAATATGCTGGAGAACCGAAGCTTGGCTTTGACGAGATGGATGCCATCTCGCGAGCGGTCGGCATTCCGCTAGTTTTGCACGGTGCTTCGGGAATACCGAAGCATCAACTCGACCGGGCGATCAAGCTAGGTCATGCTAAAGTGAATATCAACACCGAATGTGTGACGGCCTGGTCACTTCAGTTGCGTAACACGCTAGCGGCGGATTTGGAAACGACCGAACCGAGAAAAATATTAACTCCGGCGAGAGACGCGATTCGGGAAACGGTGCGTGCCAAAATTCGTGAATTTGGCTCGAGTCGTAAAGCGGTCAGTTTAAAAAAATAAATAATAGCATTCTATACAAAAGCAGCATGTTCTTCACTGTAACCAGGACGGAACGTGCTGCTTTTTTTGGCTTTGAGCTTATGGCGTCACGATTTTGATACCATGTTCTAATGCATATTGCTGGTAGCTTGCGTTTGGTATACTGTTGGTAATCAAATAGTCAATATCGCTAAGAGAACAGTACGTAGTGAGGGCATATTTGTCGAATTTGCTGTCATCAATCATTAGATACACGTTCAGGCTTTTTTCCACAACTGTACTTTTAAGGTCAGTCTCTAGTGGAGATGAATTAGTTACTCCGTTCGTAATCGAAATGCCCGTTGAAGCGATAAAAGCTTTGTTAATGTTATATTTTTTTAGCAGCTCAATACTTTGGAAGCCAACAAAGGAATTCGTTTTGCGCTCAAGCATGCCGCCCGTAGAGAAGATAGACAGGGAAGGGAAGGGCTTAGCTTCATGAATAAAATCAAAATTGTTCGTTACAATCGTAAGCTGCCTGTGTTGAATGTAAGGTAGAAGCTCCAAGGTCGTCGTCCCCGAATCAACAAAAATAACATCCCCGTCCTCCACGAACTGGGAAGCCAGCTTGCCAATCTCCTGCTTCTTGGTAAGATTCTGATCGCGTCGTTCGTTGAAGACAACAAGGGTAGAATGATTGACAGAAACCCCGCCATATACTTTTTTTATGATCCCGGAATCGACGAGAGACTGAATATCTCTCCGGATTGTATTCTTGGATACTCCAAAATGCTCCACCAGTTCTTCCAATGATACCGATTCATGCTCAAAAACATATTCCTTAATCAGATTAATTCGCTTCGATTTGATCATTTGTTGATTCTCCTAATGATATTTTTAGTTAAAGTTCTGATCACAATGGTTAAATTCATTGTAAGCGACGTGAAATGAAAAATCCACATAAATGAGCAGATCTTAACTTCCAACAAGGGATTGAGACACAAGGAGGTGTTTAACGAAAAAATCAACCAAGGTTCTGATTTTATAACTACCAGCGTTTTCAAGCCAAACTCAAAAAGCGCGTGCCGAGAGAGTGTCGGCATGCGCTAGCAGCATAGTCTTTTTAGGATGTCTACTTGACAAATAGGAAACGTGGTTACTTTCTAATGCCGATGAGCAGGACATCCGCTTCGAAATCATGCATATCGATGGTCGTGATTTGCTCTTGCACAGAGATTGAAGTTGTGCCAAAACGACGATTCTCCAGGTCAATGACCGTAAAATTGTATTCACTAAGATCTGCGTCCAGCTTCAACACCGTGTTGACCGGAACATAGATGGCGACCTTTGTGTAATCTGCGGTTACAGCCGCACGGATTTCTTCCGTATTTTTAAGCACAATGTTCCAAGGCTGCATATCCGTAAGTCCGTATATCCCGAAGAGCCATTTGGCCAATCCATAATCCCATGCCCCTTCAAATTTAAGAGCAGACTGCCAATCATATGGACTGTCGAATCCTTCCCCAGTTACACCGAACTTTTTACCTTTCCGATGCCAGCTCCAAATGCCGTGGGCTCCGTAGGTTATGCCAGCAGAGGCTCCGGACAGAAGGCTTTGCCAGGCTGCCTTACGAACATCGGCGCGGGTGAAGCGGCCATAGACTTTCCGACTGTAGCCCATCTGCTCATAGCAGGGCTCCGAATTGAGGACTGGGCGGGTGACAGTCTTATTATAGAAGTCCAGTGCGAGTGTGTAAGCCGTTGGTTGAAATTGTGAATTATGTCCCGACTGGTACATGTAAAAATCCAAATGGGGATCATCAATAAATACCTCTGGCAGTACCGCTAATCTTCCTTGAATATGCAGAGTGGTCAGGCACTGCGG
>NZ_JH601062.1:0-754 GCF_000245715.1 Paenibacillus sp. Aloe-11 | reverse complement strand
GCTCGTGAATCGAGAAAAAGGTACCCGGAAGACCAAGCTTCCCGATTGTGCGAAGCTGTTTGCTCTTGGCCAGGAAAACCAACAGCAGGGCGAAGCCAAGCATTGGTGCATAATTGCAGTAGATATACCAAAAAGCCAGCCCGATAATGTTCGGAAGTGGAGTGCCTGCCTGGAAAGCGTCAAGGTTAGCTAGATCCAGACTCATCCAGATCGGTTTAACGATAGCGAGTGTAACAATTGCCCCGTGAATCCCGAACATCCACAGAGCCTGCATAATGATCAGCGCGACAATCAAAGCACCGAGCGATCCGCCCAATCCTTCCAGTGGTACTTGGAGATAAGTGTAGATAAAATCGTGAACCGTACCGAACGGAGTTTGCATGAACAGACCGGCCACGATGACGAACACAAGGGCTACCAAGACGGCCGGGATCAAACCTGAGAAGGTTTTGACAACGGTAGGTGGGACCCCGTCAGGCATTTTGATCGTCCAATTGCGGTCGACAATCCAAATATACAACCGTGCGGCAATCAAGCCGACGAACATGGCGACGAACAATCCCTGTGCGCCGAGCCATTGAAGCGGCAAGGCCCGGACTTTGTCAAAGGTCTCGACCGGTGTGACGATCAGAAAAGAGAGGAGGGCGGTTGCCGCTGGAACAAGGGGGTCCTTGTCAAAAGCTTGCGCCAGCCTGTAGGCTATAAAAAATACCGCATACAGGGCAATGATACCAGTGGTCATCGTCGATGCCAA
>NZ_JH601061.1:25927-69276 GCF_000245715.1 Paenibacillus sp. Aloe-11 | reverse complement strand
GTTTGTAATTTATGCGCTTTAACCAACTCGTCTTTGCCTTCTTCAAGTCGCTCTGCCGCCAGCTGTGTTTGACCTTTTTGAGCCAGAGCGATCGCTTCCATCGCCTTACTCTTGGCAACGCCTGCATTGGTTATAATTCCCATTATGATTTCCTGATACTCATCCATCTCTTTCACCTCATGCTTTTTTCTCTTTAGCTTACAGATTCAGTGTAAAGGTTTACAGCCGAGATCTAAACGCAAGCCTTTTCCGCCCGTAGCGGAAATTCGTTCATCGTTACTACTCAAGAACAGGGAGGGAGGTTCTTGCAAAGATGGGATCCGGTTCAAGTGGAGAAATAAGGGGAATATATAGCGAAAATCTTGTGCTTAGTTCCGAAGTCAAGCCAGTAATATGAATTTGACAGGTTCCCAAATCTTTGTTAGAGTTTTCTTCAAATATGTATAACCTTTTCATGGGATGTTACCGATAGGGCATAACCTGAATTGGCTTGTTTACACTACAAGTGTATTCAGGCTGGTTTGGGTTTTTTTATTAACTATTCCCCTTTTGGTCTCCCTTTTATCTCACACTTGGAAGGAGAACGTTTATGTCCAGTTTTATTTTTCCTAAAGATTTTTTATGGGGCGGTGCTCTTGCAGCCAATCAGGCCGAGGGAGCTTATTTGGAAGGCGGTAAAGGGCTGAGTCTGGTGGATCTGCTGCCTACCGGAGAGAAGAGAAGAAGCATTATGAAGGGGAATGTTCCTTCACTCATCCCGCTTGAAAGCGAATTCTATCCTTCGCACGGAGCAATTGATTTTTACCATCACTATCGGGAGGATATTGCGCTATTTGCAGAAATGGGCTTTAAGGCGCTGCGTGTTTCCATTGCCTGGGCTCGCATTTTTCCAACTGGAGAAGATGCTGCTCCGAATGAAGCCGGGTTGCAATTTTACGATGATCTGTTCGACGAATTGCATAAGCATGGCATCCAGCCGGTGGTGACTCTCGCTCATTTTGACGTTCCGGTAGACCTTGTTGAAAAATACGGAGGCTGGCGGAGCCGGAAGCTGGTAAATCTGTTCGAAACTTATGCCAAAACAGTATTCGCCCGTTACAAGGATAAAGTGAAATACTGGATGACGTTTAACGAGATTAACATGCTGCTCCATTTGCCGTTCCTTGGCGCTGGGCTTGTATTCCAGGAAGGTGAAAACGTTAAACAAATTCAGTACCAGGCCGCACATCATCAGCTTGTCGCTAGCGCGTTGGCTGTAAAAGCGGGCCACGAAATCATTCCGGATGTCCAGATTGGCTGTATGCTCGCTGCAGGCAGCTTTTATCCGTACACGTGCAACCCTGAGGATGTGTATCAAGGAATGGAAAAAGACCGCGAATCCTACTTCTTCATCGATGTACAGTCACGTGGCGAATATCCTGGTTATGCGAAACGCTTCTTCAAGGATCATGGATTAAACATTGAGATGGAGCCTGGCGACGCCGATATTTTGAAAAATCATACTGTTGATTACATCGGATTCAGCTACTATTCGAGCCGGACGACCAGCACAGATCCCGAAATTGTCAAGAATATGACCAGCGGCAATGTGTTTGGCTCCGTGTCCAACCCGTATCTGGATAAGTCCGAATGGGGCTGGACGATTGATCCAAAAGGATTCCGCATTACAGCCAACCAATTGCATGACCGCTACCAAAAGCCGCTGTTCGTAGTGGAAAACGGTTTTGGTGCCAACGATGTGGTTACGCCGGAAGGAGAAGTCAACGACGATTACCGGATTGACTATCTGAAGCGACATATTGCCGAAATGGGCGAAGCTCTTCAAGACGGGGTCGAAATTATCGGGTACACAAGCTGGGGACCTATTGACATTGTTAGTGCTTCCTCAGGAGAAATGAAAAAACGCTATGGCTATATTTATGTAGATCGTGACAACGAAGGCAACGGCTCGCTGAAACGGATTAAAAAGAAAAGCTTCCACTGGTACAAAAATGTGATTCAGTCTGACGGGGAGAACCTGGGAGAGTAATCGTACAACAAGTAAACAGGATCGGATGCCCCGGATTTCCGGGGATTTCCGTTTCCGTTTCTTGGGTGAAAGCGTTGACAATCGACCCTCTTCGGGCTATACTTGACGCAATTCCATCATTTTTAGGATTGTTACTGCGTAGCAGGCAAAACCTAAGCCACGAATAAGCAGATTTTATGGTCTTGTTTATTTGCTGCGCTTTGGTTTTTTTCTGTTTTCAAATAAAGGATGGAACAGGTGTGGCTCTTGCTGGCATATAGAACGGGGGATCGAGATGAATATAGCAAAGGTCATTAACAACAATGTAATTAGCGTCTACCAGTCCGACGGCACGGAACTCGTGGTGATGGGACGGGGGATTGCATTTAAGAAAAAGCCTGGAGACAAAGTGGACGAAACCAGAATTCAGAAGGTATTTGCTCTGAAAAACAAGCAGACGTCCGATAACTTCAAAATGCTGCTGCGCGAAGTTCCGCTTGATTTGATCGTGATCGTGGAAGAAATCATTAATGACGCCAAGCATAATCTGAACAGAAAGCTGAACGAAAATATTTATGTTTCTTTGACAGACCATATCAATTTCGCCGTGGAAAGATACCGGGAAGGATTAGAGATCAAAAACGCGTTATTGTGGGAAGTTAAGCAGCTATACAAAGAAGAATTTGCAATTGGTCTGAAAACGCTGGAACAAATCAAACAAAGACTCGGTATTGAACTACCTGTAGACGAAGCGGCTTTTATTGCGATTCATATCGTGAATGCTGAAATGAACGAAGAAGTCATTACCACCATGAGTATTACAAAGTTTATCCAGCAGATTATCAATATCGCCAAATATCATTTTAAGGTCGATTTTGATGAGGATTCTTTGAGTTATTTCCGTTTTATTACGCATCTGAAATTTTTCGCCCAGCGCGTATTTAAGGGGAATCACTACGAAAATAACTATGACCATTTGTACGACATGATTAAGGAAAAGCACAAGGAAGCCGCGGCCTGTACGGAGAAAATCGGAGCTTTTGTGAAAAAAGAATATAATCATGAATTAACGAATGAAGAAAAGTTGTATCTGACCGTGCACATTGAGCGGGTGGTGAACAGATAAGCCGAGCTTTTTCAACGAAAATGAATCAAGAATATACGCTTAAATGTTTTTGTTGACAAATATGTAATATTAATTGTATTATGAGAACAACAGGAATTTAATAAGTTTTAACTGGGATTGTTACTGGTTATGCAGGCAAAACCTAAGTCATGAAAAATCGCGGGACACCCATTGCCCACTATTTTTCAAGGCTTAGGTTTTTTGTGTGCCTAAATATGTAAAATGCCCTTAGAACATGGAGGTGTCTAACATGAGTTATGAAAAACTGGCTAAAGATATCGTGCATCTGGTAGGTGGAGAAGAAAATGTGGTATCGCTCGTTCACTGTGCCACTCGCCTGCGTTTTGTGCTAAAAGATGAGGCAAAGGCAGACAAAGGAAAGCTGGAAAAAACCGATGGTATTATCACGGTCAAGCAGAGCGGCGGTCAGTTCCAGGTCGTCGTCGGCAACAAAGTGCCGGAGGTTTATAATGCAATCGGCAAAGTATCCAACATTTTGAGCGAAACTGAACAAGAAGACAAATCGGCTAAAGGCAACAAGGGATTTGGCGCCGTTATAGATGTGATTTCCAGTATTTTTGCACCGCTGCTCGGAGTTATGGCAGGGTCCGGTATTTTGAAAGGTTTGCTGTTGATCGCCAGCAACCTTGGCTGGCTGCAGCCGAAAGAAACGACCTACATGATTTTGTATGCTGCAGCTGACAGCTTGTTTTATTTTCTCCCCCTCTTGTTAGCGGTTACAACAGCCCGGAAATTTGCAGGCAACATCTTTGTTGCCCTGACGATTGCCGGAGGGTTGCTTTACCCGTCTATCGTTACATTGAAAACGGAAGGTACACCTACGGACTTCTTCGGTATTCCGATTGTCATGATGAGTTATTCGTCTACCGTCATTCCGATCATTTTAGCTGTCATCGTTATGAGTAAGCTGGAAAAAGCGTGCAATCGATTCATACATGAGAGTGTCAAAAACTTTGTTACACCGTTGATCTTGCTTGTTATTATGCTTCCTCTGACTTTGATGGTCTTCGGACCCGTCGGGGTGTACGTAGGTAATGGGATTGCTGCTGGACTCGTGGCTGCGTTCAGCTTTAGTCCGCTGCTGGCTGGAGCAATCCTCGGCGCTTGTTGGCAGTTGCTCGTTATTTTCGGTGTACACTGGGGCCTTATACCTGTGTTTATTAACAACATTGCTGTTAACGGTAGAGACGGAATCAAGCCTTCTGCTTCGGCTTCCATCTTTGCTCAAACCGGCGCAGCATTTGGTGTCATGCTGAAAACTAAAAATAAAAAGCTGAAAACACTGGCAGGCTCAGCTACACTTACCGCTTTGTTCGGTATCACAGAGCCAGCCGTCTATGGGGTTACGCTGCCGCTGAAGCGTCCGTTTATTGCCGGTGTTATCGGCGGTGCTATCGGTGGTGCGATTATCGGTCAAGCAGGAACGCAGGCATTCGCTTCTGGCGCACCTGGATTGCTGACCTTGCCAATCTTTTACGGTCCTGGCGGACAAGGCTTCCCGGGATTGATTCTAGGGATTACGGTATCATTTCTGGTTTCGGCCATTTTGACCTATATTTTAGGATTTGAAGATCCGGTAGAAGAAGAGGAAAGCACTGACAATTCGACTAAAGAATCCACTCCTGCAGCTGCTGTTTCTAATGAAGAGGTTCTTAGCCCGATCGAAGGAACTGTGGTCGCTCTGTCGGAGGTTCCCGATCCTGCATTCGCTTCGGAAGCTATGGGTAAAGGTATCGCTATCCAACCGACAACGGGCAGAGTTGTAGCCCCGTTCGATGGAACCATTACTGTGGCGTTCAAGAAAAAACATGCGCTTGCGATTGTTTCGCACCATGGTGCAGAAGTTCTGGTTCACGTCGGCGTAGATACGGTCAAGCTGGACGGTAAACATTTTACTTCCCATATCAAAGAAGGCGATCAGGTAAAAGCAGGAGATCTGCTGCTTGAGTTTGATGTTGAGCAAATCAGAGCAGAGGGTTATCCTACCATTACGCCAGTTATCATTACGAATTCTTCCGAATATACTGAAATCCTTCCCATCCCTCAAGGGGATGTAATGGAGCAGGCGCCGCTGTTGAAGCTGTCTAGTGCTTCGAATGAAAAAGAGGGCATCGCCTGAATGTCTTAAGGACAAAGCTCTGATGATCCACATCCCGGATCATCAGAGCTTTTTTGTCGTCGTATGGTGTAGCCGATCAGTCCACCTGTAATTGACAATATGTCAATTAAATTGACTTGTACGGTGATAAAAACTGAACTATAATTTTTTGTAATTATGCAAATTTTCTGAAAACAGAGACTAGAAATTTATGGAATGATCAGGGGGAAAGGCAAGGAATGTTAGAGAAATGGGCAGCAGCAGTGAATGGCATCATCTGGAGTAATCCAGTGGTATATGTATGTTTGGGCGTGGGCTTGTTATTTTCAATCATGACTCGATTCCTGCAAATCAGGCATCTTAAAGAGATGATCCGTTTGGTATTTAAAGGGAAAAGCTCTGAGGCAGGGGTATCCTCCTTTCAGGCTTTTACAATGGCGCTATCAGGGCGTGTAGGGACGGGGAATATAGCAGGTATTGCTTTGGCTGTCGGCATGGGCGGACCAGGGGCGATATTTTGGATGTGGGTCATGGCCTTTATCGGATCGGCTACAGCCTTTGTTGAATCCACATTGGCTCAAGTATATAAGGTAAAGCGTGATGGTCTATACCGGGGCGGCCCAGCCTTTTATATCGAAAAAGGAACGGGCTTAAAATGGTTCGCCGTCATTTTTGCGGTTGTCGCTTTGGTGGCTATGTGTTTGCTTATGCCGGGAACCCAATCGAACTCGATTGCTGTAGCATTCCATAGTTCGTTTGGGATGGATATGAAGGTCTCAGGGATTCTAGTAGTCGTTTTGCTGGCGCTTATTATTTTTGGCGGTGTAAAAAGGATTGCCAATGTCGCTCAGGTTGTCATTCCGTTTATGGCCCTTGGCTACATTCTCGTTTCCTTCTATATTATGATGACGAATATTACTGCACTGCCCGACGTATTTTTGCTGATCTTTCGTAGTGCCTTTGGCGTGGATTCTGTGTTCGGCGGTATGGTAGGGACGGCGATTGCCTGGGGCGTAAAGCGGGGGATTTATTCCAATGAAGCCGGACAAGGCTCTGGTGCGCATCCGGCAGCTGCCGCGGAAGTCTCTCATCCGGCAAAGCAGGGGCTGGTTCAGGCATTTTCTGTGTACGTAGATACCTTTTTAGTCTGTACGTCTACGGCTTTCATGGTTCTGTTCACAGGTATGTATAACGTGAAGGGACCCGGTGGCGATTTTATTGTGCACAATCTCCCCGGTGTTGAAGAGGGAACCCAATATACGCAGGCTGCGATTGAATCGGTATTTCCGGGCTTCGGCTCCAGTCTGCTGGCGATTACATTGTTCTTTTTCGCGTTTACAACCATTATTTCTTATTACTACATTGCAGAAACGAATATGGCCTATCTCGTTGCCGACCACAAGGCCAAATGGCCCATGTTCGTCCTAAAGCTGGTTATTCTGGGCTCGACGTTCTACGGAACGGTGGTCAAGGAATCAGCGTTGGCGTGGACCTTGGGGGATATGGGCGTCGGCATTATGCTCTGGGTGAATCTAATCGCCATGATTCTGCTGGCCAAGCCTGCCTTCCGTGTGCTTAAGGATTACGAACGGCAGCGAAAGCGTGGACTAGATCCGGTATTCGACCCGGAGAAGGTGGGGATTCCCAATGCCGAGTATTGGTCCAAGGAATACCGCCAGCCTGCTGATGAGCTAACAATCACCGTTGAACCAGGCAAGCTTCAAGCTAGGAAGATGATAGATAAGTAAGATCAAAGGTGGCCCCATTGGAGCCATCTTTTTTTCGTTATCTTGCCTTTACATTCCAAGAGGGGTACATATGTTCACTATTTGGTTTATAATTTAGACATAGACATGTGGGAGGCCGCATTGTACAAGAGAGGTGATTAGAATGGGAACATCTGATTTGTCTATAACTGACGACATGTGGAGAGCTATTGTAGAAAATGACGAGTCTTATGACGGCGTCTTTTGGTACGCTGTAAAGACAACAGGCATATTTTGTCGCCCCTCCTGCAAATCCCGACCTCCGAAGAAAGAAAACATTCGTGTATTTAAAACAGCAGAGCAGGCTTTGGCAGAGCAATTTCGTCCATGCAAAAGGTGCAAACCGACAGGACAGCGTTTGCCTGATCATGAATGGATGGCATGGGTTACAGAATATGTGAATTCTCACTATATGGAAGATTTATCATTGCACATTCTTGCTGAAATAAGTCATGGAAGCCCATACCATTTACATCGTACCTTCAAGCGGATCATGCATATAACCCCGATGGAGTATATTCAACAAACCCGATTGGCGCAAGCCAAGAAACAGCTCATTGACTCGGATAAGTCGGTGGCGGAAGTGGGGAAGAGCGGAGGTTTGTCCAATACTCCTTACTTTATTACGTTATTTAAAAAGAATATGGGCTGCACTCCGTTGCAATATCGTCAGCTCAAATCCCAGGAAGCACAAAATGGAGGTATACAGCATGGAAAATCAAACGAATAAGACGATCTATTGGTCATTGTTGACCCATGAGGATTGGAATTTATATATTGCAGCCACATCTAAAGGACTATGTTATGTAGGCTCGCCCAATCAACCTGTAGCCGAGTTGATTTTATGGGCAGAGAAGCGGTTTCCTGACAGTTTTTTAGTTGAGGACGTTGTGTCCTTACAGCCCTATGCCAAGGAGCTGATTGAATATTTTCAAGGAGAACGAACAAATTTTACCATTCCGTTTGACTTTCAAGGAACTCCGTTCCAAATGGCGGTGTGGAACGCGCTGTGCGACATTCCGTATGGGGAAACACAATCCTACTCAGATATTGCCCATGCTATACAAAAGCCTGCATCTGTTCGTGCGGTGGGAGCTGCGATCGGTGCTAATCCGATTTTGATTACCATTCCATGTCACCGGATTATCGGCAAAAATGGGGCTTTGACCGGATATCGTGGCGGTTTGGACATGAAAGTAAAGCTCTTGCAGCTCGAACGAGGCGAATGATGAAAAATGAGTATTTTTACAAAAATCCCAAGACTCTTCTGAATAAAGGGACAGGCTTCCTGTCAGGGTATACACACTCGTTGAACCCATATACAGGCTGCACCTTTGGCTGCTCGTATTGCTATGTGCGTCAATTGCCAGTCTCTACGTTCCGGAAGGAAGCTTGGGGGACATGGGTAGATATCAAAAATCAGGCGGCAGCTATTCTTCGCAAGGAGCTTCGCAGGGCCAAATCAAAAGGCAAAGTCACGATTTTTATGTCGTCCAGCACGGACCCTTATCAGCCTGTCGAGTACAAGGAAGAGGTGACCCGTTCATTACTGGAAGTGATGGTGGAAGATCCGCCGGATTTTCTGTTGGTGCAGACGCGCAGTCCTCTTGTACGACGGGATGCTGATTTACTGCTCCGATTAGAGGATCGCGTACGGGTGAGTATGACGATAGAAACAGATCGCGAGGATATCCGCAAGCATTTCACACCGGATGCGCCTCCCATTCAGGCCCGTTTCAAAACACTGCAACTGTTAAAAGAGGCAGGAGTACCAGCGCAGGCCACTATCGCGCCCATACTTCCAAGCAGCGAACATCTTGCCGACAAGCTTTTGCCTCTGGTCAACCGTGTCTGTATTGATGATTATTTTATGGGGGACGGCAGTGGAGGAAGGCGCACACGAAGCTTAAATATGGGTGCGTTATACGAGTCGTTGGGGCTGGAAGACTGGTATCACCCGGCTGCTTACAAAATGGTTTATGAGCGTTTTCTTCATGTTTTCCCGGAAGAAAAGCTCTACGTGAGCCAGGAAGGATTTTTACCCTGATTTGGGTTGAAGAGGGGGAGCTAATGCACACTGTAATCACCAAAAATTTTGACTATGGGGAAAAGGAAATCCATTATCTGAAAAACGCAGATCCCGTACTTGGCGCAGCTATGTCACAAATGGGCAAAGTGCAACGGGTGGTCATTCCCGATCTGTTCGCCGCGCTTGTTCATGCCATTGTTGGACAGCTTATCTCTGCCAAGGCAGTTGAAACCATATGGGCTAGAATGCAGGAAAAATTAGGTGCGATGACCCCACAAAATATTGCCATCCAGGCGGCCGAGCATATTCAAAGCTGTGGCATTACTATGAAAAAGGCTATATGTATCCTGAACATAGCCCAAACGATAGAACAGGGCTTGCTGGATTTACAGGAATTATATGAACTCTCCGATGCACAGGTGATCCAAAAACTGTCCTCGCTGCAGGGGATAGGCCCTTGGACGGCTGAAATGATGCTGCTTCATTGTATGGAGCGTCCAGATGTCGTCAGTTGGGGGGATATCGCTATTCGGCGGGGAATGATGAAGCTATATAATCTGGATACGCTTACCAGGAAGCAGTTCGAGGAGTATAGGAGAGCCTATTCGCCCTATGGATCGGTGGCCTCGATTTATTTGTGGAGCATTTCATTTCGTTAGTTAAGGATCAGGGAGTGGAGACGATTGGAAAAAACAATCAGAGAACAAATACTGTCGTACGTGGATACGGACTTTCAGAAGTTCACGGCTGCATTGCTTCCGACCATTGATAATGTACTAGGCGTACGTCTTCCGGTGCTGCGCAAGCTGGCTCAGGATATTGCCAAAGGAGATTGGCGTCTCTACCTGGAAACTGCTGAAAGTGATTACTTCGAGGAAGTGATGCTGCAGGGCATAGTTATTGGCTATGTGAAAATGAATATAGAGGAAGCGTTAAGTTATGTCGCCAAATTTGTGCCTAAAATTGATAATTGGTCCGTATGCGACAGCTTTTGTGCCGGATTAAAGTTTACGAAAAATCATAAGGAACGGGTATGGGAGTTTATTCAGCCCTATCTATTCTCCAAAAAAGAATATGAAATTCGGTTTGGCGTGGTTATGCTTCTCAATTTTTATATTGAGGAACCGTATATTAACCAGGTGCTTGAATTACTGGATCAGACTCATCGTGAGGATTACTATGTACAAATGGCGGTAGCATGGGCGATATCCATCTGCTATATCAAGCTGCCGGAGATTACGATGCATTACTTGCAGAACAACACGCTGGACGATTTTACGTTCAATAAAGCTCTGCAAAAGATCATCGAATCATACCGGGTGGATCAGGCAACAAAAACGATCATGCGCAGTATGAAGCGAAAAAGAAAATAGGATTGGCTGCTTATTTAAGGATAGGATCAGCAGTAGGTACGCGCTTTGCTTTTTTTGGAATCCAATATTAAAATGGAAGTAACTTTCGAAAAGGAGATGACGTGAATTGGCAGAGCAAGTGCGTATTGGCAAAACAGATTTATATGTAAAACAAATCGGTTTGGGTGCAAATGCGGTGGGCGGACATAATCTTTTTTCCGGTTTGAACGATGAAACGGGCAAAGAGATCGTTCGCACAGCTTTGGATAACGGCATCAATTTTCTGGATACGGCTTTCATTTATGGACCTGAACACTCGGAACGGTTGATTGGTGAGGTATTGAAGGAACGTGGCAATCGTGATGAAGCCGTGATCGCGACCAAGGGAGCACACAAATTTGTGAATGGAGAGGTTGTTTTTGACAACTCGCCGGCATTTTTGCGTGACTCTGTCGAATCCAGTCTGAAAAGATTGCAAACGGATACTATTGATTTGTTTTATATTCATTTCCCGGATGAAGCAACACCGAAGGCAGAAGCAGTCGGAGAACTGAAGAAGCTCAAGGACGAGGGTAAGATTAAAGCGATTGGCGTATCCAATTTCTCCATTGAACAGTTGAAGGATGCGAATAGCGACGGCTATGTGGATGTGCTTCAATCCGAATATAATTTACTCCAACGGGAAGCGGAAAAGGAACTGCTGCCTTACACCAAGGCGAATGGCATTTCATTTGTGCCTTATTTCCCGCTGGCAGCCGGATTGCTGGGCGGCAAATATACGAAGGATACAACCTTCACGGACATCAGAGCGAAAAATCCGTTGTTCCAGGGAGAAACATTTGCCCGCAATCTGGAAAAGGTGGAGCAGGTGCGGCAGATTGCCAATGCATTGAATGCTGAGGTAGCTCATGTTGTGCTCGCATGGTATTTGACACGCGACTCGATTGATGCGCTCATTCCAGGGGCGAAAAAGCCGGAGCAGGTGCTGGAGAATTTGAAAACGCTGAATGTTCAGCTGAGTCAGGCGGAGATCGACAAGATTGACCGCATTTTCAAGTAATCGGTTGGACTCTTATTAGTAATCACACCAACATATATTTTTTCTATCAACAGGAGCTGCCGGACGGGCGGCTTCTTTTTCGTGTATCCCTCGCATATTCTTGTAGGGTAAGTTCATCGCTGCGGGGGGATCGGATGATGAGAAAACCGCAATGGCACAGCGCACCCAACAGAAGGCGACGCGGCAGACGCAGAGTATTTTTTATTGTGGCACTTGCGCTGCTGGTAGGGATTATACAGATGGCTGCTTATGTGGAGCAGCATTTGAAGCCGCCCATGATGCATTTGGCAAAAGTGCGGGTCAAGCAAATGGCGACAGAGGCCATCAATTCAGCCATAACCGCACAGGTCGAACAGGGCAAGACAGCTGATAATCTGATCGAATGGAGAACGGATGCACAAGGGAGAACGTCCGGTTTTGTTCTCAATTATGCAGAGCATATGAGAATTACGTCAGATACGCTCAAAGCAGTCAAGGCAACAATGGACAGCATGAGCCATTTTGATGAGAGTGTTCCAATTGGTCAGGCATTGGGGAGCCCGCTGCTGGCAGCGTATGGCCCGAAGGTCCCCCTAAAGGTGGAGCCGCATGGAGCCATCAAGGTGGATTTGAATACCCGACAACAGGATGCAGGCATTAACATGGTCCTAGTGGAAGTGTACATTCGGATTACGACGGAGGTGTCTGTAGTGATCCCGTTTGAGATCCAGCCTCAAATTGTGGAGACGGAAATCCCGGTATCTTATTTGTTGGTGGTGGGCAATGTTCCGATGTACTACTATGACAATCAGGGCAAGCCCGTTGGTAAAAATGGCGCAACTGCTCCACAGCTGGCGCTGCCTTCACATACGATAGAAAGTGGCGGTGCTCCAGATTCCGGTATAGAGAGTGTTCCAGCAGCACAGGAAGAGGAAAATCCCATCCGTCAAACTTTAACGCCATAAAGCAGAGGAGAGTAATGTGAGGACTCGAAAAGGAAAAGGGACTCTACGAGGAGGTCCCTTTTTCGTTTTCTGTTTTGAGTGCTTTGCGCTCGGTCTGCTCCCACTTTCTTAATAACGGATACGGATCGAACGACCAATCGGTCCAGCCATTGTCCCGATATATGCCATAGTGCAGATGCGGTGGAAACTTTCCCTGGGTACCTGGCTTTCCGTAGCCCGAGCTTCCGACCCAGCCAACCGTCTGACCAGGTGTAACGATATCTCCTTTGTGAACGGTTTTGTCAAAGCCGGAAAGATGTGCATAGTAGTGATAGCGATTGTTGAGATCGCGAATGCCGATCCGCCATCCTCCGAATGGATTCCAGCCCTTCATTTCGACTACGCCGTAGCAGGTACTGCGAACCGGAACTCCGTAGCCAGCAAACAGATCAGTTCCTTCATGTATACGATAACCGCCCCAGCTGCGACGACTTCCCCAAGTGCTGCGATAGCTGTAAATGCTGCTTAAAGGAAGCGGAAAAGCTTGACTGTTCAGATCCAGCTTGCCATATGTCCGATACAGCTTGGCAAACTGCTGGACTCTTTGAACTGCACGGGTGTTGTGGTAATATTCCCATACAGCAATACCAAATTCGTCCTCGGTGTTCCCATATTTCCCGAGATATGAAGCGAGGCTAAAGAGTAGATCCCTGTCATTATCGCGGTCAGCGATCCCGTCGCCTGAACCGTCTTGTCCCAGCCCGGAAAATATCTCAATGGAGCGTGGAATTTGATCATCTGAATCTGGGTTCATCAGGCCGGACCAGATAGGTCCCGTAATAAATATACCGGTGATCCGTTCCGCATGCTTGCGGTCTTTGGGATGGGCCACCGTAAGTGTTCGTTCATATTGATCGATTGCAGCCAGCCTGTACCAAGGAATTCCTGTCAGTGCTTCGATGGATTGATATAAAGCCAGCCTCGACGTAAACAATGTGGCTAGAGATTGTGAAGCATTCACTTTAGCTTTCGGGGTACTTCGGGAAGACGATGGCTGTAAGTCCTCGTCAAAGGCATGAGCAGGAAGCGGACAGGATGTTGTCAGTGTAACAGCACATAACAGCAGCGATAACAGACGAACAGCACGGGCTGTCCGTGTAGGGTGAGACATTTGAACCGACCTCCTTTAGAGGGCTTGAATCGCCCAGGTAAATTCTAGCCCCGCAATCCATGGCATGAGCAGAAGCGCTTTGGTTTAGATTGAGCGATAACCGTTACTTTTATCCATATCAAGAATTTACTTTTCCGGCATCAATGTCATATCAAAAAGGGAACAATGAATGGAGGTTTTTCCATCGCTTTCATGCTATAATGTATGGCAATGAAAGCTTAAGCTCATCAGAAAGAAGGTCTATACCATTGTCTAGAAAAGTGAAGGAAGCAAAACCCGACTGGATTCGTATTAAACTTACGACAGGCGACAACTATCAGGATATCAAGAACATGATGCGTTCCAAGACATTACATACCGTATGTGAGGAGGCACGATGCCCTAATATTTATGAATGCTGGGCCAACAGGACAGCGACATTTATGATTTTGGGAGATATTTGTACGCGTGCGTGCCGTTTTTGCGCAGTGAACACGGGGATGCCTACGGAACTGGACTTGCAGGAGCCTGAACGCGTTGCGGAAGCAGCTGAAAACATGAACTTGAAGCACTGTGTCGTAACCAGTGTGGCTCGTGACGATTTGAAGGATGGGGGCGCTACTATATTTGCAGAAACGGTTCGGGCCATTCGCCGCCGAGTACCTTTTTGCAGTATAGAAGTATTGATTCCCGATTTTATGGGCGATATTGAATCGCTGCGGATCGTTATGGATGCCAAGCCAGATATTTTGAATCATAATATTGAAACAGTGGAGCGCATGTCGGATAAAGTACGGGCCAAGGCGAAATATCGCCGTTCCCTGGAGCTGCTCCAACGTGCGAAGCAATTGAATCCGTCCATTCCGACCAAATCAAGCATCATGCTGGGTGTCGGGGAAGAGTGGGACGAGATCTTGCAAGCCATGGATGATCTGCGTAAAATTGATTGTGATATTTTGACAATTGGACAATATTTGCAACCGTCCGAGAAGCATTTGTATGTGCAAAAATATTATCCACCGGAAGATTTTGCGAAGTTAAAGGAAGAGGGATTACAGCGGGGATTCAGCCACGTCGAATCTGGTCCGATGGTCCGCAGCTCCTACCAAGCGCATGAGCAGGTGAAGTCCGCCGCTCAGCATAAGGAAGAAAGCGCCCTTTCGCAGGCTTGATCCGGGAAAGGCGGTTAGATTAGCTTGTTTCAAATCGGTGGTAAAAACTATGAAGTGTTGCAGGATCACAAGAACGGGTGGAATCCCGAAGCATTTCGTGATCGATACAGTGAAGTGCTGGATCGCTATGATTATATTATTGGTGATTGGGGCTATAATCAGCTGCGTCTGAAGGGTTTTTATAGAGAAGGACACCCTAAAGCAAATAAGGACACATCCATAGTGGTACTGGACGATTACATTAATGAATACTGCAATTTCGGTTGTGCCTATTTTGTGCTGCAAAAAAGCCGTGAAGTGCTCAACAAGAACGGAAGCAATGATGAATCCATTGCCCCGGACATCCAACAGCTGGTAGATGCTCAAAAGGAACAAGCGGAAACATTAGAAACGGAAGAGCAGCAAGAAAAATTGCAACATACAGCTGTAGAACGGGAATGGACGCAATCGCAGCAGGATTCCACGATACCGGAGGAGCCGCCAACGGAGCAAGCACGGGAAGTCCGTGAACCACGCGAATTGCAACGTCAGGAATCGAAGGAAGCCCAGGAAGCACGTGAGCGCCAGCCACGTGAAGCTCGGGAAAGTCGTCCACCCAGAGAAGGTCGTGAAGCAAACCGGCAGCGTGAAGCACGTGAATCGCGTCAGCCGAGAGAGCCGCGAGAAGCCAAGGATGGGCGCAATCCGGGAGAAGGACAGCAAGTCCGGGAGCCACGGAGACAACGTCAGCAGCAAGGGAATTTCGATAAAAAGGAATCCCGTGGATCACGCTTTGAGCGTCAATCCAAGGAAAACAGGGAAGGGCGGCAAGCCCGCGTCCCGCGTGATTCCGAAGGCCAGCGTCCGGCAGGGCCTGCTGCCAGAGCCGAAAGAGCTGAGATCAGCCAAAAGAATAAAACATTCATAGCTCCACAACAAAACGGTTCCTGAGATTCAGGAACCGTTTTGTTTGTAAGTAAGGGCGGTATCTTTAGGTGAAAGTCCCAAACGGGGCCGGCAAACGCACGGGCCAAGGTACACGACACATCTTTAACAAAAAGTGGAGCTGTACTTCAGTTTAGTGATCGGATTTGAGTCCTGCTCCACACATCGGAATTAAGCAATCAGATGTCTTTCCATTTAATTCACAATACTTCATATAAGCTGCATAAGTGGCAGCTGTGGTATACTCACAATAAACACCTTTTTCAGCAAGAGCTTTTCTGGCATCCATAATTCGGTTTTCCGGAGCTGTAATGACTTCAATATTGTACTTATATATATATTCCAGGATTTCCTCACCGCGCATCGGGACACCAATAGCAATTCCCTCCGCTATTGTTGGCTCAGGGATTACACGAGCCGGATGCTTTTCTTTAGCAATAACTGCTTTTGCGAGAGGATCGCAGTATTCGCTTTGGACTGCTATTATTTTCGGCATATTCTCAATGACGGCACTCTCTAAGAGTTCTTCCAAGGCCTTTACAATACCAATGAATAGCGTACCGTTGCCCAGCGGAACAAAAATATGATTAGGAATTCTGCGCATCTGCTCATAGACTTCATAAATATAAGTTTTTGTGCCTTCATAGAAGAGAGGATTATATACATGATTTGCGTAATATTTTCCCTCGGTATCGACTTTCGCTCTGCAGACATCTGCACAGTCATCTCTTGAACCAGGCACGACATTTACCTGTGCATTGTGGGATTTAATCATATTAAGCTTCTTCGGTGATGTACCTTCTGGAACAAAAATCTCACAATCAATTTCGGCTTTTGTACAGTAAGCCGCCACACTATTTCCAGCATTGCCACTGCTGTCCTGAACAACAGCGTTCACACCAATTGCCTTGCAGTGAGCAATCAATACTGCGGCACCTCTATCCTTGAAAGATAAAGTCGGCATGAAATAATCCATTTTAAGCAGGACATCATCATTAAACGGAATCACTGGTGTCATACCTTCACCCAGGCTTATTTCACGCCAATGCTCTCCTTCCAATGGGATAAAAGCACGATAGCGGAAAATGCTCCAGGTATCACGATCGACTAAAGACAGATCAAACTTTGGAGGCTTAAAATCCAATTTCCAAAGACCGCCGCAGTCACACTTCGCTTTTCTAGTGGATAACTCTGCCGTCATATCACACTTTGAACAAATATATTTCATTTTTGATTCACCTCCGCAATAGCCTCAATTTCTACAAGGCATCCAAAGTGGAGTTTGCCAACAGGCACAACAGTCCGTACCGGTTTGTGTTCACCGAAGAATTCAGCGTAAATTTGGTTAACGACGTCCCATTGATCAATATCTGATACATACACTCTACACTGGACAACATCATGACGGCAAAGTTCGGCTTCTTTTAGAACACGGTCAACATTTTCTAAAGCAAGTTTAGAGTGTGCTTCTATGCCACCGTCCGGTAATTTCCGAGTATCCGGGTCCATAGATAGTTGTCCAGAAATGTATAACATTCCATTAGAAATAATTCCAGCTGCGTAATGTCCCTTATTTTCACCACAGTATTTTGGTTCAATCTTTTTCATATTTTTATCCTTTCTGTCTTATTTTTTTACTTTTTCCCTCTTGCTTCATCTAGGTAACTGTAAATGGTAACTTTAGATAAGCCTAAACTTTCAGCTACCTTATCAATAGCACCTTTTACTAAGAACACTCCCTTTTCATCCATGAAACGTATAAGTTCTATATTATCTTTTCTTTTTAAACTGCCCACATCTCTATTCCGTATGATATTATCAATTAGCTCATCTATGATCGTCATCACATCATGATTAGGCACATCATTCTCGGCAGGCAATTCATCCTGTGTAAATTCCGGCAGAAAACCGATGACTTCTTCCTTTATTAGATAAGAAAGAGTCAAGTCATAGTTAATGCAGAGCATTCCTACTACTTCACCTTTCGCATTACGGATGAGTGCTGAAGATGATTTGACTTTCTTGCCATTCTCAGCCTCAAATACATAATTCGCGGTACAATCCTCTTTGAACTTTTTACTTAGCAAGACTTGACGTATGAGATGATCAAATGACTGGCCTTCTTTTCGTCCGGTTACAGTACCGTTTGCAACATATACGACTGAACTTTCGGGTTGTGTCAAATCATGAATGGATACCTCGCAGCTTTTCCCAAATGTTTGTGAGATCACATTTGCAACTGGGATATATGATTTAAGGATAGGATGCAATTTTATGGCCTCCAATTGTTTTATATAAAAAAATATTCGATATTATATATTTTTTTATATAATATGTGAAGTCGACCTGTCAATGTATAACACCTTCTTGAAGCTAATTAAACACTGTTGAAATATAATTTTTTATATATAAAATAGCTCCATCCATAATTATTGAATATAGTATTTCCATTTTTAGTTACACTAACAGTCTAAAACTTTATTTTCATTTAACAGTGAGCTTGGTTAACCTTTTGGAACTGCCGTATGGGGACCCGCAAGTTCGGTGGTGTAAGAGAACGGGGGATAGACACTCCTTCTACTCGATTAAAAAAAGAGCCGGAGTCGGCTCTTTCACAGGTTCTAATTGAGAAAAGCGTTGCGTACCCGATCCCAAAAGGGAAAAGGGCGGTAACGAGCGAAGCTGATTTTTTGACTTGAGACCTGACAGCGAACAGAGATCAGATCATCCACAGGAAAGTTCAGGTGATCTACCGTCAATAAAAGACGCTGTTCCTTTCGCGAAAAAATATCACAATGGTGATGTTTGGGCAGGAGCAAGGGCGATCCCAGCGTCCGATATACACGGTTATTAATGGAAGCGATCTCCGTTAATTGCAAGGCTTCAATGGTGGGGTGAACCATCGCTCCGCCGAGTGCTTTATTATAGGCAGTCGTTCCGGAGGGCGTCGAAACACATATGCCGTCACCACGGAACATTTCAAAAGTAATATCGTTAATATCTACCTGGGCAACAACAGTACCATCTACGCCTTTTAACGTGAATTCATTCAAGGCGATAAAAGAGGCATTTCCAGACTTTTTGTGAATCTCCAATTCAATCAGCGGATACTTGACGATTCTCGGGTTAAGCAACCCCTCAGATTCGCCTTGGCTCATCAGCTCGATTAGCTCCTCCAGCTCGTCCGCACGCCAATCAGCGTAAAAACCCAGATGACCGGTATGTACACCAACAAAGGCAATATCCGGAATTCGGTCGATGAAGGTATGAAACGCATGCAGCATCGTACCATCGCCTCCAATAGACACGACGATTTCCGGCGATTCGGCATCCAGCTTGAAATTCTTTTGTTGGGCAAGACGGTGAAATTGCTGGCTCAAGTCCATGGAGTGCTGATCCCCGCGATCCAGAACATAATATCTCAAGATGAAAAGCTCCTTTGTCATGGGTATATACCGATCATAATCAATTATGAGCAAGAACACAATCGTTCATTGCCTGTACGCCCTTTTCCACCACGCGAATAAGTGACTTGTACCGACGCTCAAGCAGGAGAGAACCAGCATCCCGGCCAGCAGGCAGGCAAGGAGCAGAAGGCTTTGCAACAGCATCGTAGACGAAAAGCCGGGGGACCATGTGATGTCATATATCGGATGAAACACGGGCGAGCTTCCTTGGCTCATTAGTGGACGCCATAACAGAAGAGCGAGTAGTGCTGAGATGACACCGTGTGCAGCCCGTGCCAGCAAGAATGGCATATACCGTAGATTCGTCATATTTAAAATACTTGCGACCTGCGCATGAACGGACAGTCCCCCCCAGGAGAGAACAAAGGCTGCTGCGGCCACTTTGAACGGCAACGCCGCTCCTGTGGCTTCACCTGCGGCTTGCGCTCCTAACGTGACCTCGAAAATACCGCCCACAATAGACTCCGTTAACGTAGGAGGAAGACCGCAGACAGTCAATAAGCTCGCCGTAAGCAGACGAAGGCCGCTCATTAAGCCTGAGTTCGTCAAAGCCTCCAGAATAACGCAGAAGAATACAACCAGCCCCCCTACGACAATAATAAGGCGTAGAGAGGAAGTAATCGCCTGACGGAGCAGCTCGCCAAACGGTCGCCCGTCTTCCAAGCGCGCTGCATGCATGGCATACAGGGCTTGACGCAGCTGCCCGGGCTGTCGTGCTGGGGATGTGCTTGTCTTTACATCCGAGGTGCTACCGGACGCTGGTTCAGGTTGCCTACTATGAATATCAGCATCCCCTGAACGGGTACCATGAAAGCGCATGAGCAGGCCGATGAGCAGTACACCACCGTAATGGGCTGCACCCAGTACGAGTGCAATTTCTGGCTGATGGAAGAAGCCGACGGAAACCGCACCGATCAGAAAGATGGGATCAGAGGAAGTCGTAAATGCGACCAAACGCTCTCCTTCAATGCGAGTAATCCATCGTTGTTCCCACAGCTTGGCTGTTAATTTGGCCCCGATCGGGTAGCCGGATGCGCAGCTGACTGCAGCGACGAAGCCTCCGCAGCCAGGTACACGGAAAAGAGGCTGCATCAGCGGGTCTAGCAGCGCACCAATGAAATGAACAATTCCGAAACCGAGGAGTAGCTCGGAAATCACAAAAAACGGGAATAAAGAAGGAAACAGCACGTCCCACCAGATGGCAAGACCACGCAGTCCGGCATTCAGCGAAGATTGCGGATATGCGGCCATAAGCACAAATAGGGACAGCAGTATAAGGATGAGCAAAGGAAGCGAGTAACGACGGTACAGCGACATAGAGGCCCCTCCTTTGGAGTTGTACTATTATTCCTATGTCGGGGAAGGACAAAGAGTACAAAAAAGTAAAGAAAGCGATTGCATGAAAAGCTGTATTTTTGTAAAGAGTATGTTAAAATAGGAAAACAACGATCCATAACCTTAAGGATGGAGTGATCAGGATGAGTATCGTTGCCGGCTTGCTTGTATGTGCTTTTGTGTATGTTATTCGTGTCTCTCGCGTCCATCCCGGTGAAGAGGATTGGCGAAGCTATTAGTTATAATTCGTTGTATTCATAACTGACGGTGCTATATATAATTAAACAAACCTGTCTTCAAATTTCAAATGATAAGATGACGCTTATTTTAGCGTCATTTTTTGTTTTTTGTTATAATACGGGTGTATATTTATTACCATAGGACAGAAAGTTGGGGGAAAAGTGAATCCTGGCCTGAGCATTTATGACAATCTTGGGGGTGCGGAAGGTATTCGTGCTATCATTGAGGCCTTCTACCCGAGAGTTTATAAAGATCCGTTGTTAAGTCCCCTGTTCCCTGAAGACATGGAACCGGTCAAGGAAAAACAGTTCATGTTCCTGAGCCAGTTTTTTGGAGGGCCATCCCTGTTTTCCGATGCATATGGTCATCCGATGTTACGTGCCAGACATATGAAGTTTCCCGTAACGGAGGAGCGAGCAGAGGCATGGCTGTCTTGTATGGCAGGTGCGTTAACGGATGTGGGCATTGAGGAGCCGCTTCGTTCAATCATACTTAACCGTTTGTCCGGTCCTGCGCATCATTTTGTAAATACCCCGTAAGTTTACGGGGATTTCCGAATTTTGGAGAGGGTTGTAAACACATTGGAAATTGAACCGTTATATCAGATTAAGATCGTTTGTCCGCACTGTGAACAGGAATTTAAGACCTCCCGTGTCAGACCAAGCCTGAAAAAGGCCATTCGTACGGATTCAGACTTTTGTGCGTATTACAAAAATGAAAATCCCGACTTTTACGTCGTACGGGTTTGTCCTCATTGCGGATTTACCTCGACAGAGCATTCTACCGTTCAGCTGAGTGATCAGCAAACCAAACTATTCAAGGAAAAAATTGGTAATCGGTGGCAGTCTCGTGAATATAGCGGTCACCGTAGCTGGGAAGATGCGTTAGAAACGTATAAACTGGGTCTACTCTGTGCGCAGGTTATCGGAGAAAAGGAACGGGTCATAGCTAGTTTATTGCAGCATATCGCATGGATGTACCGTTATCGTGGAAATGAGGAGCAGGAGCTTCGTTTTCTCCAATTTAGTCTGGATTCTTATATCCGGGTCTATGAGCTGGAAGGTGTCGGAGCGAATAATGCCAAGCTGCTCTATCTGATTGGAGAATTGCATCGGCGTACAGGTAATTTTCACGAGGCGGTACGCTGGTTTTCGCGTGTCATTAATGATAAGAAAATTATGGATGCGGCGATGATCCGGGCTTCCCGTGAACAATGGGCTGTACTGCGAGAGCAAATGCTGGCTAAGGATATCAGTTTGCCGGAGGAAATGCAGGACGCAAGCTCTTCTTAAGAAAAGAAAGGTGTGTACTATGGCCGCTTCAGGCTCATGGTTCACACCTTGTTTGTACAACGGGTTATCTTGTCTTGCAACTGCCAACTGCCTCATGAATTAATGATGGCGGAGTGTGGTATCTGACAGCAAATAATCGGCATCACAATCCACCAAAGTTATCTTGTTATGGCAGCATGGGAACACAAGCAGCTTTTTCATACCTTCATGGATGAGCTTAAGCTCTTTTGGCTTCAGGGGCAGCAAAACATTCTCATGGTCGCAAAACGGACAAGATTGTACATATACGTCCCCCATGACAATGTCGTAAGGCCAGGTTTTATGAAAAGGGATCATGATTTGTCCGACTCTCCGCCGTTCGGGTCAGTGGTTTCTTCTTTGGCCAGTTCGGCCAGCTTTTGCATCAAAATGTGCTGGGGTGTATGCATAAGGTGTTCCAGCGGAATGCCAAGCTTTTCGGATAATTTCACAGCCGTTTCCGGCGAAATTTGTAAGGGTCTCATCCTGTATTCCTCCCAATTGTAGTGATCTTATCATCACGATGTAGCTTTATTGTATATGAAACCACATGAATTCGCCAAAAAGAAAGGTGGAACTATTATGAAAACACCGTTAAAGCAAACATGGGATCTGGAATCTATATTCAGTGGAGGCTCCTCCTCTGCCTCATTTCATGCATTTTTGGAGGAATTGGAGGGCAAAGTTCAGCAGTTGCAATCTCAGCTTAAAGCTGCGAAGGTACCACAGACGGTATTGGATACCGAGCATCTGGATAGTGTGCTGAATAGCATGCAGGAGCTGTTTAATGGTGCGTCGCAGGCGGGTTCCTTTGTTTCCTGTCTCACTGCTCAAAACCAGCACGACAAGCTTGCTGTTCAACTGGGGGCACGCGTGAATACGCTGTACGCACAGGTGAAAAGTGCTTTGGTCTCTTTCCAGAACCTGCTGGCACAAACCAGTGAAGACATTTGGCAGAAGTGGATGGAGCGTGAAGCTATCAAGCCGATTTCTTTTGTCCTGACTGAATACCGGAATGAAGCGCGTGAGAAAATGGCACCTGAGCTGGAGAGCCTTGCATTGGATTTGGGTGTGGACGGCTACCATGGCTGGGGTGACTTTTATGATACGATTGTCAAAAATATGACGATTCCTGTACCAGAGAATGGCAAGATCGTAAACCTGTCTGTTGGGCAAGCGGCTAATAAATTGGATGAACCGGATCGCAGCGTGCGTCAGGATGTGTTTGCACGTTGGGAAGCGGCATGGACTCAGGTGGAGGACTACTGTGCGGATACGCTGAATCACCTGGCAGGCTTCCGTCTCAAGCTATATGAAAACCGAGGCTGGACAGACGTACTTAAGGAGCCGCTGGAGATTAGTCGTATGTCAGCGCAAACGCTTGATACCATGTGGCAGGTTATTAATGAAACGAAGCCTATTCTGGTCAAATATTTGGAGCGGAAGGCGAAATTGCTGGGGTTAGAGAAGCTGTCCTGGCATGACGTTGAGGCTCCATTGGGAACATCGACCACTAAAATTCCGTACGACGACGCAGCCGTTACGATTGTTGAGCAATTCGGCAAATTCAGTTCAAGAATGGCTGATTTTGCCCAAATGGCTTTTGAGAAAAGCTGGATCGAAGCAGAGGATCGTCCAGGAAAACGTCCTGGTGGCTTCTGTACATCCTTGCGACTTAGCAAAGAGACCCGTATTTTTATGACCTATGCCGGATCACCATCCAACGTTTCGACACTGGCCCATGAACTTGGACACGGTTATCACCAGCATGTAATGAACGAATTACATCCGCTGAATCAAAATTATGCCATGAACGTGGCTGAAACAGCATCGACGCTGGCAGAACTTATTGTGTCGGATGCTTTGCTGGAAGCTGCCGAAGGTCAGGAGAAAGTCGCTTTGCTAGAGGACAAAATCCAGCGCGGAATAGCCTTCTTCATGAACATTCACGCCCGCTTCCTGTTTGAAACCCGGTTTTACGAATTGCGGAAAAAAGGGGTCGTAGGAGCGCAGCAGCTGAGCGAGTTAATGGAGCAAGCGCAGCGTGAAGCATTCAGCGGTGTTCTGGATGAGGTGCACCCTCATTTTTGGGCATCCAAGCTGCATTTCTATATTACGGACACGCCGTTCTACAACTTTCCGTATACATTCGGTTATATGTTCAGTGCAGGGATTTACGCTTTTGCGAAAAAGAATCCAGACGGATTTGCCGATCAATATGATGCTTTACTGCGTGATACAGGTCGCATGACGGTGGAAGAACTGGCATCCAAGCATTTGGGTACCGATCTAACACAATCTGACTTCTGGCGTAATGCTGCGCAAGTTACCGTTCAGGACATTGAGCAATTTTTGCAAATGACAGACTAACAGAAATACATTTCAAGCAGGTCTCCCTTAAGGGAGGCCTTTTTTGTATTCAATGCAGAAGATGAAGAATAACGTCACAATATGTCGAAGTGTTATTGATATTACCTGTTAGCGAAATTTAAATTAGTGGATATACTTAGATAATAGTTATAAATACCCATTTATGTTGATTTTGATTGTAACGTTAAAATTATTCACATATAATTGAGCCGTAAGACCTATTAAAAATTACAAAACAGGTATATAGGGGGATTTTTATGAAAGAAGATTTAGGTCAATTGTCTTTAATGAGGCAGCTGGATATCGTTTTTAAAGAGCTGGATCATGAGCTGGCGGGTTTGTCGTCAGGCATCGTATTTGTACAAATACGCAACAATGTGATTGGAAAATTTGGGATCAGACATAATCCGATTGCAGGGAAGGGAGGTACCTTTGCAGCTGTAGAGCCGGGATTATCTGCGAAGCATCGTGAGGATTTTCGTCATATGGCCTTGGAAACGTTAAATCACAAGCGCAGCTGGACTCACGGTGAGATTGCTTTTGATTTTGCTGTAAGGCAGGGGATCATTCTGATGGATGCCACGCTGGAATCGAACTATAACATGGCGAATCTCATGATCCGTTATAACAAGCCTACATATCGAGATCGAGCGGCCAATTCGGAATAATCATCCATAAAAGAATAAAGGAAAGGCGGCCTTCCTATCGGAAGACCGCCTTTGTTATATGCTCGTCATAACGCGCATTTTGTTAAAATACAATGAACGGAATGCCCATGTGGAATAATGACGCTTATTGACCTGAACGACCTGATAATTGCTGTTCGGCCAGCTGTACTAAGCGTTTAGTGATATAGCCTCCCAGAGAACCAGCCTCACGGGATGGCATATCACCATAGTAACCGTCTGCCGGAATGGTGATGCCCAGTTCTTGCGCAGCTTCATATTTCAATTGTTGCAGTGCGTTGTTAGCTTGAGGAACGACCAGCGTATTGCTATTGCTGCGACGTCCTCTGCCTTGATTGGCCTCATACATGTGTAGTCACCTCCTTCGGCTGTGATGAGGTTAGTATGCGACAGTGTTATGAAAATATGCGCCGAAGGAAGGAAAGTATAAAAAGGAGAATTATGGTTGATGAATGTGGATCTGAGTCTTGAGGTTGATGGATTGCTGAGGCTCCAGACGAATCAATCCACCTTCTCCGACAGGATCAGATAAATTGGGAGCGTCAGGCAGCCAGGTATAAGGTTCAATGCAGAGATATTGATCGCATTCGCCTTTGGTATACAACACCCAATACTTAAAGTATTGCTCATCCGCTGTGTAGCGAATCTGATAACCGTCATCACGAGTCAATAGAGCTTTAGCCGGACCTTCCGATGCCCGCAGCAGAGTGTCCAGATTCGTTCCTTTCAGAGAGAGACCCGAAGAGAGCTGTTCCAAATCCTCCAAAGCAGTAATTTTACCCGTAGGGAGCTGTTCAGCATCCTGTTCATATACTCCGTTCACAGGCAGCTTCAGGCGCCAGCGCTCAGGTTCTCCGTCCACCATAAACCAGGTGTGATATCCCAAGCCAAAAGGTGCTGTTTTTTCCCCCAGATTCGTTACTTGCAGCGTTTGACTTAATACAGAACCCTGCAAGCGGTAAGTCATCTCCAGACGCAAAGGAGTGGGGAACTGCTCAATCCAGTGCGGATCACTTTCTGTCAAAAGCTCGGTAGTTACGCTGCAACCTTCCTCATCCTCTTCAATATCACTGCAGCGCCAGGATTGATTGCGGTGCAGGCCGTGTATATGATTGTCGTTGGCCGTGTTTCGGTCAAACTGATATGAAACACCCTCAAACTCAAATTGTCCTTTGCGGATTCGGCCGGGAGGGATCAAAATCGGCAAGCCAAAATGATAAGGCTTTTGTAAATAAAAAGCCAATTCCTCCTCGCCGGGACGCCGTACGATATCACGGTTCAGCTTCAGATCACGCACTGAAATAATATTATTCCCGAGGCGAGGGATCATCGTAACTTCCAGTTCAGGGCTATGTAAAACATACGTGTCGTAACCGTTCCAGTGTTCTTTGGTCACTTGTTTCATATTTCATGCTCCTTTGTCCACTATAATCGGTTGAAGCTTTGTGTCATTATGATAACAGATTTTTGATCGCAGGGCACAATCGTCATTTGACAATAACATTATACGGAATTATCATTAAATGTAATTTAGAAAGTAATGACATGGAAACACGATGATGAGGACAAGTAAGCTTTGCACAAGCTCTTCAGAAAGCCGGTGGTGGATGAGAATCGGTGAGCCTGTATTGCTGAATGGACCTTGGAGTGCCGTACAGAACAGGATGTGACCATCCTCAGTATGACGGCCGATTGCTCCCCGTTAACGGAGCTTTAAGATTGCAGGCAGCCATGGACATAGTCCCGACAAGTGCTAGGCTGGCGGCAATGAATAAGGGTGGTACCACGGTCTCGCGTCCCTTGAGGATGCGGGGCCTTTTTGCGTTCAAAATGAATTAAATCACAGGAGGAATGATGAACATGAAAACTGTACTTTCAGGCATTCAGCCCAGCGGACAACTTACTTTGGGCAATTACATCGGTGCAATGAAAAATTTTGTCAAATTACAAGAGGATCACCAATGTTACTTTATGGTTGTAGACCTTCATGCGATTACCGTACCGCAGGAACCGGCTCAATTGCGCGAGCAGTCTGAGGCGGTAGCGGCATTGTTTATCGCAGCAGGCATTAATCCGGAGAAATCCAACGTCTTCTTGCAATCCCATGTCCCTCAGCATGCTGAATTGGGATGGTTGATGACAACACTCACGAATATGGGCGAGCTGGAACGTATGACCCAGTTCAAGGACAAAGCGGCAGGCAAGGATTCCGTAGGAGCGGGGCTGTTCGTATATCCGTCGCTGATGGCAGCGGACATTTTGCTCTACAATGCGGATCTTGTCCCGGTAGGTGAAGACCAGAAACAGCATCTGGAGCTGACACGTGATTTGGCAGGTCGTTTTAATCACCGCTATGGAGATTATTTTACGGTTCCCGAACCTTACATTCCTGAAGTAGGGGCGAGAATTATGTCCCTGGATGATGCATCCAAAAAAATGAGCAAGAGCAACCCGAATGCTGGCAGCTATATTGCTCTGCTGGACGAACCGAAAGTCATTCGCAAAAAAATCAGCCGCGCTACTACCGATTCTGGTAGTGAGGTTAGATATGATCCGGCAGGTAAACCGGAAATTAGCAATTTGATGGGCATTTATAGCCAGTGTTCCGGTTTGTCGCTCCAAGAAGTACAGGATCGCTTTGAAGGCCAAATGTATGGAACGTTCAAAAAAGAACTGGCAGAGGCTGTTGTAGCTACACTTGAGCCGATTCAGCAGCGATACCATGACATTCGGGAATCCGGTGAGATTGGACGTATTTTAGCCCAATCCGCAGAGCGTGCGCGAGAAGCCGCTGAAGTCACGCTGACTGCGGTCAAAGAGCGCATGGGCTTTTTACCCCAACTACGCTAAAAGCACACATAGTCAGCGTAAATCAGGCAGCCAACGCAATCAGGTGCGTGATAGGATGGGCTAGGAGCGGCGTTGGCGGGCCTTGACCACGAAGCCCCAGCCGATATTGCCTACAGAAAGAAGTCCGAGTAAAATAGCAAGCCATGCGGAATAACTGATCGATATAGCGGCTGCTGTCAGCAGGACAATGGATGAAACGGCGAACCACAGGGATAAACCTTTGCTCATGGTAAAAACCTCCAGCTTCGAATGTTGAATTTCAGGAATAAGCAGGTGTAAGCGAGCCATAATAATCTTGCAAGCTTGCAATGAACCTCACTCACAAAGAACTGAAAGGAGATTCAAATATGAGCAGACGTCGTTCAAACAACCTGCAAGTACCGCAGGCCAACGCCGCTTTACAACAATTAAAATATGAGGCCGCTCAAGAACTGGGCATCACCATCCCTCAGGACGGTTACTACGGTAATGTGGTTTCCCGCGAAACAGGCTCTCTTGGGGGATACATCACGAAAAAGCTGGTCCAACAAGCAGAACAATCCTTGTCTGGCAGCAGCCGTATGCAGTAATACACATAAACACTCCATCTTGGAAGCTGTATTATGAGCAACTGTGATGAAAGAAAATCCGGAGCATTCATGCTCCGGATTTTTTGCGCGCATGGCTTATGACCATTGTGAATCACGCAAGTCCGCTTCGTCAAGAGGGCGCTTTCATCCAGGTCTTTATGAAGGTGTTTTTTTCGACAAGCAAAAACAGCAAGCTCCAAGATCACAGGAGACTTGCTGTTTGTCGTTCACAAGGTTTGCGGTTTGCTTACAAACATTTGTTAATTTGTATGCAAAGAGAGACGTTTTTGCATTTTTTCATGACTGAGCCAGCCGATATAACTCTTGATCAGCCCGAACTGCTTATCCATCGTGACGACGGCGACGAATGGATATTGTTTTCGGTGACGGTACCTTACATCCGCCCACCGCACAATGTAGCCCCATTCCAGCTCCTCCACCTCGGCAACGGCAAAGGAGGAAAAATAACGAAATGCCTGCACATCGCGATAGGATTTGGAAGCTTCTGCGGCCGGGTGTGTGGATGGGACTGCATGCTTCGTCCAAAACAAATGCTTTCCGTTTAATCCCCCAATGTCATAACTTCCATTCTGGTGTGCTTTTACCACATGCCACCGATTCCATGAAACCGTGGGAATGATATAATAGTTATCTCCCTGACGGCGCTCGTCGTCCATATCACGCACCCTATTTTTGAGACGGAAATGGCTCCAGGTGCGCCAAATGTAATACAAGCAAAGAGCGACGTACAGTGTAATAAATAAGGGAGTGGGTGGAATCAATCCGGTGATCCACAGCATAATCGCAGCAACATGGGTGCCGAAAATAAAGGGATCAAAGATGTGGATGATATTCCATGATATCCACTTGTCCGTAAAAGGCCGGAATGCCTGTGTCCCATACGTATTGAACAAATCGGTGAACACATGCAGGCAGACGGCAATCGTTACCCAGAGTGCTACATGGCCTGCGGGCACATCCCTGAAAATAAGGCAAATCAGTCCCGTTATGGACAAGATCCATATTAACCAGAAGGGAATGGAATGTGATAATCCACGGTGATTGCGAATGTAGGCTGCATTGTTCTTCAACCGAAACAGGGTATCAAAATCCGGAGCCTGTGACCCTATGACAGTAGCGATCAGAATGACTGCCGCCAACTTTGGATCTTCGGCGACGGCAGGATCGGTGTAGGCCAGCCCGGCCAACCCGATTCCCATGACAAAGTGTGTGGCTGTATCCATATCTGTCGCTCCTTTTGATTGTATCCTGTACTTATTACTACCCAAATTTACTGTAAACGATCAGCAGTGGCGATTTGCAGCCCAATTGTGAACGTTTTGTGCGTTTTCTGTCAAACTTTTTAGGGGGAGGGTATGATAAAATTTATATCGGAGTTCAACTTACTCCCGAATTCATATATCTCTAAGGGGGAGTTACTCATAATGGATAACATTAGCTATAAGGCTTCTTCGGATGCGGCTGCTTATACTGTGAAATCTAAGCCACCCGGTAAAGCGGGCACATGGAAAGATTTTATTACAGTTACCAAGCCAGGCATTCTTCGTACAAATTTGGTTGCAGCTTTTGGTGGTTTCTGGTTAGCTTCACAATGGGACGTTGACTATATAAAGTTAATTCTTACACTTTTAGGTACGGTGCTGATTATGGCCTCTTCGTGTGTTTTTAACAACTTTTTTGATCGTGAGTTGGACATGAAGATGGAACGTACACGTAATCGTTCATTGCCAACAGGGCGTTTGACCCCTACAACGGTGTTGTCATACGCTATTATTTTGGGCATCGCCGGGTTGGCTGTGCTGTTCTCCTTCTCTGGTATCCAGGCAGGGCTACTGGGCATACTTGGCATGTTCGTTTACGTCGGTATTTATACACTTTGGTTAAAAAGATCGTCTACATGGAGTACATCCATCGGCGGTATTTCAGGGGCGATGCCTCCTGTGATCGGTTATGTGGCTGCTTCCGGTCGTATTGACATGGGCGCCTGGCTCTTATTCGCATTGCTGTTCTTATGGCAACCGCCTCACTTCTGGGCACTTGCGATTCGCCGAGTTGAGGAATATCGTGCGGCAGGATTTCCATTGCTGCCAGTCGTGAAGGGCATTCATCGGACTAAGATTCAAATGATTCCTTATATTGTGTTGTTGATTCCGGTACCCATTCTTATGTACGCTTATGGGTATGCCGGTATGATTTTCATGATTGTGTCCGTGTTATTGTCTGTTCTTTGGGCATTTTATGCCTTTAAAGGTTTTACCATTAAGGAAGAAGAAACGGATTCCTGGGCTAAAAAAGTCTTTTTCTTTTCCATTAATCATCTGACACTCAGCTTCCTGCTGATGATCGTTGATACGGTTCATAAGTTCTAATATGATGGTTAGTACCATTTGTCAGGGTTACCCTATAGCTGTCCAACAGGCATGAAAGCAGCCTGCGGACAGCTATATTTGTTTTTTTGACTAAAGAACAGGTGGATATAAAATATATTCCTCCAGCCCTGCTTTTTCCAATTGAGCGATCACATATTCATCTGGAGTGCCTTCAACGCCGGCATATCCTTTGCGGGTATACATATGATGTGCATCTGCAAAAGTATCTGCAAGCACACCCCGTATTTTTTTCCCGGAGCTGTCGTTGTCCATAAATAAGTATATTTCGTCATTCTTGACATGCTTGCGGAGGGATTCCAGTTTTGTAGTGTTTAATGTACCGAAGGTACACAAAATGTTAACCTCCGGATCAAGTAATCGGCGAAGTTTACTGCGGTCATTTTTTCCTTCGACAATGACGGTAATTGCCATCTTGCCACCCCCTGCTTGATGCCTGTGCTCGAAATTCCCCGGGAAATGAATGAATATGTGTATAGTGTAGCTCCAAAGGAGGTTCTCATGCAAAAAACAATAAAACAGCCTGCCAGAAGTGGCAGGCATGGGTACAAGGACGGCATGTTAGGCAATTCAAGATATTAAATCCAGCAAGTACGGAGAATGATGACGAGAAGAATATAGAGAACAAGAATAGTGCCGGTCGAAGTTCCTAAAACATGACAAGGATGACAGTGGCTCATGGACTGCACCTCCCCTTTTTAATAATTTATTCAGTCAAATTAGTGTATGTTGGCAGGGATATCAGGTACTGTGCATTTGCCCTCGGGAGCATCATTTTGGGCTGCAAAGGTAGCCGTATCTTAAATTAGCTGGGATGATAGGGTCCGGGGGCAGATAATGGCGGTGTCGAAGATAAGCGCTTTACAGGAATAAGCAGCAAACCGAGCATTAGAATTAAGAATGCGACAAAAAAAGGAGATAGATCATCCGGCAGCTGACCCGCCAGGACAGGCCCGGCAAAGGAGCCGATGGATGTTGCAATAGATTGCAGTGCAAAGGTTTTACCTAGCCGCGTGCCTCCAAGCCGTATAAAGAGAGAGGCAAGTGCAGGGAAAATGATGCCTTTGGCTGTTCCCAAAATAAAAAGGATGATGCCGATGGTCGCTTCGGCTACGATGGCGAGTGCGTAGAAGCTTAGGGACATTAGAATAATGCCGCAAATCAGCCGCACCATCGGTGAATATTTGTTTAGAAAAAGCAGGCTCAGCGTACAGAGCGCTCCCAAGCTGATGATGGAAAAGAGCAATCCGGTAGACATCATGGACGCAGAGCCGTTATTCCGCAATGGGATCTCATAAAATAAAATACCTTGTGCACACGCCAGAACAAAAGGCAGGAACAGATAGCGCCAATTGAATGGTAAAAGTGGCTGTGACTCGGACAATGGAGCAGGTGTCGTTTGTCCGTCAGATAATTGGGCCTGTGGAGCGGGGGCTGCTTTAGGCAAGGTGAAATACGACATAAGTCCCGTGACTACGAGAATGATGCCAAGGGAGCTGAATGTCTCGCTAAAGCCGAAGCTGGCTACGATGAACGCTCCCGCCGCTGGAGACAGGACAGAGGCCAGTGTGTGGACGACGCCGTGTCCTGACATATATTTGCCCTGTGTAACTGGATGATCAGATAGCTGTGCCAGCATAGCCAGACAGGCAGGGGACAAAAAGGCCAGCACAAAACCGCTAATCGCACGCAGAAAAAGTAATTCCCACGGGGTGTGGATGTACGATTGAATGATAAGGATGATGCCTGCGGCTGTCAGGCTGAACATAATATATCGGCGGCTGCCGTGCTTGTCGACCATGGGTCCGGCCATCAAATTGCCAGGCAGGTGAGTCAGGGAGTAAATCCCCATCATCCAGCCGATAAAGGTAGGTGCCGCACCCAGGGAAATAGCGAATGGTGTCAGAATCGGATATTGTGCGTGCAGGTCAAAAAAGGCAATGAACAAAAAGAGATACAGCCAGAGGGCTGTTTTCATGTGGATGACCCCCTTTCCCTAATGTAATTTTCATACTGGTTCGTATCGGCCCTTCCTAAGTTGTACGCGGGAGTGGACGAACATAGACCATTTTGTACGGACAAGATTTGAATGAACATGCAGTGGGAAAGAGCTAAGCTGACAGGACATCATGGAATCATGTATAATTACAGAGACAATTTTGCAATTAGAATCATGCAGTTGAAAACGGGAGTGTAGCGAAATGGATAAGAACGTCTGGACAGAGTTTTTGCAACATAATTGGCAGATCGTTCAGGATAACTGGCTGTATATATTGATTGGGCTTGTTCTATTGTTTGTCATATTGAATATTGTAAAAACTCTTGTAAAATGGCTGATCGTCATTATTGTGGTTGCAGGCTTGCTAATCTACAGCGGTATTTCCTTTGAGCAGGTCGGCAAGGTAGTTACTCAGGCAAAGGATGATGCGATTAACAAGGTTCAGAGCGAGGCTTTGAACATGATGATAAAAGAGAGCCAGAACGCAAAATACACCTCTAATGGGGATGGTACATTTTCGGTAACCAGCTCCAATCTGGAAGTCAAAGGTCCGTTTGAGGGTGACAAGGTCAAGGTATGGTATCAGGGAATGTCGCTGGGCGAGTGGAGTATGAGCGATACGGTCAAGAAATATATCGAAAGTGCGAAAAGCTTGGCTGTTACACAGTCGCCGCAGTCGCCGTAAGACAGGAGGAGCACAATGAACCCATCCTGGCTGGAGTCTGTTCTTCATTGGAATGGCGTGACGGTGTTTCTGATCGCCATCGTACTGTTGTCGTTGATACAAGGGTGGAGGCGAGGAGCTTCCAGATCTGTAGGTGCGCTGTTTAGTCTCATCGTGGATGGCATACTCACTGTGGCGGGTATTTTGTGCTCGCTTGGGTTAGCCATGTGGCTTTCACCGAAGGTGCAGCAATGGCTGGCGGTTTATATGGAGCATTTGCCGCAGCGAGGACTAAGCGGAATCGAGCAATTTTATTATACGCTTGTGGCAGGTTTAGAGGGTTTTCCGCTACTGCGGTTTGCCGTATTGTTTATGCTTAGTTATGCGATCGCTCAATTCGTACTGCGTGCGATTTATGTGCTGGTAGTAGGTGGCAGGTTGGATTCTCCTGTTCGTGAGCAGCAAAAGAAATCAGGCTTTTTCAGCAGGGTGGCCGGGGCCGGGATTGGTACGGTGATCGGCGGAGCACGCGCTATCATGGTTATAGCCTTGTTGTTCATAGGTGTAAGCTTATACCCGGACAGCGGATTCAGCAGCTATGTGCAGGCTTCACCGATTTATAAGCAGGGGGCGCAATCGGTCATTGAACCGTTATCCGGTACTCTGATTAAGGATAAACTGCCCGTATTTACGCAGGCCGTTACCAAGGAATTAAACGGCATCATGCAGCGTAAATACGAAATAATCGACCGTGAAATTCCGAACGATATCAATCAAGCTGCGGCTAAGATTACACAGGGGGCTAGTGGTGACGAGCAAAAGGCCAAAGCGCTGTATGAGTGGGTAGGCACCCGCATCAGCTATGATTACGGTAAGGTAGAAGCCTATGAACAGCGTGGCGAGTGGCATGAGCAGACCCCTAGAGACACGTTTGATACACGCAAGGGCGTTTGCATCGATTATGCCCGTCTGTATGCAATGATGGCCCGATCTCAGGGGCTTCAGGTCAAGGTGGTGACCGGACTGGGATACAACGGACAGGGGGGCTATGGTTCACATGCCTGGAATGAAGTGTATTTAAGCGGGCGGGATCAGTGGGTACCGTTAGACCCGACCTGGGCACAAAGCGGGAACTGGTTTAATCCGCCTGGTTTTGCCCAGACACATATCAAGGATAAAGTGATTTAAAAGGAGTGGAGAAGGGCACATGAGAAAGATGGACAACGAGCAGGGAAAAGACAACGAGTCGTCCGACCGAAAAAGATTCAGCTTCAGGATTAACCTGTTCTTTTTCAGCTCGTTCATTATATTTACTGTCATTATCGTAAGATTGGCGATACTTCAATTTGTGGAGGGGCCCCAGCTTAAGCAGCAGGAGGCCAGTAATGTTACCAAAAATGTACCGCTCACGCCGATTCGCGGAACGATTTACGATTCAACCGGGCAGAACAGGCTGGCGTATTCTACACCTGTACAATCGCTGTACATCACACTCTCCAAAAACTACAGCGACAGCATGGAAAAATTGCGTGATAATGATAAAAAGCTGCTGCCTGAGCTGGAGAATATGACACAAAAGCTGGCAAATCGCTTTGCTGAATATGGTGATAAAAATGAGCCGAAAATGACAGCGGAGCAAATTATGGACGCTATGGACCGGAACTATCAACGATTTAGCGGCTTTACGCCCCGTCTGATCAAAACCAATCTCAGCAAAGAAGAAGTTGCCTATTTCATGCAGCATAAGAGCGAGTTTCCAGGCGTGGATGTCGTGGAGGAAACGGTACGCCATTATGATCCTGATACGGTGGCTGTCCAAACAGTTGGCTACATTAAAAGCTATAAAAGTGCGCGTGAATCGTTGTCTAAATATAAGAATATTCAAAAATCCATGTCAGCTGAAAATGACCCAGGACTTATTTATATGGATAATGAATCTGTTGGCTTTGATGGACTGGAATTTCAATATCAGGAACAGTTACGAGGGAAAAATGGCTATAAAACCGTCCCGATTGATCCGCGCAACATGCCGGAAGGTGTAGATTCTGTTACTCCCCCGCAAAAGGGAAACAACATTTATTCCACCATTAATAAAGAGATTCAGGTTAAAACGGAAAACGCCATTATGGATCAATTGAGATGGCTCCATTCACATGCTGTATCTGGCAAGACTCATCCTTATGCGAAAACAGGCTTTGCGGTAGCCATGGAAGTGGATACAGGGAATGTAGTCGCGATGGCCAGTATGCCGGACTATGATGCGAATTATTGGCAGACTGGAACAATTTCGTCAGAAAAGTATAAAGAAATTGAACATGTTTATCAAAACGGTACAATTAAGAACGTTGGCTCTGGCCAACCTGGACAGCACCCTGATTCTACTGTACTTCTCGGATCAACTATTAAACCGTTGTCTGTTCTTATTGGATTGGAAGAAGGACTGTTTACAACAAATACGTACTATCAAGATACAGGCGCGGCTTATTTCGGACGTAACAACTCATCACGGGTGCAAAACTCATCTGGTCATGTATACGGTATAATGGACCCGGCTTCTGCTATTCGCCATTCCTCCAATGCATTTATGGTCGACATGGTTGGCAAGCGCTTATATAACAAATATATTAATAACGCCTCAGAAGACCAAGGCGTTAATGTATGGGACCGTTATATGAAGGAGTTTGGATTAGGCGTTTCCACTGGAGTAGACTTGCCAGGGGAGTTTAAGGGGCTTTTAGAATATACGAAAAAAGACGAGTCAGCCCTTTCCAGACTGGCATATGCTTCCTTTGGCCAGCAAGGCAAGTATACTCCAATGCAACTTGCGCAATATGCAGCGATGATTGCAAACAAGGGCAAACGGATGGAGCCGCATCTGGTTAGCCAAATTAAAGATACCAACGGCAATGTAGTCCAGACGATTAAGCCTAAAGTGTTGAATGAAGTGAACTTCCCGGACGCTTACTGGAATGAAGTTATACGCGGGATGGCTACAGACGTCAGCGCATTTAATGGTTTCCCTTATGACTTTGCCCGCAAAACAGGTACATCGCAGCAAAGCGTAGGCGGCAAGCTGAAGGATAACGGGGTATTCATTGCCTTTGCTCCACGACAAAATCCGAAGCTGGCCGTAGCGGTTGTCATTCCTGAAGGAGGCTTCGGGGCTTGGAGCGCCGGACCTGTAGCACGCAAGATTTTTGATGCTTATGATGAAGTTTATGGATTGGACGGAGTACCTAAGAAAAAGGATACCACGGCAACCGACCCGAATGCAGGCAAACAGCCATAATCTCATACAACAATATCATTTAATAAAGCTTCTCTTAGCCATTGTGCTGAGGGAAGTTTTTTTGTTATTTTTAAATGATTTCTTACAAAATTGTAATCGCCAATTTCATCGTTATTTACATGAATTGTGGTAGGATCAGGAATATGGGACCAAAATGTGAGATCAAACAGAAAGGAGTAATGACAGCCAGTATGAACAAAAGTGGTTTGGATAAAAAATTTTCATTCAAAAAGAAAAACAATGAAGAGAACGAAGAGACACAAATAAAGCAGACGACCTTGCGAACGAACCTTGTTTTTTTCAGTGCTTTTGTGCTGTTTGCCCTTATCATTACCAGACTGGCTATACTGCAGTTTGTGCAATCCGAGGAGTTGAAGGGGCTACAGCAGTCTGTAAATACCAAAAATATCCCGTTAGTTCCGAATCGTGGGACGATTTATGACTCTACGGGTACGGTCAAGCTGGCGTATTCGACTCCGGTACAATCTCTGTATGTGACCTTGTCACAGGATTATAGCAAGCGTGCAGAGAAAGGCCGTAAGCCTGGAGAAAAGCTGCTTCCTGAACTGAATGCGTTTGCTGATAAGCTTGCTGCCAAATTAAATAAATTGGGGCATCAAGAGGGAGAAAAGCTTGATGCAGCGGAAATTAAGAAGCGTCTGGACCCGGACTATAGTCAATATAGGGGCTTTACCCCACGTCTGATCAAATCCGATCTAAGCCGGGAGGAAATCGCATATTTTCTGGAGCACAAAAAGGAATTTCCCGGCGTGGAGATCGTAGAAGAGAGTGTCCGTCATTATGACCCGGATCGGGTAGCGGTCCAAGCGATTGGATATATGTACAAGTTCAAAGGTGCCCGTGCGAACCGGCCCAAATATAAAGAGCTTTTCCAAGCCAATTCGGAGGTTCTAAGACCGGAACAGGTTTACCTGGAAAGTGAAACGGTCGGATATGATGGCCTAGAGCTGCAATACCAGGACGAGCTGAGAGGAAAAAACGGCTATAAAACGGTGGAAGTCAATCCGCGCAGCATGCCGGAAGGAGTAGAATCGATTACTCCTCCGAAAAAAGGACATCATCTCTATTCCACCATCAACAAGGAAATTCAGCAAAAAACCGAGCAAGCGATTATGGATCAGCTTCATTGGCTTCATACGCATACGGTATCCGGGAAGCTCCACCAAGATGCCACCACGGGCTTTGCTGTAGCGATGGAGGTCGAGACAGGAAATATCGTAGCGATGGCCAGTATGCCGGATTATGATCCTAATGTATGGAAAACCGGTAGTACGTCGCCTACGGTATATAACGAAATTCAGCATAAAATGGGGAACGGAACGATTAAGTCTGTACCGAGTGGAAAATCGGGTCCTCACCCGGAGTCCTCCGTGTTACTGGGTTCAACCATTAAGCCCCTCACGGTGCTGATCGGGTTGAAGGAAAACTTGCTTTCACCCGGACAAACTTATTTGGATACAGGGAGCGCGTATTATGGTAAAAACCAATCCAGCCGGGTCGGTAATTCGGGCGGACATGTGTATGGTAGTTTGACCCCGGACAAAGCCATTGAGTTCTCATCCAATACGTTTATGGTGGATATGGTGGGCAAGCCATTGTATGACAAGTACGGAAGTAATGTAGGCGTGCATCAGGGTATTGATGTTTGGGACAAGTATATGAAGGAATTCGGATTAGGCGTGCCGACTGAAGTAGATTTGCCGGGGGAATGGGCGGGCAGACTTGAGTATATGAGCAAGCAGGAAAGTGCGCTGACGCGCTTGGTGCAGGCGTCCTTCGGTCAACAAGGGAAATACACGACGATGCAGCTCGCCCAGTATACGACTGTACTGGCAACAAAGGGCAAGCGTATGCAGCCACATTTGGTCAGTAAGATTGTGGATGATCAAGGGAATATCGTGCGTGAATGGAAGCCTAAGGTGCTGAATGAGGTTGCTTTTTCCGAAACGTACTGGAATACGATCATTCGCGGCATGGCTACGGATGTTAAAGCATTTAATGGATTTCCGTATGATTATGCCCGGAAAACAGGGACTTCTGAGCAGATAGTGGGACGTGCGGTTAAAGATAACGGGGTGTTCATCGCTTTTGCACCGCGGCAAAATCCGAAGCTGGCCGTAGCAGTCATTATTCCCGAAGGGGGCTTTGGCGCGACGAGCGCAGGACCGGTGGCGCGTAAAATATTTGATGCATATGACGAGGTGTACGGGCTGGACGGTATCCCAAAAAAGCCGCAGACATCGAAGTAAGGGCTTGAATTTTTTTGTGGGCTTCTCTTTTTCATGGTAAAATGTCGTTGGACATATGGGACATACAGGAGGAAGAGAAACCATGGGAGAGAAACATTATAAATACAAACTGCTTGCGCTCGATATGGATGGAACTTTGCTGAACGACAATCATGAGATTACCCTGGATACGATTAACTGGATTAACAAGGCGATTCAGGAAGGGATTCACGTATGCTTGTCCACTGGCCGGGCGGCGATGCATGCTCTGCCCTATGGTCAGCAGCTCGGCTTGGAAACGCCAATGGTAACGGTAAACGGCAGTGAGGTATGGAAATCACCTCATGAGCTGTGGCGCCGTTATTTGCTTGATCGGGAGCTTATTCGCAAGATGCATCAGATTGCTGTAGAAACAGACTCCTGGTTTTGGGCCTACTCAACGGAGGAATTATATAACAGAGACCGTTGGCCAGATACATTAGATACACAGGAATGGCTCAAATTCGGTTATAATACGGAAAATGACGAGATTCGCCAGCAAATTTTGCTCAAGCTTCAGGATATGGGGGGACTTGAAATTTCCAACTCCTCGATGACGAATTTGGAAATTAACCCGGCTGGCATATCCAAAGCCAGTGGAATCGCTGAAGTGTGCGATCTGCTGGGAATTACCATGGAACAGGTGGTTGCAGTTGGCGACAGTCTGAATGACCTGGCTGTCATTCAAGCGGCTGGACTGGGCGTAGCGATGGGTAATGCTCAGGACACGGTAAAAGAAGCGGCTGATCTGGTCGTGGCTTCCAACAATGAAGACGGTATCGCAGAAGTGATCCGCGATTATATACTTGTTAAATAGAACACATGAGGCTGCATACAGGATGAATGGACAAGAAGGAGGAGGCCCATGGACGTTATAGGCTGGATTGTGATTGTCGCGCTGTTCATTGTTGGCATGGCTGGAGCGGTATATCCCGTATTGCCGGGGGCGCTCGCCATCTATTTTGCTTTTTTTGTATACGGTTGGTTTTTCTCGTTTGCTCCATATAATACATTGTTTTGGATTATACAAACACTGATCGTTGTTGCACTTTTTGTTGCGGACTATGCTGTTAATGCGTGGGGAGTCAAGCGATTTGGCGGCTCGCGTCTGTCGGCGACCCTCAGCACGGTCGGGATTATTATTGGTCCCTTCGTTATTCCAGCATTCGGCCTGATTTTGGGGCCATTTATCGGCGCTGTGCTGGGTGAGCTGATAGGCAAAGCCCCGCTGGAACGAGCCATCAAAGTGGGCTTTGGCTCTGTACTGGGGCTGTTTACCAGTACTGCCATGAAAGTGATTTTGCAGCTTGCTATGATTATAGTATTCTTGATTTGGGTGTTATAACGGATAGCTCGTTATTATGATTTGCAGAGACAGAATCGACATGCGGCTCCGCACCGGTGATGGCTCAGGCCATGACTGTTTTTGCGGAGCTTTTGCATGCATGTGAACAGCAAGAAAGAAGGGAACACATTTTGTCCAATAAAGAAACATTCCTTAAAGGCACGCTTATTTTAGCCGCTGCTGCCCTAGTGGCCAGAGTGCTTGGTCTGGTACAGCGTGTTCCATTGGAGCATTTGCTTGGTTCCGTGGGGAACGCCTCGTTTACCATTGCGAACAACGCTTATTTGATGCTGCTCACAGTGGCTACAGCCGGCATTCCTAGCACATTAAGCAAAATGGTGTCAGAACGCTATGCGCTGAATCGGCCTTCGGAAGCGCGACGTGTGTATCATGCAGCTTTGCTATTCGCGGCCGCGGCGGGCATTATCATCACGGTGGTGCTGTATTTTGGAGCGCCTTATTTTGCAGAGCATGTAGCAGGGGTTCCGCAGTCTGCTTTGGCTATTCAGGCTTTGGCACCAGCCTTGCTGCTGTTTCCTGCCATTGCCATGATGCGCGGGTACTTCCAGGGGCGGGGTAATATGACCGCAGGCGGTATATCACAAATTGTGGAGCAGGTTGCACGGGTGGCGACCGCTATTTTACTCGCTTTTATTATTTTGAAGCTGGGTTATGGAGACCGTGAGGTTGCGGCCGGGGCATCCTTTGGGGGAGTCATGGGAAGTATTGGCGCTCTGGCGGTCATGCTGTACTATACGGTGAAATTGCGTCGTCAGGATCGCCAGGATCGACAAGAGCAATTCCAGGAGGAAAGCTCTCCGCTGCCGATGCTGCGCATTTACAAAGACATTTTCACGCTGTCCATTCCCATTGTATTGTCATCCCTGACCGTTCCGGCGGTCAATTTTATTGATACGTCGATTGTGGTTAGATTGCTGTCCGGCCAAATTGGATTGGATATGGCTACTACCCAATTGGGTTATCTAGGGTCGCGGGCGCAAAGTGTGGCGGGAATTCCCCCGATTTTGGCCATTGCGCTCAGCCAATCGCTCATACCCATCATTTCGGCGGCTTTTGCCCGCAAGGATGAGCGCCATTTGCAAAACCAGATGACGCTGGCCCTGCGTATCTCGATTTTGACTGGAATGCCGATTGTGCTGGCTTTATGTGTAACCGCCTATTCCATTAATGGCTTGCTGTTCAGCTCGCTTGGAGGCAGCGGGATTATCGCTGTTTTGACGCTGGGAACGATATTCCAGATTACAATGATGACGTCCAACTCTATTTTGATCGGTATGGGCAAGCCGCGTATCTCCATGGTTAATGTCATGGTCGGTATCGTGGTTAAATTTGTCGCGAGTTGGCTGCTGGCTGGCTGGCTTGGAATTTACGGTATCATTGGCGCGACCGGATTATGTTTCCTCGTCATTACACTGTTGAATTTGCGTGTACTCAAAGGGATTGTTTCCTTCTCCATCATGGGCCGTCGCTGGGTAGGCTTTTTGACCGCAGTCGTCGTCTCGGGAGCAATCGGCTACGGTGTAAATGAAGCTTGCATTCTGCTGGTGCAGCTTATGCCTGCACGGGTGGCCTTCTTCATCGCATGCTGTATTGCGGGAGCAGTTGTGCTGGTATGCTATCTGGTGCTGCTGGTAGTCCTGGGCGTGCTTCGCAGGGACGAGTTGGGCAATTATCCGCGTATATTGCAAAAGGTACTGCGTCCGCTGATGCGTCTTCAGCGTGGGTCTTCGGCAGAACAAGGCTAAAAAGCCAGGTAGTTTTTTTAGCCTGCTCAGTGAAAAGGCCGCAGGCTGACATGGGCGTCGTGGGCCATGGCTGTTTTTTGGATGCCGTGGCGATGCTCGTGCCGCATCGCAAATAACAGCGGCCGTCTTGGCTCGCTCAGATGCCCGAGGGTGGAGCCGTCCTGAAACCAGTCATAGCGGGGAATCGGATCATAAGCCGTATCCGACCAGACGGCATTCAGCTCCGGGCTGTAGAGACGTTTTCCTGGCGGCAGCCATTCATGTGCTAAAAGCGTTGCGTTCTCTCGAAGAGAGCGCAGCGCTTTTTGTTCATATGAGGTGAACAGTCCAGGCCAGTAGTCGCTGCGTGAACCGGTATGCGGCACGCTGGTCACGAAGGCTGACACTTGATCCAGCACCTGCTGGTGGCCAAACAGCATGGCATAGAGGCTTTTGCCAAAGCCGATCCGTTCGCCCAGATGACCAAAACGTTCCATCACCAGTCCGGCGAGCCCGCCATTCAATCCCAGCGGAAATATAATCTGGTTGAGCTGAAGCCAATCATGCAAATAAAAGCCAGGCTTGTGCATCACAAATTTTTGAAAATACGGGTCCTTCACAACACGACCCTCAATATAGTTCTGTTCGTTAATAATGAGGGCGACGGTCAACAGAGAGCTATCCCGCCAAGCCCAGAAGCGTTCCCAAAAGGGTTTCATGAAAGGCGATACGTGAAAATAGGGCAATAAATGAAAGCAGCTCCGGCCCAAACGGCGGCTGTGCATGTACAGTTGGAGCTGCGGATACGCGTCCTGAAAAATGAGCGCGTTACAGCGCTCCAGCAGCCGATACAGCCACTCCTTTTCCTGTTCGCCGAACAGGTTGCCAATCAGGCCGCCTTTGAGATCGGTCATATTGTAACCGCCGTTGCGGGAAACGAGATGAGCCAGCAGTGCCCAATGCAATTCTGGATAGCCGCGATAGCATTCGAGGTAAGCGGTAGTCCGTGTGATATTGCTGCGATTCTGCTGTGCGGTATCGTTCTTGATCCGCTCCAGCAGCTCACAGTCTGTTTCACATAAAGGCATATTTAACGAAGAGGGCCGCGTAGCCGGTCCGTTCGTCAGCATGAGTGCTTCGGCTTCATCCATTGCA
>NZ_JH601061.1:0-25913 GCF_000245715.1 Paenibacillus sp. Aloe-11 | reverse complement strand
TTATCCCACGGCAGCTCACGCAATGGATAACGCAGCTTGCGGGATTCGGTCCAGGCTGCCCGTTTGCCCTCCCAAGCCTCCTCCGCAACACGCGGAACAGTACCGAGTAGCTTTAGCCCGTCTTGAAGCTGCTTTGTTGCTATATGAAACCATTCGGTGAGAGACATTGTCTTGATTACTTCCTTTCACAGTATTCAGATGCATTCCCTTATATGCTCTAGTATGCCTTAATAGCAGGCATTCCAATCTATGATGGGGAATCGAATCCTTTTCTGTTCATGAACCATGAAGGTATAGTTATATATATCAAGGCATAGCTAAATATATCAAGGTATATCTATTTATATCAAGTTATAGTTATATATATCATTGAACTATCGTTCTTCCTGTTTTATAATCCTGTGTTAGTGTGTGCTAGAAATAGAGAACTCACTTTACATCATGTGCTTTATAAACTGGGAGGAAAAATTGAATGAAAAACCGTCGAGTCATCTTAATCATGCTTCTGTGTGTGTTTTTACTGGCGTTGCCCCTGTATGGATGTGGAAATCAGACCAAACCAGCTAGTGAAACTCAATCTGGCAGTCAGGCCACCACTGCTGACAAACAAACCTATACTATTGTCGATCAATTGGGCAGAACGGTTGAAATTCCGAAAAACGTAAAAAGAATCGTAGCTCTCCAACACCACACGCTGGATATCATGCTTGAACTACATGCTCAGGACAAGCTGGTAGGTGTACTGAGCGACTGGGAAAGCTTGCTTGGAAGCTATACTGCCGATGTTTTTCCAGGAATCCGAAATTTGGCAACTCCGGGGACGATCTCGGAATTAAATGTAGAAGCCGTCGCTGATTTAAAGCCGGACGTGGTGTTTGTATCCAACCAGGTTCCGAAAGAATCCATTGCCAAACTTGAACAACTGGGCATCCCCGTCGTGGGCATCACTTTATATGTAGCAGACAAAGAGCAGGCATCCACGATCCATCCTGATCTTGTCAATCCAGATGAAGCCTATACGGAAGGACTTAAACAAGCGATCAACCTGATTGGTCAGATTACGGATAAAAAAGCACAGGCAACTGAATTATGGGACTATGTTGTCAAAAATCGGGCTATTGTAGCCAAACACCTGAATGAAGTTCCCGAGAATAGCCGGATCAAAGTGTATATGGCCAACGAAAAAATGTATACATACGGGACAGGTAAATATGTGGGTGTAGCCATGGCCAAAGCCGGCGCTCGTAATGTTGCCGAAACCATCAAGGGATACAAGCAAGTTAGCGTTGAGCAGGTAGCTCAATGGAATCCTGAAGTGATTTTTGTCCAAAGCCGCTACAAATCTGTACTGGATGACATTAAAAAGGATAAAGCTTGGGCAGCTATTGACGCCGTGAAAAACAACAAGCTGATTATCGCACCAGACTATACAAAACCATGGGGTAATCCTACACCGGAATCTATGGCACTGGGAGAAATCTGGCTGGCAAAAACCTTGTATCCGGAAGCGTTCAAAGACGTTGATCTGGACGTAATGGTTCAATCTTTCTACCAGAAATTCTATGGCATCGCTTATAAAGAACAGGAATAATTGCCCTCCAATCACTGCTACTGCAGTGATTGTTTTTTACAGGGCAGAAAGGATTAGTCTGGATGCGTGCGATTTCAAAACATTATGAGAAGATCAAACCTATAATTCCTCACGCGATTTGGGTGCTCCTGATCATTTTGCCTGTTGTTATCTTCGTCTTGTCTCTCATGATGGGCAAATTCCATGTAACAACAACAGAGGTGTGCCGAATTCTCTTGAGCAAACTGATTCCTTCCGATCAGACCTGGACGGCTTTGGCTGAGAACATCGTTGTACAGGTGCGGCTGCCGAGGGCCATTGCTGCAATGCTGGTTGGTGCCGGGTTAGCAGTATCAGGTGCTGTTTTCCAGGGATTATTTCGCAACCCCCTGGCATCGCCCTACACCTTGGGCGTTTCCAACGGCGCCGGATTTGGAGCCGCATTGGCTATTCTGTTGCTGAATAACTCATTTGCTATTCAGGTATCTGCGATGATTTTTAGTCTGATTGCCGTGGGTCTAACATTTCTGTTTAGTCTGCGAGCCCAAAATTCAACCATTACAATGGTCTTGGGCGGTGTCATTGTCGGCTCGTTGTTTTCGGCACTTGTTTCACTGATTAAATTTGTTGCAGACCCTTTCGAGAAACTCCCTGCCATTGTATTCTGGCTGATGGGCAGCTTGTCTGCTGTCAACACAACATTGCTGTTGACCGCGCTGCCACTGTTTGTAATTTTTATCGCTGTCATCTGGTTGTTTCGCTGGAGGCTGAATGTATTGAGCCTGGGCGATGAAGAAGCAAAGTCATATGGAGTCGATGTCAGACGCGACCGGATTATCATTATTGTTTGTTGCAGTATTTTAACAGCCGCTGCGGTCAGTATATCAGGCGTGATTGGCTGGGTAGGACTGGTCATTCCTCACTTGAGCAGAATGCTGGTTGGGCCTGATTTCCGGAAATTATTGCCTGCCTGCATTTGCCTTGGTGCTTCTTATCTCTTGCTTATTGATGATTTATGCCGAACGCTGACGGCAGAAGAAATCCCTCTGGGAGTCATTACAGCGATTGTCGGCACACCTTTATTTGCCTACTTCATGTTCAGAGAGAAGGTGAACTGGTAATGAAAATTACGGCAGAAAACCTGGCTTTTCACTACAAAAACGGGCGGGAAATCTTTCACAATATTTCATTTGAGGTCACTTCTCCAAACGTGCTTTGCATTCTGGGACCCAATGGCACAGGCAAAAGTACGCTATTAAAATGCCTGGTCAACCAGCACAACCCCAGCAAAGGACAGGTATACCTGGATGACAGACCCATCCAAAGCTACAGTACCAAAACATTGGCTTCTTGTATGGCATATATTCCGCAAATGCACACGCCAACATTTCCTTTTACCGTTCTGGATGTGGTCACGATGGGGAGAACCGCCCGCCTGGGCTATCTCTCAGCACCGGGAAAAAAAGATAAGCTGGTCGCGCTGGACAACTTGTCTTTTTTGGGCATCGAACATTTGGCCGGGAAGATTTACACCAATATCTCGGGCGGTGAGCGCCAACTCGTGATGATGGCTGCTGCTTTAACCCAGGAACCGCAAATCTTGCTGCTGGATGAACCTACTTCTCATCTGGATTTTGGAAATCAGTTTCGTTTCCTGCAAATCGTCAAGAGCTTGAAGCAAAAAGGAGTTGGCATCATTATGACATCTCACTATCCTGACCATGCTTTGGAGGTTGCCGATTATACGGCAGTGCTGAAAAATGGCTGTTTTGTTCATTTTGGAGAGCCAGATGAAGTGGTCACGCAGAAAAACATGGAAGAACTGTATGATATTCCGGTTACGATGGTTATGATAGCCGGTACCAAAAAAAGAAGCTGTATCGCGGGAGGAGTAGAGGCAGATGCAAGAACGGATTAATGACTACTGGACCGAACGAGCGGACGAATTTAGCGGGCTGCGGATGCATGATTTTGAAGGCGGGTTACGCCAGATCTATACGAAGATAATCCAAGTGCATATGCCTCCATCCCGCCCCTTGAAGGTCCTTGATCTAGGCACAGGCGCCGGTTTTTTCGCTTTCATTATGCGCGACTTGGACTGTGAAGTTACAGGTATTGATTATTCCCACGCCATGTTGATGAAGGCGGAGTCCAATGCAAGAAATCTTGGCTATACTGGCATAACCTTTCGGCAAATGGATGCGCAACAGCTTGATTTCCCTGACGCCAGCTTCAATTTCATTATTACCCGAAATGTGACATGGACGTTGCCTGATCCGCAAAAAGCCTACAGCGAAATGTACCGTGTACTTGCGCCTGGCGGAACCCTCTTGAATTTTGACGCCAACTACGGTCAGGCATTCAAACAGGCTGACGAAAGAGGAGAAAAGCCTTCTCATCCGACACAAACCCAACAACAGCTGAGAGAACGGAATGCGATCGCCAAATCACTATACATCTGCGAAAAGAAACGCCCTCAGTGGGATGTGGAAGTTCTGCTCTCACTTGGAATGAAACAAATTTTACTGGATCTGGATATCGAAAAGCGAATCTATGATGAAAAGAACAAGCTTATTGATTATTCCACTGTTTGGACCAGTTCAACATCCCCGCTGTTTATGGTATGTGCAAGAAAATAACGGTATTTCCGTAGGCGGATTGCCCTGGCCAAGATCGGCCTTGTCTTATCAAAAGTACAATTTGGCGTTACAATAGAAGCAGCAAGTTCTTTTTACAACCGAAATTAGAGGAGGAATAAGGAATGCAGAAAATCGTCTCTCATGAAGACTTTAATAAGGCAATATCAACTTCCGGTGTAACGGTGGCTGTGTTTAAGGCGGACTGGTGCGGGGATTGCCATTTTATTGATCCGTTTATGCCTGATGTGGAGCAACAATATGCAGACAAGCTTACATTGATTGAAATTGATGTAGAGCAGGCCGAAAGCGTCAGCCAGGAGCAGAATGTGTTGGGTATTCCCAGCTTTATCGCTTACAGTGAAGGGCGCGAGCTGGTGCGTCTGGTAAACAAACTACGCAAATCCCGTGAGGAAATCGAGCAATTTTTGGACCGGGCAGTAGAAGTACATGCTAATCTGGCAAAATAATAGATGCTGTACATGTATGATGGCTCCGAAGGGAACCTTTAGACATCAGGACAAACAGAAAGCCGCTTCCTGCCAAAGGAGGCGGCTTTCTTACGGACACGTTCACATTTTGTCAACAAAACGCGTATGTCAAGGAACAATATATCAGTTATAATTACTTTAAGTGATTATTTCACAACACATGAAGTGAATAAATATTATATTTGGAAGGATACGGGTGAGTTCTTTGAATAACAAAATCAGAATATTAAAGTGGCTGGCACTCGTAACATGTATTGTCATGTTTTTAGCTACCTTCGGTGGAGGCGTCGTGACACGGACAGATTCGGGCCTCGGCTGTGGACGTGAATTCCCGCTTTGTAACGGCAAGCTGGTTCCGGCACATACAATCGCATCCATTATTGAGTTCTCTCACCGCTCTGTTAGCGCTATGGCCGGGCTGCTTTCTGTCGCCTCCTTTATCGGCTTTTTGCTGTTTATGAAGCATCGGAAGGATTTACAGTTATTCTCGCTATTAACGCTCATGTTTGTCATCATACAGGGAGCGATGGGGGCATTGGCTGTAATATTTTCCCAATCGGCTGCAGTCATGGGACTGCATTTTGGCTTTGCGCTTATCGCTTTTGCCAGTGCGACCATGATGACGCTGGGGGTGTGGAAGGAGCATTCGGATTCACGTTATACTCCGCGATTGGTCGCTGAACCTGTCAGCCGGGGCTATCGCAACTTTATATGGCTATCGACGATTTATACGTATATTGCTGTCTATTCGGGTGCGCTTCTCAGTCATTCCGTCATCCAGAAGGTTGTAAATCTCGGCGGCATTATATCTCCGCTGCTTCTGCATCAGATTACAGCCGGTCTGCTGTTCGTCATTATTTTGGCCGTAGGCCACTACTCATACCGTTATCACCCGAAGCACCGGGATATTCGTGTATTGGGTGTTGTTTCGGTATTGTTAATAGCACTTCAGGTCATTATTGGAATTAGCTTGCTGTATTTCACCAAACCTGAAATTTACATGTTTGTTGTATTGGGACATATGCTCGTGATTGCCACATTGTTCTCCATTTTGTGTTATTTGAGCTATCGTGTATGGCAATTGTCGCCGGATCGCAAGCTTGTTCCGACCCAAGCACAACGTACCTAAGTATTTCATAGATATAGTAAAGCTGATATTTTGCCCAAGAGGGGTTCAAACACGTATAATAGCATATAAGAAACAAACCAGGCCCACGAGTTTCTCGAGGGCTTGATTTGCTTAGGAGGAGTCGTCCAGTTGATCTACCAGAATTTGCGCCAATTTATTGAAGCGCTACGTAAAGAAAATCATCTTAAAATTATAGAAGCGCCTGTCGATCCTTATTTGGAACTGGCCGAGATCCATCGGAGAGTCATTGAGGAAGAAGGACCGGCACTGCTGTTCACGAATGTAAAAGGAACCCCGTTTCCTGTTGCCAGTAATCTGTTTGGTACGAATCGACGTGTAGATATGGCTTTTGGTCCTCGTCCGGAGCAACTGATGGATGCGATTGTTGGAGCGACCAAAACCTTGCTTCCTCCTACCCCCAAAGCATTATGGAATGAACGTGGCCTGATTAAGGACATGCTAAAAGTAGGGCTGAAAACGGTATCCCATAGCGAGGCTCCTGTATTGGGTGTTCGGCGGACAGATGCTCCGCTGGCTCCACTGCCTAGAGTGACGAGCTGGCATGAGGATGGGGGGCCGTTCATTACGCTTCCGCTCGTATACACCGAGAAGCCGGGGCATGCCAAGGATCATAACCTGGGGATGTACCGTATTCAGATTTATGATGATCAAACGACAGGAATTCACTGGCAAATTCATAAAGGCGGCGGCTTTCATTATCATGAAGCCGAGCTGCGCAATGAGCCATTGCCCACGACGATAATCATCGGTGGTCCGCCCGCTCTGATTGCATCTGCGATTGCTCCAGCACCGGAGAATTTGCCTGAGCTGTTGCTCGCTTCGCTCATTATGGGAGGCAAGCTGCCGATGACAGAAGACCCGCTCGGGGGTCACCGCATTCCGGCAGAGGCCGAATTTGCCATCAGCGGCTACGTACCGCCTCATGAACGCCGTCCGGAAGGACCGTTTGGCGATCATTTTGGCTACTATTCATTACAGCATGATTTTCCTGTATTTCATGTCAAGCATATGTACCACCGCAAGGATGCCATTTATCCGGCAACGATTGTAGGTAAACCACGCCAGGAGGATTACTATCTCGGCGAATTTTTACAGCGTCTGCTGTCGCCTGCCTATCCGCTTGTGATGCCTTCCGTCAAGTCCCTGTGGGCTTATGCTGAAACGGGCGTACACGCGCTGGCAGCAGCCGTCGTACGTGAAAGCTACTCTCGTGAAGCGCTGGTATCCGGCTTTACCATTTTGGGTCAAGGTCAATTGTCATTAACCAAATTCCTGATGTTGACGGACCGGGTCATTGATTTATCTGATTTTAACCTGCTGCTGGAAACGATTCTGGAGCGGTTCAATCCAGCAAGGGATTTGTTCATATTCAATCATACGTCCCACGATACGCTCGATTATACAGGCCGCAAGCTAAATCATGGCAGCAAAGCGATCTTGATGGGTGTAGGGGAGCCAATACGTGAATTGCCTAGTACCTATGAGGGAGGAGACCTGCCAGGTATTCGTGAAATTAAGCCGTATTGCGGAGGCTGCCTTGTTGTATCAGGGGCGACCTTTGAGCAAGAGCCTGAACTGGCGGCGCGTGTATTGGAACGACTGGCTGCGAGCGAGCAAGAATGGCCTCTTGTCTTTATCGTGGATGATGCCACGGAAGTTGTTCGCTCACAAGCCTCGTTCCTGTGGACGGTATTTACGCGTTTTAACCCGGCTACAGATATGTATGCCGACAGCGAGGTGCGTTTGCATCATCTGAACTACAAGCTGCCGATTGTAGTGGATGCTCGCATGAAGCCGGGCTACCCGGATGAAGTGCTACCGCGTGAGGATATTGTTAAGCTTGTGGATCAACGGTGGACGAGTTATTTCGCTTGACGCCTTAATGAATTGAACAACCGGATTTTACAGTCATAAGGAGGCGTGGGCATGATACGCAAGCTGCTGGGCGAGCCGCCACGTGTGAGCAAGGGCGTCCTGCTGGATGCCATGAATAGCATGTCAGATATGTTGAACCTGCTGGAGCGGCAAATTCAGGCCAGTGGTGATCCGACCCACGCTTTTCGTAAGGCGGATATTTTGACACGCGGTCTGATGTCCTCTCTGGATGAGCTGGAGCAGAGCCATCATGCTGCCGCTTTTTTCCGCATGAAAGTGAAGGCCGGATACGCTGAGGATATGAGCGAGGATGAAAAATCCGATTATGCATTGTATGTTTTCTTTTATAAGGATGGATTTGTGCGCGTATTTTCCATTCTGGATAAGCTGGGTAACTGGCTGAATGATCTGTATGATTTAAAAACAGGGGAGTATAAGGCCCATTATTCGTATTTTACCGTGTTGCGGCAGCTCAAGTATCTCAAAATGCATCCTGTATTGACCGATAACTTGAATGATATTAAAAACACATATACCGATGCCATCAATCGGCTGCGTAAGCGGCGAAATACGGAAATACACTATATGAATACGGAAATGCAGGATGATCTCTGGCAAAGGCATCGTGCTCTGTACGGCAAGATACATCTCGAAGATCTGGATCATCATCTGGAGGATTTGCAGCAGGGCCTGGAAATGGTGTGCCGATCGCTGTCCAACGTTTTTTCTTATACTGCGAAACATTGGGAGAACCGGGCAGTGCGTCCATAATTATGTTAGAAAATATCCTTTGACAAAGCTATGTAAACTATCTATACTGAAATCTAGTTTCAGAAAAATGCTTGAATTATGATTTTAATATAAACTTAACGGACAGCTAAAGCTGGAGTTTAATATATTTTTCTTATCCAGAGAGGTGGAGGGACTGGCCCGATGAAGCCCGGCAACCCGTTCTTTCCCGGTGTAATACACCGGGAGGGGACATGATGGTGCTAATTCCTACAAAACCGCTAGAGTTTTAGCGGTTTTGGCAGATGAGAAAAGGTTCGCATGCGGGGCCCTTTTCATTCTGTGAAAGGGGCTCTTTTTGCCGATTAAAAGGGTAAGGAAAGTGAAGGGGGTCGCAGCACGTTGATAGAGCTTAAGCAGTTAACCAAGTATTATGGCAAAGGGAACCGACGCGTTAGTGCGCTGTCCGGGTTGAACCTTTCGATAGAGCGTGGAGAAATATTTGGAGTTATTGGTCACTCCGGAGCGGGAAAAAGCACGTTAATCCGCTGTATTAATTTATTGGAACGGCCCACTTCAGGCGAAGTATGGGTAGACGGTGTGAATCTCACCACCGTGAGTCAAGCCCAGCTACAGAAGCAGCGCCGTAAAATCGGAATGATTTTTCAGCATTTTAATTTGTTATCGTCGGCGACGGTATATGACAATATCGCATTTCCATTGCGCCTGGTGAATACACCCAAGCAGCAGGTGGACAAGAAAGTTCGAGAATTGCTGGAGCTGGTGGGTCTGGAAGAACACAGCGGGAAATATCCCTCACAGCTATCAGGAGGACAGAAGCAGCGTGTAGGCATTGCGCGGGCGCTTGCCAGTGATCCTCATGTGTTGCTGTGCGACGAGGCTACCTCGGCGCTTGATCCGCAGACCACAGGGTCGATTCTGAAATTGCTATTGGATATTAACCAGCGCTTTAATCTGACCATCGTAGTGATTACGCATGAAATGCATGTCATTCAAAGCATATGTGATCAAGTTGGCGTGATTCATCAGGGCGACATTGTGGAGCAGGGGCCGGTGGCGGAAGTGTTCTTGAAGCCACAGCATCAGGTAACCAAGGACTTTATCCAGCGGGAGTCTGAGCATGCCGAGGAGCTGCAAGCAGCAATTGCGGCCTCAGGTGGCGGTGAATCGGCGCAGGTGGTGCGGATTTCCTTCTTGGGCAGCATAACATATGATGCGATTCTATCGCGTACGGTCCGTCATACCGGCGTTGATTTTGCAATTTTGCAGGGAACGATCTCTACCATCAAAAACGTACCGTATGGACAGCTCATCGTTCGTTTTGAAGGAAATCAGGAGGATATTGAGCATACGTTGCGTGAAGTGTCCGGGCAAGGACTTGATGTGGAGGTGATCGGACAATGAGCGAACTTGATTTTTCGCAAGTGAGTTGGGAAGAACTATGGAATTCTACGGTGGAGACCCTTCAGATGCTTGGGGCATCCGCGCTGTTCACCCTGATTATTGGCTTGCCGCTCGGTATATTATTGTTCCTGGCGAGCCGCTCCTCGCTAACTCTGATGAAAGTGATATACATTGTACTGTCCTTCATCGTTAACATTTTGCGTTCCGTACCGTTTATCATTCTGATCGTTGCACTTATTCCTTTTACACGATCGTTGGTAGGTACCTCTACCGGGGTACTGGGTACGATTCCGCCATTGGTGATCGGGGCTGCCCCTTTCTTCGCACGTCTTGTCGAAACGTCTCTGCGTGAAGTGGACAAGGGTGTCATTGAGGCCGCGCAAGCGATGGGCGCTTCAACTGGGCAAATCATCCGCCGGGTGCTGTTGCGTGAGGCACTGCCGGGACTGCTCGCTGCATTAACCATTACTGTCGTTACACTCGTATCCTATACGGCGATGTCCGGTATGATCGGGGGCGGTGGTCTGGGGACGCTGGCTATCAACTACGGTTACTACCGTTATGAAACGGCTGTCATGATCGTTGCCGTCGTGCTCATGGTCGTACTGGTACAACTGCTGCAAATGGCAGGGGACCGTCTGGTACGGCATTATACTCGAAAATAGGGAAACCATATAGATATCCTTATTGATCAGGGCATCTGAATCCTGAACATTACAAATTATTGGAGGGGTAATAACATGAAGAAATGGGTATTGGCGGTATTAAGCTTGACATTAATTGCGGTGCTGGCTGCTTGCGGCACGAAGAGCACGACATCCGATGCATCAAAAACGACTGGAAATACGGGCGGCGCACCACGCGAAGTTGAGCTGAAAGTGGGCGCTTCCCCTGTGCCACATGCGGAAATTTTGGAAGCGATCAAGCCTCAGTTGGAAAAAGAGGGTATTCGTCTTCAAGTCGTTCAGTTCAACGATTATGTTCAACCCAACGTACAATTGTTCGACAAGCAGCTGGATGCTAACTTCTATCAACATGTACCTTACCTGAATGTAATGAACAAAGAGCGCAAAATGGATCTGGTATCTGTGGGTGCAGTTCATCTGGAGCCATTCGGTATCTACTCCCAAAAATATAAAAAGCTTGATGAAATTCCAGATGGCGCAACAGTAGCTATTCCGAACGATGCAACCAATGGAGGTCGTGCATTGCTGTTGTTGGCCAAACAAGGTCTGATTAAGCTGAAAGACGAAAGCAACATCGAAGCTACAGTAAAAGATATTACTGAAAATAAGAAAAACCTGAAATTCAAAGAGCTGGAAGCGGCAATGCTGCCACGTCAGTTGCCTGAAGTGGACATTGCGTTGATCAATACGAACTATGCTCTTGAAGCGAAGCTGAACCCGACCAAGGATGCACTGGCATTGGAAGGTAAGGATTCCCCATATGCTAACGTGTTGGTCGCACGTTCTGACAATAAAGATTCCGAAGCGATTCAAAAGCTGATGAAAGCTTTGCAATCTCCGGAAGTTAAAAAATTCATTGAAGATAAGTACCAAGGCGCGATTATCCCGGCATTTTAAGTAGGGAACGAAAATGCGTTGACTGCAAACCCCAGATTCTCTTGAACAAGAGGACTGGGGTTTCTTTTTGCCTGGAGTTGTAGGCGAAGCCTAAATATTTTATACTTGGGGGTGACCGTTCTCTGTGAAGAGGAGGAAAACTGTTGAGAGACAAAGTCGCACTCATAACAGGCAGTGCCAAGGGATTAGGCAAAATGACCGCTCTGCGTCTGGCCGATGAAGGCTGTGATATTGCGCTGAATTATGTGCATAGCCAAGCTGAAGCCGAGGAGCTGAAGCGTGTCATCGAGTCTAAAGGAGTACGCTGCCTTTCTTTACAAGGAGATATCTCCATGCAAGAGGATATCACGAGGCTGATCGGCGAAGTCGAGGATCGGCTGGGCGGTGTAGATATTATGGTGAACAATGCCGGACCGTTCATCCGCGAGCGTCGTCTGTTTGCGGATTACAGTGTAGCCGAGATTCATGCCATGATACAGGGGAATCTGGTCGGCACCATGCTGCTGGATCATCTGGTGTTGCCTCATATGCGGAGCCGGCAATGGGGACGTATTATTCATTTTGGCTTTGGTCATGCTGGAGAAGCGAGGGCTTGGCCGCATCGCGCTGTCTACGCAGCCGCCAAGGTGGGGCTGGTGTCTTTTACGAAGTCACTGGCTGTGGAGGAAGCACCATATGGCATTACGGTGAATATGATTTGTCCCGGAGATATTCGAGGAGCGAATAAGGAAATGTCTATTGCCGACGTCACCGGCTTGCAGGATCAAGAGACACCACGTGGGCGTCCGGGAAGTGGGGAGGACATTGCGCGAGTGATCGCTTATTTGTGTGAGGAGCATTCGGATTTTATAACAGGCAATATTATGGATGTGTCGGGAGGATTGGACCCGATTCGGCCTACCATTTAAGCGCTAGATTCCAGTAGACACATCACATAAAAAGAGTCTTGAGCTTCGTTACCGAAGTCAAGACTCTCATGATCATTATGCAACAAGCATTAAAATACTTGTACCACTTCTTGGACGCCGTCGACTTCTTCGAGAAGAGCGCGTTCAATCCCTGCTTTCAACGTGATTGTGGAGCTTGGGCAGCTACCGCAAGCGCCTACCAGTTTCAGCTTAACGATGCCGTCTTCAACGTCAACCAGCTCAACGTCGCCGCCATCGCGTTGCAGGAACGGACGGAGCTTATCCAGTACATCTGCTACTTCATCATACATTTGAACGCTTTGTGCTTCGCTCATTAGACTTCAACTCCTTTCCTATACCTTATTTATTATATTACAAAGCGGGCCAAATTAAAATGCCCGTCATCCAAAGCAGGTGAAAAAATGTTAAGACCTATCATCGAATTTTGCACCAGCAATATGCATTTTGGCACCGATGAAATTATGTCCAGGCTGGAGCAAAATCCGGATTATGATGTAATCGAATACGGCTGTCTTAGCAATTGTGGTCAGTGCAACGCTGAGCCCTATGCGATGGTCAACGGTGAGATTGTTTCTGCGGATTCAGCAGAGCAGCTGTATGAAGTGATTATAAGCAAGATCAAGGAAGCTGAGGCATGGGATCAGCTTGATTTGGATTGAGAAACACAAGAAGAAGACCTGCTCTGGAAAGCGGGTCTTCTTGTGTTTTATATAGCCAATCGCTCAGCCAAAATGGCGTTTGGACTTCCAGAGCACACCGCTTTTAAGCAGGCGAGGTACTCGTCCACGCAACGAGGTGCTGCCCATAAAGCCATAGCCGAAGCCCGCTTTCTTACCCAGTGCGCCTAATGTGCCGCGCAGCTTCAGAGGATGGGGGTGAGGCGTTTGGCCCTTCCACAGGTCGCGTACAATGTGTGCGATCTGCTCCCCTTGCACCTCTGCCGCCTGGGCGCTTGGTGAATAAGGAAGACTGGCACAGTCCCCGACCACGTACACCTCGGGGTGATCCGGTATTTGATAATATTCGTTGAGCACGATGCGGCCCTGAGGGTCTTTAGGAACAGCCAAATCCTGCACCATTTTTACCGGTTGAATCCCGGCTGTCCATACCACCGCATCCGTTACAATCTGCTCGTTATGATTGTAGATAGCGCCAGGTTCAATACGGCAAACCGCAGCATGATTCAGTACATGAACCTGATGCTCCTTGAACCAGGCATGTACATAGGCAGACAAACGTTGCGGAAATGCCGACAGCACCCGCTCGCCCCGATCCATAATGGTAATATTTATATCCGAACGACTTTCACGCAGCTCCGCAGCAATTTCAACCCCACTCAGACCGCCGCCTACAATATGAACATGCCCATAAGGCTTGATTTCATTCAAGCGCAGATACGTTTGACGGGTATGGTTAAAAGACTGGATCGTACAGCTATACTCTTCAGCCCCCGGTGTATTGTGAAAACGGTCCGTGCAGCCTAGCGCAATCACAAGCTGATCATAGAGCAAAGGCTCGCCATCCTGAAAATGGACGATTTTATTCTCCAGATCCATCGAGGTGACCTCTCCGTATTTACGGATCAGACGTTGCTCATTGGGAAAATGCACCCGCAAATCAAAATCAGATACCGTCCCCGCTGCGAGAGCGTAGTATTCTGTTTTCAAGCCTTGAAAGGGCATCCGGTCCACTAAAATAACTTGAACATCGTCGGGAATATGTTTGTCCAGCAATTCTTTGGCAATGGTAAGGCCGCCGTAGCCGCCCCCCAGAATAACGAAATTTTTCATCAAAAATCCGCCGTCCTTTCGCTGCCGTGTCCCCGGCAAATGGTCTGGAGCCTTGTTATAATACCCGGAGTTCGGTCTGCCTGTCGGCAGGCAGGCCGGAGTATTCCGAGGCAACTTGTCGCTGCATAGTGTGAGTAATGGGGAAAAAATGCTCGCGGGAAATCTGAATCCGAAATAAATTTGTTTCGTTGAGTTTGTTAAATTCGTCGAGAAACTCGATTAGTCGAAAACTTCGATTTCGTTATAGAAGGTGTCCCGTTCTACCGGGATACGTCCTGCACCTTTAACCAGCCAAATCAGCTCTTTACGGGTCAAACCGGCTGGAGTCAAAGCACCTGCGGCATGGCTAATCTGCTCGCGCACAATCGTGCCATGGACGTCCGAGGCGCCGAACGTAAGCGCGACCTGCGTCAATTGCGGTCCAATATTAATGAAGTAAGCCTTGACATGCTTGATATTGTCCAGCATCAGGCGGCTGATCGCAATCGTTTTGAGATCCTCATAAGCGGAATTGCGGCGCATAATGCTGGCATTTTTGCTTTTTGGCTGCATGGACAGTGGAATGAATACCATAAATCCGTTCGTTTCATCCTGCAATTCACGAATTTGCAGCATATGTTCAATACGATCCTGGTACGATTCGACCGAACCGTACAGCATGGTCGTATGAGTTTTCATGCCGAGATTGTGAGCCGTGCGATGTACTTCAAGATAGCGATCCACATTGGCCTTGGAAACACGCATTTTCTTGCGATATTCGTCGGACAAAATCTCTGCGCCACCGCCTGTCAGAGTTTGAAGTCCAGCCTTTTGCAGCTCCTGAAGCACTTCTTTGATGCTCAAGCCGCTAATGCGTGTAAAAAAGTCAATTTCTGCTGCAGTATAGGCTTTCAGTGTAACGTTGGGATACTTTTCATTCAGCGCCTTCAATGAGTCTACATAGTATTGGAAAGGCACATGATTATTATGACCGCCAACAATATGGAATTCTCTTACCCCAGGATGGATATGCTGCTCAACATAATCAATCATTTCCTGTCCCGACAATGTATAAGAGCCGTCCTCCCCCTGGTCCTTGCGGAAATTACAGAATGCGCAGCGCGCTTCGCATACATTAGTGAAGTACAGGCTCATATTTTCGATAAAATAAACTTTTTTTCCATTTTTACGTAAATTAGCTTCGTTAGCCAACTGACCCAGTGTGAGGATATCGTCAGTTTCATATAAATATATACCGTCTTCAAGGCTCAAACGAATACCGTTTTGTACCTTTTCTACAATCTCCGCCATTCTGCGGTCTGTAAAAGGTGTGACTAATGTGGACATGCCCATTCCTCCTTCAAGTTGCTCTGTGCGAGGCTTTCCGCTATGATCTGCGGTCCAAGCGCTTGATGCACACAGGATGTCCCGTTCCGTCGGTGCGAACCCGGCAGCGCGGATGTAGAATATGTGAAAAATATTACAATGCCAGGCTACAACAATGACGGATGTCTTAAAACAACGCCATTTAATTGACAATTTTCCGACAGTTTCTTTTACACACTCTTCATCTATTATAAACCTCACCACACAGGTGATCAATACAAATGAGTGTAAAATCAGGTCTTTTACCCCGTAAGGCATGGACATTCCATGACTTGAGCACGTGCCAATAGTGGAGTATACTGAAGAGGAACATGAAGTAAAAGAGGAGGATGGAGCCATGATTAACATTACCGATTCCGCTGCTGAACGCTTGAAGGAAATGCTGGAGCAGCAGGAAACGCCGAATATGTTTTTGCGTCTGGGTGTTACGCCGGGCGGTTGTACCGGATTTTCGTACGCCATGGGTTTTGACGACAATGAGACAGATCAGGATATATATATGAACGTACAGGATATGAAAGTCGTAGTGGAGAAAGAAAGCATCCGCTATCTGGACGGTCTGGAAATCGACTTTGAAGAGTCCGGCATGTCGGGCGGCTTCACGATTCATAACCCGAATGCCGTAGCTACATGCGGCTGTGGTTCAAGCTTCCGTACGCGTGATGATGCAGGGAAGCCGAGTGAAGAGCCTTGTTAAACCGCGTTGTATCAACGTTTTGACTTCCGGTGACCTAATCGGAGGCCGATGCGTTAGCCTAGCGGAATAAGTGTTCGGGGATGCGGATTACGACGGGAATTTGAGCGTTAACAATCCCGTATGATGAACGTTAACAACCCCAAAATACGCGATTTAGGGTTGCGGATTACGACCTCTACAGCGGTATAGTCACGTACTATACCGCTGTAGAGGTCTTTTTGTTATGGCTTTAATTTCATCGAAACGGACGGCAAGCTTTCAGAGACGGAACGCGGGACGGGCGGCTTTGGACATACGGGGGTCATTACTTAAAAGAGTGGAGATCGTCTTCAGCGAAAAAGCCATTTCCGTATTTCTCTATGTACTCCTCTCTGGTGTGACCTAATCTGATGTACTGAGTAAGGACTTCCATCCGAGATATGTATCCAGACCCATCATACTCTATATCGAAAATCTTGCATGCTACTCTAGGTATTGTAGTGTATGGAAAATCTACTTTATCACACTCACAGTTCGGGTACTTTTTACAATTAAGACCTATTTTGATTTTACTCATAAGACCAACTCCTCTAGTTTGACTATATTATACCACTTCTTAAAACAAGGAGGGAGGTGTAACATGGCGGAAGAAGAAACGCGACTAGTCGAAATTATCCCGTTTCCCAACGCAGTCGTCAATGTGCTCGAAGCGGTGGGCGGCCGCAGCCCGGCGCGGCGAGATTACCGGTGTCATTATCGCAGGACTAGGTCTGGACCAACTCGACGGAGATACGTTGATAGAATCAGTTAACGTTGATGCCCGAGAGCGTGCGGTGCTAGTCACGGAATTGAGTAATGCGCGGCTAATAAACGTAATGGACGTAAATTTATTCGAATAGGAGCGTGTAAATGTGGCGGAATTAAACGGAGTTGTGCGCGTAGATACTGGCGGCAATATCGTCGAGTATGGCGGCAAGAGTTACGCGTGGATGGACGTTGAACCACAGGCGGGAGATATCGTATTCGTAACGAGGAACCTTCGCAGCTACCTCCAGACTAACGGCTATTACTCGGTAAACGTCGATGACGTGCGATAAGTTCGTTGTGGACGAAGACGGGGACCCGTTTTGGCTGATGGATGTGGACGTTTTGGAGTGCCTTACCGTATTCGGTGCCTCAACGGAAGCCATGCTCGCGGCCAAATGCGAAGAACTCGCAAAGATCACCGCAACCATTGCGGAGATGGAGGCGAAACTAGTGGACGAGAAGACGCTGAAGGTCGGCGATTATGTACGTCAGACGTCTACGACACGACTCGTAAGAATTGTAGAAGATGACCGCAGCATTTTACCGCACAAGATGGTGCCGCGTTAGACACCGATGATTCGGATTATTACGAATGGTGTGCCGAATCACAACTCGTTAAACTCACGCCAGCCGAAGCGAAAGCCGCACTTCTCGCGCAAGTAGAGGCGCAGTTCAAGGCGGGGGGCGTAGTCTCGCGGACATTTATCGAACTGATACTCGTGGCAATAGTCACGCTTAATCCTCCGAGTCAATCGACGCCAACACACGTAGTAGAGACTGAGAAAACAGGCAATTCCCCGTCTTCTATTTACGCCAACTCACGGAATCACTGCGTCAGGTAGACGCGTCAAGAGCGGAGTAACCGCAGCCTGTCCGCTGTCCATTCCGTTTGGAACCCGTGTCAAAAACGAAGGCGTCGGCATTCGAACGTGTTGGGATTGGGGCGGACGGACTACTGACGGACATATCGACGTCTACGTAAAGGATATTCGGCAGGCGGTTGCTTTTGGGAGACGGCGGCTAAACGTTCGCGTTCTTCCATAACGAGTTGGACCGCACGTAAATTTGTGGCAGCTCTCCAGTGCAATCCTGTTGCAAGTATCAAGGTTAAGAGCACCCCGACGAAAAATGAGGCAGCTACGTATATTGCCATTAGGTTACGTCCCTCGCCAAGTAGTCGATTGACGGTTAAGAGAACGAGAGGGATTACGTAAGCGACCAAGGAGCCTACTAAGGACAATTGCTTCGCTGAATCCTCTTCTGCCGTGTAGTATTTCTCAAGAGCTCTTAACTCTGTATCCTCAAATTGCTTGTAAATTTTCTTGGTTTCATTTATCTTATTGAGTTTCTTCTTAATTTTATGCAATGTTTATTCCCCCTTATTTAATATATCGGAAACCCAATCCTTTTGAAACTATGTGTGATACCAAACATAGTTTCAAAAAAGATTTTATTTGTAAAAATTGCAGAACAAACAACTACTTAATTGGATTGCTAGTAATGACCTTCATCGGCCAGAATAAGCGTGCTTGTCTGGACACGCCACCGTATAGATGACGCCCATGCTGGGCGTACGAACAAAGAGCCAGAGAGAATTTTTCTCTCTGGCTCTCGCGGGATATGTCTGAGGGTTTAAACTTGACTCGACAACTGCCTCTTCGTTTTTGAATAAAATATGTCCGTCCTTATGCGCTGCCCAATTCTGTGCTGCCTTCCTCATCGGGTGGCACGTCGCCGATCAGCTTCCACGGACCCCACTGTCCTGTCGTTCCCGGTTCCTGTCCACGGGTCCACCACAGAGCTTGCCACAATTGCCCGTTGTGCAGAACGATTTCACCTTCGGTATAGACCCTGATGGTATTCCAGACGAGGTACTTTCCGAAACGGTTAGGATCTCCAGGGAAACCCTTGTCGGGCGTGGTCGGTGCCGACGGGTTGATGCTGAGTTGGACATCCATCGCTTGGTAGAAGGCATTCTCCGTATCTGCGATATCCCAAACACCAACGATAACGTGATATCCTTCCCGGTCATTCGGAACAAAGCAATCATTATAAGTGTCGATTGGCGGAATCGCACCGTCATCTATATAACGGCAGAATAACTCAAGATCCTCCCGTTTTAACGGGGAATTGGGGTCCCAGTCTTTTTTCGTAATATAGTAATCCCATGTATTCGTGCTGTGATTGGCTGTAAGTTTCCAATGAAACGTATGCTCCCCGCCTACCATATCTACCTTGGTCCAGCGATCCGCTGTTTGCTCGTCGAGTTCTAAAAATTTCGCGCCGCTGGCGATCTTGCCGTCGGGAACGCCGAATTCAGGGAAATCCCCTCGCCCTTCCACACTAAAAGGCTCCCATCTCACTGGCCCGCAATTGGTGTTTTGGCCCGTGGAACATAGATGAGCGCGGCTATCCGTCAAATACCCATGAGCGGAAGCGCTTTCCGCAAAAACAAACGAACCCAGCAGCATCAGAAACAGGGTTCCTGTCGAGAAAATAAACCATTTCATAGATAACTTACGATGATTCACAAAAGTCTGGATTGTCATGTTACTCCTCCTTGCATTTTTTAATAGAATCTTTCGGGGGGTTCTAATCTAGCTTTGATAACGCTTTCAATAGTTTGAGACGTCATCCTCAAGCGGCTTTATGGATTCCTCCTTCCAAAGAATTATTATGAATCCATTCCAAAGAGGCCTGTCCATTCTTAGATGAGAATAAATAAGCAGTAACGGCTCTCCGGAAATTGATCCCAAATAATAAATAATTCAAGAAAAAATGTATTTATTTTCTACACAATACATTGAGATTATATAATTGTCAATATTTTCAATGGAATATAACAATGAATTTTGTATATATCTGAGAAAATATGTCGAAATTCAAAACATTTTTAGCATTGATTCTTTCAAAAATGCGTTGCTTCACTAAGTAGACATCAGGCATCCGTTATAGCGAAAAAATATTAAAAAACAACACTGTTTTTACTTAAGAGAGTTTATGGCTTAGCGTTTTGCCCTTAAAGAGAATATACGCCAGATCATTTTAATGACTTTATTAGTATTTGTAGACAAAATGGTTTAAGTATAAAATCATTCCTGTCAATTCCTAATTTTGAAGTAGAATATTTTGAAGGTTTCACAAGAGGGGCAAAATCTGTTGGTGCGTAGAGCCTATTGTTTGAATAGAGTAATGGTGTAGCTGATAGATTTGCATAATTGATTCATAAGGTGCTTGGAAATGAGGATTGTATGGTTGACTATAAAAATATAGTGGATTTAACTAGAAGAGTAAGTAAATATGTAAAGGATAAAGGTCTAACTGGTAAACCAGTATGGGTAATAACAGATGAAGATATGGAATCCGCTGTTAACAAGTGGATATTATTAGCTGAAATTTTCCGCTTATATAAGCTGAACTAAAAAATGTACAAGTAAAACGGAGTAGGTGGAATGGTGCTGTACAAGCGAAGCGGTCGCTTTAAATCAATATTAAGTTGAAAAGAAAGAGCGCTATCCCTAAACGGATTAGCGCTCTTTCTCTTTATCTAATGGTTGTTCTTTTATAAATTCAACAACCTCTTCAACTCTACAATCCAACTCCTCACAAATCCGTGCAATGACACTCATGGCTACAAATTCCCCATTAGACATTTTCGCCAAAGTGGATGGTGATATTCCTAATTGAGTACGAAGGTAAGTTCGTGTTTTATCTCGTTTAATTAGAGTGATTTCCATCGGTTTATAACTTGGTTTCAATCCCATGAGCAATCCCCCTTTATTTATTATATGTACTTAAATCTTAGAGAAATCAAACCTAAATTACAATAATGCGTACATTTTATTCGATAAGTGTTGAAAATTATAATGTGAAAGTGTATTATATGTATAAGAAGTCGTACATTAAGTACATATAAATATAATAGCATGGTCTTTATTTAACAAAAAAAATTAATGAATCCAAAGGAGAGGGATTACATGACCAAATCGGTTGAATTGAAAAGAGCTGCCATGGTATATGGACCTGATGATGATCCTTATATGTATGAATTATTTGAGGGGGTCCTGTTTGATCGTAGCTATTTCTTTTATCTGGAAAATGGGATGTTGTGTCTGCGACATGTACGAAGGGTAGAACAACCGGATCATCCACATCTTTATGTGGATGGGGAAAGCGGAGGACTCCAACTGGCGAAGAATGTGCAACGTGAGATTGTGGAAGTCGTTACAGAGTTGATTGAGCGTTTGCGCAGTAAGGATGGCTTGACATTTTTACTGGACGAACTGCTATGGTTGCACGGTCGACCCCATATTGAGCTTAACCTTGTAAACACAAAGTGACACCACACATCTAGTAGTTCTTCTCGCTATTCCTACTCTATATTCCAATTTTCCCAATTATGCTATAATGATTTGGACAAATTAACCGGTGGGGAAGATGCGGCGAAGCTAGCCCGAGAGGGGGTGACGCCGTGTCATTTGATCTAATCGTGAAGATTCTTGACGTTGTGCTAAAGTTGGTCAGTATAACTACTGGCCTAAAGACTTTGGTCCAAGCCTGGAAACAATCACGTAAAGACAAGAAAAACCACCGGGAATAGGTTGGCCGCCTAGCTATCCGGTGATTTTTCGTACCTAGTATGAAACTCTCGCCGTGGTCGCCCATCGGCCTTTGTCAGAAAGTCGCGATGTGCAACCATCGCGGCTATTCTTATTTTACCCACATGTCATAGGCTATATGACACATAGTACATGATACAGTTTCTTAATACAGTATAGCATAGGGCTGTTCCCTTTTCTACAAATGGTTATGCCTTCCATACGCTAATTTTTTTATATTAAGTCTCCGCATCCACAAACAACTCCTGAGCGGTGCGGACAAATAACTGTACGGCCAGTGAAGCATTGGCCAGGGATGGTACAGCGATACCAATCTCGCGTGTAATCAATGGTGTGGTTTCCTTGATGGTCAGATCATGGGGGAATGTGGACAAGGAGAGTGAGGAAACGATCCCCATGCCCAGCCCTTGCCGGACCATGCTGACCAGGGTACTGACATTGTGAGTGATGAATTGTGCTTTCAGTTGGCTCTGTTCGCGTTCAAAGCCTTCCATAATGGCAACCTCATGTCCACCCTTACAAAAGATCATATCCTGTTGATTCAAGTCTCGAATGGCGATTTTGTCGCGCGCTTGCATGGGATGACCGTCCGGCAGGAGGATGACCATATTATCCTGGCATAAAGGGATGACATCCACTTGTGGATCAGGCAGCAGGATGATGCCCGCTTCGATTTCACGGGTATGCACCCATTCCTTGACCTCATTCGTAGAGCCTTCGTGCAGATCAAAAACCAGGTTCGGATAATGCTGGCGAATATGATGAATAATTGGAGGCAGAAAATAGGCTGAGGCCGAGGGAAAGGCACCGATGGTGACCGTGCCAACATCCAGCCCTTTTTCAGCGGCTACCTGCTGCTGTACCTTTTCCATGCTTTGCAGCATCATGCGAAATTGCAGCAGTACCTTGTGCCCGATATGGGTTAGGAGTACGCCTTTTTTGCGATCACGCAGCAATAGCTGGACATCCAGCTCATTTTCGATACTGGCGATCGCATGGCTGACAGCGGGCTGCGTCATATGCAGCTCATGAGCAGTTTGGGTAAAGCTTAGCGTTTCAGCTACGCGGACGAAGATCATAATCTGGGTAATGGTCATAAGTGAAAAGTTATCTCCCTTATCGAAAACATTCATTTTATTTATTAGTGCTCACAGTATACGCTAGTAAAGCGAAGCTTTGCAAACGGGCTTGATGCCTATTACTGTAAGCAAAGAACGATGAAAATGCTAGAGGAGAGAAGACATCTATGAAAAAGTTAACACCAAAAGCCACGCTGTGGCTTGTATTGATATTAGTCATGGTGTGGGGGATCAACTGGCCGTTGACCAAGCTGGCTTTGCCAGATACACCGCCGCTATTCTTCTCGGGAATGCGCACCTTGCTGGGCGGTTTGATTTTGCTATTATTCGCTTTGCGTCACCGGAAAACCTTGCGTTTTAGACAGAATGCATGGACGTACCTCGTTCTGGCGATATTTAATATTGCAGGCTACTATGGTTTGCAGACGATAGGGCTGGGTTATTTACCTGCCGGGTTATTTTCCACTTTAGTATTTCTCCAGCCTATCTTATTGGGATTGTTCTCCTGGTTGTGGCTGGGTGAGCGTATGTTTCCAATGAAGGTCATCGGACTGGTGCTTGGATTTGGCGGGGTGATCGTGATTAGCTCTGGCGGCATGGCAGGCCATTTGTCCGTATTGGGGATTGTGTTGGGGCTGGCCTCGGGACTGTGCTGGGCGCTGGGAACCATTTATATGAAGAAAAAAAGCAAGCAGCTGGACTCCATCTGGGCGGTCACTATGCAGCTCATATTGGGAGGCATCATGCTTAACGGGGTTGGATTTGCGACAGAGAAATGGAGCGATATCCACTGGACAGCTTCTTTTATTGCAATCTTATCGTTTATTTCGATCTTCGTGATTGCCATGGGCTGGATGATTTATTTTAAATTGATCGATAATGGAGATGCAGGAACCGTCGGCTCATACACGTTTTTGATTCCAGTGCTGTCTACGATCTTTAGTATGGTGATGCTGAAGGAATCTCTTACCCTGACTTTTGTTGCGGGTTTGGTGCTGATTGCAGGCAGCGTGTATCTGGTAAATACGGCTTCGCCGGGAAAACAAGGGTGCCGAACGGCCAAGGCTGATGAAACGCAATCCTGTACTCAGGCATAGAAATACGGCATCAGGAATAATATGTTAGTTTATCAAATAAAATAAGACGATTCTTTTTGCGCAAGGTTTTGTAGAAGGTCTGAGGAAAGGTTATAATGAGCATTATTAGGTCAGGGAGGTAGCAGAGCATTGAGCGTCATTATTTCGCAGCAGATCACAGCAACGGGCGTGAAGGAATACACGAAGGTGATGAAAACATTCGATTCCCGGTTTACCCCTTTGGTTGGACAGAAAATCAGAGATACGGCATTTGGAGATATGCAATATTATGACGTCGAGGATGTATTTATCGATTTGGCGGAAAATGAATATTGGGTCATTTTACCTGCCGTTTTGCTGCATACCGATGATATTGAGGATCTACGAGATGCCGTGCGTGAGTATCGTTCACACGGTTGGGAATGCACGAAACCTCTGTGAGGCATACTATATAAGCTCTTTATGTGGAAACGTCTTTCTATTGCAAGATAGGCGTTTTCTTGTATTTTCTTGTTTGATTTTCTACTAATGATTGGAATGAAAAGTAATGATTCATGCTGAAAATGCGCAAAAAGTATCATTTTTTATCATAAAACGACAAGTTGGGAAATGAAAACAGACTTAATGTGTTATACTTAGTATATCAAAGGACAAGAGTCTAAAACGATCGGTAAGGCCCTTTCTTTGAAGAGCCGCTGTACGGTTCAACGTTTATCCAAAATAAATGGTCAAAAGGAAAAGGGGAAATGCTAACGTGAGAGTGAATTTGAAATTTACGAACAAAGGGCAAGTTGCTGTTGAGAACTTCAACAATGAGGAGCTTATCGAAATCTTTAGCCGCTACATTAAAACGTTAAGCAAAAAGTATGACATCTCGGTTACGGTACCGGAAGAACTGAATGAGCAGATTTTGGCAGAGGGCACCGTGAAGGTTGTGTTGGATAAGATTAATTGTGACATGGACGCTTTTTTCAAGGAACTGAGTCGGGATATCAAGGTGCCGCTGGTGAAAAGATTGGGCACCAAGCTGGATAATGTATTTAAGACCGAGGTCGTGGAGCAAGAACAGAACTAAAGACAGGATTCAGAGAGTCTAAAATGAGAATTCACTATACGAAGAAATGATAAAACCTCCCGAACTGGGCGCATGGTTAGGCATGTACTCGTTCGGGAGGTTTTATAGGTTTTAGCGGATTGTGGAGGCAAGGCGCAGCTTGGCCAAATCAAACGAAGGCACCAGCCCTTCCTGTGCGGCACGTCCGAGCAAGGCTTCGATGGCGGCATAACCGCTGTCGCCCAGATTGGCGGTAAAATCGTTCACGTACAGGTCGATATGCGACTGGGCGACATCCGGTGACAGCTCCTGTGCATGAGACAATACATACTCGCGGGAAGCTTCAGGATGCTTCCATGCGTACTCGACAGAGGCGCGTATCCAGCTTGTGATCGCATCCAAATCCAGATGACGACGGGCAATAATCGCTCCGAGCGGGATCGGGAGTCCTGTATCTTCTTCCCACCAGTTGCCCAGATCGACTTGCTTGCGGAGTCCGTAGGACGGATATGTAAAGCGTGCCTCATGAATAACCAGTCCGGCATCTATATGACCGTCACGGACAGCAGGCATGATTTGGTCAAACGACATGACGACGATCTCGCCTACACCCCCAGGCACATGCTTGGCTGCCCACAGGCGGAACAGCAGGTAGGCGGTTGAACGTTCACTTGGTACGGCTACACGCTTGCCAGACAAGGCTTTCGGGCCTTCCATCGTGGAGCCTTCTTTGGTCAGCACGAGCGGCCCACAACCCCGGCCCAGTGCGCCACCACAAGGCAGCAGAGCATATTCATCCAGCACCCAAGGGAGCGCGGCATACGAGATTTTCATAATATCCAGTCCGTCTGGTGTGATCGCCAGATTGTTGGTGATGTCGATATCGGCAAAGGTAATATCCAGCGCGGGCGCGCCCGGAATCAAACCATGCGCCAGGGCATGAAAGACAAAGGTGTCATTGGGACAAGGTGAAAAAGCAATTTGCATCTATATAACCTCCGTTAATGTAGAAAATGCGGCTTCCAACGCTTGCAAAGCCTCTTTGATCCGCCAGGCTGC
>NZ_JH601060.1:7884-13022 GCF_000245715.1 Paenibacillus sp. Aloe-11 | reverse complement strand
TCGGCTATAGCCAGATCATCCCCTATGAGAGCATTCAGGCGGCCGAGCCGAGCAGCGGTTATTTGCTGGAGAAGGAGCTGCTCATGATCACGGAAATTCGGGCCGGAAATGACGCCGCAGTCCATGCGATTTTACAGGAATGGTCAGGACAATTGGCAGGGCTGCCCGTCAAGCAGGTGAAAATGATCGTCACCCAGCTTGTACTGTTCGTTATGCGCATCGTCCAGAGCGATGCATCGGTCTGCCAACTGCCCATGCAGGAGCAGGACCCGCTGCTGGAGCTGTCCCGCTTGCGGCACGGGCCGGAGATGATCGATTATGTATCCCGCTATTTTGTCCGGGTCGGTCGTCATGTCCGGGAAGCTCGCGAGAAGGGGATTCCGCGCAAATTTCAACGGGCCAAGGAGTGGATTCGTGAGCATCTTCAGGAGGATGGCGGCCTGAACAGCCTTGCGGCTTACATGAATATGAGCCCCAAATATTTGAGCGCCCGTTTCAAGCAGGTCACGGGGGAGAGCTTTGCTGAGTACCAGACCCGCGTCCGTTTTGAGCGTGCGCGTGAGCTGCTGCTCGACACGAACCGGAAGGTGGCGGAGGTGGCCGAGATTGTGGGATTTTCGGACACGAATTATTTTAGCATCGCCTTCAAAAAACATACCGGACTGACCCCGACGGAGTTCCGTAGAACATTTTTGTAAACGCGCTGTTAAAAAAATCATACCAAAACAAAGAGAGTCTGGAGTCGTTGGGTGGTCGGCTCCGGACTCTCGGCGCATAATAGGCTTGTAAGGAGAATCCAGTTCAGGAAGGGGCCGATTGATTTGCTGAAACGAAGGTTACGGACATGGATGGCTCTTATAATGACGGCGATGTTGACAGGACTGGCGGCTTGCAGCGGCAATGCTGGCGAACCGGTCAATCCGAATGCGGTCGAGCTCAAGTTCATGTACTGGGGAAGCAATGACGAGAAGCAGGCAATGGAAAAAATGATTCAAAGCTTTAATGCATCCCACCCGAATATCCGGGTAAAGGGCGAGCATGTCCCTGGTGACTACACGACCAAAATTAACACGTTAATGGCCGCTAATCAGCTTCCCGATATCGCCTACCTGGGTGATTCGCTCACGATGAAATGGGCAAGTGAAGGCAGACTCCTGGATTTATCCTCCTATTATGATGAATATCCCGAATTAAAAAACAAGCTTAAATCCTCCTATCTCTACAGTGAACCCGGCAAGTCTATCGGCAATTATACCGCCTTGGAAGTGATGCAGTTATTTTACAACAAGGAGCTGTTCACAGAAGCGGGTGTGCCTGTCCCTCCGGCCGATCCTCAAAAAGCGTGGACATGGGATGAATTCCTGGAGATTGCCAAAAAGCTGACCAAGGATCAGAATGGCAAGCATCCCGGTGAAAGCGGCTTTGATCCGAAAAATATTGTGCAATACGGCTTTGCCTTCGGCAACGACCGCAGCTCCTGGGGGCCGCTTCTGGCGAGCAATGGCGGGGCTTTGACCGACAAAACAGGCAAGAAGTACACCCTGAACCGTCCCGAGTCGGTGGAGGTATTTCAGAAGCTGCAGGATCTGGTTTTCAAGGAGCATGTTGCTCCCGATTTGATCCAGCAGCAGGACATGCCATCCAATACGATTCGGCTTCAGACGAGAAAAGTCGCCATGGTGGTGGACGGGACGTGGTCCCTGCTTGATTTTTCGAACAACAAGCAGCTGCAATGGAGTATCGGCGTATTGCCGAAGCTGAAGGAACCCAAAACGATGATCGTTGCGGGGGCCACTGTCATTTTCCAGAGCACCAAGCATCCGAAGGAAGCGCTCGAATTTTATTTGTACCACAACAATCCGGAAAAGGTGGACCTGTTCAAGTCCGGTCTGTGGATGCCTATCGAGGAAAAATATTATACCGATGAGCAGGCCATCCAGTCATGGACGAATAATGCGGCCCATCCGCCGGAATTTCGGCAGGCAGGCATTGAGTATGCCAGAGACTACGCCATCAAGCCGTCCACCTCTACGCTGCGCAACTGGCCGGATATCGGTTCCAAGCTGACCCCGGGGCTGGATCTGATCTGGACGAATAAGAAGACGCCGCAGCAGGCATTGGATGAGCTGGAGCCTATTATTCAGCCGTTGCTCCAGGGAGTGTATCCGGATGAATAAACCGACTGCACAGCTGCGAAAGGAGATTGGCCCATGAAGCGGCAGCAATCAGGAATGATGCGCATGGAGCGTAACTGGGGTCTGTTGTTCGCGCTTCCTGCCATTCTGGGACTGCTCATATTTACAATTGGGCCAATCGCCGCCTCATTCATATTCAGCCTGACCGACTGGACCATTGGCGGACAGATGAGCTTTATAGGGCTGGAGAATTATCGGACCATTCTGACCAAGGATACAACCTTTTCCCAATCGATGTTTGTGACCACGTATTATGCGCTGGGCAGTGTGCCTCTTGGCTTGACGGCGGCTTTTATCATTGCGCTGTTGCTGAATCAAAAGGTGAAAGGTTTATCGATATTCCGCACGATTTATTATTTACCCACCATTGTGCCAAGTATTGCGAATACAATGCTGTGGCTGTGGATGTTCAACCCGGATTTTGGCTTGCTGAATTCGCTACTGGAGAGTGTTGGACTGCCGGGAAGCAAATGGATTTATGACGAAAGCACTGCGATACCTTCTCTCATCATGATGAGTACCTGGGGGATCGGGAATACGGTCATTATCTTTTTGGCAGGACTTCAGTCGGTTCCCACTCATCTGTATGAAGCGGCTGAGGTGGATGGCGGCAATCTGTGGCACAAATTTTTTCATATTACCATTCCCTCAATGACACCCACCATTTTCTTCAATTTGGTCATGTCGTTAATCGGCACCTTTCAGGCCTTCAATCAGGCGTACGTGATGACCAACGGAGGACCCAACAATGCAACCCTGTTCTACGTGTTCTACTTGTGGCGTACGGCTTTTACGGAGACCAAAATCGGCTATGCCTCAGCGCTGGCCTGGATCTTATTTTTTGTCATTATGGTGCTGACCGTCCTGATTTTCTCCACGTCCAAAAAATGGGTTCACTATGAAGGAGGGGAACGATCATGAACCAGACCACTTCTGCTGCTCATGCTTCCGAAGCACAGCAGCATCCGCCCCCACAGCCTGAACGCTCCCGCAGTCCTGCACCCGCTACCCGTGCCAAGTCCTTCCCAATCAGTCGTGTTCTGCTGTACATCGTTTTAATCTTGGGCAGTATTTTGATGCTGTTGCCGTTTGTATGGCTCATTCGCAGCTCTCTGATGGGAACCTCACAAATTTTTGTGTTCCCGCCAGAGTGGATACCGTCTCCTTTTCAATGGAGCAATTACCCGGAGGCGCTGACTTCGGTGCCGTTCGGCAGGTATTTTATGAATACATTCCTGATTGAGGTGTGTGTGCTGACAGGTGTAATGTTGACCTCGATTGTATCGGCGTTTACGTTTGCCCGTCTGCGCTGGCCTGGACGCAATCTGATCTTTTCCCTGCTGATCGGATCAATGATGCTGCCGTACGCGGTGACGCTGATTCCCACCTTCGTCATGTGGCGAGAGCTGGGGGGACTGAACACCTTTCTGCCGCTGATTGCTCCTGCATGGTTTGGCGGGGGAGCATTTAATATCTTTTTGATGCGCCAGTTCATGCTGACGATCCCGCGTGATCTGGACGAAGCGGCTTATATGGACGGAGGTACACCTCTGACCGTGCTATGGCGTGTCATTATTCCCTTATCTTCACCCGCATTGATCGTGATCGGGATATTTACTTTTATTGATGTGTGGAACGATTTTTTGGGCCCGATTATTTATTTGAGTGACGAAAAGCATTTTACGCTGGCGCTGGGATTGGCGACTTTTCGCGGGCTGAACAATACGAACTGGCCTTACCTGATGGCGGCTTCCAGTACTATTTTGGCTCCCATCGTTCTCATTTTCTTTATCGGACAACGGTATTTTATTGAAGGTATTACACTGACAGGCATCAAAGGCTAGCAGGAAGCTGGAGCTGGAATGAGCTTGAGTAATGGGGAAATGTGCAGGAACAGTGGACGCAGGAGCTTCGGGAAGGCAGCAGCGAGAAGAGGATGGATAGGTTCAAAAGCATGCGGTGGATCGTGTGCCAAGTCGTATTACTTGAAAAGGAATATGGAGCAGGGAGGCAGTGCGAGTGAAAGAGGAAGAAGTTCGAAATGTGCAGGCTGCTGCAAAGCCGTTACAAGGTATTCCAGGCAGACTGGCCCGATTGCGCTCGGAATTCCCGGCACTGGGTATAGACGCGCTGCTCATTACACATGGGCCGAATCGGCGCTATATGACCGGATTTACAGGCTCGGCCGGGATGGCGCTTATTACGGAGGAAGACGCTTTTCTGGTAACGGATTTCCGCTATATGACACAAGCAAAGGATCAGGCACCAGAGTATTCGGTCATTCAGCACGAAGTACAAATTTTCCAGACGGTAGCCGCGCTGACGGGTAAATTAGGCGTTCACCGACTGGGCTTGGAAAGTCGTCATGTTTCACTCCAGCAGTCGGGTCAGCTTCAAGCCGCGCTGGGTCCGCTGGAGTATGTGCACACAGAGGATGTGATAGAACGGCTGCGCGATGTGAAGGACGAAGATGAGATTCGGACGATCAGCGAAGCGGCGCGTATGACCGATGCTGCTTTTACGGAAGTGCTGAATTACATCCGGCCGGGGGTAACAGAGCGACGGATCGCGGCGGAACTGGAATATCAGCTACGGCTGGCGGGTGCGGAATCGGGTGGCTTTGCATTCATTGTCGCTTCGGGTGAGCGTTCGGCACTGCCGCACGGGCTGGCCAGTGACAAGGAAATTGGTCAGGATGAGTTTGTCACAATGGATTTTGGCGCGAATGTGCGTGGCTATCTGTCCGATATTACGCGCACTGTCTTTGTCGGCAAGCCGTCGGAACGTCATAAGGAACTGTATGCCATTGTGCTGGAAGCGAATATGAAGACGATTGCAGGACTTCGCCCAGGCTTAAGCGGCCGGGAGGGGGATAGTCTGGGACGGGATGTGATTGCCTCGTATGGCTATGGGGAGCAGTTTGGCCACGGGCTGGGTCACGGC
>NZ_JH601060.1:2983-7807 GCF_000245715.1 Paenibacillus sp. Aloe-11 | reverse complement strand
GTCATTACCGTGGAACCGGGCATTTATATCCCGGGGTTCGGCGGGGTACGGATCGAGGATGATGTGCTGATCACGGATGACGGTGTGAAGGTACTGACCTCCTCGCCGAAGGAGCTGCTTTTATTATAAAAAGCAGTCATCCAAAAATGATATGGAGGGATCGAATGAACACGCAAAAAAGACGCACGAAAATATGGCTGACTGCTTTGGCCGTTTCTCTCATCGTTGCTTTAACACCAGCTATTCCGGGTCATGGGGCTTATGCCAAGGCGGAGTCGGATGCCAAAGTCATCGACATCTTTAGCCGGACGGTGAACGATTACGGTATAGAGCTGGTCGACTGGCAAGGGTATCTTGCGAACCCGTATGTGAAGCTAAAGGTCAAACCGCCGGCAGACGCTGCCTTTCCGGTAACGATCACGCTGAATGCGCAGGGCACATCGCGGTTGATGATGGATTTGCCAAGTACGCTGTCGGCGCAAGGGGCAAGCAAAACGCTGACCTTTGCCAATGCTCAGGAGGAAAAAGATTTCCGTCTAGCCATCCATCCCGACCGGATTGGGGGAAATGGTGAAATTGAGCATTATACACTGTCTCTATCTGTGGCGGGAAACGATGGGCGCAAGACCAACCAGTCCATTCCGATTCGGGTGTTGGATCAGGACGATAATGAAGAGCCTCAAGTCCCCATCCATTTTGACTATCGCTTTGATACGATCATGCCCTATTTCAATGATGCTGCTACGAGAAAAGCCGCAGAGCTGGCGGTGAAGGACTGGTTCTATTTCTTTGATCTGAGCCCCTTCGATGAGGTTCCGGCGAATGCGGAGGTCAACCATCTGCCGGGAGACGACTGGCAAAATGAAATCCAGGTGACGAATGACAAGCCATATAAAGGCATGTGGGTGTTTTTGAGAGGATTGAACGGGCCTTATTCTACGGGCTTTCCAGCCAATAACGGCAATTATCATACACGTAACGGTGTAACCGTCCCGGGGAACCTGAACCGTTCCTATAGTCTGATTCTGGATTTCTATGATGATGCGACTCCATTCACATCGGTAGACGATGAAGAATGGTATCAATCCGATCTGTCCAAGGTGACGGATGTGCACGGGCTGATCATGCATGAATTTGGTCATGCGATTGTGTTCAGCGACACGTTCCCGGGTGTCAAGGCGTTGAAGGAAGCAGCAGGCAATGACCCGGATATTCTGGCTTATCAGCACAGACCGGCTGCGCTGGATGACAGCTATCATCTCTCCGGGGAGCTTGCAGAGGTTGACAGACTGAGTGGACAAAACGGTGGCTGGCGCCACATGTTCCCGACACGGCGCTGGATGAACACGAAGCTCTCGCTGCTGGTAGCAGAAAAAGCAGGCTGGCCGCTGCGCAAGGACCTGACTCCTTTCCTCGCGCCAGAAATAATGACGAAGGAACTGCCAGCACCCGTTAAAGGGAAAGCGTACACGGCCAAGCTGGAGGCCAAGGGAGGCGTTCCGTTTTACGATTGGACGGTAACGGGTGGTCAGCTGCCCGCAGGCTTCACGCTGGATCGCTTCACAGGAACGATCAGCGGTACAGCGGAAAGCGGAGCAGCGAACAAGATATATACGTTCACCGTACAGCTGCGGGATTATGACGAGCTGAGCAAGCCTGTGACCCAAAGCTTTACGCTCAAGCTGTAACTGAATTTCCCAGCGCGGCTGCCCCGAATTTTCTGACGAAGCTTACATTTGACTGACTAACATTTAGCTGGGCTAACATCTATTGGACGACCACGGTTGAAATTTGGGGCAGAGCGACCTGAGTGTTGTGACATTCGGGTTGAAACGGTCGAAGGGAGGAAAAGTGAGTGAAACACGACGCGGCCGATCTAGTCATTGTCGGCGGTGGAATCATTGGTGCGGCCATCGCTTATTATGCGGCTAAATCCGATTTGAAGGTCGTACTGGCTGAGCGGGGAGAGATTGCCGGAGGCACTTCGTCCCGTTGTGATGGAAATATACTGGCAATCGACAAGGAGCCGGGATTTGACAGCCGGATGTCGCTGGTATCGCAGGAGCTGGTGGCAGAGCTGGCCAGGGAGCTGGAGGATGAGTTTGAGTACCGTGCGCCTGGCAGCATTTTGGTCTGTGAAAATGAGCAGGAGATGCAGGCGGCAGAGCAATGGGTAGCCCGTCAGCAGCAGGAGGGACTTCCGTTTCGCATGCTGGATCAGCAGGCTTTGCGGAAGGAATGGCCACATTTGGCCAAAGATTTGCCGGGCGGGCTGGAGTGTGCGACAGATTCTACCGTAAATCCGGTGCTGATGACGTATGCACTGGCCAACGCCGCACGGCGGATGGGAGCCAGACTATTGCCGCGCACACCGATACGGTCCGTCCTCAAGGACGAAGGGGGGAACGTCCGTGGAGTTGAGACGCCAAACGGTGTGATCCATGCGGATGCAGTGGTATTGGCGGCAGGTGTGTGGACACGCAGCATCGGTCATTCACTCGGTTTGAGCCTTCCAATCATGCCGCGCAAAGGACATATTCTGGTGTCTGCCCGAATGCCTTCGATCGGGAAGCGAAAGGTGATGGAGTTTGGGTACCTGATGAGCAAGTTCGGCGGGCAGCGGAGTGTCGATGAGGTTTATGAAAAATATGGTGTAGCGCTGGTATTCGAGCCAACCGCATCACAAAACATTCTGATCGGCAGCAGCCGTCAGTTTGTCGGTATGGATACGGGGGTCGATCAGCAGGTGATCCGCTTAATTGCCCGCAGGGCGATTCGCTTTTTTCCAGCCCTGGCAAACGTGCCGCTACTGAGGGCATATACCGGCCTGCGTCCATGGACGCCTGATCATTTGCCGATTGTATCAGCCGTGGATGAAGTGCCGGGGCTGTTTATCGCCTCAGGCCATGAAGGGGACGGCATTAGCCTTGCTGCTGTCACGGGCAAGCTGGTGACCGAAATGGTACGCGGCGAACCCACTTGCATACCGGTAGAGCCGCTGCGGTATGACCGATTTGGGGAGGCTTTGAACGGGTACGAGAACGGGCATGGGTTTCATGGGGAGGTAACCGGATGAGTGTACCAGGCAAGATCGCTATATCAGGCAAGATTACGACGATTGATACCCACACGGGTGGAAATCCGACGCGGACGGTCATTCACGGCGCACCTAAGCTGGTAGGTCATACGATGCTGGACAAAATGACTTATATGGCAGCGCATCATGATGATTTTCGCCGTCTGCTGATGTTCGAGCCGCGGGGCCATGAGGTCATGTCGGGCTGTATTTTGACAGAGCCTTGCCATCCGGATGCCGATATCGGTGTGGTCTTTATAGAGACTGGAGGCTATTTGCCGATGTGCGGTCACGATACGATTGGAGTGTGCACGGCACTAATGGAAGGCGGGCTGATTGCTGCGGATAAAAAGTCTGTATTGCTAGATACTCCGGCAGGCCCGGTTCAAGTGCAGCTGGAGGTGGATACGGGCAAGGTGCGGCAAGTAACGTTCACGAACATCCCATCCTTTGTGTACCACCGTGAGGTGGAGGTCGATGTAGAGGGCATCGGTCAAGTCGTGCTAGATATTGCGTATGGAGGCAACTTTTACGGCATTGTAGAGGCGGCTTCCATCGGTCTTGCGTTGGAGCAGAGCAATGCGGCAGAGATTGTACGGACGGCAGTCCGGATTCGAGAAGCGGTGAATGCTGCTATTGAGGTAGTGCATCCTGAGAATCCGGTAATTCAGGGATTGACCCATATTGAATTTTACGGGCAGCCTGTGGCTCCACAGGCCGATTGCCGCAATGTCGTCGTCATTCCGCCGGGAGGCATCGACCGTTCCCCTTGTGGCACAGGAACCTCGGCCAAGGTAGCGGTGCTGCATGCCAAGGGAAAGCTGGGCTTAAATGAGCCGTTTGTGCATGAAAGCATCACAGGTTCCATGTTCCGGGCTGAAATTGTGGGCGAAACGCAGGTAGGTCCTTATCCGGCAGTGATTCCGCAAATTACAGGCTCGGCCTGGGTAACAGGACATCATCAATTTGTGCTTGATCCGAAGGATCCGCTGAGAGAAGGATTTTTACTGATGTGAGTATAGTGCCGGGAATCGAATGATGCAACAGGCCGGTGTAATTATTCAACGTTCAGTTTGTAAAAAACAGGTGGAAAAAGAAAGGATTGGTGAGCATATGGCACGTTTTGAAGGTGTATATGTGGCCCTGGTTACACCGTTCACGGCAGAGCTGGAGGTCGACCACAAGCGTCTGGCCGAGTTGTGCGAGCATCTGATTGCGAACGGCATTAGCGGACTGGTCCCCACAGGATCACTGGGGGAGTATGCGGCGTTGTCCCCGGAAGAACGGTCACAGGTTGTGCATACGGTGATTGATGCTGCGGCAGGGCGTGTCCCGGTCGTTGTCGGCTCGGCGGCTCCATCCACCAGGCAGGCGGTGCATTGGGTTCAGCATGCCAAGGATGCCGGAGCTGCTGGTGTCATGGCGCTGCCGCCCATTAATTACAATCCGCTGCCCCATGAGGTAACGGCCCATTTTGAAGCGTTATCGGAAGTGGGCTTGCCGATCATAGCGTACAACAATCCCCATGATTACAAGGTTGACCTGACTCCGGATATTCTTGCAGACCTGTCACGAATTGAAAATATCGTGGCAGTCAAGGAATTTTCCGGTGATGTGCGACGTATTCACGCTATTTTGGAGAAGACAGAGCTGGAGGTCATGATCGGGGTGGATAATCTGGCGATGGAGGGGGCATTATTCGGCGCGACAGGCTGGATTTCGGGCGTGCCTAATGCGTTGCCCAAGGA
>NZ_JH601060.1:2564-2915 GCF_000245715.1 Paenibacillus sp. Aloe-11 | reverse complement strand
CCTGCCGCTGTTCCACTACGATGCCAGTCCGCAACTGGTGCAGTCCATCAAATATATGATGGAGCTGGCCGGATTCCCGGTCGGCCCGACACGTCCGCCCAGACTTGCGCTTCCGCAGGCGGATTATGACCGTATTCGCGAAGCTTTTGAGGCGGCGGTTCGTCCGAGCGGGGTTTCATCCTGATGGAGGTGAAGACGATGGAAAGCCGAAATTGGATTGGCGGCGAGTGGCTGAGTCCTTCCGGCGAAGAAATGGTGGTTCGCAACCCTTCAGCGTTAAAGGAGGAGGTGGGAGTCGTCCATTTTTCCACCGAGGCTGATATTGCACAGGCCGGGGAGGAGGCACGGCTG
>NZ_JH601060.1:1006-2468 GCF_000245715.1 Paenibacillus sp. Aloe-11 | reverse complement strand
AGCTGGCCAGCCGGGAAATGGGGAAGCCGATTACCGAGATGCGTGGAGAGGTGATGCGCGGCGTTCATCTGCTTCGGTACTACGCGGCAGAGGGTGTACGTTCGATCGGTACGGTCATTCCGTCGAATGAGCCGGGAGTACTCCAATACACGAAGCGTATTCCGCTGGGGGTGACGGCTCTTATTACTCCGTGGAACTTCCCGGTAGCTATTCCCTTGTGGAAAATCGCGCCTGCGCTCCTGTGCGGAAACACAGTCATCTGGAAGCCCGCCGAGCATGCCTCATTAACGGCGGTACGGATTGCGGAGTTGTTTGAAGCGGTGCAGCTTCCGCCTGGTGTGCTGAATCTCCTCATTGGGCAGGGAAGCCGTATTGGCGATGCCTTGCTGGAACTCCCGGTACTGGAAGCGGTCAGCTTCACGGGTTCTACGAAGACGGGATTGGGCATTGCCGAGCGGTGCGCACGTCGGAACATCAAATACCAGACCGAGATGGGCGGTAAAAATGCCGCGATCGTGCTGAAGGACGCGGATATGGCGCAGGCGGTAGCGATGATTGCCAGCGGTGCCTTTCGGTCAGCCGGACAAAAATGCACGGCCACCAGCCGCGTGATTGTCGAGCGGTCTGTCTATGACGCGTTTACGGAAGCCTTGCGCCACGCGGTGGCAAAGATCCATATGGCCCCGGCACTGGACCCCGGCGCGTATCTTGGGCCTGTCGCATCCGCAGGCCAGTATGAGAAAGTCATGTCCTATGTTTCACTCGCCCGTCGGGAAACGGACATCTTGGTCGAAGGCGGAGTCGGCGCCGCGACAGATGACGGGTACTATGTGCGTCCGTTGGTGGCAGCCGGGCTGGACTCGTCCCATCCCTTGATTCAGGAGGAAATTTTTGGTCCTGTGGTCGGTGTAATGCAGGCGGACGATTTTGAGGATGCCATTCGACTGTGCAATGCGTCTATTTACGGGCTGAGTGCTTCATTATTTACCCGTGATTTGCGGCTGGCTCACCGCTTTCTGGATGAAGCGGACGCCGGAATGGTGCGGGTCAATCAGGAGACGGCGGGTGTCGAATATCAAGCTCCGTTCGGCGGTCTGAAGCAGTCCAGCTCACATACCCGGGAACAGGGGCAGGCGGCGCTTGATTTTTATTCAGCGATTAAAACCTGCGCAATCAGCTATGAGTAAACGGGAGACGGGACGAGGTGAGTCGGTTGGAACGGAAGTACAGGGTGAAGGGACCCGATATGAAGAGCCTGGATGTGTAGAGACCCGATATGATGAGATTGGATATGAAGAGACGCGGTATGGAGATGCCCGGTATGCAGGCAATCCGAATACAGGCAATCCGTATGCTGATTCACAGGGGGGACAGTCCGGAGCGCTTGGCGCATCAAGTCATTTGCTTGTATGCCGCTGTGAAGAAGTGAGCTTGGCACAGCTGGAGCAGGCTTGCCATATGG
>NZ_JH601060.1:333-974 GCF_000245715.1 Paenibacillus sp. Aloe-11 | reverse complement strand
CGCGAGTCACGATGGGAGCGTGTCAGGGCAGGGTATGCAGACAACTGGTAGAGACTTGGTTTTATAGTCAATATCCCGCTGCCCGCCGGGAGGCAGAGCTATTATCGCAAAGACCTCCGGTACGTCCCGTGACGTTTGGTCAGCTGGCAGAAGGAGGTTCTTTATGAGTCGCGCACGTATTGTGAACCATCCTATTTTGGGACCGAAGCCGGAGCGGCGGCAGGTGTCTTTCGTTTTCGATGGTCGTCCCATGAAAGGATTGGCTGGAGAGCCGCTCGCGGCAGCGCTGCTGGCAAGCGGCGTTCGTTTACTGAGAAGGCATGAGGAATCCGGCACGGCCAGGGGCGTATACTGCGCCATTGGGCACTGTAACGAATGCCGCCTGACGGTTCATCCGCTCGGTACTGTCCGCTCCTGTCTGACCCAGTTGGAGGAAGGCATGATCGTCGAAACAGGCAGACAGCTTTCGAATGAAATTACAGGGAGAATCGTGACATGAATAAAATGGCGCATCTCATCGTCATTGGAGCAGGTCCCGCCGGGTTGTCAGCAGCGGCTACAGCAGCTGAACAAGGATTGCCGGTCACGGTACTAGATGAGTTTACTGAGCCAGGCGGACGGATGCCCGGACAATATCATGA
>NZ_JH601060.1:0-303 GCF_000245715.1 Paenibacillus sp. Aloe-11 | reverse complement strand
CATGTTTCAGATGAACTGATCACCCGTTGCAGCGAGCTTGGGGTAGACATCCGCTGTGGCGTATCGGTGCATGGCATGGAGTATACGACAACATGGGAAATTTCCACCTCCTGTGGATTATTCACTGCCGACTACGTATTACTGGCCACCGGAGCCGCCGAAATCCCCGTCCCGCTGGACGGCTGGACGCTGCCTGGCGTAATGTCCATCGGGGCCGCGCAGGTGATGACCAACGTTCATTATGTTAAGCCGGGGGAACGCGGCATTATTGTAGGCATGAACGTCCTGTCCATGGCGATTGCC
>NZ_JH601059.1:243900-262490 GCF_000245715.1 Paenibacillus sp. Aloe-11 | reverse complement strand
TGACCAGGCGGAAGCCGCCAGCAGCCAGCGCCAGCGCGGTTGAAGCCGCTGCGGATGGAGCGCCCACACCTGCCAGCTCAACCGCAAAGCGAGTATCGCCTTTCAGACCGCGCAGCACGGCCTCCCGTTCGCCTTCAACCGCGGTCATGACCAGGATGAGTCCATCTGATGTTATATGCTCCATCGGTTGATTCCCCTTTAAATGTAGGTAATATGCTCCCTTATCATACTGCTTTTTGAAACGATGTTCAAAAAAAGTCGACAAAAAAAGCGCTCTATGGCGCTTTTTAAGTAAAATTTCCAGCTTTAGCAGATATGAAAGCCAGCAGCACAGCTGGTTAAAGGATTGTCCTGCGAACATGCATTATCTTTAAGATAAAAACAATTCTAATCTGGAAGAACAGCGTAGGCATAGCATATAATAATTATATCGGTTGATCCTTCGTGATCAACTGAAACATGGTAATGTTGCGGTCATAATGGCTTGGGGTCCCATCCTGATTGCGCACTCGAATCATTTCGCTGCTGAACAACTCGATATATCCACAGCCGATCTCACAGTATACGCCCGTAGGGTCCTCTTGCCAGACTGAAACGAGGTGTTGAGACAGCGCTGCGGTAAAAAATTCGATGTTTTTTTGCAGTACGCGTGGCGTTTTCTTGGGTTCCATAACGAAAATCCTCCCTATAGGATGCCATTTAAAAATCAGCAATTGAGTGTGGTTGAAAAAGGTGCATTTTATCATTCTACTCTATGAAACAGACGTAAACACTGTACCCTATTAATGCTATTTTTGTAAAGCATCCGATTGACCTTTTCAACATCCAGCTGCGTTTACACACATTTTACATTGCGTTTACACAGCCGTGATGCTAGTGCATTTCATCTAATAGTACAATAAAAGGATAACTATACTGCATGAATTGATGGAGGCCATATGTTGATAGAGAGTCAGAAAAAGGATAAAGCCGGGTCAGAACGTTATTTTAACCGGGATTTAAGCTGGATTGAATTTAACCGCCGTGTGCTTCAGGAAGCTCAGGATGCAGATACACCGTTGCTGGAAAGAGCCAAATTTTTGGCGATTGTGTCCAGTAATTTGGATGAGTTTATGGCCGTCCGGGTAGCAGAGACGAGAGAGAAGATCAAGGCTGGTTTTATGCAAAAGGATTTTACCGGGTATACTCCCTCCGGTTTGTACAAACGCCTGATGAAGCGCACCGTCTCGATGGTATCCGAACAATATCGGACCTATCGCGATATTTCTCGCCTCTTGACGAAAAAAGGACTCTTTTTGCTTGAATATGGAGATTTAAATACGACACAGCGCAAGTCGCTGGATGCTTATTTCCATGACATTATATTTCCGGTGCTAACGCCGATGGCGGTTGATCAAAGCCGTCCTTTTCCATTGGTTCACAATAAATACGTATATCTAGCAGTCGTCTTGAAACGTCCGGGGGACACCGAGGAGGATAAGCCGCTTTTTGCAATTGTGCAGGTGCCTTCCAATATTCCGCGTGTTGTTACAGTGCCGCTGCGTTCGAACAGTAAGAAGAAATCATTTATTTTAATTGAAGAGCTTATTAAGCATCATATACAAACGCTTTTCACGGGATATGTTCCGGAGGCGGTTCATGCCTTTCGTGTTACGCGTAATTCCGATTTGTCCATTAATGAAGAAGAGATCGAAGATTTGCTCGAAGAGATTGAAAAAGAGCTGCGTCGAAGAAGACGCGGTGCGCCGGTAAGACTGGAAGTGGAAAAAGGGATTCATCCCTTTGCTCTAACGGAGCTTCAACGTGAATTTAAGCTGTTCGATCATGTGTTCGAGATGGACGGGCCACTCGATTTGACGTTTTTATCGTCTTTTGCCGATCACTTGGAGGGGCATTCGCATCTGAAATTTCCGCCAATCAAACCGTTGTATCCGGAAGAGCTGCCTCCGCAAGAGGATATTTTCAGCGTACTTCGCAAACGGGACGTGCTGGTATATCATCCGTATGAATCATTCGATGCGGTGACGGATTTTATTATTGAAGCGTCAGAGGACCCCGATGTGATGGCTATCAAAATGACTCTGTACCGGGTTAACGGGGAATCCAGGCTGATTCCGGCACTGGCACGTGCGGCCGAATCAGGCAAGCAGGTCACGGTGGTGGTGGAGCTGAAAGCCCGTTTTGATGAGGAGCGTAATATTGCCTGGGCGCGTACGCTTGAGAAAGCAGGCTGTCATGTGGTGTACGGACTGGTCGGTTTGAAGACGCACGCCAAAATCATCCTCGTGGTACGTCACGAGCATAACGCGCTCAAACGATACGTACATGTGGGAACTGGCAACTACAATGAAAGTACGGCTCGTGTATATACGGATATCGGGTTATTCACGTCAGACCCGGTGTTGGGCGAGGATGCCTCTGATCTGTTCAATGAAATTACGGGCTTCTCAGCGCTCAAGACCCTGCAAGCTTTCACGGTAGCTCCAACGGGAATGAAAAATAAGCTGTTCGAGTTGATCCGCAGGGAAGCGGAGCAAGCACTTGCAGGCAAGCCGGCCCGTATCATTGCCAAAATCAATTCTTTATCCAATCAGGAAATGATCGATGAACTATATGCGGCTTCTCAAGCAGGTGTAAAGATTGATTTAATCATTCGAGGGGTCTGCTGTTTGCGCCCCGGGGTGGAGGGTTTTAGCGAGAACATTCGGGTTATCAGTATTGTCGACCGTTTCCTGGAGCATTCCAGGCTGTTCTACTTTGAAAATGCAGGTCATTCGGAGCTTTTCCTGTCCAGTGCGGATTGGATGACTCGCAATTTGACTCGCCGAATTGAGTTGATGTGCCCGATTTATGATGAACGAATCAAAGAAATGCTGGCGGATATTTTACGTTTATCCTTGAACGATAATGTGAAGGCGCGGCAGCTTTTGCCTAATGGCAGCTATCAATTTGTAGCAAGAAACGACGAAGAGGCTCCCATCAGGAGCCAATTCGAAGCGATGAAGGTTAAAAACTGGAAGAAGGAAGAATGGACCACGACAACGTAAGATTCCAGGCCTTTTGAAAATCTTTAGCGACAGCTACCAGCTCCCGTTGTTCCAGAATCGGCTCACTCTTGCTTTCCAGGCGAATATGCAGTGCATCCTCTCCTGTCGTGGGATGGATGCTGGTAATGATGCCGGATTCGCTCCGATCCATGCCGATGGCGAGCTGAAGCAGGGAACCGAGCCGATGCACGCGATCTTCGTCCGAGGGCTCCAGAATGTCGGTATGTGTACGCAACAGTCGAGGCGTCCGATTTTTGGGATGGTAATCAGCGATCAGTGCGGCCAGTACCGTTTCCCGATGAGTTAAACCGCCTATGCCTGCATGTAGGATCCAGAACACGGAATGCTGGCGGTAATGGTAATAATTCAAGGCAGCTCCCGTCTTGTAAAGGGTAGCCGCGGTCAGCAGCAAGCGCTTGTCTATGGCTGCTGATGCTGTGTCGGTCAATGCGTCATAAAGCAGCACGGCGTACTCATGAACACGTCGGATATGTGCTTCGCTAACCGGGACACCGAACGACAGGATATTGCGTATGGAGGTGATGAGCGGATTAGCTACCACAGGTTGGTCGGTATTCACCAGCTCATGAAACAGACCGTCCCGCAGGCCCGCTCCACTGATCAAATACGCGATGCCTTGAGCAGCCTCGAATATCGTTTTTAAAATAATGAGTCCAGGTACAATGATGTCGGCTCTGTCTTTGGACAGGCCGGCTGTTTTTTTTCGTTTTTCATAAGGGAGATGGGGCAGAGTTTCATAAAAATAATTGACGTCTGCTGCCGTCATTTCGTAATGGTGCGTGACAGGCAGCGAGTAATCCTGCTGTTTTTGATTGATTTTAGCCAAGGTGCGCAGGGTGCCGCCCAGACCGATGAATGGCAGGCCCGGATTGGAAAATATCCAATCATGGTTTTGCAGTGAAGAACGAACAAAGCTCTCCATTTCCTCGATCTGCTGAGGAGACCATTCCCCATTCTTGACTTCCCGTCCAAAACGCCAATTCATATTGACCGCACCAAAGGGAAACGAAACAGTATGCAGCCGCTTCCGCTCACGGAACAGTGTAATTTCGGTACTTCCGCCCCCGATGTCAATAATAATGCCGTCGTTTATATTCATTGTATTGACCACGCCCAGAAAACCGGCATAGCCCTCCTGCTCCCCGCTCAATATTTCCAGCGTTAAGCCTGTTTCCTCCGCAATCCATTGAACAATTTCGTCCGAATTGACCGCATTGCGGATCGCGGCGGTCGCGGCTGCACGCATACGAACAACCTCGTGCATACGGCATACCGTCATGAATTGGCGCAGTAGTGGAGCGATGCTTCGAATCGCTTCCCGTTCCATGCGGCCGCCTGCCCCAACCTTTTCACTTAGTCGGGCAGCCTCTTTGCATTCCTGGACAATCCGGTAGGCTCCTGTCTCTGTCATTTCATAGATCACCAAACGTATGGAGTTGGAGCCAATGTCCATGATGCCAATTTTGCTGTTCATGCGTTGACCTCCTTGTCGAAAAAAACAATTTGCAGGTAAAATCCGCTGCTCCGGGCAAATAGTAGTCAGATTATTGTCATTGTACCAGTGATCTCCGGTGCATGCTACCGTCTGCAGTGATCTTGTCGAAATGATATGCGCCTGGAGACAATCATCCAAGAATAGCGCATCCCTGTTGAGTATGTATAAGTATAGCTGACGGCGAAAGGAGAGAGGATTGATGAGACAGCTTGCAAGCAAGTGGTTAAAAACGAAGGCGCTGCTCCGCCATCCATATACCGCCGTTTATATACCGGAAACGTGTCTATATAGTGAGGAACAACTGCGCATGATGCTGCGGCGACATGCTTTTGTATTCATAAAGCCCGTGAAGGGAGGCGGAGGAAACGGGGTTATGCGCGTTGCAAAGGAGCGTAGGGGATATACATGCACGCGTATGGAGAACACATATCGTTTTAATCATTTTAAAGCACTTGTGGACGGAGTCAGCAGACTTCGAATCCAGCGTCCGTATCTCATTCAGCAAGGCATCCAATTGGCAAGCATTCAAGGTCGACCTGTCGACTATCGAGTCAAGGTGGCCAAGGATGGAGAAAAGTGGATTTTCCGTGCAGTGGTCGCACGTCATGCCCGCCCTGGTTTGGTTATTACGAACCTGTGCAAAGGTGGAACCCTATTAAAGGGAAGAGAGGCGCTTCGGATGATATATCCCCAGCGGCTGGCTATCAAGAAGCGGCGGGAAATCGTGGATCTCACCCGGCACTGTATTCCGGTACTTGAGAGAAGATTTCCAGGGATCGGGCAATTGGGGTTTGATTATGGACTTGATCCCAATGGACGGATATGGATTTTGGAGGTAAACACAAGACCCCAATAAGATGTTTTAACAAGACGTCAAATATAATAAATTTGTACAAACTATGAAAATATTTTTTTGTATTTAGGCGTCAAAATTCTGTGTATAAGTATTGTCCACATTATCCCCTGTCACATACATGGGTTAACGACACTTACCAACAATTTATACACAGGATTTCCACAATTGACTGTGGATAACAGAACGCTTGTTCCGTTTTTAGTATTTTGATAGAATAGATTTTGAAATAAAAGGAAAGGTTGTGTCGAGGATGGCTATGCTGACGGATGAAATGCTTTTGGATTCCTATCAGATGGCAATCGAGCTTAAACTTGAATGTGACTTCATTGCACTGTTGCTGGCTGAAATTCACAAAAGAAATCTAGAGATGAATACAGCCGTAGTCCTTCATTAGACCGGACAAGCTCTCGTACTGCGACTGTAAAGCCGTTCAGGGTTCGGATGACTTTACAGACAATCACTGCAACGAATAGGCACACCGTGAAAAAGGGTATTTCACTCCAACGATTCAAATTTGGAGTAAAATACCCTTTTTTGTCATAGTCTAAAATAAACTACAATTTCATATTACTGCTGTGACCCGGTGACAGCTTGGCGTCCGGATCTACATAGACCTTGGCGTTGTTGACTGCCGTAGGTGCTTCACCAAAGCCAACAGCAATCAGCTTGAGCTTCCCTGGGTAAGTCGTGATATCCCCTGCGGCGAAAATGCCGGGAATATTGGTTTCCTGGCGGGAATCGACCACGATGGAGTTATTTTCGATCTCAATACCCCATTCAGCAATCGGGCCAAGTGTGGACACAAATCCAAAGTTAACGATGACATCGTCTACTTCGATTTCCTGTGTCTCTTTGGTTTTTACGTGTGCGAGCGTGACCTTGGTAATGGTATCTTCCCCATGCAGTTCTGTAATTTCTGTTGGTGTAATGACATTTACCTTGGAAGCGAGGAGGTTTTCTACACTGTGTTCATGCGCACGGAATTTATCACGGCGGTGAATCAATGTAACTTGTTCTGCAATTGGTTCCAGCATAAGTGCCCAGTCGACTGCAGAGTCGCCGCCACCGCTGATGAGCACTTTTCGGCCTGCAAATTTGTTCAGATCGCTGACAAAGTAATGCAGGTTCGTTTTTTCAAAATGATCTGCACCAGGCAGCTCCAGTCTGCGTGGTTCAAAGGCACCCACACCAGCGGTAATGATAACCGCTTTACCATGATACTCGCCGCCTTTGTCTGTTTTAATGATAAAGTGGCGCTCATCCTTTTTCTCCAACGATACGACTTTTTCCTCCAGTCGTACTTCTGGATTAAAGTGATTCATCTGCTGAACCAAATTGTTGACCAGTTCCTGTGCGGTCACTTTAGGAAAGCCGGCAACGTCATAAATATATTTTTCAGGATAAAGGGCTGCAAGCTGACCGCCCAGTTGGGGCATACTTTCAATTAAGGTGACGGATGTCTGACGCATTCCCCCGTAGAAAGCGGCGAATATACCGGCTGGACCGCCGCCAATAATGATCAGGTCGCGGAGTTCCGCGCCTGTGGATTGAGCTGTCACTCTAAAAACACCTCCGAAAGGGATTATGGTATGAATTATGGATATTGAATCAGCCATATAGAGGTTTAAATAGCCATCGAATGCATGATTCATTGCCTCTTATTATAAACTGCCGGATTCCACTTGCAAAGGCAAAGCAATTAAAATTTAGTGAACACTTCATGGGTGTAGAAAATACCATTTCAAGAGAAAAGCTGTGAATATGTAATGATTATGTACCGGAAGGGGTATAGGCATATGGGCAATATTCCTAAAATTGTGATTGTTGGAGCAGGATACGGTGGCATATTGACGGCTCAGCAATTGCAAAAAGAGCTCAAGCACAATGAGGCGAACGTCACACTGATTAATCGACATGATTACCACTATATTACGACACATCTTCATATGCCAGCAGCAGGCACGGATACGATTGAACATTCACGGATTCCGATTGCGCAACTGATTGATGAGTTCAAGGTCGATCTAGTTAAAGGGACGGTGAAGGAAATCATTCCAAAGGAGAAAAAAATCGTACTGGAGGATGGCTCGTTGTCCTATGATTACCTGGTGATCGGGCTGGGTGGAGAGCCGGAAACATTTGGGATTCCAGGGATGGATAAGTTCGCGCTGACGATCCGCAGTATTAACTCTGTTCGCCTGATTCGTGAGCATATTGAATACCAGTTGGCTCTCTACAAAAATGACGGTAAACCAGGCAGACTAAACTTTGTTGTAGGTGGCGCTGGCTTCAGCGGCATTGAGTTCGTTGCGGAACTGGCAGATCGTCTGCCACAGCTGGCCAAAGCTTATGACATCGATTTTAACCGGATTCAAATCATTAACGTCGAGGCGGCCCCTACGGCATTGCCGGGGTTTGACCCTGAGCTGGTGGAATATGCAATGGATGTTCTTAAGCGCAAGGGGGTTAACTTCCGCATCGGTATTCCGATTAAGGAATGCCTGGAAGATGGCGTAATCGTGGGTGAGGGTGAGAAAATCGAAGCTTGCACGGTGGTCTGGACGGGAGGCATCCGTGGAAACGGATTGATTGAGAAGGCCGGATTCGAAGTGATGCGTGGCAGGGTGAAAATTGATGATTTTCTACGTGCGCCGGAACACGATGACATTTTCATTATCGGGGACAGCTCCCTGATGTTTAATCCTGAAGGTCGCCCCTACCCACCTACTGCGCAAATTGCAATGCAGCAAGGGGTGATCTGTGCCAAGAATCTGGCCGCTACCCTCCGTAATAAAGAGCTTAACAAGTTCGTATTTTCCAATAAAGGGACCGTTGCCTCGCTTGGAAAAGGTGAGGCTGTTGCGGTGGTGGGCAAACGCAAAATAAAAGGCTGGGTCGCAGCACAGTTGAAAAAAATCGTAGATCTCCGCTATCTGTTCATCATTGGCGGGATTCCGCTAGTACTGAAAAAGGGACGGTTTTTCTAAAAATAAAAAATCCTGTGCGATCTTGGAGGCTTGACGGATGCACAGGATTTTTTGGTATGGTTGCAGAAAATAATTATTGACACATAACTATACGGCATCGTATAGTATGTTTACTAATTACAGAAGGGGACCTTGACATTGAATTCGGAGTTTAATATTAAACACGATCCCAATAGAATAAAGTTATTAACAGAAAAATTCCCGCAATTGAACCCGCAATCCTTGAGCACGTTAATTATTTTTGTACAGACAGCTCATGAGGTTTACAATGGAGTGTCCTCCAGATTGTCCGAATACGGCCTTTCGGTCGGAAATCTGAAAATTCTCATGCCTTTGCTTTTGCATGACCGCTCGTTTACTCCGTCGGAGCTGGCTGATCATTCCGGGGTTACACGTTCGACGGTTACCAGTGTAATCGACAAGCTGGAACGTGACGGTATCATTCAGAGGAGTACGCTCAAAGACCGTCGCATGACCGCCATTCATCTTACCGAAGCGGGAAAGCAGCTCATGACGGACAGAGTCCCTTTGCTTATCCAAATTTTTTCAAATTTACTATCTGAATTTACAGATGAGGATCATGCCCGCTTGGCCGAACTGTTACAGAAGCTTTCTATGGGGGTGGAACGCGTAAAAAGGGAATAATGTTTTTCCTGATACAAATAGTTAGACGTCGTACTATAAGATGGCTAATTTGTTTTTGACATAATGTGCTAAATCCATCATGAAGGAGATTCATTTCCATGAATAAAAAGCTTATTCCATACGCTTTACTTGTACTTGCACTCGGTACTGGAGGTACGATGATGGCGATGAGCGGCAAAGATGCCGTTAGTATGGCGGCCCAACAAAAAAACACGCTGCTTACAGCAGATACCGTAAATGTTTCCTTTCAAGGAGTAGGTGGAAGGGTTAAGTCTATTGAAGTCAAGGAGGAGCAGCAGGTGAAAAAAGGCGATGTCCTCATGACGCTTGATCCTGTTGATCTTGATCTGCAAATTGAAAAATTAAAAACCGATATCACCCAGTCCGATGTGAAAATCAAGCAAGCCAAGGAGGGGCTGCAAAATCAGTCGGACAAAATTACGGCTTCGGAAAAGCAGGGGGAACTGGATATTCAGGCTGCGCAAGCAGGAGAATCCTTATTGAACCAGGGCACACGTGCGGAGGATATTCAAAGGCAAAAGCTGGCTGTTGAAGCGGCGCAGCAATCGGCGGATGCTGCCCAGACAGGGGTGGAGACGGCTAAAAGCAACGCGGAGATAGCGCAAAAAACAGTGGCCTCCAGACAACAGGCTCTGGATTTGGCCAAGATCAATTACAAGCGGGTTCAAGCGCTGTACGATGCCGGGGCCAGTACCAAAGCGGAGCTGGATAATGCCAAAAATCAAATGGACACGGCCCAGGTTGCCCTAGATACGGCCCGGGATCAGATAGAGATTGCGAATAATCAGATTAAAACAGCCGGCAAACAGGCCGAAATCGCTAAAAATGGGGTTGCACAGCAGCAGACTGCGCTGGAGAAAATGCAAGCAGGGGCAACCGCCGAGGAGCGCCAGCAAGCCCGCATCAAAACAGAAAAGGCCAAGGAAGCATTAACCCAAACGGCCCAGACACGGAAAGATGTCAAAAACAGTGAATACAATGTCGACCTGCTCGTTCAACAAAAGCAGGCCTTGGCGGTTCAGCTCAAAACACTGGAACTGCAACGAGGACGCATGGTGCTGAAGGCAACGACAGACGGCAAGGTCACGCGTGTCGTACCGAAACTGGGTGAGATCGTCTCCACGGGGGCAACAGGTGCAGTTATTGAAACAAACCAGCTATACTATGATATTTATGTGGATGAGGCTTCCTTGACCAAGTTTAAAGCAGGAGGCAATGTTGCTTCCCACGTCGTTGCTTTAGACAAAGATATTCAAGGCACGGTAAGATACATCACCTCTGCTCCACAGTACACGAATATGAGAATGAGCCGCGATAAAGGTCTGGCGGATATCAGTTCTTTCCAGGTGCGTGTCAATGTACAGCGGACCCCTGAATTGTTGCCTGGCATGACAGTGGAGGTTAAAACACGATGAGAGCATTCGCTGATGAATGGAAGCATTTGTTCAACGGCAAGATGGTTTACATTATTCTGTTCGTTCCTATTGTTGTCGCTGCTATGTTCGGTTATGTCTTTAAAAATAATCAGATCAACGAGGCTTCGATAGCCGTAGTGGATCTGGACCATAGCAATTACAGCCGGCAGCTTATTAATAAATTGGACGCATCCCAATATATCAATGTTCGTTATGTACAGGAAAATGAGGCCGATCCGAATTTATTTTTATATAATGAAAAGTTTTTTGCGGTGATCTATCTTCCGGCCGGCCTGGAGGAAAATCGGCTCAAAGGAATTCAGAGCAATATTGGCTTTTATGTAGACAACACGATGGGGGCGGCAACAGGGAATCTGCGCACAGCCGTGGCTGAAGTGATTTCGACGGAAAATGCGACGCTGGCTGGCGGGAGTCTCAAGGCTATGGGGTTAAGCGACAGCCAGCTGACGGGGATGACCACCAATATGCTGCTCCAGCAACGCCTCTTATATAATCCGACAAACTCTACACTTATGACTTCGGTTATAGGCTTTGTCAATACGATCATGATTTCATTAATTGGTTCTGCTGCTCTGACAATCGTTCCCCGCTTGCGGGTGAACGGGAAATTGGAGGGGGAATTGGAGCATTGGAGCAATCTGCTGATGCGAGTGCTGCCTTATGCTTTGGTGGGATGCGCAGCCTTCTATTTGAGTCTTGGTGTACTCAAGCAGGTTGGCGGGCTTCGTTTTGAGGCCAATGTGTGGGAAATCAGTATTCCATTTTTATTGTTCACCACTACCCTTAGTCTTTTGGGGATGGCCCTGGGATGGACGGCGGCAACCCCGGACAAAGCCTCTTCCCGTATCATGCTGATCATGCTCCCATCTTTTTTGCTTAGCGGGGCTCAATTGCCTACAGTCATGCTTCCGGGACCACTGCAAACGATTGGCAACATCCTTCCGCTCACCTGGCAATTCAAATTTTTGAGGGGAATGGGGTTCAAAGGGGGAGGCTTGCAATATTTTATTCCAGAGCTTGGCGGGTTCTTACTCCTGTTAACCGGCTTATTGCTGGTGATCTTTATTTTGATGGCACGGGAGAAAAGAAAATGGGCCAAATCTGTTAATACGCAAGATACACAAGCAGCTCAGCCAGCCACACCATAAAATAAGCTAATTCAGGATTTGGGCGCAGATCGAGGTGCCCTTTCTTTTTTTATATTTTTCAGGTCATAAGCTCATACTCCCAATGCGTTGTATAATGAAAGAGCAAAGCGAAGATCGATATCAAATAAGGATTCCGTAGTCCCCTGAGCGGGAAGTACGAAATCCTCATTTTCTTGTTCTTGTATAGCTGTTACAGATTTCCCATTTTACAGCTTCAGCATGTCTTCGAATGTTTCTTCATTCAACACGCTGCCGACATAGAAGGAGCCGAATTCACCGTAACGGGCACTCACTTCGTCAAAACGCATTTCGTAGATGAGCTTCTTGAATTGCAGGGCATCATCGGAGAACAGCGTTACGCCCCATTCCCAATCGTCAAAGCCAACGGAGCCGGAAATGATTTGCTTCACTTTGCCGGCGTAGCTGCGTCCGATCAAACCGTGGCTGCGCATCAGGGTACGGCGCTCATCCATCGAAAGCATGTACCAGTTGTCGTCCAGATCACGTTTTTTGTTCATCGGATAGAAACAAATATAACGGGCCTTGTTCAAAACAGGCTTCAAGCGAGCGACGATTTGCGGATTTTGCATTGGATCTTCATCCTTGCTCAAATAGTTGCTCAGCTCCACCACGCTCACATAAGAGTAGGTTTTAGTTGTATATTTGGCGAAGGTTGTCTTGTTGAAATCATTTTCCAGCTTATTGAGATCTTCCAGCGTTTCTCGCAGGTGCAGCATAACGAAATCAGCCTTTTGTCCAACGATCGTATAGACAGCAGAGCTACCCAGACCCGCTTCCTCGGTAGCGCTCCATTCCTTCATAAATTCTTGAAGCTCGTCCAATGCTCCGGCGCGCTCCTCATCGTCTGCCGTTTTCCATGCCGTCCAGTTGATGGACCGGAAATCGTGAAGCGCATACCAGCCCTCCAGTGTGGAGGCTACTTCGTTGGGTGTTGCCGGGGGTTGTTGAGGTTGATGTTGATTCACGATCTACACTCCTTTGCAATCTGTAAATGATAATCGGCACAGCCGAAATGATGTGTACTTCAATCTATCTACTTTGCATTCAATCCGTGATGCTTAACCATTATATTGTAGCTCAAAGTAAAACTTTTCACCAATGAAAGAAGTGTGAAGAATTTTATTTTTGCCGTGATGCAGGTCACAAAGTCATAAAATAGTTAGTATTCGCGAAAAAAGGAGAACACAGACGAATACGGCTGCCAAATTGGAGAACAATTGCCCTTATTTTGTTCGTCCCAGCAGAGGGCAAGTATGATAGAATAGAAAAACATCTTGGAGACCGTTATGTCAGGAAAGGAAGAATGTTGGGATGCGGATGAAAAACCTGCTGCACTATACTGAGAACCACCGCTACTGCGTTTATCGGGAATTTGGCTTGAGCGCATTGGATGAATTGATGCTGGGAAGCGTCTATCAGCCGATGGTAGGTGCATTTGCGGTCAGTCTATATCGACTGTTGTTCCAGCATGTGCCAGTCGGACAGATTGGGTATTCGCCGCTGGAACAGCAGCGTCGACTTTTTCTGACACTGGGACTGGAGCCGAGTGAGAAGGGACGCAAGTATTTGATTGAACAGACCTCCAAGCTGGAGGCTGTTGGTCTGTTGCAGACGTCCAGGCTGTATGCGCCCGAAACGGACGATTACATGTATGAATATGAGCTGCAGCCGCCGCTCTCACCTGCCGAATTTTTCAGAACGCAGCATCTCACCCTTTTGCTCAGAGACAAAATCGGCAAGTTTGCGGTGCTTTCTCTGAGAGAATCGTTGTGGAGCAGGGAATCTAGCGAATGGTCGCAATCTTCCTATAATAAAGAGAATATTTCGGTTCCGTTTTATGAGCTGTTTGAGCTGAACACCCATGTTATAGATTATGAGCTGGAGCAGGCGCTGTCCGAAGTGTCCACAGGCCGTCAGACTGGGGCATTAACGTCAGAGTCGGAGGAAGCGCTGAACTATGCAGACATCATTCTCCGTTTTCCGCGTGAATCCGTCAATCGCAAGCATGTGGAGCGTCTGCGTTTTGAGCATGAGCAGTTAGGCATGGTGAATTACGTTGTCCGCAAATTTGATCTATCTGTACAGGACATCAGCCGTCTGCTGGATGAGGACGGTATTTTTACCGAAGCAGGCGATTTGCTGCTCGACGAGCTTCAGCTTCGCGCTAGCCAGCAATCCAGGCAGGATCGGAAGCGTCAGGAGGAGCAGCAGGTGCAGGCCGCCAAGGTGGTTGCTTTACGCCAGAGGGAAGCTTCTCCATCTGAAGAGCCGCCCGTAGAGCAAGCGGTAGAAATGGAATTTTATGTAGAGGTGCCACCACAGTTCACAGCCAAGTGTGACATCCACCAATATAATATGATGTTGCGCAACGAGCCTTATCGCCGTTTGCTGCAAACCTTTTTCCCCGGCACGGTTCCCGGTAACCTGCTGGATATATTCGAAAAAATTGATATCAGCTATAAGCTGCCCGGTGAAGTCATCAACGTGCTTATCCATTATTTGATGTCTCTGCTCGTGTCGGGGAGTGATCAACGGATCAACCGCAATTTTGTCGAGGCTGTTGCTTCCAACATGCTGCTAAAGCAGGTAAATACTTATGAAAAGGCCGTTCAATATATACGGGATCAAGCCAAGGTAAAGGGAAAACAGACCGCTGCTTCTTCTTCCGGCGGTCGCTCCCGCTCATATGCCAAAAATAATGGCTCTGCCAAGCCATCCATCCCGATTGTACAGGATCAGCCTTCCGAGGAATCCGTATCCGAGGAAGAACTGGACGAACTGCTGCGGCTGGCCGAACGACTGCAATCCGGCAAGCAAAAAAAGGTGTAGATAGATTTTAAGGTGTTAGGCTTTTAGTCCTTAACTTATTAAGCGAAGCCAATTCAATAATGTGTCGACTTTATGGCGGTCGGTAGCGAAGCGGGCAGAATTGTTCTGGAGAAGCGAAGCGTTTGCCTTTATCCCCGGATTTTAACCTTTAAATCCTTATTTCAATAGGAAAAATCCGGGGATAACAGCAATCGGAAGAACAATCTGCACGCGTAGCGTCTCTCCCCCCCATAACTCTGCACATTTTAGAAAGGAGGAGTGTTCTTGGAATCACTGGGCGATTTGCTACAGCAGATGCAGAACCCTTCGTTCCGCCAGCGCACGCGCAATGTGGCCGATCAGGTACTCAATGATCCGCTGGTGCAGGAATTTTGCACTGCGCATCCTGATGTGGACGAAGCGCAATTGCGACTCAATATGAGCATGCTCTTTCAGTATGCCCGGGATCGTCGAAATTGTGACAATTGCCCGGGGCTGGAACGGTGTCCTAACGATTTTCAGGGCCACTTTTGCAAGCTGGGCGTGGAATATCCGAATGGAACAGCGGAAATCGTGGACATTCGGACCCCGTGCGCGAAGCTGGTTGCTGCTCAACATGAACAACGGGTGCGTCAGCGAATTAAAAGCTTTTATGTAGATGAGCGCGCGCTGCTGGAAGGATATAATGCCGTTGAAATTGCGCGCAAGGACTTGCAACGGGTACCCGCAGTGAATCAGGTATTCCGCTATATTGAAGAAACCAAAAGCCAGGGTTTGTTAAAAAAAGGACTGTATCTGGAAGGTACATTTGGTACGGGAAAAACCTTTTTAATGGGATACTTGCTGCACGAGCTGGCCTTGTATGGGCTGAACGGTGTGATTGTGTATATGCCTGATTTTGTAGAGGACTTAAAGTCCATGATTCAGGATGGGCAGAAATTGAAGGAAACGACCGAAATGCTAAAAAATTGTGACCTGCTCGTATTTGACGATATTGGGGCCGAAAATTTAAGCCCCTGGGTACGGGATCATGTGATGGGCTCTATTTTGAATTACCGAATGAACCGCAAGCCCACCTTTTATACCTCCAATTACACGTTGGAAGGGCTGGAGAAGCATCTCAGCTTTACGAGCAAGGATGGGGAGGAAATGTACAAGGGACAACGTTTGATGGACCGAATTCGTCCTTTTGTTGATATCATTACTGTGAAGGGGAAAAACCAGCGGGGGTAAGGGGCATCCGTCTGCTATTTTGATATCTTACAATTAAAAAACTATTGTGATATAATTAATAGGTGTCGAAAAAGACATTACAGGTTATAATAATCTTGACTTTTCTATAAAGGAGGAACATACAATGGCAATTGTTAACGTGTCCGATCAATCCTTCAACGCAGAAGTCGAAGGCACAGGAACCGTTTTGGTTGATTTTTGGGCGCCATGGTGCGGTCCTTGCAAAATGATCGCTCCTATTCTGGAGGATCTGTCCACAGAGGTGGGCGACAGCGTCAAAATCGCGAAAGTAAACGTGGATGAAAATCCAGAGTCTGCTTCTCGTTTCGGCGTTATGAGCATTCCTACTCTGATCGTCTTCAAAGACGGACAGCCTGTTGATAAAGTGGTAGGTTTGAACTCGAAAGAAGCGCTGAAAAACATGCTTACCAAACACCAATAATCATTGCATGTGACCCATGCTCCTGCGGGGGTCTGGGGAGCGGCCGTGATTGGTCAATGCCTCCGGTTGTATATACCGGGGGCGTTTTTTGCGTATTATTCCTATATATTATATCGTAGTTAAGCAGTCATTTGAGAATGGAAGGGGGAACCGGGCGGATGAAATCTTTTACGGAGGACTTGCACGATCAGGAGAAGGCGCTGGAGAACATACGGCATAAATTAGCGTTACTGCCGGATGCATCAGGTTGTTATCTGATGAAGAATGGCGAAGGCACCATTATTTATGTCGGCAAGGCCAAAGTGTTGAAAAACCGGGTCCGTTCCTATTTTACAGGCAGCCATAATGGCAAGACGCAGCGACTGGTTGCCGATATTCGTGATTTTGAATATATCGTAACAGCCAGTAATATGGAGGCGCTCATTCTGGAGTGCAACCTGATCAAAAAGTATCAGCCGCGCTATAACGTGCTGTTGAAGGATGATAAAACCTTTCCGTATTTGAAAATTACGAACGAGGCCCACCCCAAGCTGGAGGTGACCCGGCGCGTTCTGAAAGATAAAGCAAAATATTTTGGGCCTTATCCCAACTCCTACGCGGCACATCAGACGAAGAAGCTGCTGGATCGCATGTATCCGCTACGCAAGTGCGGTGTGATGCCCAAGGAAGTATGCCTGTATTATCACATGCATCAATGTTTGGGACCCTGTGTAAAAGAAGTTGATCAGGAAACGTATGACCAGATTGGCCAGGAGATTGCTTCTTTTTTGAGCGGGGGACATGAGGAAATTAAAAAAGATCTCCAGCGTAAAATGCAGGAGGCCGCAGAAGAACTGTACTTTGAGCGTGCCAAGGAGCTGCGGGATCAGATTATCAGTATTGACGCCATGATGGAAAAACAGAAAATCACAACCTCTGATGCCAAGGACCGAGATGTGTTCGGGTTTTCGGTAGACAAGGGCTGGATGTGTGTGCAAATCCTATATGTTCGCAAGGGTAAAATGATCGAGCGGCATATGTCGACTTTTCCTTTCTACGGCGAGGCTTACAGCGATTTTATGTCCTATGTGACGCAATATTACAGTGACAACCCGGCAGTACCGCAGGAAATTTTGCTGCCCGATACATCCAAGCTGGTAAAGCGGACGGAACAGGATGGGCAGAGTGTAGAACCTGCTTCAGAACGTCCTGCTGATACACTTCTGGTGGCTGAGGAACGAGCTTCATATGCGGAGTCAGCACATCCGGAAACAGAAGCCCAGCTCTCCGGCGGGCTGGAGGAACCGGCTACGGCAGCTCTTGCTCTGGCTGAATGGCTGGATGTAAAGGTGTTTGTACCACAGCGTGGTCTGAAAAAACAAATGACCGAGATGGCAACGGAAAATGCCCGCGTCGCTTTGGATGAGAAGTTTAAGCTGATCGAGCGGGACGAGGAGCGGACATCCAAGGCTGCGAGCAATCTGGGGCATGCAATTGGACTGGATCGCTTGCATCGGGTGGAGGCGTTTGATAATTCCAACATACAAGGCTCTGACCCTGTATCAGCCATGATTGTGTTCATTGACGGCAAGCCTGCGAAAAAGGAGTATCGGAAATATAAAATCCGTTCTGTGCAGGGGCCAGATGACTATGAAACGATGCGTGAGGTTATTCGGCGTCGATATGAGCGTGTGCTGAAGGAAAATCTGGAGCGACCCGATTTGATTGTTGTCGATGGTGGGCGTGGGCAAATTAAGGCGGCGACTGATGTACTGGAAAATGAACTGGGTTTATTCATTCCGGTGTGTGGTCTCGTGAAGGATGCCAAACATAGAACTTCCCAGCTACTGGTAGGAGAATCCAATGAGGCTGTGAAATTGGCTCGCAATAGCGAAGAATTTTATCTGCTGCAACGGATTCAGGACGAGGTTCACCGTTTTGCGATTACCTTCCACCGGGAGCAACGCGGCAAGTCCATGATAACGTCCCGTCTGGATTCCATTCCGGGCATTGGCGAGAAGCGGCGCAAGCTGCTGCTTAAGCATTTTGGGTCCCTCAAAAAAATAAGAGAGGCCAGCGTCGAAGACTTCCGGCCTCTTTCTATTGGTGATAAGCTTGCGCGTCAGATTATAGCTGCCCTTCGGGAGGAGGAGTCGTAGTATACGGCTCCTCTTTTTTAATAGGCTCAAACATGATTCGATTAGGCTTTTTTGGACTAAACCAGTAAAAAACGTAACCCACAATGGCTGGAAGTAAGATCCAGAACAAACCTGCGCTCAGGTTCACGGTATCTCCCAAACTCATCACACTAAAGCCCATGAGAATGCTGTCAAAAATAACGTGGCTGAACATGGCAGCGATAAAGCCGTAACGCAGAAACACAAAGCTGAACAGCAATCCGAGGAAGGTCAGCTCAATAGGTCTGGAAATCACCGGATAGATCGGATAACA
>NZ_JH601059.1:214368-243890 GCF_000245715.1 Paenibacillus sp. Aloe-11 | reverse complement strand
ATGTGTGCCCCAGTGCCCATATAAGCGTGGTGATCAGGCAAGCGACAAAAGTGTTCCTCACTATTTTTTTCACCATCGGAATACCGAACAGACGGTATACGGCCTCCTCCCCAATACCAGCCATCCAGGCCATAATCGGCAATAACCATGGATAAGCCATATTGTAAGGAGATTGCGTGGCATCTGTTGTGGAGAACGTATTGAAGGTACGTTCCAGTACAAAGAACAAAATGGATTGTACTCCAAGTAAAATAAAGGCCCACAGGTAACCAACATACATACTGCGAAGCACATACAGCCCGTAGCCCGGCTCTTTGGCACGTGGCCATGCATTCAGTCCAACCTGACGCATAAGCCCGTCACCCCCGACCAGGGAGAAATAGAGTGCTACGGTCATAGCGAAGGAAACACCAACCTGGAAAACCATGAGAAATATAAGCATTCCCCGGCTGCCTGCTTCTGCTTGCAGTAAAGGCAGCATGTTCAAGGTCCCTGCCATAGTAGCAACAAAATACACAACGGACAAAACAATGCCGCGTACAAAGGAAGTGTGGCGTCGTGTGAGAGACGCGTAGACAATCGCGAGTACGGCCAATACGAAGGTAAACAAGGCATAGCCTGCATAGGTCATCCAGTTGGCCCAGTAGGTTTGCTTTTTGACATAATCGGTATAGGACGATGGGGCAGAAAAGCTCTGTGTAAACGAGCGAACATCCCCGTCTTCAAAAGTAAACGCCAGTGTAAGTACCGAGGAGCCGATTTGTTTTCCGTCCACGGTATACTTTAATCCACCCTCCCCTTCGTTGGTCACGAGCTTCAAGTCCGACGGCTTAAAGCCAAAGCGCTTGACCCATACAGAGGCTGCCTGCTCTTTTGCTTCAAGCGTCATGTCGCCCTCAGCCGCACGAACAAGCCTGCTACGTGCTTGCTCATCCGTAGAAATATCGGCTTGTGCGTAATTGGTACTGGAGGTCATTCGTTTAAAGCTAACGACTTTGCCAGTCGATAAATCCACATGAATTTGCAATTTTCCCTTCGTGGAAGGATCTGGGAGATCGACCCGAAAAGTTTCGTAAGGGTAGCTTTTTTTCCATGTACGGTCATACTGTTGAAGCAGTTTTTCTCTGGATAAATAACCGTACAAATCCGTTTCAGCCTGATAGGTGACGACAGGCATTTCTGGCGGTGATTCTGTATAGCCCAGCTCGGAGCGAGCGAAGTCTAATGCGTGGTTAACCGCTTCTTGTTTGCTGATCGTCGCTGTGTTCATCAATGATTCTGGGCTTGGATTGCTAAGCGAGGGAATCAGCAATTGAAAGATAAAAAAGCAAATCAGGCCAATCCCGCCCAACAAGCCTAATCTTTTGAAGTTGGCCGAGAGCACGACCGGTTTCCCGATAGGATTCATGAGTTTCCTCCTTAATCTGTAAATAAGTGCATCCATTAAAGATATCATACTGCACAGGTTCCCGCCAACACAGCTGTGATATTCATGAAAATGGAGTGAAAGCACCCTAAAGTTTCAATAAAATAAGATAAACTGCGATTAAACGCTGCCTATTCGCAAAATAAAGCCAAATTGACGTTTTTTCGACGAAATCGGTTTTGTGATCTGAATACAGAAGGATTATAATCTTGAGGCAATGCCTATAAAATCAATAGGTAACGCCATGCATTTGAGCCGAATTTCCATAGGAAAACGGGGGAACCATGTTACTGGGGTGAATTTTACAGCCGGTCTCGTACCGGACGTGTGAATAGGGCATACTGTGCTGCCCGAATCCGTCAGCTAACCTCGTAGGCTGTGACAGGGACCCAGTCAGGCACTCGGTTTTCCGGTGTCTTTTTTTGTGTATATATAAGTGTGAGCAAAAGTTTGCTGAGTTAAGGACGCTACGCGTTCCATTTGATCTTCCGCTCGCTGTTGACTCTGAATTTTATTGGATTGGATAAACCCTGATAAGGTTAAAATTCAGAGTCAAAGGCGAGCGCTAACGCTTCTCCAGATTCAAATGGACCGCTGCGCTGCTGCCCGCCTTAAAGTCATCAAACGTTTCATAAGGTATGGTGAGTAACTGAAAGGGAAAAGTATCCCGCTCTGCGGATACTTTTCTGTTTTCTCTAAAAGAAACGGACGAAAGAAACTGAAAAGAGATTGGTGATTTTATGGACTGGCAGTAGCGGAGGGGGCAGAATTGTTCTGAAGAAGCGAAGCGATTGCCTGAAAGCTTTCCGTAGGAAAGCTCGCATCGTGAGCATAAGCTATCACCGGATTTTAACCATTAAAGGGCTTATAAAATCAGAAAACAATCCGGGGGTAACAGAAATCGGAAGAATAATCTGCACCCGGAGCGATCTCCATGCTCATAATTCACCAAGTAGGAGAAGTGATGAATAGATGAACCCCAATGCCGGCTGGCTTCGGCTTTCTCCACCGCGGATATTTGTTGCGGGCTTTGCCGTTATCATACTTATAGGTAGTTTATTGTTAATGCTGCCGATTTCCAATACAACGGGGAAGCCGCTTGTGTTTATAGACGCTTTGTTTACAGCGGCTTCCGCGACCTGTGTCACAGGACTTGTCGTTAAGGACACGGGGACTTTTTTTACAACCTTCGGTCAGGTGGTGATCGCTGCGCTCATTCAGGTCGGCGGTCTCGGTTTTATGACCATGGCAACCCTGATCGCGCTGGTGTTCAAGCGTCGCATCTCCTTGCGGGAACGCCTCATTTTGCAGGAAGCGATGAATCAGACCTCTGTAGAGGGAATCGTTGGCTTGATCCGTAAGGTGTTATTGTATTCACTGGTCATTGAGGGCGTGTGCGCTACGATATTTGCGGTTCGCTGGTCCTTTGACATGCCTGTAGGCAGGGCGATTTATTTTGGAATCTGGCATGCGATCTCCATGTTTAACAATGCTGGTTTCGATTTATTCGGTCACTTTCGCAGCCTGACAGGTTATGTATATGATCCCGTCGTTAATTTTACCGCTATGTTTTTGATTATCTCGGGAGGCATCGGCTTTGTGGTGATGTCGGATCTGGCAGAATATCGCAAACGTCAGAGACTGACCTTGCATACCAAGGTGGTACTTAGCATGACGGCTGCACTGATTGTAGTCGGTACCCTCGTCATCTTTGTTTTCGAGTTTACGAATCCGCAAACCTTAGGCTCGCTCGATTGGGGAGGCAAGCTGCTGGGATCTTTATTCCAGTCAGTAACCCCTCGTACCGCTGGTGCTAATACGCTGGATATCGCAAGCCTACGGCAGGCTACGCAGTTTTTCATCATTATACTGATGTTCATAGGGGCTTCCCCTGGCTCCACTGGAGGCGGGATTAAAACGACAACGTTCGCGCTACTCGTTGGAGCGGTGTTTTCTATGCTGCGAGGTCGGGAAGATATTGTATTGTTCAAGTATCGGCTTGCGCAAGCACGAATTTACAAGGCTTTGACCATTACTCTGTTGGGACTGTTGTTTGTGATTGGGGTAACGATGATTTTGTCTGCCACCGAAGATCATCATTTTCTGATGATTTTGTTTGAAACGGTGTCTGCCTTTGGAACGGTGGGATTGTCGATGGGGCTTACACCTGATTTGACCGTTGTTGGCAAGCTGGTGATTACTCTGACGATGTTTGCAGGTAGACTCGGACCGCTCACGCTGGCTTATGCACTTGGCCCCAAAAAGGGTAAGGAATTATATCGGCATCCGGAAGGCAAAATGATTATAGGATAGGGGAGTTTTCGAGTAGATATGAAAACGCAGCAGTTTGTAGTTATTGGCTTGGGACGGTTTGGCTCAAGCCTGGCTTTGCAATTGGTGGATATGGGGTGCGAGGTACTTGGCATCGACCGCAATGAGGACGTTGTAGACAGCATGAGTGAGCTGCTGACGCATACTGTTGTAGCGGATGCTACCGATGAGGATTCGTTGCGGTCGCTAGGTATCCGTAATTTCGATTGCGGTATTGTTGCTATTGGGGATGACATTCAGGTAAGCATTCTAACCACCATTTTGCTGAAAGAGCTGGGTGTAAAAAAAGTCGTAGCCAAAGCGATATCTGTGCTGCACGGACGGGCATTGGAAAAGCTCGGTGTGGACCGTGTCATTTATCCTGAACGGGATATGGGAATACGGGTGGCCCATCAGCTGGTTACGCCTAATTTGCTCGACTATTTGGAGCTATCCAAGGAATACAGCATTGTGGAACTAAATGTACCGCCATGTCTCGATGGCAAAACGTTATCAGAGCTGAATGCCCGTACCCGCTTTGGCTGTAGTATTGTGGCTCTTCATACGGCGAACGGTATTCTCATTGCACCAACGGCTATGGATCGGCTAAAAGCGGACGATATTATGGTCATCATCGGTTCCAATGACAATATCGCCCGCTTCGAGGATGAGGTCGTTAACGTCAATGAAGAAGGCTAACCGTGCTACACCATACGATAGCCGGCAAACGACGCGCGTGTCTCGCTAATCCAGCTTCGCGCTGTCGAGCTGAGATCTGCCGTCTCTGAATAAATGAGAGACGTTGTTCGGCGTGTCTCCTTCAAGTCCGGCAAGAACAGCGCAGTGAGTCCATTATCCCGCAGCAGTTCGCTGCGCAAATAGGATTTGGGCAGTAGCGCAGAAGCCTTACAGGTTGGAAGCAGGCGAACAATGGCCTCGAAGGAGTCGATTTCCATCCGGATATCGGGCATGATGCCGCTGCGCTGGAACAAATCATCTGTCAAGCTGCGATACCAGGTTCCTTTGGAGAAAATAATCATCGGCAAACCCTGCAGGTCTTTCATCGAGACTGTTCCTGCTCTGGCTGTTAATTCATGTCCTAGCGGAACGACCAGCTCCAAATGATCGTCAAATAGCGGAATGCAACGCAGTCCGGCCTCATGAATGGCAGACCCGACAACACCGGCGTCTGCTTTTTTGTCACGTACAAAAGCGACGATTTCGTGAGTTTTGCCTGTGAGTAACTTCAGCTCGGTTTGGGGATGCTTGCTCATAAAAGCTTCGACGAGGGTGGGCAGCGTCGTTTGGAGTGTCGTGAGACTTGCGCCCAGGGTGAGCATGCTTTGGGCTTCGTTTTTGTGCCGGGACAGCTTTTGCAAAAAGCGGAGCTGTCGTTGCCGTTGCTCCAGCGCGAAGGTATATACAAATCGTCCGGTTGACGTAATTTCGAGCCGTTTGCCCCGCCGATCAAAGAGCTGTACACCCAATTCTTCCTCCAGCTTGGCGATTTTACGGGACAGGGCGGGCTGGGACAGATTAAGCAGTTTGGAGGCTTTATTCAGGCTGGATTGCTCGACAATGACGGCAAAGGCATTCAAATCCTCAAACATAACATTCTCTTCCTCTCTATATGCAAAAAAGACATAATAATTAATACGTATATTGCAATTCCATTATAAGCCGAAAAGGAGTAACATAAAAGCGACACAAGATGTTCACACTTTTGATTTTCCTTATAAGGGACACCTTGTTGGACATTTCCTGTCGGAAACTGTCATTTTATATGTTATATTACTACCATTGAAAACGCTATTATTGGAGAAGGGAGCATTACCTAGATGAAAGGATTCTATTCCAGAAAGCTGCATTCGCTTCTTGGCGTCATCCCGCTGGCTCTTTTTTTTGTTGAGCATTTGGTGACGAACTTCACTGCAGTGGAGGGAGGCAAGGAAGGATTCAATCGCAGTGTGGCCTTCCTGAATGGTTTGCCGCTGGTGATTGTACTTGAAACGTTATTCATCTACTTGCCATTATTATTCCACGGAATTTATGGCTTGTATATTGCTTATCAGGCTGATCCGAATGTCAAAAATTTTGGCTATTCGCGTAACTGGCGCTTTCTGTTCCAGCGTATTACCGGCGTCATTACGTTCGTGTTCATTATCTGGCATGTGTTCGATACACGTATTCAGGTGGCTCTGGGTAATGTAACACATGAGGAGCTGGGCGGTGTAATGCACGGCATTGTAACGAACCCAGTCTATTTTATTCTGTATTTAATCAGCGTTGTTTCGGCATCCTTTCACTTTGCTAACGGGCTATGGGCATTTATGGTCAGTTGGGGCATCACCGTGGGACCACGTGCGCAAAAGGTATCCTCCTATATTTGCATGACCCTGTTCGTGGTGGTATCTCTCGGCTTCATCGCTTCCCTGTTGGCATTCCGCAGCGCGGAGTTCCAGGAAACGGCTACCGCTTTGATACAAAGCAGCGCTGTTCAACAGCTACTGTAAAAAATGATTTTACACTATACATCGTTTGCATTACATCGTTTGCAGATTCTATTTTCAATGGGAAAAGGGGATTTGGCTAAAATCCTGAAAACAAGGAGTGAGCAGAAATGGCAGCATCCAACATTATTGTCGTGGGCGGCGGTCTGGCGGGTCTGATGGCTACGATCAAGGCGGCAGAGGCAGGAGTCCACGTTCATTTATTTTCTTTGGTTCCGGTCAAAAGATCCCACTCCGTTTGTGCTCAAGGCGGCATCAACGGGGCAGTGAATACCAAGGGCGAGGGAGATTCACCCTGGATTCATTTTGATGATTCAGTCTATGGCGGGGATTTTCTGGCCAACCAGCCTCCGGTAAAAGCAATGTGCGAAGCGGCTCCGGGGATTATCCATCTCATGGACCGCATGGGTGTCATGTTTAACCGGACACCGGAAGGATTGCTGGATTTCCGTCGCTTTGGCGGTACCCAGCATCATCGGACAGCCTTTGCTGGAGCGACGACAGGTCAGCAGCTCCTGTATGCCTTGGATGAACAAGTACGGCGCTGGGAATCCGATGGCTTGGTGACCAAATATGAAAACTGGGAGTTTTTACAGGCGGTACTGGATGATGAAGGTAGCTGTCGTGGTATTTGTGCGCAGGATTTACGCACGATGGAAGTGAAAACTTTTGCAGCGGATGCCGTTATTTTGGCATCGGGTGGTCCCGGCATTATTTTTGGTAAAACCACAAATTCCGTGATTAATACCGGCACGGCTGCTGGCGCGGTGTATCAGCAGGGCGTACGCTATGCGAACGGTGAGTTTATCCAGATTCATCCGACGGCTATTCCAGGGGATGACAAGCTGCGTCTTATGTCTGAGTCGGCACGGGGAGAGGGCGGTCGTATTTGGACGTACAAGGACGGCAAGCCGTGGTATTTCCTCGAAGAAAAATATCCGGCTTACGGAAATCTGGTTCCACGCGATATTGCGACACGTGAAATATTCAGCGTATGCGTCGATGAAGGACTTGGCATCAATGGCGAGAATATGGTCTACCTCGATCTGTCCCACAAGGACCCGAAAGAGCTGGACGTGAAGCTGGGCGGTATTATTGAAATTTATGAAAAATTCGTCGGTGACGATCCACGTAAAATCCCGATGAAAATTTTCCCGGCTGTGCATTATTCAATGGGTGGTATGTGGGTCGATTACAATCAGATGACGAATATACCGGGGCTGTTTGCCGCCGGGGAATGTGAATTCCAGTATCACGGAGCCAACCGTCTGGGTGCAAACTCGTTGTTGTCAGCTATTTATGGCGGGATGGTGGCTGGACCGAAGGCTGTGGAATACATTAAGGGCTTAAAAAAGTCTACCCAGGATGTAGCTTCCTCCGTGTTCGATGCAGCGGTAAAACAACAGACGGAGAAGTACGAGCGTATTTTGCATATGAACGGAAAAGAAAATGCTTATGTTCTTCACAAAGAGCTGGGCGAATGGATGACGAACAATATGACTGTCGTTCGTTATAACGACAAGCTGGAAGCTACGATCCAGAAGATCAAAGAGCTGAAGGAGCGTTATGCTAACATCAACATCAATGATGCTTCGCGCTGGAACAATGCGGGTGCGGCGTTTACACGCCAGCTGTGGAATATGATGGAGCTGGCTGAAGCGATGACCAAGGGGGCGCTGCTGCGCAATGAAAGCCGCGGAGCTCACTATAAGCCGGACTTCCCGGATCGTAACGATGAGGAGTTCCTGAAAACAACCATTGCAGACTGGACCCCGGAAGGACCCCGAATTTCATATGAAGACGTGGACGTTTCACTGATCAAGCCGCGTATTCGAGATTATTCCAAGAACAAATAATAGAAGGGAGTGTATTTTAGATGTCGGAGCAAGCAGTGAAATCGAATAAAACAGTGAAGTTCGTTGTGACCCGTCAGAATGAACCGAATGCCAGTCCATATACGGAAGAATTCGAATTACCCTATCGCCCGGGCATGAATGTGATTAGCGCACTGATGGAAATTCAGCGCAACCCGGTAGACAGCCATGGTAAAGAGACTGCCCCAGTATGCTGGGAGTCGAACTGTCTGGAGGAAGTATGCGGAGCCTGCTCGATGGTGATTAACGGCAAGCCGCGTCAGGCCTGTGCTGCGCTTGTTGATAAGCTGGAACAGCCGATTACGATCGCACCGATGAACACATTCCCGGTTGTGCGGGATTTGATCATCGACCGCAGCCGGATGTTTAACGCACTCAAGAAGGTCAAAGCATGGATTCCGATTGACGGCACCTACGATCTGGGCCCTGGCCCCAGAATGGCGGAGAAAAAGCGTCAATGGGCGTATGAACTGTCCAAGTGCATGACCTGCGGGGTTTGCCTGGAGGCTTGCCCAAATGTCAACGAGAAGACAACGTTCATTGGACCTGCGGCAATATCTCAGGTTCGCCTGTTTAACAGCCACCCGACAGGGGAAATGAATCAGGAGGAGCGGCTGGATGCATTGATGACGGACGACGGGCTGGAGGGCTGTGGTAATTCGCAAAACTGCGTACGTTCTTGCCCGAAAGGCATTCCGTTGACAACCTCCATTGCCGAAATGAACAAGCAAACGACCAAGCATATGTTCAAGCGTTGGTTGACTGTATAGCACGAGCCAGCAAAGATGACATCAAAACCAAAACAGGCTTTTTCCAATCGGAGAAAGCCTGTTTTTTGTGTTCATAAGAGGTGGAGGGGAGCATGAGGGAGGAGAGTAATATCGCACTTATGGTATAATTATGGTATTGTGTATCGTTTTTGGAGAAAAGGAGGCAGGGCAGGTGACTGTGCAACCGATAACGAATCGACCTGTCACCAGGTCGGATGTAATGAAGGGCTTACAGGAGCTGGGAGTTCGGAACGGCATGACGCTGCTTGTTCACTCTTCGATGCGCAGCTTCGGGCGCTTTGTTCCAGGCGGTGCCTCCGCCATTCTTGCGGCATTAACGGAAGCGATTGGCCCGGAAGGGACGCTGGTTATGCCAACACAGTCCCATGACTTGACTGATCCGTCGACCTGGATGAACCCACCTCTGGATGAGTCGTGGTGGGAGCTTGTGCGTGAGGAAATGCCCGCATATGATCCGGGCTGGACGCTGACCGGGGGGATGGGTGTTATTGTAGAAACATTCCGAGGTCTGCCGGGAACAGAGCGCAGCGGGCATCCGCACGTTTCCCTGGCAGCGCGTGGACCTGCCGCTTCGGAATTGCTGTCAGATCATCGGCTTGACTTTGGGCTGGGTGAGCATTCACCGCTGGGGAAGCTGTACGAGGCTGATGCTTACGTCCTGCTGCTGGGCTGCGGACATGACAGCAATACGTCTTTGCATTTAGCGGAATATCGAGCAGCGTATAACGGACGTGAAAAAATCACGCATCAAGCTCCTATGATAGTGGATGGAGTCAAAGTGTGGGTTACTTTTGAGGACTTTAATATTACCTCAGATGACTTTGAGCAGCTGGGGTATGATTTTGAACGGGATTGCCCTACGTGCTTTACGCGGGTCAACATCGGAGAGGCTTCATGCTTTTTAGCGAGGCAACGCGATTTGGTAGACTATGCGGTACCGTGGTTGTCCACTAATCGTTAGAGTTTCCAGGGAAGCAAGAATTACAGAATAGTGAGCTAGAGGAATAAATAGCAAGGGGACACGCATATGGAGAAAACGCCGCAAACCCGCCGCGAGAGTCAGGATGGTCCGTACAATGAGGCCGCAACCCCTCCCGGTTCTTCGCGGCGTTCCACTTCAAATGAGCCGGCCAATCCTTCCCGCCGCCGTTTTTTGAAAAAAGCGGCTTTAGCCACAGCGGGAACCGCGCTTTTGGCTGGAGGATACGCTTCCTTATGGGAGCCTAATCATTTGGAAATTACACGCTTCACCTTGTCTCTGCCCCGTCTACCAGCTGCTTTTGACGGTATCAGGGTCGTACATTTCAGTGATGTACATTTGGGTTTTCATATGGATGAGCAGGATCTGCGCGATCTTGCGGACCGGATTGCCGGACTGGAGCCGGATTTGCTCTGTTTTACAGGTGATATTGTGGATGACTATGCAATATCCATGAAGGCTGCTGTTCCGGTTATGGCTTCCATGCACGCGACTCTTGGTAAATTCGCCATTTTGGGCAATCATGATTATAGAGGCTTGCCAGCCGGAGTACAGGAATTATACCCGAAGACCGGATTTACGTTGCTGAGAAACGAGCATGTGATTGTGGAGCGCTCGGGACAGCGTGTGGCAATGGTTGGTTTAGAGGATAACATCATGGGAAAGCCTAATCCGCGGCGTGCCATTCATGGACTCCCCGCTGAGATGTGCAAGCTGCTGCTGATGCATGAGCCGGATTATGCGGATGTGGCGGCGCGAATGTCCTTTGACCTTCAACTGTCGGGGCATACGCATGGAGGACAGGTGCGTTTGCCTGTCATCGGAGCAGCGATGCCGCCTCCGGGTGGACGCAAGTACATTCAGGGATTGTTTCATGTAGGGGTGGACCGGATGCCGCTTTATGTCAGCAGAGGGATTGGCATGACCAAGCTGCCGATTCGTGTGCTGTGCAGACCAGAGCTTAGTGTCATTACGCTAAAATCTGGTCAATAGGCCATTATATTTTTTATCTTTACCCGTATATGCTTGGAGCTGCACAAGCAAGGCTTGAATATAGTAAAGGATGTAGCTGTTTCGGACAAAGGAGTGAGGCTCAGATGGAGCGTATTGCTGTCATTTCGGATATTCATGGCAATTGGCCTGCCTGTGAGGCGGTGCTGGAGGATATTGCTTCCCGAGGCATTGGCCGTGTGTTTTGTTTGGGGGATCTGATCGGCAAAGGGCCTAGTCCGTGTGAGGTTCTGGATGCAGTTCGTCAACATTGTGAAGTTGTCGTGCGGGGAAATTGGGATGAGCTGGTCAGCATTAACGATGATCTCAATTTTAGCTGGCAAGCCGAGCGCTTGGGTACAGAACGAGTACAGTATTTGGCACAGCTACCGTTTCATTATGATTTCAGGATGAGCGGTCGTCGTATCCGTCTGGTCCATGCTTCGCCCCAAAGCGTGTATCACCGTGTGCAGCCTTGGGATGAGCCGGAAAAAAGATTAGCCATGTTTGACCCGTTGGCTGAGGAGAATGGAAAAGATGCTTTTGCCCCGGATGTGGTGGGCTATGGAGATGTACATAATGCCTTTATTCAGCATTTCCAGGGGAAGACGTTATTTAATGTCGGGAGTGTCGGGAATCCGCTGGACGTCACCCAGGCTTCGTACTGTATTCTGGAAGGAAACCTTGGAGAAGAGCAAGCTACCCCATTTTCCATTCATTTTGTACGCGTACCTTACGATATAGAGCTGGCGGTCAAACAAGCGGAGGAAGCCGATGTCCCTTCGTTGTCGTATTATATTCGTGAGTTGCGCACAGGCATTTACCGGGGAATTCAGGACCTGGAGTAAGTGTGGAAAACATTCATTCCAGCAAGTCAATCCATTCCCAGGAGGGGTCCATGTGCTGACTAAAGAAATGCTTCGTTCAGGACTGCCGGAGCTTTACACCCATCGTGTCCGATTACGCCAGCTGAGAGCGGAGGATTATCCCGCACTGGAGCGGATGCTGTCCGATCCTTTAGTCATCCGATACGTGAATCGAATTCGCAAGCCTGTTTACGCACGAATGCGGCGTCTGGTTGCCCAAATCAAAGTAGCTGGGGATTCTTTGGATTCCTTGCACTTTGCGGTGGAATGGGATGGAAGAACTACAGGCGTTACCCCTTCACAGCTGCTCGGTATCGCTTCGTTTCAGCAATGGAATGAGGGTACAGGTGAGGCGCAACTGGGCTATATTTTAGATCGTCCATTCTGGGGACAGGGATTGGCTACAGAGATCGTGGAAGTGATGCTGAAATTTGGTTTCGGGTCTTTGAAGCTCAAGCGAATCGAAGGTCGTTGCCAAGAGGATAATCAGGCTTCCGTGCGTGTGCTTGTCAAAAATAAGCTGCGTCTGCTCCGCATCATTCGTTCCTATGATCCTTCAGGAGAGGTGCCCAATGTATTGGTGTTTTCGATTACCCAAGGGGATTATGCGTAGAAATGGAAAAGGGATATTTTGTTACAAAGATGAAACATAACTGCAAAACAACTCTAACACAGGACGGGTACAATACAGACATGACCCCCTTTTGAATAATAAATGTTGCTGGGACCCGAAGCATCGGGTCCTCTTTTTTTGTGTTTCTATTGCAGCTACCTGCGATTACAGGCGATTCCTATAATTCATATGACGTCTTTAAGTTTTATGACTATATAAGTTGAACTTGAAAGTTACCTATCGTGCCACTCTATATTAGATTATCTCTTGGCTTGAATTAAGAGGTATCAGTTCCGAAAAGGCTTACTTATTGAAAATCCATTTTACAGAGGTGTGGAATATGCTTAAGAGGGCTAAGAGGCGATTGGCAGCGGAGCGGAGGATTTGAATCTGGAGAAGCGTGAGCGTTCGCCTTTGCAATGGGATTCTACCCTTTAAAGGACATATAAAATCCAGAGAATCCCGTTGCAACAGCGATCGTAAGATCAAATCATTCGCGTAGCGGTGGATCACCAACGAAACCTATCCCTTTACTCTCCGAGAAGCTTCAAAAAATTGGCTGGCACCGCAATTTGCTGATTATTAATCATGATCTTCCGAAGCTCCTCAATGGAGTCTTCTTCGCCTCTCGCGTCTTTAATCTCCTTGATTTCACGATGCAGCCGTTCCATTTGGAGATCAAGCGCATTAGCAGAGTCTGCCGCATTCTTTAATTCACGTGTCAGGCTTTCAGGAACGGACTGGTTATATTTATAAAAGATTTTATGCTCCAGACTTGCCCAGAAATCCATCGCAATCGTTCGAATTTGTACCTCTACACAGACTAGCTCCTGACAATCTGACATGAATACAGGGACTTGGATCAGCAAATGCAGGCTTTGATAGCCGTTTGGTTTGGGATTTTTGATGTAATCCTTGATTTCCAGCACTTTCAAGTCATTTTGGCTCTGAAGCATGTTGCTGACATCATAAATATCAGAAATAAAAGAGCAAGTAATACGCAGTCCGGCGATATCCTTAATTTGATTTTTGACAGCATCGAGGGAAAGCTCGCTATTTTTCCGAAGCATTTTATTCATAATGCTTTCAGGAGATTTGAGCCGTGATTTGGTATGCTCAATAGGGCTATAATCGTGCAGGGCCTGAAATTCCTGCTTTAATATTTCAATCTTGGTTTCCATTTCATCGAGTGCGAATTTATAAATTAGCATAAAACGCGTGATGTCATACTTTAGTTTTTTGAGCTTGTCCATTGGATCTTCTAAATGCATATGTAGTTCTCCTCACACATAGATGTCGTTTATTTAAAATAGTGGAGCTGTATGGTTTAAGGTGGTTGGTAGCGGAGCGAAGGATTTGAATCTGGAGAAGCGCAAGCGTTCGCCTTTGCAATGGGATTCTTACTTTATAATATACAATTTCCAAGAATTCCATTGCAACAGCGATCGTAAGATCAAATGATTTGCGGAGCGGCGATTCCCACTCCAAATAAAGCTTAAAGCGCCATTAAAGCTCTACGGAAATTTTGCGTTTTTCCTTAAAATAAACCCATTCGCGGAAGCCAATATCCTTCAGCATCGCCTTCACTTCGTCCCAATCCTCACCTACACGCGAAGGCTTGTGCGCATCTGATCCAAAGGTAACCTCTACGCCAAAATGGTGCGCTCTTTCTAGAATAGATGCAGACGGGTACCATCCGCCACTCAGCTTGGTTTTACCCGAAGTGTTAATTTCAATGGCCACGCCGGATTCTGCAATCACCCGCAAGGTTTCATCAATCGCCTCATCGGCAGGAATATCTGAAAAAGCCGGGAAATTTCCCTTCATTGCGTCAATATGACCCAAAATCTGGAACATCCCGCTTCGCGCAGACTCCTGAATGAGTGAATAGTAGGCCTGCTTGACCTCGATTTTGCGAGCATCACTTATTTTTTTCCAACGGCTACGGTTAAAAATGCTGTCCCCTTCAACACTGTGGACCGACCCAATGAGGTAATCAAACGGATATGGAGCCAGCGTGGAACGATACAGCTCCGCATAATCAGGAAAATAATCAGTTTCCAATCCGAGCAGGACGTCAATGCGGCCTGCGTATTCCTGTTTAAGCTGTTGCACCTCTTCAACGTACTCGGCAAGCTGAGATTTTGCCATATAAATCTTCGGAAAAGCCTGATCCTGCTCGCTGCCAAGGAAAGGGGAGTGGTCCGAAATGCCAATCACTTGCAAGCCAGACTGAATGCCAGCTTCAATGTAATCCCGAATGTTGCCGTCCGCATGACCGCAACGGAAATGATGGGTGTGCAGATCAAATTTCATAGCCTTTCTTCCTTTCATAATCAAGGTTCATATTCCGTATGGTGTTCATAGCGAATTACGTTATTCAGAACTGGTAAAATTCGTTTCCGGCATCCCCTTCAAATCACTTAAAAATTGCTGCATGGCTGAGTTTAGATATCGGCCGGATTTATAAATCACTCCTACCGGATGACTAACCTCCAGCTCGGGAATATGGATCATTTTTAATGTGCCTGTACGCAGTTCGGAAGTGACCGACAGTCTGGAGATAATGGCAGCGCCCAGGTTAATTTCGACCATCCGTTTGACTTCCTCACTGCTGGACAACTCGATTACAACGTGAGGCACGATCTGGTGCTTTTTAAATACATCGTCCACGAATTTCCGTCCTACCGTATCGGGTGAGAGCAGAATAAGCGGGATTTCCCGAAGGGCTTCAATGGTGGCGTGCGGTTGGGAGGCCAGCGGATGCGTAGGGGACACGACAAGCTCAAAGGAATCATAATACAGAACTGAAGTGCTCAAATTCGGATTCCGTTCGATCAGATAGCCGATACCTACATCAATAAGTCCGTTCTCCACCTGCTGATAGATCATAGAGGAGGCCATAGATTGAATGGAGGTTTTGATGAGCGGAAACTGATCCTGAAAGTACGAAAGCACGCGCGGTAAAATTTGAATGGCGATGGATGTGGTCGTACCCAGCGCAATATGCCCCTGCGGCGTTTCGTTTAGATCGTACAATTTCTGCCGTAATTCCTCGACTATCTCCAATATGCGCTCGGCATGCTCTAAAAAGACAGTTCCCCGGTCAGTCAGGGTGACGGGCTGATTGCGGTCAATCAGAATGGTTTTGAATTCGTCCTCCAGGCTTTTGATCTGGGCGGACACCGCAGGCTGCGTTAAATTGAGAAGTTCTCCGGCTTTTCGGAAACTCATAGTTTTGGAAATCATGATAAGCGTTTCAAGTTGACTGATGTTCATGAAGTTCCTCCTCTCTTTTCTTAATTCTGTCGCAGCTGTATAGAGTGAATATTTTTAGCCAATTCACCTGTTCATATGTAAAACCGTCGATAAGCTTTATTTCATTAGATTATAGGTTATTCGGGCAGGAAGGGCAATGAATCAAAGCAGAGCACGGTGAAGTATGGTATATTGGAAAATAAAGACTAAAGTCCTGATATACATCAAAAATTAAGTAACTTAATTCCGATAGGAAGTGAGATATAGGACAATATTCACATTTTTTGTGATTTGGCTATAAAAAATTGCCGGGAAGCTGTCGATAAGTGATAAAGAGAGTATTTTGTTGAGGGTCGACTCGTTTTGTATCAATGTTTGAATTAAAAATTCTAATTAAAATGGGACTTTTGTTGTATGTCTAAAAGCCCATGGTAAAGGGGCGCAATGATCGTGAAGGCAGAAGTGATAAATCCTTTTTTGGAGTCGGCGCGACGGGTCATTGAACAACTGATCCAAGTCTCTCCTTCACCCGGCGATCTCGGTGTGAAAAATGTCGAGCTGGTAGATGACCATATTTGGATTATGATCGGAATGACCGGACAGCTTAGCGGAAATATTGTGTTCGGTCTGAATGAACAGGTGGCGCTACGTATGGTATCAGCGATGATGGGCGGATTTGTCTTGACTGAAATTGACGAGATGGGAAAAAGTGCAATTTCCGAATTGGGCAATATGATTAGTGGTAATGCCAGTACGATTTTGTCCAGTCAGGGAATTGTCGTAGACATCACGCCTCCGCAAGTCATGAAATCGGAAAACCTGACTACTTTTGTACCTCAGCGTGCCCTTTTTATTCCGCTTACTGTGGAAGGAATCGGTGAGATGGATATTCAGGTCATGATCTCTTAATATTAGAGAAGAAGGTTTTCTTTAATATGGAGGGATGACCGTGAGTATATTGCAAGATAAGGTAGTTGTAATTACAGGGGCATCGAGCGGGATTGGCGCTCTCTGTGCACGCTTGTTGAGCGAAAAGGGCGCGGTCCCTATTTTGACAGCACGCTCGCAGGAGCGGCTGGAGCAAGTGTCTGCGACAATCAGCGGCAGACATGAGTTGATTCCATTGGATGTCACCAGTCAGGAGCAAGTAGAGGCCGTTGCTACCCGGGTAATGGAGCAGTACGGACAGGTCGATATTTTGCTTAACAATGCGGGTTACGGAAAGTTTGAGTATTTTCATGAAACAGACCTGACGGAGTTTGAACGAATGATGGACGTGAACTACATGGGAGCTGTTCGCTGCATAAAGGCGTTTTTGCCGGAAATGATAGAGCAGCGCAGCGGGCAGATTGTCAATGTAGCATCTATGGCCGGGAAAATCGGGACAGCCAAATCGACTTCCTACACAGCGACGAAGCATGCATTGCTCGGGTTCAGCAATGCGCTTCGGCAAGAGCTGCGCGGGAGCGGCGTGACCGTAACGACGATAAATCCCGGGCCGATTGACACGCCATTTTTTGAGCTTGCAGATCCTTCGGGTGGATATGTTCGTAATGTAGGCTGGTTTATGCTTAAGCCGGATAAGGTAGCACAGCACATTGTAAGGGCGATAGAGCTTCGTAGGGAAGAGGTTAATCTGCCGCGGTGGGTATCTCCTTTTCTCAAGCTGTATCAGCTTGCTCCCAGACTGACTGACAGGCTGGGTCATGGTGTAATGAACAAGAAATAAAAGGTGTCCCAAAAGCCATGGGTATGGTGAGGGACATCTTTTATTTTTGTGATTTGGTAACAGGGCTATTTTCGCATATAATGAAGAGTAACGAATTTACGTATAGGGGTTGGACCTTTTCATGACATTGAATTTTGAATCGCTTGGCATTGAACCAGATTTGTTGACCAAACTGGCTGAGCATGAAATTACACAGCCTTCGCCGGTGCAGGCGCAGGCTATACCCGAAATTATGAAGGGGAAGCATGTATTGGCGCGCTCGCAGACGGGCACAGGGAAGACACTGGCCTATTTGCTGCCGCTGCTGCAAGCGATTGACCCGCAGAAAAAGGCTACGCAAAAGATGATACTGGCTCCAAGTCAGGAGCTGGCGATGCAAATTGTGCGCGAGGGTCAGCGTTACGGAGAGCAGCGCGGAATCCGCGTGCTTGGCCTGATCGGCGGAGCAGCCATCAAACGCCAGATCGAGAAGCTAAAGGATCATCCGCAGCTTGTTGTCGGCACACCAGGACGTGTACGGGAACTCATTGCTGCGAAAAAGCTGAAAATGCACAACATCACAACCATCGTCATCGACGAGGTGGACCAGATGTTCCAGCTCGGCGGAGCGGGTGATGTGAAGAACATATTGGGCACTGCCCAGCGTGATCGTCAATTGGTATTTTTGTCCGCAACGCTGAACGATGAGATTCAAGCGCTGGCGAAGCATGAGATGAATGATTACGTGGAAATCGGCATTGATCCCGATCAGAAGACAGCCAGTGGACTGGAGCATTATTACTTTGTAACCGAAGAGCGGGATAAGGTGGACATGCTGCGCCGCCTGGTGCGTCATTTTAATCCGAGAAAAGCGCTGGTATTCGTGAATACAACGAATGCGATCGGGGAGATTGAAGCCAAGCTCAATCATATGGGACTGACTACAGCATCCCTGTATGGTGATGCGGATAAAGTCACGCGCAGCAACGTGCTGGCCCGATTCCGGGAGGACAAGCTCAAGGTGCTGATCGCTTCCGATGTGGCAGCCCGTGGTCTGGACATTGAAGGGTTGGAAATGGTCATTCATTTTGACCCGGCTACGGACAGTCAAGCCTATGTTCACCGCGCGGGACGGACAGGACGGATGGGACGCAAAGGACTGGTTGTGTCTGTTGTTACCGAGCGCGAAACATTTATTATGCGCAAGTTCTCCCGTGAACTGGACATTAACATCACAGAGCGTACGTTGTATGGAGGACGTGTGGTCGTGCCGCGTCCAGCGGATGCCAAGCGTGCGCCTGTAAGGCCATCCGAGGCGAGAACGATTTCTGACGCAGTGGAAAGCGGCAAGGCACCTGTTCGTGGTGAGAATGGACGTCCCGGCAGGACTGCCGCAACCGGTTCGGCTCCAGGCAAGGGCAAAGGAGCTGCCTTGTCCAAAGCAGGAAAAGCACAACGCGAGCGTGAGCGTAAAAACAAGGGTGCGCCAAGATGGCTGAAGGAAAAAGGGTCGAAGCCGAACGAATAAGGACCGAACGGATAAGGGAGAAGAGGGGGAGCCATGGAACAACAGCCTGTATTGCAAATTAATGGACTGACCGGAGGATACAGTGCCAAGCGTCCGGTGCTGCATCAGATTTCGCTCGATGTGAAGCCGGGCGAAATGGTCGGACTGATCGGTCTGAACGGGGCCGGGAAAAGTACGACCATGAAGCATATTTTGGGCCTAATGACACCGCAGGCCGGAGAAATTCGCGTGCAGGGACATAAGCAGGAGGAGAATCCCGAGCAATATCAGGGAGCCATTGCTTTTGTACCCGAATCTCCAGAGCTGTATCCTGAAATGACGGTGATGGAGCATATGGAGTTCACCGCCAGGGCTTACGGAGTCAGTGAAGCGGATTTCCGCACACGTAGTAACCAGATGCTGGATCTGTTCCGTATGCGGGACAAGAGCGGAAGCATGTCCATGCATCTTTCCAAAGGGATGCGTCAGAAAGTCATGATTATGTGCGCATTTTTAGCGGGACCGCCGTTGTATGTTATTGATGAGCCATTTTTGGGCCTGGACCCGCTGGGGATTCGTTCCCTGCTTGACTTTATGCTGGAAATGAAGCGTTCAGGCTCATCCATTTTACTTAGTTCTCATATTTTGTCCACGATTGAAAATTATTGTGATCGTTTCATTGTGCTTCATCAGGGTGCCATCATTGCGCAGGGTACGCTGGATGAAGTGACAGCACAGGCGGGTAAGCCGGGCATGCCGCTGGAAGATGCATTTTATGAGCTGGTACAGGGCAGGGAATGAGTATGGACTTGCAACGCTTGCATAAAGAAAGACGTGTTGCGTTCTGGGGACAGGTGCTGCCCTATCTGGGCTATGTCATTCAGAGCGGACTGGCAGTGGTCTTCGGCTTTGCGCTGATTGCTTTTGCTGCATGGTACACGTCGCTGCTGATGCATACTCCACCGGATTTGCCCATCCGCTGGATCATGCTGATTGTAGCTATTCCGATTGCTCATGCGAGCTTTCGTACGTATTTGAACGCGGCGGATATTGTCTTCCTGCGTCCGCAGGAATATGCGATGCAGCATTATTTTAAGGCCAGCCGCATTCGGGGTGTGGTGTATAAAATATTCGGTCTGCTGCTGTTGTCCATTATCGCGTGGCCTCTGTATATTCGCAGCGATGCCGCACCTAAGCCGTTGCTGTTGACCCTGCTGCTGTTTGTGCTGTTGAAGCTGCTGTTCAGCTATGGCGGCTGGCAGGAGCTTCGCATGGTATCGGTTGGCGCCAGCGCAGGCTATCGTCTGCTTCGGTGGGGGCTGGCTGTGCTGATGGTAGCCGCATGGCTGTGGCAGCCTCCCCTACGCAGCTTGCCGTTTATCATATTGGTCAGCGTGGTCTACGTGCTTGTCCTGCGTTTTCCGGTCAAGCTGTTAGTAGCTTGGGAAAAGCTGATTCGGACAGAAAGCATGCAGGCCGCTCGGGTGATGCGTACGTTGGGCTGGTTCGTCGATGTACCTGCCCTTACGCAGAGAGTAACTCCGCGCCGCTGGCTTTCCTGGCTGGGGGGAAACATACCGTGGGGCAGAAAGGGAGCATATCGCTACCTGCTGTTTAAGACGTTTTTACGTACAGAACCTGCAGGTATTGTCATTCGGTTATGTATTTTGGGTCTGTTAATTATATATATCACCCATACGGGCTGGATTGGCATTGCGGTGTATTTATTTTTTATATTTCTCATTGGCGTACAAATCACTTCGCTCAGACAGTATCACAAGGATTCGTTGTGGCTTCAGCTATATCCGATCCCTGTACATCATCGCCGTGCGTCTTTTCTGGATTTTGTCGTCCGATTGACGTTGCCCGCTGCCGTAGTCCTGTGGCTTCCTTTTCTGGCAAAAGGAACTGAGGATCTACTATCTACGCTGCTTACGCTGGTTGGCGGAGTTGTTGTGGTGTTTCTGATCCGGGGAACACAGGCGAAAAAATGGCGTTCGGACGGACAGGATGAGGAAGAAGTGTAATCTGAATTCTAATAGATAAAAGAATAGGCTAATCCGCAAGCAGCAGGGGCTGTTTGCAGGTTAGCCTTTTTTTTTGCGCGGTTGCTGCTATTGTCAGCTGTGGGTGCAGATATTTGTCCGCCTAATAAATAAAGAACGTTTTACTGATGATAACTAATAAAATGAACAATACCAAAATGGTTCCTGTGCTTGTGAATGCGCCATGACCACCGTAACCACCATAACCGCCTCTTGTTTCTTCTGCTCCCATGCCCATTCTCCTCTCGTTCATTGTGATAAAGGATACACCGTATCTTATGAGGCGGCTTCCCAGATGGCGTGGGCCAATGTTCAGATAGGTTGCCGAATCGCCTTATATTTTTTATTAGATACGGGAGTATAGAAAGGAAAAGACACGCATTAGCGAGAATAGAAGAAGTATGTAATCATTATCACTTGGAAAGTGGGAAAGACGAGATGCTGGTCGATAAGCTGCTCGTAAACATATTTCTTGTGTTTGTACCGTTGCTGGTGTACAGCGCTTTGTCGGATCACCGACATATGAAACATGCCCCGTTACTTATGGGAGGGGTGCTGGGTGTGTCTTCTGTGCTATGCATTGTTTTTTCGTACATTTGGTATGGCTTATACTGGGATCTCCGCTATGTTCCTTTGATTCTATCCGTGCTGTATTTTGGCCCCAGGGCAGGATTGCTGAATATAACAGTGATGGTGTTAGCTCGTATGTATATAGGTCCGGAATCCATAGATGTCGGGCTACTCAGCATGATCTTCTGTTATCTCGGCCCCCTTCTGGTGAGAAAAAAGTTTGTGCAGCTCAAAGGCATGTTTTTCCGGGTAGGCATCAATATGCTGATGAGTATATGGGCCAGCATGGTTATGCTGAGCATTCTTTTTATACATTCCTGGGTTAATGGCAGCCTGGATAAGGATGAAATCGAACTGATCAAGATCATTATCGGGTTCGGTGTGATCCAATTCCTAAGTGTTGGGGCCTCTTCATTCTGGATGGCGTTCAGTCTGGAACGGGAAGAAATGAGGAGAAAGATTCGACAGGCCGAGCGTATCAACACATTGGGTGAACTAGCTGCCTCTATGGCCCATGAAGTACGAAATCCATTGACTGTCGTTAAAGGGTTCCTGCAAATGGTTCAGTCAGAGCTGGAAGGGAAAAACCGCAGGTATATTGCTTTGGCGCTGGCAGAGACAGATCGGGCTGAAAGAATTATTAGCGACTATCTGAGCTTGTCGAGACCGCAAATTGGCCAAACAGAGTTGATGGATTTGTCGGGTATGGTGCAGCAGATTGTTCTGCTTCTGAATCCGATGGCGACCAAGCAAGGTGTAAGACTATATACAGAGCTAAAGAATGAAATATACGTATATACAGATCGTAACCAGTTGCTACAGGCATTAGTACATGTGACGAAAAATGCGATTGAGGCAGCCGAGGATGGAGGCAGGGTATACATAACGCTGATAATTCATGAAGAAAAGGCGTGTCTGAGTATTAGAGATAATGGGAAAGGCATGAGCCGGGAGCATCTAGATCGATTGGGCACTCTGTTTTTTTCGACCAAGGAGGTAGGAACGGGACTGGGAACGGCGGTCTCCTTTCGAATCATTGAAGCAATGAACGGGAGTATACGCTATGAGAGTGAGCCGGGGGTCGGGACCGAGGTGATCATCCTGCTGCCGCTGGCACAGGAATCCTTGCTCGCTGCTGAAGGATAATCTATCCCAAAGTGTGATTGACAATCATGCAGCGAACTTCAAAAAAAGCGGTATACCGCAACATCCGGCATACCGCTTCATTAAGCTATACATTTAACCCGCTATCATCAGGCGTTCAACAAATCCTGTACACCACGATAAACAATGTCATACAAGTCCTCAAGATATTCTTCCTCGATGCAGGAAAACGCGATTCGCAGGTCGTGCTCCCCCAGTGCAATCGTTCCAACTCCATATTGCTCCAGCAAATGTATACGCAGCCGCTCGGCGGACAAGCCGTTCAGCTTGAGACACATGAAATAACCGGAATTGAAAGGATAATAGCTCCATACATCTTTGTATTTTCCGCTATCCAGCAATGCTTTGACTTTATTGGCCCGTCCCTTCATAATTTGGAACTTTTCTTTCTTTTGCTGCTCAAAATCAGGAGATTTGAGAGCTTCCAGTACAAAGGTTTGGGACGGGTGAGGGCCGCTCGAAATCGTTGCCCGGATAATCCCCAATGTTTTTTGCTCCAGTGCGTTCAGCACATCCTGATTTTCGGAAGCGAAGGTAATAAATCCGACACGGAAACCCCAAACGTATTCTTCTTTGGTGGCTCCGTCGACTTTGACTGGTAAAATTCTAGGATGAAGTCCAGCTAACTGACCGAATAGCGATTCATGCAGGGAGTCTTCGAAGAACAGACCAAAATAAGCATCGTCTGTCACCACCACAACATTGATGCCTGCCTCTGCGGCTTCCTGAATGGCAGCCACAATTGCTTTCCCCTCTTCGGCGCCCGGTGTATAGCCAGTTGGGTTGTTCGGGAAGTTCAGCACAACGATCGCTTTGCCGTACTCTTTCTGCGCCAGCAGCGCCTCACGTAACCCCTCGCTATTAAAGCGATGATCCTCCGTGAACAATGGGTAGTTCACCAATCGTGCATGACGTCGAATACCGAAGGTCAGCTCATAATTTTCCCAGTTTTTGTCCGGGTAGATGACAGCATCCCCTTCATCTGTAAACAGGTCGGCAACGATACTCAGGCCGTGGGTCAGCGCGTTTGTAACTACGGGAAGGCTGAAGCCTTTTCCAGTCAGTGAAGGATTTTCCTTCAGCATTTTATCGCGCCATACGCTGCGCAGCTCAGGCTTGCCCGCAGGGGGAGCATATGGGTATAAATCCTTGGGACTATATGCGGACAGCTTCTCCTGAATAACCTGCAAATGCATAGGACCGCTGCCTTCAGTAGCAATACCAATCGTTGCATTATACTTTTTGGCAAGTTTCCCCGCCTCTGCGGATTGACTCAAAATTCCCTCTTTTGGAAAATAAATTTCTTTGCCCAAAAGGGAAAGCATTTGATATACATGCTCGTTGCCTGTCTGAATGTTTTGGTTTAACTGTGCTACCAGTGGATTCATTCCCGTTTCATCCTTCCAAGTCATTTTGATTACATATTATAGCATTACACTCGGTAAGCGTCACGCAAAAGCATTAAGGGGATGTAACTGAAAGTAAGCGGCTTAAATTGAGGCTGCCAAATTTTCTGTGGTAGCAGCGATATGATCATAGGCTTTTTTTAATTCACTCATAGCATCCGAATTGTTGGAAATCTGGTCCGTGATATCTTCAATTTTTTGCATCATCGACGACATTGTTTTTGCAATTTCATTTATTTGAATGAAGATGTCTTCTGCAGATAGCTTGCTGGAGGCCGCCATTTTTCTAACTTCATTGGCAACCACCTCAAAGCCATGTCCCTGTTCACCGGCTCGGGCAGCTTCAATGGCGGCATTCAAACCTAGCAAATGAGATTGAGAAGCAATATCCTTGACAACACTAGTGACTGATTGGATACTTTTGAGCTGGTCTCTGACTACTGCAGATTCCGTATTCAACTTTGCCATATGGTCTACAATCAGCTTCGAAGCTTCCAATACCTCATCAGTGTTAGCAGTCATTTCTTCCACCATTGCTATCAGTTCTGCCGTACTTTCCTGGAGAACGGTTTCGCGTTTCGTGATGTCAGTTGCTATCTTGATGACTGCCTGGACATGATCTTCTTTAAGGATAGGCATATAAGTTGCCTCTAGTGTTAACTTTCTTCTATCTTTTGTAACCCGTACGATTTTATCTTGAAAGGCTCTTCCTTGACGCAAATTACTCCATAAGTCAGCATACGCATGACTGGATACAAATTCTTGCAAGCAAAGCTTGCTGTGATGAATACCGACAATTTCATCAACCTTATATCCCATTGCACTAGCGAAAAGTTCATTGGACCAAGTGACTTGTCCTTGCGTGTCAAACATGATCATACCTAAATTGTTTTGAATGGTTGATAAAACAGCTAATCGTTGATCAGTTGTGTCTTTGTCTAGCATGAATACCACACTCTCCTTGAGGTACCAGTACCCGATTTTTGTGTACAAATGTTGTCTGCGAATCATTCTTTTTTATGACAACCTGGAACAAATCGCTTCTTCGCGTCTGCTTCGGGGAGGTACAAAGGCTGCTGTTCTTTGCAATCCTGCTCCCGACGGTGCCAGCCCCTCTAAGATTCGGAGAGAGTGGTAGAAAATGACACTAAAAAAGCACTTAACGACGGCTATATTTTATCAAGCTCTCGCGCAGTTCGGCAAGTTCCTTTTGTACAGCTATTGATCGCTGGTACCTGCAAGCTGATTCAGCTTCATGCCAACTGTTAGTAATTTTTTGCGTATTGGCGGCGCTGCGCTTATATTATTATTTAACGGGATAGAGAACATCCAAAGAATAGCAAAAGGAGGTGCAGATGTTGCTGGATATGTCTGCGTCATCGTTTATCCTGCTGCCCGCCTTTGCCAAGATTGTGTGCGAGCCGGGCTGGAAATGGCAGGTGCGTGAAAAGCCGATGCCAAACTATGATTTATTTTATGTATGGAGCGGAGAAGGGACGGTTGTATTAAACGGGGAAGCCTATTCGGTGAGCAAAGGCAGCTGCTTTCTGTTCAAGCCCGGGGATGATACCCGTGCCACACATAACCCGCAAAAGCCGCTTATACTTACTTATATTCATTTTGATCTTTCCGAGCAGCCGAAGCTCATCCCTGCAAGCTACCGTATGCTGAAGGAAACGTTCGAGGTGGAGCATATGCTTGCCAGGTACGTCCGCCTGCGCTTGGAGCATGCTTACGGAGCTGAGGAGGAAGGCAGGCTGATCCTGAAGCAATTGATGATTCATCTGCTGCGTGCCGACCGCAAGGAGCCGCAGGAGCAGCAGGCCAGCAACCAGCTCACCGAGGTCATTCGAGAAACGGCCAACTATGTGCGTCAGCATCCGGGACTTCCTCATCGTGTCGAGGATTTGGCGGCACGGGCAGGGCTGTCGCCGCGTTATTTTTCAATTAAATTCAAGGAGCTGCTGGGCGTTTCCGCGCAATCTCATATTATCAGTATGCGGATTGAGCGTGCGCAGCATCTTTTGCTGCATGCCGGAATGAATGTGACCGAGGTGGCAGAGGCTTTGGGATACCGTGATATCTTTTTCTTCAGTCGTCAATTCAAGCAATATACAGGGAAAAGTCCGTCCGAGATCAGGTAGAGCCATGACGGTGGACGAGCTGTTTCAGATTTTTCGGGCATATGGAGTGCTATCGTTTGACAAAACAAAAAGGACCCAGGCAGTAATGCCGGGTCCTTTTTGTTTGGGTAGCTGCAACGCACTGGCGGTAAAGCCGGTTACGCTTTAGCATCATGGCGGAAGCAACCAAGACGTTGTCCCATTTTTACCACATCGCCTGGCTTCAACGCGGGGTCTGGCTCAAACGTCCCATTTTCAGTCAATAGAACGACGGTTGATCCAAATTCGAAATATGCGAGATCGTCGCCTTTTTGCCATGAAACGGCTTGATCGTCCGTATACTTGATGCTGCTCACATTCATCGCGCCAACTTTGACGACAGCCACCTCACCATATTCATGGGCAATGTACGTAATCTGTCGTTCATTACGGCTAAGAACTCGCTTCATATGCTGCAAACCGAAGTCATTTACGGGATATACCTTGCCGCGCAGATGCTCCTTCTCTACCAGTGTACCGGATACCGGCGCATGAATACGATGATAGTCCGTCGGGCTGAGATAGAGCACATAAGCATAGCCGTGTGTGTACTTCTCAAGACGTGGTGAGCGGTTAAGCAGCTCATCCAGCGTATAATCCTGTCCTTTGACATTCAAAAGAGTGCCAGACGTAATTGGTCCAGTAAAAGTAATCCGTGCATCCACCGGACTGGTCATCACCTCGGCGTTCGTATCAATCGGGCGCATGCCCGCTTTCAATTTGCGTGTAAAATAGGCGTTCAGAGAACGGTATGCCTTCCATTCCTGTTCCGCCTCATGCGTCTGGATCTGGTACGTACGTATAAAGGTGGGGATAAAAAGTCGGCTTGCACCGCTTTGCGCGAAGGAGCCCACAATCCGGCATACCCACTTGCGCGATGATAGCTCCGTCATGAGCCGCAGCCATTGTTTTGCCATTTCAGATCCCCCTGTTCATCTCCGAGCCGTCTTGGCCGGAACCTGTCCGGCCGCTCTGAACTATATTGACACAGAATGTGACGTAAATCAATACAGTGGACGATCGAGTGAACGTTCGGTGTCTGCTGAAGGCATCCGTTCAAGAAGCCAACGGGCGTAAGCCATTGGCTGAGTGTACGTTTCCTTCCAGACATTGTTCATGCCTGCCTGACTGAAGCCGTAGCGCTGGTCGCGACCGTTGCACTCGATAAAAAAAATGTTGCCCTCTTGGGTGATACCCAGATCCAAACCGACGTCAGCGAGCCGGGGAAGGCTCTGCGCCAGTCGGTGAACGATTTGTAACGCGAGTCTCTCCAGTTCATTCATCAAACGGGCTATATTCGAGACTTTAGCCGCCTGTGCCTGTGCCTGTGACAACACCTCCGGTAAGGAACGGGCTGTACCGCCCTGTGCCACATTGGATACAAAGGTGTGGGAAGGGGCAATTTTGGCAAACATGCCTGTCACCCCCCAGATGCCGCCATATCCACGCTGAACGGTCACACGGATATCAAAGGGACGATTGTTGTACAAAGCAAGCGGTATGGTTTCCTGTACGATATGAGGCACATGCAGCAGTCGCTTGTGCAGAAATAAAGGCAGTTCTCCGACATGTAAGCGTAGCGTGGACCAGCGCTCAGGTCTAGAAGGATGAGCACATTGCAGGGTCCAGTGGCCACGGGAATGCCGCAGACGCATAATTCCTCTGCCAACACTACCGCTGCTGGGCTTAATTACAACATCCCCGGTATGCTCCATCAGAGAATGGATTGAAGACAGGTTGCCTTGCAATGTTTTGGGGAGGTGGATGCGTAGCAACGGGTCTTCCTGCAAAATCGCGTGTATATGGTCCTTGCGGAAACGGTTTTGTTCATTAAAAATATAGATTCCCTTTTGTACCAGCCTATGGATATCGCTGGCATTTTCATTATGCCGATAAAGAGTTCGATTGTGGATGACCGGCGGCAACGGAAGAATCATCTGCCGATACTCGTTGCCGTGTTTAACAAAAGCCCGGCATGTTCCAGTCACTATATGAATATCCTCCAGACGAAGAAAGCAGGGGATGAGCTCATAGCTTAACCCGGCGTCCTCGTAATTGGCGATGGATTCATATCGCGTCTTCATGGCGGGGATGCCCCGGTAGGTTACCGGGTTGAGCATGACGCCGACATGCAACATGAGTATGTCCGCCCTCCTTATAGTCACTCCAACTGACCATACTGTAATTCTAGTCCATCATATGTATCAATGATTGGCCAGGCATGGACGCTAGCCTTGCGGTATGCCCAAAGTGAGAAATCAGGCACCTTTCAGGGGAGGAGACGATATGATACTAGATGAGTGTTGAAGGGTGTTGGAATAAGAGAGGGAAGTAGGTGAAGGATGGATGCAGAGGCCCAAGGTAGCGGTCGTTACACCGGGCTCTTTTGTGATACCTTCGCCCCGCAGCAGCTCTGTGGAGCGGGTTATTGCCTGTATGGTACCACTAGCCAGTCATGTGCTTCAGGCACAGATCTATGGGATCAAGGGAACAGAGACACCGGACCATGGAGACGTGGACGGAGTCCCATGCATGCGTTATACGCGAGGGGCAGGCTATATTCCAGAGGTAATTGCTGACTTGAAGAGATGGTCACCTGCAGTAGTAGATGTACACAACCGCCCGACTGCTGCGCATGCCATTCGCGAGGCTTTGCCTGATAGCCGAGTGGTGCTGACCTTGCATTCGACCACTTTTATCCGCGAGCCCCATCTCAAACGAGAGGACATAGGCAGACTGCTGCTGCCACTCGATCGGATCGTCGTGAACAGCGCCTATTTGGGGGCCAGCGTCGCCGCCAACAGTCCTGCTGTTGTTAGGGAACGTATCGTTGTAAACAACCTGGGCATTCATCCCGGTGATTTTCTGCCACGCTGGACCCCGGTAGGAGAAGCGGTCAGAGCGGCGCGATTGGACGATTTCGGCTGGTCAGGCCGACGGATCGTGCTATACGCTGGCAGATTGATGCCGGGGAAGGGTGTTCACCGGCTGCTCCAGGCCCTGCGCCGTGTCGTCCGGGCCTGCCCGGATGTGCTGCTGCTCATTGCAGGCAGCGCCTATTACGGTCACGACCGCCTCACGCCGTACACGGCTTCGTTGCGGCGGCAGATGCGTAAGCTAAGATTGGAAAAGCACGTCCAATTTCTGGACTATGTTCCCCATCCGGCGCTGGCCTCGCTCTATCAGTTGGCCGACGTGGCTGTCGTTCCTTCGGTGGAGGATGAAGCCTTCGGGCTGGTCAATCTGGAAGCTATGGCGGCAGAAATGCCCGTGGTTGCTTCCCGTATCGGCGGCATTCCGGAGGTTGTACGACACGGCGAGACGGGCTGGCTTGTTGATCCAT
>NZ_JH601059.1:198692-214263 GCF_000245715.1 Paenibacillus sp. Aloe-11 | reverse complement strand
CTTATGGCAGCATTCAGCACAGCGATGGGCGCAAATGATGCTGGATTGTGCAACCGAGTGACATGGGCGCCTTTATGTGCATAGGCTAACTTATAGGCATTAGCCATGATTCCCAGCCGGGTGAATGAAGCGGAGCGACCGCTGGTTCACTCCTGTGCCAAAGGAGCGGTCACTATGAATCATCGTACGAACCATGGTCATAAGGATAAGAAAACAGCGCGGCGCAACCTTCCCAACGAGGCCCCCTGTGTGAGCAAGGATAAAACGGCTTCAACTTCTGGCATTCATAGACCGATACAGCGTGGAGAGTCAGCGGTACCCACATCCATAGAAACGGAACTCTCGGTTCAAGCTGTTGAAGAAGTGGTCAGGAAGAAGCATAAGCTGCCCAAGACGCTGGAGGAAGCGATGCTGATGAATCGGGCATCTGTATTGCTGTTGTCTGTACCTGATTCGGATACGGAAATCCAGACGGATAACGACCTTCCGTTGATCACGACGGAAGGTCAGGCAGAGCAAGAATCGTTACTCGATTGTTCCATTACCAGTATCCACATAGCAGAAGGGAGACATCGCTCCAAGCAGCGAATGGTCTTGCCCGGGGAAAATGCCGATCCAGGTATCCACATGGACGACCCATCAAGTGTGGATGCAATTGAAGATGGCGCATCGGCCTGTGATGAGGCTTCTGATTCAGAGAAAGCTTCATCTCAATTTGGCAGCATTCCTTTTTACCTTCCCGCCACAACAGACAGGGATGAAGTGAGCATTGTGTTCAAAAAGCCATTTATCAATACCCAATATGTAGTCACAGCCAATGCGAGTGTGCCGGGGGTGATGGTAGCTGTCACAAAACGTCAGAGGCATTCAGCGGTACTTACTGTGGAACGTGAACACTCGGGCTCGACATGTGAAGGGGTGATCCTGTGGATTGCGATGGGATATTGAAGGCAGAAAAAGGCGTCCCGCTGAGGGGGCGCCGTATATATAAGGAGGAAGGGGGTAAACTTGTAATAGTCTGAGGAGATGTGTCCAACAAACTTATTTTATACCTACAGCATCAAAGGACTTAATGGCAGAGGTAACCGCTATTGAATCCTCACCGTAGCTATCCTTGGCTGCCTGAATAACGGCAGCACGCGCGGTGGAGAAGTTAGAGGTCGAAGTCAAATAGTTAGTAAACGCATTATAGTAGATATAGACGGCAGCATCACGTCCGATTCCATCTACCTTGATTCCATGGAAGGTCCCGCCCTGTGCCAGTAGATAGTAGGCTTTATTAATAATACCGCTATTGATGTGGGCCCCGCCATAATCCTCGTTATTTGGGTCAGGATAAAAATTGCTGTAGTGATCTACCTGACCGTATTTGACCGGATCGGAAAGGGAGCGGATGGCGTCACCCTTAATGTTAGGTGTATAAGCGACTTTGCCAAAATCCCAATTGGTGCGATCGATGTCATTGCCGATAATATCCGAGATGGCTTCGCTCAGGGCAGCAGATTCACCGAAATATACCAGCCCGGATGAATGCTCGGTTACGCCGTGCGTCAGCTCATGGGCGACAATTTCAAGGTCGCTGCTGAAAGGGGCAAACAACGTGCCGTCTCCGTCCCCGTAGAGCATATGAGTTCCGCCCCAGTGGGCATTATTGTAGTTCTTTGGACCGTAATGGACGGCCGAGGCGATGGCCATGCCATGCCCGTCAATGCTGTCGCGCCCAAATCTATCTTTGAAATAATCATAAGTGCGAATCGCGTAAGCATGGGCATCTACCGCAGCCGGATCTTCCCATACGTTATCTGAGTCTGTATACAGGGTGCCGGGAAGCGTCTCGGTGTTGTGAACGTTATAAGTTAAAATGCCTTTACCACGGGTAGTATCCTTTAGCTGGTATCTCTTTCCTGAAGCGGTGGTTTCAAATGTTTTGGTATCGCCGAATACACCGCGTCCTTTGCCAATTACTTCGTTAAGGATGTCATATTTGTATACGATTTTTCCGTCATTAGCATCAATGAAGTAACGTGTGCGCAGTAAAGTAGGCTGCAAAATGTTAACTTCAGTTACATAAACGAGACGAGTCGAGTCTGCATCGGGATAGATGTAGAGCTCTGCTGTAGGGTCTACGCTTGGTTCCAGATTGGCGATTTTGGCAATAGATGAGGATGAAGGCTCTGCCACTTCCAATTTGCTGTTCTTCAGCTCAGCTTCATTTTCCAGCTCCAATGGTTCCTTATCAATAGTAATCGATAATTCATTGTTAGATGCTTTTTCGTAAGTGTCTTTACTTACATTACTTGTATTCTCGATAGGTTCAGAAACGGTATTGACGGAGGAAGAAAGCGACTGAATCCGTGCAGCTGCATCTTCATACGCGGTATATACGGCCTCAGTAGCGCTGATTTTTGGAGTTGTATTTTCATTAGCGTCGGCTTGCTGATCCTCTGAAATGACAGCTCCCAGATAAGAGGTGATTTTACCGGACTTGTTCACATGGATTGTTTGTTCGGCTCCAAATACGGGAATTCCGTCCACATACTGCTTGAGTCGATAATGCGTTGTACCAAATTTGTCAGTGGTTCGATCCATGATGCGAAATTGCTTACGGACATTGGTGCTGCTGTTGATATTGTCCAAGCTCATTAACGTTTTCTGTTGTCGATTCAAAAAGCTCCAGACCAGGTCGTCACCAGTCACTGATGTAGGAGACTTCCAGCTTACCGTTTGAAATGTTGGTGCAAATTGAGTTGGTGCGGGAACCGCATTTTCAGCTGCGGAGGCTCCAGGAGCGGCAGAACCTAATAACATCGCTGCTCCAAGAAGTGAAAACCATACCTTGTTCATTAATATTCACTCTCCCTAGATAATGTGGGATAAAAATACCCGATTTGAATAGATATTGCGTCATGTATGTAGGTCTTTCATGTCTCGGCTCTGATATTAGCACAGAGAATGTCGAACGAGAAGATTCGTTTTACAAAATAGCCCAAAATAATTCATTAGTCCCAAAATGTTAATGGAAATGTCGTATCTGGTCGAAATATATCGAAAATAAATATTGTGTTAACTCTCGCATGGCCATTGTAGGTTTAGAAAAAAAAGGCAACCCTTGAGGAGGGTTGCCTAAGATATAGGGGGAAGGGGTACAGACTTGCACTGCACCCCCATTTTTTTGACTGCTTATGAGCAGGATCAAATGAGGGCTGTATAGCAGGTGTCTATCTCTTGGATGAGGAACAATTGCGAGGAACACAGGATATCATTTATTTGATTCCTACCGCATCAAAGGATTGAATAGCACTGGTTACTGCCAGCGAATCAGCACCATAAAAATCCTTGGCTGCCTGTATAACAGCAGCGCGTGCGTTAGAGAAGTTGGAGGTAGAGGTCAAATAGTTGGTAAAGGCATTGTAGTAAATGAATACAGCCGCTTCGCGTCCGATACCAGTTACCGTTACACCATGGGACGTACCGCCTTGTGCCAGCAAATAATAGGCTTTGTTGATAATACCGCTGTTCGTATGGACTCCGCCTTCATCATCATTGTTGGGGTCCGGATAGAAATTGGAATAGTGATCCGGCTGGCCGAATCGTGTAGGATCGGACAGGGAACGCAGAGCGTCGCCTGGAATATTAGGCGTATAAATGCCGTCGCCAAGAAGCCAACTGGTGCCATCTATATCATTACCGATAATATCCGAGAAGGCTTCGTTCAATGCACCGGACTCACCATAATACTCCAAATTGGAGGTGAACTCGGTGACGCCGTGGGTGAGCTCATGTCCTACGACATCTGGATCGCCGCTGAAGAAGGTAAATGTGGACCCGTCCCCGTCTCCGTAAGTCATTTGGGAACCATTCCAGAAGGCATTGTTGTATTTTTTGCCGTAATGGACTGTCGAACGAATTTGCATGCCACGTCCATCAATACTGTCGCGACCGAATTTATTCTTATAATAGTCATAGGTTTTAATGGCATAGGCATGGGCATCAACAGCCGCAGGGTCCTCCCATACATTATCCGTATCGGTCAAAATCGTACCTGGCGTCGTCTGGCGATTGCCAGCGGTGTAAGTCACGATTCCATTGCTGCGAGTCGTGTCTTTCAACTGATACCGATTGCCTGAAGCTGTAGTCGTAAATGATTTTGTTTTGCCATCCACGCCGCGGCCGGTGCCTGTTGCGTGGTTGAGGATATCATACTGGAATACGATTTTGCCGGTTTTCGCATCAATGAAGTAGCGTGTGCGCAGAGGCGCAGGTTCAAGAATATTAACCTCTGTTACATAAACCAGTCGTGTAGTCTCACCATCTGGATAGATGTATAATTCTGCTTTGGGCTCTACACTTGGCTCCAGATTAGCAATTTTGGCAATGGAACTTTGCTCTGCTTGGTCAACAGGGGTTAAAAGTACGTTGTTATGCGCTTCTGCGTAAGTATCATTACTTACACTGCTTTGAATCTCACTCCCTTGTTCCTCACTAGCCTCAGAAAGACTATCATTGATGGAAGGGAAGGATTGAATCCGGGCAGCGGCTTCTGCATATGCGGTATAAACGGCTTCAGTAGCGCTGATTTTTGCAGTGGTATCTTCGGTCGCGTCTTGCTGCTGATCCTCTGAAATGACGGCACCCAAATAAGAGGTTACTTTACCGGCGTTGTTCACATGAATGGTCTGTTCAGCCCCATATACGGGGATCCCGTTTACATATTGCTTGAGCCGATAATGGTTTGCACCGGATTTGTCGCTTGTACGATCAATGATGCGGAACTGATCACGGACACTGGTGTTGTCTGTATTCAATAAGGTTTTCTTTTGCCGATTCAAATAACTCCATACAATATTATCGCCGGTTACCGTGGAAGGAGCCTTCCATTGCTCGGCGTGAAAAGTCGGTGTTAGCTGAGTAGGATCAGGAACAGAATGCTCTGCTGCTGATGCACCTGGTGCTACAGCCCCTAATAACATCGCTCCTCCAAGAAGTGAAACCCATACTTTTTTCATTAAAAATCACTCTCCCAAGTGTAGTTCAGGATCAATCGTATCCTGTTTTGTTTTGGCATGGTTGCCATCTATGTAGGTCTTGTTGCCTGTTGTTTTGTTGTTTGTCTAAAACGAGATCACCATGGAAAAACAAGCCTATGCAAAAAAAAGTTTTATTTTTTTTTGTGATTACATCGTCTTGGCTCTGATATTAGCACAGAGAATGTGGAACGAGAAGATGTTTATTCCAAATTACTCCAAAATGAGTCTAAAGTCCCTAAATTGATTTGCATTTGTCTTATTTAGTCGATAATGGTCGAAAGGTGATATAGACAAAAAAGGGCGTCCCTTTGAGGGGACGCCATATACATAAGGGGGAAGGGGTACAGACTTGTACACTGCACCCCTAAGTCGTCCATTGTATGTGCAGGGGCAGATGACAGTTGCACAACGACAAAGGTCTTTGGACGAGGATAAATGAGGGGATCATGTATTTGATTTAGTTAACGCCTACAGCATCAAAAGATTTGGCTGCTGCGGTAGCTTGTGCCGAGCTCGCACCGTAGAGATCTTTTGCCGCTTGTACAACGGCATCACGTGCATTGGAGAAGTCAGAAGAAGAAGTCAGGTAGTTCGTAAAGGCGCTGTAGTAAATTTGAACCGCTGCATCGCGGCCAATCCCATTGACAGTTACACCATGGAAGGTGCCGCCTTGTGCCAACAGATAATAGGCTTTATTTATAATACCGCTGTTCGTGTGAACGCCGCCGTTATCGGAGCTGCCTCTGTACAAGTTCGAATAGTGATCCGGTTGATCGTACAGCGTAGGATTGGACATAGAACGAAGTGCATCACCCGCAATGCGTGGCGTGTAAATATCATCGCCTACAAGCCAGTTTTTACGCTGGATGTCATTGCCGATGATGTCCGAGAAGGCCTCGTTCAACGCACCGGATTCTCCGTAATATTCCAAATTGGAAGTATACTCCGTAACACCGTGTGTGAGTTCATGGCCAACTACATCCGGATCACCGCTAAAAGCGATAAATGTGGTGCCGTCTCCGTCTCCATAAGTCATTTGGGAGCCGTTCCAGAAGGCGTTGTTGTAACGATTGCCGTAATGAACTGTCGAACGGAGCTGCAGGCCTCGTCCGTCAATGCTGTTGCGATTGAACTTTTCCTTATAATAATCATAGGTTTTGGCTGCATAAGCGTGGGCATCCACGCCGGCTGGATCATTCCATACGTTATCGGCATCGGTCAGGATCGTACCTGGGATGCTTTGACGGTTGGAGGCCGTGTAAGTCACGATCCCATTCCCGCGAGTCGTATCTCTTAACTGGTAGCTGCTGCCGGAAGCAGTAGTGTTGAATGTTTTGGTATCACCGAGTACACCTTTGCCTGTGCCTGTCGCTTCATTAATGATGTCATACTGGGATACGATTTTGCCATCATTGGCGTCAATGATGTAGCGTGTACGCAGCGGCGCAGGCTCCAAAATATTAACCTCAGTCACATAAACCAGCTGCAATGCATCGCCCTTAGCATAGAAATATAGCTCGGCTTTAGGATCTACCTCAGGCTGCAGGTTGGCGATTTTGGCTATGGAATTTGGCTCTGCCTCTACCGCTTCAATTTTGCTATCTTTCAGGTCAGCCGCTTTCTCAAGGCTGAGCTTGTCCTTTTCAACGGAACTCGTTTTTCCGTTGTTAGCTGCTTCGGAGTAAGTGTCTTTGCTTACACTGCCTGGCTCCTCCGCATCTTTAGAAATCGTATCATCGGAGGTAGGGAGGGCTTGAACCCGTGTAGCTGCCTCCTGATATGCGGTATGGACCGCTTCAGAAGCGCTGATTTTCGGAGTTGTACCTTGCGTAGCTTCTTCTTGCTGATCCTCAGTAATCACGGCTCCCAGATAAGAGGTCACTTCACCGGATTTGCCCACATGAATGGTCTGTTCAGCTCCATATACGGGAATTCCGTTTACATATTGCTTCAGCCGATAATGGCTCACGCCGGATTTGTCGCTTGTGCGATCTACGATACGGAATTGATCACGGACACTGGTGCTGTCCGTACCCAGCAACGTTTTCTTTTGCCGATTTAAATAGCTCCATACGATGTCATCACCCGATACCGATGAAGGTGCTTTCCATTGTTCGGCATGGAAGGTTGGCGTAAGCTGAGCCGGCCCCGAAACGGAACTCTCCGCTGCTGATGCACCAGACGCTACAGACCCTAATAACATCGCTCCTCCAAGAAGCGAAACCCATACTTTTTTCATTAACATTCACTCTCCCTGATTAGTTGTCAGGATGAATCATCCTGCATTGACTAGGCATTACGCCAATTAGGTAAGTCGTGTTGTCGTCTGGAACATGAAGAAAATGGAACGTGAAGAGAAATACCGAAGTGTGTTTTTCGTGAAGTTTTTTGTGAAGTTTTCCATGAAGCGTAAGTGAAAAGAGGGGAACTGCAGGTGAAGCATATAGCCTAAAAAGGTGACAAACTCCTCCTTTCCTGTCGTATATTAGAAAGTGGAATAATAGTGGATAATGGAAAAAAGTCTCATATGCAAAAAAAACAAATGCTGATTTATTGAACTCCCATCATCTGGCTCTGATATTAGCACAGAGAATGACGGACGAGAAGATCTATGTCATAAATTTATCCAAAATGAATCTTTAGACCCTGATAACCGATTTATTTAATAGGATTAATATGTTTTGTAAAAAAAAGTCGAAAATTGCTTTGTCGAAAAGGCTCCACGCTTGCCGTTACACACGGTATTTGGACCGCATAGGTTATGTTGAACTGTCCTAATCACGCTGTCCATCTATACAGCAATAAGGGAGGTGAGACGGGAGCATGAGGAAGCAGAGAAGAGGTGGATTCAAGCTCAATCACAGGCGGCATTCCGGTGCTAATCCTTACTCAAAGATGTGGCTGCCGGTAAGAGTGCCCAAGCTGCATATGAACCCGATAAGTCCAGTCAATGGGGAGAAACCGGGCGTGGAAAAAGGCGCACAGACAGGTGAGGAGCGGCCTTCTGAACCATCAGCGAGTGGCAAATTGCTCGTATCTGTCATTATCCCTGCCATGAATGAGCAAAAAACGATCAGAGCTGTTATTCGTGAGGCACGCCGTGTCCACCCGCATACCGAAGTTATCGTGGTCGAGAACGGATCAAGCGACAGGACGGCGAAGGTGGCAGCGGCGGCAGGGGCGCGTGTGATTTCCTTCCCGGAACCGCTGGGACATGATGTGGGCCGTCGGATTGGAGCAGAGGCAGCTTCCGGGCAGGTACTGCTTTTTCTGGATGGCGATATCGTCATTCCCTGTGTCAGACTCCGGCCGTTCATACAGGCTATCTGCGCAGGAGCGGATATTGTGCTGAATGATTACCATGGACCCGTGAATCGTACGTCTGTACATCCGGTGGTTGATGCAAAGCATGTATTGAATATTTTGTCGAACCGTGTTGATTTAGGAGGGGCATCCATGACGGGTATTCCACATGCCATAAGTCAAAGGGCCTTGAAAAAAATAGGTCTAAAGTCGCTGGAGAATCCTCCTTTATTTCAAGCTATGTCCATCGTCTCCGGGTTGCGAGTGATGACTGTATATGGAATAGCTGTCGGTAGAATGAATGCAACACGCAAAAAACAAAACGGAAAGGACCCGCTGGTGGATGTGATTGTACAGGATCATCTGGATGCTATTGGCTGGATTACATCACATCTGGGAACACGTGCGGGATTCACCGATTTGGAACGCAAACGGATCAGAGACGAGGTGAAACCGTGAGCAGAGAGTATCGCAGGGGGAAGCGTGACGACCCAAGCCGGGGGATCAGACGTGTACAGCGAAGACAAGGATCGACGCATTCAATACACAGCCGCAGGGTGAGGAAACCCACACCTCGGGGAAAGGAAATGACCGAAGTGAACCTGCCCCAGATACAAGAAGTTTCCGAGGACATTATACTGCAGGGAACAGCGGCAGCCGTAGTCAGTGTCTGTAATGAGGAGTCGACAATTGACCGGGTGCTGGGTGAGCTGGAAAAACTTCCGCTTAAGGACATCATTGTCGTTTTGAACGGCTGTACGGACGGCACGCGCTCCATCGTAGCGAAGCATCATCCTGGCGCGACTCTCGTCAACATGCCGGATCGACTGGGGCATGATGTCGGGCGTGCTGTAGGCGCGCGTATGACGCAAGCTGATATCGTGCTGTTTGTAGACGGAGATTTGCCGATTCCAGCGTCTGACTTGCTCCCTTTTCTCCACGCGGTTGATCAGGGAACGGATGTGGCGCTTAACGATCTGAGCAGACATTTGCCGCCCTATGCACAGCAGGATAGCGTAACACGGTGCAAAGGCTTCCTGAACCGCATACTGCGCAGGCCGGATCTTGGAGCAAACTCATTGACCGCTGTACCGCACGCCTTGTCACGACGCTCGCTGGATTTGCTTGGTTCGGCCATGCTCGCTGTTCCGCCAAAGGCCCACGCCATGGCGGTACTGCACGGGATGATGGTGGCAGCCGTACACTCGGTCGACGTCATTAAAACGAACCGTAAGCGGGCCTTCAATACCGGCAAAGGAAACGCTATGGAGCAATTGATCGTCGGTGATCATGCGGAGGCGCTGACGGCGGTATTGAAGGTAGCCGGCACTTCTCCGTTCGGTCCCGTTCCTACACGGGCAGACGTTGCCAAAGGGAGGAATGCACGATGAGTATGACGAGCATTATTATCCCGACTTATAACGGCCTGCATCTGCTCAAGCCGTGTATTGAGGCGATTCGGACACATACGGTGGATGTACCTTATGAAATCATTGTAGTAGATAACGCTTCAAATGACGGCACGGATGCTTTTTGTGCAGCCGAGCGTCTGATCAGCGTGCGTCTTCCCGAAAACCGGGGATTTCCGACAGCTTGTAATATGGGGTTCCGTCTGGCTTCGGGCGACCAGCTTGTCATATTGAACAATGATGTGACAGTTACGCGAGGGTGGCTATCCAATATGCTGGCTGCACTACAGAGTGAAAGCACGGTGGGACTGGTGGGGCCGGTGACCAATTATGTCAGCGGTATTCAGCAGATTCACGGATTGGCAGGGGATTTCGCCAGTTGGATGCGATTTGCGGAGCAAAATAATACAAGTAATCCATCCAGATGGCAGGAGGTCAAGCGATTGGTCGGATTTTGCATGTTATTCCGGCACGAGCTGGTGGAACGGATCGGATTACTTGATGAACGGTTCAGTCCCGGACATTATGAGGATGACGATTATTGTTTGCGGGCACGCGTGCATGGCTATAAGCTGCTGATGTGTAATGACTGTTTTGTTTATCATCAGGGAAATGCGAGCTTTTCGCGCGAAAACACTTCCTGGAATGAAGAGTTGATCGAGCGGAACTATCGTTTATTTATAGAGAAATGGAGCATAGATCCCAGAATGTTTATCGAAACTGGAAACGTTGAGGGATTACATGCTGAACATGCTGTCGAAGGAGGAGGGAAGATATGAAAGGGGTTATTCTCGCAGGAGGAACCGGGTCGCGCCTTCATCCGTTGACTTCATTGCTCAACAAGCATCTGCTTCCGGTCGGCAAATATCCCATGATTGTGTATGGTATCGAAAGACTGCGACAGGCAGGAATCACTGATATGCTTATCATTATTGGCAAACAATCGGCTGGACTGTATACCGATTTTTTGGGTAGCGGCAGCGATTATGGTGTCCAATTGACATACCGGATTCAGGAAAAGGCGGGCGGCATTGCGGAAGCACTTGATCTGGCAAGAAGCTATATGCATCCAGAAGAAAAATTCACTGTTTTGCTAGGGGATAATTTGTTCAAGGAGGACCTGGGTCCTGTCATCGAACGGTTCAAGCAGCAGCCACCGGGGAGCGCCAGAGTACTGTTGAAAAAGGTGGCAGATGCCCGTCGTTACGGAGTACCGGTGTTTGATCCCGAGCGGCCGGAGAGCATCTCAAAAATTGAAGAAAAGCCGGAAAATCCCCAATCCAAATATTGCGTTACTGGTATTTACATGTACGATACTGCCGTATTCGATAAGATCAGGCAAATTAATCCTTCGGCGCGCGGTGAGCTTGAGATCACGGATGTCAACAACTGTTATGCCGCTGAGGGCAAGCTGGAATATGATATTTTACGGCGATACTGGAGCGATGCAGGAACCTTCGCTTCCCTGCAGGAGGCTGGAATAAAAATGAAAGGGCTTCTGCCCTGATCTCGGGTGAAGCACCATCCGGCCGGGCCAGGCATATAGTATAGGCATAATGCCACCCGGAGGAGTGAACGGCATGAAACGCCTGAGTATACGAAGGAAACATAGCAAACGGCTCGGTAAGAAAGGCTATTGGGCAGGATATAAAAGGGGTCAGGAGCAAGGCAGCAGATTTGGCCAGGCTTCGTTCGGCAAGGTGTTTGAAGGCGTCAGCATTATCATTCCGTCCTGCAATCAGCTTCATCAGCTTCGAGCTTGTATTCACCGTATTGAGGAGCATACGAGCCATCCTCATGAAATTATTGTGGTGGACTCCGGCTCAACGGACGGAACACGCACCTATTTGCTCCGTAAAAGTATCGCTGTGCGTTATGCGCTGCTAAAAAAGGATGTTCATATGCTGAGCAGCCTGAATCAGGGACTGATGATGGCAAAAGGCACAACCATTGCGGTACTGGACCCACATGTTATGGTGACTCCCGGCTGGCTGAACCGTTTGCTGGAGTGCTTGTACAGCGATCCGCGGCTGGGGGTCGTCGGGCCTGTAACGAATGGTCCATTCGGAGCGCAGCAGATTGAGGTTCCTTATATAAGCGAAAATGAAGCATTTCCGTTTGCCAAGACCTACAATATTTCCAACCCGGCCGCATGGCGAGAAACCGAGAGCCTGGCCGGATTTTGTTTACTGCTGCGCAGAGAAACGCTGGAAAAAACGGGGTATTGGGACGAAGGCTGTCACAGTGGTCAGGAAGCCGCTGAAGATTGGCTGCTGCGTGTTCGCTTGCTGGGGATACGTATGGCAATTGCCGGAGATGCTTTTATTCATTACGCAAAAAGTGATCGGGATACGGCCTATGCTTTTCTCCAGTCAACCGGAAAAAGCGGTTCAATGGAGGAGAATAGCCAGAACCGATCCTTTTTTGTCCAAAAGTGGGGGGACATAAATAAGCTGCTCCACAGTCAGAAAATCGGCGCAGCGAAGCCGGATGAACAGTTAACATCTGGCAAGGAAAGACATGTGTCAGCGGCAAGCTTCTATCCCGTAGGAGCGCTCGTTCAAGGACCGTCCGGTGCAGTATTTCGGTTAGAACCGGGAAGAAGGCGCTTTCTGCATAGAGTTCGTGCTGCGGGAGGTGAATACGTAACTCTCGTCAGAATATCCCAGCTTGATCTGTTGGCACTTCCCCTGGTACCGAAGCCGGAGGTCATGATTTCCGGTGATACGGAAGTGCCTGTAGTTGTACCGCCGGAGGAGCCCATTCCTGTGCTGGCGGCTTGCAAACCGGAAAACATGCCCATGCTCCCTACGTTGAATACCCCGGCTCAACGCAAGCAATGGATTGAGGTACTGTATGCCGAAGGCAGACAACTGTATCAAATCGGGAACAACTGGAAAAGGCCGTTCCTTACCCCCTATGCAGCCATGAGCTGGCGGGCGGCTGACTACCGAATTCAGTTGTTGTCCCCCGGAGATTTTTCCGCGCTGGTGGAGGAGCGGCCTATTATTGCGCCACCTGTGCTGCACGGGCATCTGTAATGATCGGAATAGGCGCTTTTAGGCGGAACCGACTACTCGCTGTGGCATACGCTGTAGTAGCGGAAAGCCCGTAGGTATTCGTGGGTTCCGCAAGGCGGAGCACATAAAGGAGGGGCTTATGCATAACGAGGTAGATGATTTGCTAGTTCATATTTCACATTCGCAGCAACAGATGTCAAGGTTGTTGGATGCGGAACGGCAGGTAGTCGTGCGTATGGCGCAGATCATACATGAACTGCCGGATGAGGAGCCGCGTTTTGACGGAATTCCGGGCATTCTGGAAAGCTCGGCACAAGTAAACAAAAGCATTGTTGCCTACTTGAACGGTATTGCCGATCTTCAGGAAGCAATGGCTGAAATGCTCGTTCGTGTCGTGAAAGAGACGGCATACCCGGAAGAGGAGTAACGTACCAACCGAGGGCAGGGAGTGAACACATGAGTAGGGAAAAAGCAATGATTCATATGCTGGATTCAGCTTCCAAAATGCAACGGAACGTGTCCATGATCCTGGAGGCCAAGGCGGTCGAAGCGGAAAAGATGCGTAATTGGGCGCTGAACCATCTGGCACCCAACGCATTTGATACCGATGAAGAGCAGTTGGGACGGCCGCTGGAAGTTCATGAGCAGATGGTGGAAATGCTGGAGGGACTCACCCGGCTTCAGACTGGACTTTGCAGCAATCTCAAGGCATTGCTGGATCAGGATGAGCAGCAGGGTGGCGGAATGGAAGGGATGATGGGAGGAATGGGCTCGGGGGATATGAGCTAATGAGCATGAGGCGTGAACGCGAGATCAAGCTGGATATGCTGGAGTCTATTGCTGCCAGCCAGCACGCCGTCGCCCGGATGCTGAACAGTCTTGCGGACTTAACGCCCCATGCGGATGTGTCGGCTACCCGTCTGGAGGAAACCATTCGGATACTCAGCAACTACCAGGGAGAAATCACGCAAATGCTGGCAGGGATTCCATTAAGGCGGCAGGTATATGGAAAACCGACGCAGCCGTGGCTCCATATTCCTGTTCAAAAAAATGAAGCCATCACGGAAAAGCAAAGGAGGAATGAAAATGAGTACAAGGTGGGAACGCATTACTCGGCGCAAAGCCCGCAAAAGACGCAGAGATGCCCGGCGTTCCAGCATTCGCAGATTAAAACAGAGAAGAAGACGCCTGCTTGCTCTAAGACGTCGTAGAAGAGGACTTCATTCAATACGCAGACGCAGAAGCCGTCATCTGATGCGACGGCGCAAAAAATCTCAGAACCCGGCGGCAGCCGCAGCCCCTCCTGCTGAGAGTCCACAGTCCGAGCCTGCCCGGCTGGAGCATGATCCGCAGGCATTTCAGCAGGGCTATGATGCAGCTTACAACGAAGGCTTCAATTCCGGCTTTGCAAAAGGCTATGAAGATGGCCACCAGATCGCATACAAGGCTCAGTAAATCGTGCGGATCATAATTATCGTCCACCCCCCGAGGCTAACAGCTTCGGGGTATTTGCGGTTTAGGCAGTTGGACAGGCAAACGCCAATTTTGTCCGGGCAGTGGCAGTCGTCCATGATGCGTTAGGCCCCTCCGCATATAGTTTAGGAGTGACAGAAGTTTATCCTACAACAGGACAGGGTGAAGGATGTGAACGATCAACGAAGCGGAAATGAACGCGAAGCATACCGATGCGGCTACCGGGAAGGACGCAGAATGGGCGGTTGCACGGCTGCTCTGTCACAGGTCGTGGCAATACAGCCAACTGCTCGCCCTTTGAAAGTGCTGTACATTCCGCAAGGCTTCACTGCTATAGACACAGGTGTGCAAGACGCATTAGGCCAAATGTGCAGCGCATTCGTCATCGGTAAGCCCGCTACGATGCTGGCTGACGCCGAGGTCCACCGTCCCGACCTCATGCTTGTTATGAACGGGCTGCATATTTTTCCGGAGGATCATCTGGAGCAGGTGCAGCGAATACGAGCCTTGGGCATTCGGACGGTCATCTGGTTTGTAGACGATCCCTACTTTACGGAGGATACAGCGTTGATCTGTCAATCCTACGATGTCGTATTTACGCACGAAATGTCCTGCTTGCAGCTTTATCGCAATCAGGGAGTAGCGAGGGTGCACTATTTGCCGCTCGCAGCGTCAGCCCGTATCTTTTATCCCCGGCGGGTGGTGCGGGAGCATCAGCATGATATTTGCTTCATCGGTAATGCCTTCTGGAACCGTGTGAAGCTGTTTGACCACCTCGCTCCCTTTCTGGCTGACAAAAGAGTGCTGATCGTAGGTGGACACTGGGATCGGCTGACCCGCCGAGATGTGCTGGAACGTTTTATCCGTCCGGTTTTTATGGAGCCGGAGGAGACCGCTGAATACTATAACGGCTCCAAAATTGTCATCAATATGCACCGCCCGACAGACCCCGGACTGGATAACCGGAATACACATCAGCTGTCAGCGGAGTCCATCAATCCCCGCACATACGAAATTGCGGCTTGCGGTACGCTTCAAATAACGGACATTCGGAAGGACCTGAGCCGTTATTACCAACCAGGCTATGATATCGAAACCTACTCTGGAGTTGAGGAACTGCAGGTCAAGCTAGACTACTATCTCAAGCATGACTGGGAGCGCGAACGTATGGCCTGGCGCGCGCTGCATACGACCATGCAAAAGCATATGTACTCGAATCGTATGGAAGAATTGCTGGACAAGGCGATGGCCTAGAGTAAATACCAAATACAGTGAGGAGTGAAAGTGATGACGATATCTACGACAGGACCGTATGACCCGGCTGTTCATCTAACGGCGG
>NZ_JH601059.1:196049-198682 GCF_000245715.1 Paenibacillus sp. Aloe-11 | reverse complement strand
GCCTCTTGGGAAAAGGGGAGGGCCGCGGGGCTCCATGACGGCTACGACGAAGGATACCTGCGCGGACGCGCCAACGCCATTGTTGCCCGGACGCAATCCGTTTTTCCTTTTCGACAAATCCATGTACTGTATGTCGTCTCGGGCAAAGGCCTTCCGTATGCTCCGCTGGATGAGGCAGTCATTAACACGCTGCAAGGCATGACAGCTCAGGTTACCGTATCGGACCCGCGCCAGCCGGTAGGAGATATTGCCGCTCAGCTCCGTCCGAATCTGATGCTGTCACTGGATGGGATGGATCTTCCGGTAGAGCAGGTTGCTGCGGTGCGCCAGTTAGGCATCCCAACCGCCATCTGGCTTACAGACGATCCTTATTACACTGATACCACGACTAAAATTGTTCCGAATTATGATCATGTATTCACACTGGAAATGAATTGTTTAGAGCTGTACCGTCAGCTGGGCTGCTCATCTGTACACTATTTGCCCTTCGGGGCATTTCCGACTCACTATTTTCCGCTCAGCTCGCCCGCTCCGATCAGACGTGAAATCGGCTTTACCGGCTCGGCCTATTGGAATCGCATCTATTTCTTTAATCCGATTATGCCCCAGCTTATGGCACGCAACACTAAAATCAATGGAATCTGGTGGGATCGTCTTCCTGATTATCAGTTGTATGGCGACAAAATTGAGCTGGGCCGCTGGATGTCCCCGGTCGAAACCAATGATTCTTATAACGGCAGCAAAATCGTGATTAATCTTCATCGTTCCCATCAGGATGATTCGGTGAACAACAACGTGCTGAAAATTCCGGGAGTTTCCCCGAATCCGCGTACGTTCGAAATTTGCGCCAGCTGCACCTTGCAGTTGACCGATACAAGGGATGATCTGGCCCGTTTTTACAAGCCGGGAGAAGAGATTGAGACGTACAGCTCTCAGCAGGAATTGCTGGAGAAGATTGAGTTTTATTTGACACATGAAAAGGAACGCCGCGAAATTGCTCTGCGCGCGCTGGAACGAACCTTGCGGGAGCACACGTATGGTCACCGGATAGACCAGCTGCTGTCGATTGTATTTCCATAATACCATTCGCACATCTGCTGGTTGCTATTTTAAAGGAGGTGAACTCCAATCAAGCCGAAGATGATGCTATTCAGCCATGTCAGCAACGTCCGTAATATTACGGGAGCCGAGAAACTGCTATTGCAATTTTGTTTGGGTATTCGTACGTACTTCGACTGCATTCTGGTAACGCCTGGTGAAGGGCGGCTGACCTCGATTGCCCGCAAGCGCGGGATCACTGTTCAGATTCAGAACCTGTTTATGCTGCACGGCATGTATACCCCGTATGAGGGATTGGCGCAGGATGCGGAGAATTTGCGGAACCATGTTGCGTATGCACCGTTGCTCCAAATGCTGCAGCAAGCTCGCCCTGATGTGGTGCTGGTCAATACCTGTGTGAACGTTATGCCTGCAATGGCTGCCCAAGAGCTGAATATTCCGGTCATCTGGAAAATAACCGAGGTTATTAACCAGAATGAGCATACGCCAGTTTCTGTCTCCATCATTGAGCGTTACAGTCAATGGGTCATCGGCATTTCACAAGCCGTTATGCGCCCTCTGCATGGCGGGGGGCTGGCACGCCCGCATACGGCGTTGTCACCTTGCCGGGATATGGATATGCCGCCTCCCAAGGAGCATGCACTAGAACGTAAAAGAAAACGTGAGAAGCTGGGGCTGCGGGATTTTCATATTTGCATTGGTTATATTTCTTCCTTTATCAACAAAGCCAAGGGGTTGCTGCCTTTTGTCCAGATGGCCCTAAAGCTGTGCGAAACCCATTCGCGCTGTCGTTTCTGGATTATTGGCAGCCCGGTGGATTCGGAATATTACGTAGAATGTGTCACGTTAATCCGCCAATCTCGTTATAGTCGCCGCTTTCAGTTCAACTCATTCGAGGCGTCTGTGTCGACTGCCTATAGCGCGATGGATATTGTTGTAATTCCCAGTATGGTGGAGGAAGGCTTTGGTCTGACGGCACTGGAAGGGTTGGTTTACGGCAAGCCTGTTGTAGCCTTTGCGCAGGGCGGATTGGTCGAATTGATGGAGGCGACCAGAAATACGGATTTTTTGGTGGAGCCGGGGAACAGCGACATGCTCGCGCAAAAAGTGGGCTATCTGCTCGATCATCCCGAAGAAATAGAACGAATTGGGATACGTAATAACAGCGCGGCCACGCGTGTTTACGGACCCGATTCCTATCGAGGCAACTTGCATCTCATGGTTAGTCAATGGGTGTGTCATCATCCACATTGGTTTCCGCTGATTCAGCAGCCGGGTGGACCTGTATGGACGAGGGAAGGCGAAGGGCTGCGTCCGGTCATCGCTATACCCGAGGCATTTACCAGCACAATTCGAGAATTTCCCGAATCGGTGATTTGTCAGCTGCCTGTGCTGGGGCTGCCGCCAATCGAATATGCGGCTATTCAAGGCTTGCCGCAACCAGCTCCTCCTTTGCCTGAGTCACAGCCAGAACCGCGCCGCAGCAAGCGCAGCATGCGTGCAAGATGGCCGAAGGGCCGCAGGCATAGCAGACTGCGTAATCGCAGGAGCCGTAAGCGTAGCAGTGGCAGGAA
>NZ_JH601059.1:192764-196032 GCF_000245715.1 Paenibacillus sp. Aloe-11 | reverse complement strand
CGGCAGGGGCCGTCGCAAGAGCACTCACGGAATCTCAATGTCGTCGAGCTCAAGCGAAAATTCAAGCTTAAGCTACGGCGGCGATACGCACATAAGCAGAAGCGAGTCACGCTTAAGACTGGACGGCGTACAAGACAACGGTCCGGGTGAACGTACACCGGGCCGTTGAACTGAACGTTTTACTGGAGCATAGCCAGTCTGCTGAATGAATCTCATCCATTGAACTCCACAGCTTAATGAAACAAAGACAGCAAAGGTGGGTTCCAAAATCATGAAAATATTGACCGTGCTCGGCACAAGACCGGAAATTATACGGCTCAGCCTGATCATTCCGAAGCTGGACCGCTATGCAGATAAACATATGCTTGTGCATACGGGCCAAAATTACACGGAAAGCCTGAGCGGGCAATTCTTCCGTGAACTGGGTCTGCGTACCCCGGATTATGTGCTTCAGGAGAAGGCGGGGACGCTGGGCAAACAGCTGTCTGCCATGTATTCGCAGATGGAGGACATTTTAAACAAGGAACGCCCGGATTATGTGCTGCTGCTTGGTGATACAAACAGTGCTTTATGTGCTTTGCTTGCGGAACGCATGGGCTATCCGGTCGTGCATATGGAGGCAGGGAACCGCTGCTATGACCTGGATGTGCCGGAGGAGAAGAATCGCCGCGTCATTGACGCCATTTCTACGATTAATATGCCGTATACGGAGCAAAGCAAGCAGCATCTCATACGGGAGGGCTTTCCGAGTCAACGAATTGTACTGACGGGGAATCCGATCTACGAAGTGATGCAGCATTATGAGAAAGAGGTGTCTGGCAGCAACATCTTGAATAAGCTCGGACTGTCGCCGGGGGAATATTTCCTGGTTACTGCCCACAGAGCTGAAAATGTCGACCATCCGCCGCATTTGCTGGCTATTTTGGATGGTCTTAACCGGGTAGCCCGGCAATCCGGACAGCGGGTCATTTGCAGTATTCATCCTCGCACCGCCGCCCGAATTGCAAGCCATCCGCCGATCCAGCTTGATCCGCTGGTGGAATTCCACGAACCGTTCGGATTTTTTGACTTCGTGCTGCTGGAGCGACATGCCCGCTGCACTTTAACGGACAGCGGCACCGTACAGGAGGAATGCTGCATCATGGGCGTGCCGACGGTCACGATGCGCCGGACGACAGAACGACCGGAAACGGTGGATTGCGGTAGCAATATCGTATCCGGGCTGAGTGGCGAGGTTATAGCGAACGCAGTAGCCTTGATGACCGGGATGCCTCATCAATGGCAGTGTCCAGCAGGTTATCTGGCGGAGGATGTGTCGGATAAAGTAGTTAAATTTCTGCTTGGAGGGAAACGGCATGTTTGAAAACCAACGTATCTTGGTTACCGGTGGTACCGGCTCCTGGGGGCATGAACTGGTTGCCCAGCTACTGCCGCGTAACCCCAAAGAGGTCATTATCTATTCACGAGGAGAATCGAACCAGGTTGCCATGAACAGGCAGTTTGAGGATGAACGACTCAGCTTCTGTATTGGGGATATTCGGGATAAGGAAGCGCTGGTTACTGCTTGTCAGGGTGTGGACTATGTGTTTCACTTGGCGGCTCTCAAACATGTGCCTGTCTGCGAGGATCAGCCTTATGAAGCACTCAAAACCAATGTTGTGGGCACCCAAAACGTGATCGAGGCCGCTGTTGCCAATCAAGTGAAGAAAGTTATTTATATATCGACTGACAAGGCCGCAAATCCGTCCAATTTTTACGGTATGACGAAGGCGATTGGAGAAAAACTGATTGTTTACGCCAATCTGCTGAATAGTGACACACACTTCGTGACAGTGCGCGGCGGCAACGTATTGGGTACAAACGGAAGCGTGGTGCATCTGTTTCAGAGCCAGATTCGCCAAAAGGGCAAGGTTTTTATCACAGATATGAAAATGACCCGCTTTTTTCTGACCTTGCGTGATGCGATCAGTCTTCTGTTCAAAGCCTCGGTTGAAAGCATCGGTGGGGAAATTTTTATCATGACCATGCCAACTTGTCGTATTGTGGATCTGGCCGAGGTGCTCATTGAAGATTCCGGCGTGGAAAATGTAGAAATTGTAGAACAAGGTGTCCGTCCCGGCGAGAAAATCCATGAGATTTTGATGAGTGACTTTGAAAGCCTGACGACGGTTGTGTATGACGAGCAATATTTGATCATTCTCCCAACGCTGAACATTCCTCATTTAAAAGACCGCTATAATCAGTGCCCTCCGGTGTCATTCAGCAGCTTTAGCTCGGAGTTCAATCTGATGTCGAAAGAGGAAATTCGAAGCATCCTCCAGCGCGGGGGGTTCATTAAATGAAACTGCTTATTTTGGGCGGTAACGGTATGGCAGGCCATGTCCTGGTCGATTATTTTCAGAATCAGGACGGGTATAACGTCTTCTACACTACCCGTGATCCCGAAAATAAAGGCGGTTTGCTGCTGGATGTAAGGGACAGCTTTATGGTGGAGCAACTAGTGCGGAGTGTGCGGCCAGACGTCATCATTAATGCGGTGGGCGTACTGAATCAGTATGCCGGGGAGGATCAGATTGCAGCCTACCAAATCAATGGACTGCTGCCGCATCTTCTCCGACGGACGGCGGACGGCATCGGTGCCCATCTCATTCATATCAGTACGGATTGCGTATTTGAGGGAAATCGGGTGCCTGGTTTATATAAGGAAACGGATCAGACTGATGGGACAAGCGCCTATGCTGTGACGAAAATACTTGGAGAGGTAAAGGCGGCAGGCCATCTGACCATTCGGACTTCCATTGTCGGCCCGGAAATTCGGCCGGGAGGCATTGGTCTGCTGCACTGGTTCTTGCAGCAGAGCGGAGATGTTGACGGGTATCGCCGTGTCTTTTGGAACGGGGTCACAACATTGGAATTGGCTAAAGCGATACGGGTGATTATGAATGAGCCGCTGGACGGTCTCATTCATCTGGTTCACCCCGAACCGATCAGCAAGCATGATTTGCTGCTGCTGTTCAAAGACATCTGGAAGAGGGAGGATATTCGGATCGTGCCGAAAGATGAGCCGGTGCAGGATCGGACGCTTCGTTCTACCCGGGCCGATCTGCTCTACGATGTTCCTCACTACAGCATCATGCTGAAGGAGCTGCTGGAATGGACAGAAGCACAGCGGAACCGCGTCGGCCAGTCATAATCATTACCGGGGCGGCGGGCTATACCGGGATGCACGCCTGCCGCTATTTTGCAAAGCTTGGCTGGGAGGGGGCGG
>NZ_JH601059.1:175124-192748 GCF_000245715.1 Paenibacillus sp. Aloe-11 | reverse complement strand
GCTTCCGCATCAAAGCTGACCTCACTGGCTGGCGATGATAAGAACCCCAGCGCAGATACCGGCACTCATGTCTGTATCACGCCTTATGTGTGCGATTTACTCGACAAAAAACGTCTTGGCGAAGTCATTCGCCAGATTGCTCCAGATTATGTGCTTCATCTAGGCGGTAAAAATTCGGTGCCTGAATCATGGCAGAGTCCACTGCTGTACATGGAATCCAATGTACTGTCTACATTGTATTTGCTGGATGTACTGCGCTCTTTCCCCAAAGCCCGGATTGTTGTAGCGGGTTCTCGGCTAAAGACGGCTTTGCAGGCTCCGTACAATCCTACGCACCCGTACAGCCTCAGTAAAAGCCTTCAAGAGGCAGTCGCGCTTTCGTGGGGTGCGCTGTTCGATCAATCCGTTATGCTGGCGGAGCCTTGCAACTTGATTGGCCCGGGTCCCTCCACCGGCTTTTGCGCATTACTGGCGGGGTATATCGTTCGAACGGAGCGCATGAAAGGGCAGTCGGTTACTAAAGCTGCCCCGTTCCGGGTATCTTCCCGACATGCGCAGCGTGATTTTCTGGACGTTCGAGACGCGGTTCGTGCGTACGGCGTGCTGCTGAAGCAAGGTGTGCCGGGCCGCATTTACCCGGTCTGCACAGGCAGTATCGTAGAGCTGGGCCATATCGTGGAACGTATGATTGCACTGGCGAATACATCTGTCCCCATACAATGGGGGGATACAGCGGAGTCTGCCGCTACTTCGGCATACCGTGCGAAGGAGCTGGAGGACATGGGCTGGAAACCGACCATACAGCTGGGGCAATCACTAGAGGAAATGATTCAATACCGCCGAGCTGGAAAGGAAGGAACGATATGAGACCGAAAGTAACGATCGTCATTCCCTTTTACAACTGTTCATATGTGAATCAGGCTTTGCAAAGCGCATTGGAGCAAAGCTATGGACCGCTTGAGATTATTGTCGTCGATGATGGGTCCACGATACATCGCGAATTGCTTCAGCCCTATCTTCCATATATCTTTTATTTGGGCAAATCCAACGGTGGAACAGCCAGTGCGCTGAATCATGGTATCCGGCATGCCAGCGGCGAATATATTGCGTGGCTCAGCTCCGATGATACCTACCAAAGAGACAAAATTAATAATCAGGTTTCCTTTATGTTGGAGCAAGGTGCACATATCTCCCACACCAACTTCAATTCCATCAATCAATACAGCCAAATCATAACGTATCAGGCAGCCCCCGTACTCCCGTCCATGACGGAGTTTTACCGTTTTTTCCAGCATGGTAATCCGGTTAATGGATGCACGGTCATGTTTAAAAAGGAGCTGTTCTCACATATCGGTCTGTTCGATGAATTGCTGCCGTATACTCATGATCTGGATATGTGGTACCGAGTGATGCTGGCGGGATATCCATTTCCTTTTCTGAATGAGTCGCTGGTCAATTATCGCTGGCATGATGAAATGGGAACAAATAAGCATCGGCATGTCATTGAACAGGAATACTTAATTACCCAGGCGCGCTACAGAACCAGCTTAACTGAGCTGCTGAACGGATTTGCTGCTATGTAGTACGAATCAGAGGAGCGTCATATAAGGCTGGGAAGGCAGAGGCTGAGCAGTTTCGGCCTCTTTTTTGTTGGTAAACCTAGCATGTGCATAATTTTAGTGGCGTGTCCAAGAAGCATACAGTTTCTAGCTTGTGAGAATCCAACCATGGGATGGACAAGCCTCCGTTGGATATCTATATATGCGAAATCTGCGTGTAGAAGCGTAGGACATGTGGTTAAGGAAAAAGCCTGTGACCTGCAGTGCCAGTATAGAGCACGCAGATTCACAGGCCAATTACAAATGACTAATGATGGTAGGGAGAGACCAAGTTAGTTAGGAAAATAATACCTTTGTTATGAAGTTGGTCCTACAGTGCTAATTACTGCCCAATCGCCGAACGGGAATGTGTGTTCTGGTACAAAATTTCCAGCAGCATCTTTTCCTTGGGCCGCAATCGAGATATCACTTGCGATTGCGGCTGGGGCTGGAGATGAAACGTTAATGATATATGCGGGTACTACAGTAGGAATCGTAAGTGTGACGACTGCATTTGCAGCCAAGGCAAATGTGGTTAAGAAATAAGGTACTGCTGCTGTACCTGGTGGTGCGCTCCCAGGCGCGCTATAAGCATGAACAACGATGGGAGAAAGTGCTGCTGCTGTTGTATTAGTGATACGTACTACAACAGAACTCGAATGGAAAGTGGCATTTGGATTAAGATTTTCAATTGCTCCTATCGAAAAAACTGCCATATTTTTCACCCCCTTTGTATTATCAATATATGAAAAAGGATAGTTTTAGAGTGTGCGAATGATAGAGGGGTTAAGTGCAAATTACTGGTTTTATTTTCACTGTATGTCGCAAAAAGTAATTAAACCACAGGCTGGTTCTATTAGGAACCAGCCTGTGGTTATTCCTTAAGCCACGATCATTGGACCTTGTGGGCTCCGGTGAAATACATCAATCGGGAGAGGGATCGGCTGCTGTGTATGCCACCCGAACGCATGAAGCTCCCTGGGGCTGGGAATAGGCCGCAACCGTCCGCCCTCAGCATAATACAGTCCGTGATTCGGGCCCATATACAGTCGGTAATCAATCAGTTCGTGCTCCTCGAAAACATTAAAATCAATAGGCGGGCCAATAGGCAAAGTCTCCAGTTGCGCGAATGAAAGAGGAATCGATTCGTTGTCCTCATAGCCCAGCAAACGGAACGATTCGAAATCGTGAAAGGGGTAGCGCAGACCATGGCTGATCAGGTGCATACCGTTCATAGGATCTCTAGCGATGTAAACCGCTGGGAAATGATCGTGAAGTTGGCCATTATGCAGTAACGGCTTGCCGTTGGGAATACTGTTCACCATGGCATCCGACAGTTGGATTACCCGATCGAAACGAAAATGGAAAGCATGAAAAGTATCAAGCGACCCGACAGGCCGCTTAAGCCCTTTCTCGATTTGATAAATATTTGCTTTAGAGTCTCGAATGAGTATTCCATTAGGCAAAGAAGAATCCTTAGGTTGATGATGCGGATGCCCGGTAGTTACCCGTCCGGGGAAAAAGAATTCATCTAATGCGTAAATGAGACGTTCAGGGTTAAAATTCCATTTTCTTAGAAATATTCGGCGATTTCTCTGGCCCCATTCAGCCATATCAATTGAATTATGTGTAAAACTGGCGTTCCCCTCATGATGGACATGACTGTCTCCTGCGATGAGGAGCCTTAACCCTGTTTTTAGGGTCCGGTACCCGAAATCAATATCTTCATAGCCGCCTCCCGGAAATGCTTCGTCTAAATACCCGATCTGATGTATCAATTGACGACGGAACAACATACAAAATCCGCTTAAAGCCGTTGTATCTCGCCAAAGTGAGGGATTAGCAATATTAAAATTTTTGGTGAATTCATGATAGGTCTCTGTGGTTGAATAGGACATAGGAAGACGCTGCATTGGCGTCACCATGTTGGACACAGGACCGACAATACCAATATCCGATGAGCTATAAAGTGCATGAATTAAATTTTCCAGCCAATGGTGAGATACCATCGTATCATTATTGAGTAGAAGAATAGTATCCCCTGCAGATGCTTTAATACCTTGATTACAGGCTGCTGCAAATCCACGGTTTGTTCCATTCTCAATTAAATGTACGTTCTCCCGACGACGTAGTTGATGCTGAGTACCGTCTGTCGATCCATTGTCAATACAGATCAATTCGTAGGGAATGGTAGTATAGCGAACGATGCTATTCAGGCACCGTTCCGTTAATTCCCAGTTGTTTAACGTAAGGATAACGATACTGACCAGCATAAAATTCTCTCCTTAAAATTAAAGAGTATTCAAAACCATTTGTAATTGTGGCTGATATGTCTGTCTGACGGTTTCTAATTCCCGCACAATAGCTTGGTAATGTTGGACCGTACCCATTTGTTCATGATGGCGGTAGGCGGTGAGAGGCTCATTTAAATAGTAAAATTTTGTATGGTTCAATATTATACGAATCCAAAAATCATAATCATGAGTATATAACAGCTTCTCGTTGAAGTATCCAATGTTGCGAACATAATCCTTTTTCATCATTACCGTGCAGCCATTTAATGGGCAGTAGGAAGAAAACGCCTCAATAAAGGAACGTACTGTCATGAATTTAGCGGTTGCATTGTGACATATTACCTTGTTCGCTTTGTTAATGACATGATAATCAGTGAAACTGGCCTCAGCTTGATGTTGCTCCATAAAATTCACTTGATGTTCAATTTTGGTCGAATAAAACATATCGTCTGAACTAAGCCAAGCAATATACTTTCCCGTGCAGAATTGTATGCCATAATTGAGCGCGGTTGCCGTGCCACCGTTCATTTTTCCAATATAATAGATTCGATCCATATAAGGGATCAAATGTTCTTGATGCATAGTTGACCCATCATCTACGACAATAATTTCGATATTCGGATAAGTTTGATTTAAGACGCTGGCTACCGCTTGATCTACGTACGGACAATTGAAAAAGGGAATGATGACACTCACTTTGGGCAACGATTCCACATTTCCTCACCTCGCAATCTTCATGCGCTATTCTCCTCACCTTACGGTATGTTAAAACGAATTCATCATTGTGGACGAATCACCATATGGTAATTCATTTTGGGAAATTTACTAAAGGTAAAATAGTTATTTTGTTCAACCAAAGTTGTCCGTTGATTCATATATAGTTCATAGAAGGGTGGTGGAAAATTTGAAAATATTATTCACCTATATTGTTCCAAGCGGTGGAATGGAAACCCTGAACCGAACCCGTGGGGAAGTGTTACAAAAATATGGAGTAAACTGCCATTTTCTATATAGCCGTGATGGCGCAGGGCTACAGAACGGCTCTAGCTGCCCTACACATATATCAGATGATGATCAGGAAATTCAGCAATTGCTAAAAAAAGAAGGTTTCGAAGCAGTCGTTGTATCATCAGACTTTATTATGCTTGAGCGTTTGCGAAGATTAGGCTTTACCGGACCTATTATTTTTGAAGTGCAAGGGCTTGGCCCAATGGAATATGCGACTCAATTTATAAATAATGCAGCATTATACATTTTGTCTTATGCCGATGCCTTGTTATATCCTCCGACTTCTCATTTGAATCAGCTATTTGCACAATTTCCCACGAAAATCCATTTTAATTTCTCCAACTGTGTTGATACTGCCAAAATTCAATATCGTCCAAATATTGAACATTCATATCCAATCATCGGTTGGGTAGGACGAATTGAATCTAACAAAAATTGGCGTGAATGTTTAGAGATTGTCCACCATTCTGTGGACCAGGAGCCCAACTTGCGGTTATGGTTGTTTGAAGATCCTAATTTGTGTACACGTTCTGAACGAGAAGATTTCCTGAAAATGGTTTCTGATTTTAATTTGGAACATCGCTTGGTTCTATTTTCCAACATCCCGCACAGCGAAATGCCATATTATTATTCTGCTATCGGAGATTCTGGAGGATACTTATTGTCCACTTCTATACTTGAAGGGTTTGGTTATGCGGTAGCAGAAGCAATGAGTTGCCGTTGTCCTATCCTCTCTACTGATTCTGACGGAGTGCGTGCTTTTATTAAACATGACATTACAGGTAAATTTTATCCAACGGGTAGTAATGAAGCAGCGGTTCAACAAGGGTTAGAATTGATGAGAAATTATCCACTACGTAATTCAATTCGTAAGAAAGGCAGAGAACATATAGAATCTACTTTCGGTTTAGAAACCTACGTATCTCATTTTATTGGTATGTTGCACTATTTGGGTTTATAAAAAACAACAAAAAGAGGCGGTTTACATCTGATTAATGTAAATGCCCCTTTTTTAGGTTGGATTGCTCAGATGTACCTTATGATCTAATCCGCTTTTTACTTTCTCCCCGAATGCCTGGCTTAAACTTTATATTGTTTTCTTCAGGTCATGAACGACAGCATCAATTTCCTGGAGCAGGTTATTAAGCCTGCTTTGGAATATACCTATGCCGAAAGATTCCACGGCTTCCTTGCGATTTTTAGTTCCTATTTCCAGCATGCGATCTTTATGTTGAAGGAGATCAGCAATTGTTTGTGAAAGTCTGTCCACATCACCTTTAGGCACTAAAAATTCCTCATTACCCGTGTTTTGGAGTAGCTCACCAAGTCCTGCTGAGTCATAAGCAACCACTGGTTTGCCGAATGCCATCCCTTCAAGAGCAGTCATTCCAAAGCCTTCATCAATCATGCTAGGTACAACAACAACATCAAGCGCAGGGTATAATTGTTCAATGTGTTTGGCAAACGGAAGAAATATAATGCGTGACGGATCTAAGGTTGAATGCGCCAATGTTTGGCATTTATTGAAGTAGTCTGTTATTTCTAGACTTCCAGCAATCAGAAATTTGGCTTGAGGAAAGTGTGGTATTAGTCTACCGGCCATATTGATAAATTGATCAATTCCTTTATGGGCTGAAACTATCCCGGATACGAGCCCTATCAGCGTCTCGTGGTCGACAATATTATGGACTGCCCTCAGATAACGACGATTTTCTTCCCACTTTTCAGGATGCAATTCAGTATCATTCCAGGAAGGGGATATAAGCCTTTTTTTATTATTAACTATTGAATCTTTAAAGGGGGCAAGTACTGCTTCCGATATACCGATAATCCAATCTGCATAACGATTTACGATCCTCACTGCATCAATCTGATGTGCCTCTGGATACAAAATTTCGTTTATTATCCAAGCAACGGGGATGCCCGCTTTTTTTGCCGCAGCCGCAGGCAACGCATTTACCGCTGTGTTAACAATCACCCAATCCGGTCTATGCATGTGGAGAAGGGTTAATAGGGATCGGTAGGAATTAGAAGCCTCTTGTTTAGCAAATTCCTGATGCATAGCTGGCGATGATTCATACAAGGACCACAGCAGTGGAGAATCTTGAATGGCAATACGTATACCCGCAGTTTCTGCTTCTATTGACAGCATGCCGGCACAGGGAACAACCAACACAACCTCATATTGCCCGGTAAGGATTCTGGCTAAAAAAAGCAGCCATTTCTCGGCACCCGACATTCGATCCGGATGGCAAATATGTGAGAATAACATTACCTTAGATTTTACGCTCACGGGCTACATACCCTATGCATATCTCGGGTATGATTGTCACCTCCTTTGGATAGGTAATTTACTATATGAGCGATGTTTATCCCTCGACACGAGCATTCACCCATGTATTATTCATTACAAAGTAGTCATATGTATAATATTTTGAATTTTTATACGCAGATTCTGGTATTTCACAACTATGGGTACTGCGTACATGCAATAGATCGCTTTAGGTGTCTATTTGTGCTTTCGCCTGTGCCAAGCTGTGCGGCAACGCATAAAATAGTGTGAGAGGGGATAGCACATATGGACTGTCATACTGGCATAAACAACGCACGGGATGCGTCTGTCTCCGTAGTTGCTGGTAAGGTTCAAGCGCCGACCCGTTCAGGTATAAAAGGAGGGTGCGCTTATGAAGGCTTTGGTCACTGGAGGAGCCGGATTTATCGGTTCCCATCTGGTGCGTGCGCTTGCTGACTCGGGTATCAGGGTGCATGTATTGGATAATCTGACGACCGGGAATGTCGCAAATGTGGACCCGCGCGCGGTCTTGCATATGGCGGATATACGCAGCTCTGAAATCCGGACGCTGCTGATTCGGGAAAGCCCGGATATTGTGTTTCACTTGGCGGCACAGGCTGATGTGCAGCATTCTATTCATCAACCGGATGAGGACGCGGATGTGAATGTGCTGGGGACGATTCATCTGTTGCAGGCTTGCCATGAGGCCAGTGTATCCAAACTTATATTTGCATCTACATCCGGCGTATACGGAGAACTGCAAAAGCAGTATATTCAGGAGGACGATCCCACGGAGCCGATCTCGGGCTATGGGCTGTCCAAGCTGACCGCAGAGTCGTATATTCGACTTTTTCATCGGTTATACGGCATGAGCTACACGATTTTGCGTTACGGAAATGTGTATGGTCCCGGCCAGGCGCCGAAGGGAGAGGGCGGTGTAGTCGCTCTGTTTATGGAGCGGCTGAAAAAAGGAAGCCCCTTGCTCATTCACGGCGACGGAACGCAGACCCGCGACTTTGTGTTCGTCAAGGACGTAGTCAGAGCGAATATAGCGGCGATGCGTGCAGCAGATCAACGGACGGTACATGTAAGTACAGGACGAACGACATCTATCAATCGATTGGCCTATGATTTGCTAAAGCTGCACGGTTCGTCCGTTCGCCCCGTATATTCAGCCGCGCGTCCGGGAGACATTCACCATAGCTGCCTTAGCAACACAGTCGCCCGACATTGGCTTCGATGGGAACCGCTATATGGCATCTCTGCTGGCTTAAAGGAAACATATGTTAGAAGTATAGGGTCAGGCCAAGAAGACGCGTATTGATTGCGCGAGAAAATCAGGAAGGGGCTGAGGATGAGATTCAGCCCCTCTAATTTTATTCTATTGACTCCTGTTCCACTTCATAGTATAGCGAGTATCATGCAGGCAGCGCCTGTCCACCATACATAATCATGAATCATAACGAACCCTCCTGATAAAAGCCTCATTGAGAGGCTAAACAAGATTTTCGTTCAATAACCTCGGTATTCACCAGCACCTGCGTGTGATGCTCCTGGTTTTGATTGAGCTTCTCCATAAGCAAGTTAACAGCTGTCTGGGCCAAAACATCCTTTTTTACGTGAATGGTAGTTAGTTCAGGGCTGATGACCTTGGCCTCATGAATATTATCAAACCCCATAACGGAGATTTGCTCAGGTACTCGAATATTCATTTCCTGAAACGTTTTAATCGCGCTAATCGCCATGTAGTCATTTTCACAAAACAGGGCCGAAGGAAGCTCGTCCAATTCTTGGATAGCTGCTTTAAAAGAATCCTGCGACATGACCAGCATGGGATGCATATTAAAGGTTAGACTATCATCTATGGTAAGACCCTGTTCCTCTAAAGCTGCCATAAACCCTTCCTTTCGTTTCTTAAAGTTGAGGATTCTGGTACTGGATTGCACGTATCCTATTTGTTTGTGTCCAGACTGAATCAAATATTGACCTGCTTGATACCCGCCAAGGTAGTTATTAATGGATACAAAACTGGCGTCGATGTGTTCAAAGCAAGTATCCAAAATAACGATATTGGCATGAATGGATTGTATAGAATGAATAATCTCGGCAGTTAAATTCGTGCCCAGTAAAAGCACTCCTGAGGAGGGCTGATCCTTTTCCAAGGCAGACAATTCCTCTTCGAGATTATGGCTATCAAAGGACGAGAAAATAAGCGTGTTTCCATGTTCTTTCACCTGGTTGGTAATATGATGAATTAATTCATTGAAAAATGGAAGAGAGTCATAATGCTCTATCACAATGTCTGTATTTTTACATGCAACAAAACGAATGACATGGTGATTTTTGATGAATTCTTTATTTGACTTCATGGTCCGCGGTTTATATCCGTGCTCTTGGGCAATTTTTAAAATATGCTCCTTGGTTTCTTCGCTAACTCCGGGTTTGTTATTAAAAGCAAGGGAGACGGCAGATTTCGATACACCGGCAAGCCTTGCAATATCATCAATTTTCAACGTGGAACCTCCTATTGGACTAAACTACATAAATTATATCATTATTATGTGAGGAAGTTTACTTTATAAACTAAACTAAATTAAACTAAATGAAATAAAAATAGAAAATAAAAAATATTGACCTCGTATCACTTGTGATGTTAAAATCCAAGTGTAAAACGCTTTATTTTAGTTTATTTTATGTATTATTATATAAAATATATTATTTTGTTTTGTTTGTTGAATTGGGCAAAAAAGGAAAGGTGATTGATTTGAGCTTTAACATTGCTAAAAATCAAAGAAGTTTTACACAAGAGGGCAAGCCTTTCTTTTATTTGGCGGATACTGTCTGGAGCGCGTTTACCAACGCGACGATTGAAGAGTGGAGCGAATACCTGGACTATCGAAAAATGCAGGGCTTCAACGTTTTACAAATCAATATGCTCCGGCAATGGGATGCAAGTGAATCAGATTTGAATCTGCAACCGTTTGCATTAATGGAAAATGGAGATTTTAACTACCATGCATTAAACGAAGCCTATTTCGACCGGGCAGAAGTCATGCTCCAGATGGCTGTAGAGCGCGGATTTATTCCGGCGTTGGTTCTTCTGTGGTGTAACTATGTGCCGGATACGTGGGCTGAAATGTTCCAAAAGGGCAATAAAATGCCGTTGGATTGCGTTGAAAACTATGTAGCTTATGTTGTGAACCGCTATTCCCGATTCGAGCCTGTATATTTAATCAGCGGGGATACCGATTTTCCAACAGAACGTGCTAATGCGTACTATTTGAAGGCACTGGAAACAGTACAGAAATTAAGCCCGACAAGCTTGACCACCCTGCATATTCAAGGCAGATTGAGAGAAATTCCGGAAGTCTTTGCACAGCACAAGGGGCTTGGATTTTATATGTATCAATCAGGACATAATTCCGAGTTTCAACATGTAGCTCACGAGATTGCACAGCATTTCTATCACAAGCCGGAAATACGACCTGTAATTAATGGAGAACCCTGCTATGAACAAATCAGCTACAGCCGCAATGTATACGGCAGATATACGGCACTGGATGCCAGAAAAGCGGCATGGCAAAGTCTTCTTGCAGGCGGGGGAGCCGGAGTCACTTATGGAGCACACGGCATTTGGAGCTGGCATAAGAAGGGCAAGAAGTTTGGCATTGTAGAAGGGGAGGGCTTCGATAGCCCTTATGATTGGAGAATGGCATTGCGTTTTGAGGGCGCGTGGGATTATTCCTTTATGAAGTATGTATTTGAAATGTATAACCTGATTGGCATTAAGCCGCTGGACATTATTTTGAACAATACAGGGGAAATCAGAGCTGCGGGCAACGAGAATACCATCGTCTTGTATGTTCCTGTTAACACGAGGGTGCGTTTAAGCATCAACGTACAGGACTACAAGTTTACAACGATTGATTTAGCGGAGAGACGATTTGCGCAAACGGAAGTGTCCGTCCACGAGGATCGATCCATGATCGACATGCACAGCTTTGAAAGTGATGTTGTGATCATCGGAACGAAATAAAACATAGAGAAGAATGCGGATGGAGTGAAGCAACATGTGGAAAATCGGCAACGTCTGAGTATTGCTGTACGGATTTGGAAACGATGTTGGAAGAAGCATCCATGAAGGAGTGATCATGATGGATTACAAAAAGACGGCTAGAGAAGTGCTAAACTCGGTTGGGGGAAACGAAAATATAAACAGTGTCATTCACTGTGTGACTCGGCTGAGATTCAAACTGAAGGATCAGCAATTGCCTGATAAGGAACAAATCAAGCAGATTGACGGTGTGATTACTGTCGTAGAAAGCGGCGGCCAATTCCAGGTAGTTATCGGTAATGAGGTCCCTAAGGTATATGAAGCTCTTTTGGAGACGATGGGAGTAAAGCCGGATCAAGTGAATCAAGAAGAGCAAAGCAATGAGAAATCCAGCTTATTCAGCCGATTTGTCGATGTGATCTCAGGCGTCTTCATGCCCGTTGTTGGTGTGCTCGCCGCTGTCGGGATTCTAAAAGGACTATTGGCCTTGTGTACATCTATGGGCTGGATGACGGATCAGATGGGCACGTATAAAATTTTATACGCGACAGCAGACGCTATGTTTTATTTCTTCCCGGTTATTCTAGGATTTTCAGCAGGTAAAAAATTTGGAGGCAACCCGTACCTGTCTGCTGTTTTGGGGGCCGCCTTGGTGTATCCGACTATGACTGCCGCCTTTACAGATAAAACGGCGCTGACCTTTTTGACCATACCTGTCGTTCTGATTAATTATACTTCTTCTGTTATACCTATCATTATTGGAGCATTTTTGGCAGCTAAGGTCGAAAAATTGATAAGCAAGTATGCACCTACGTCTATCAAAATGTTCATTGTGCCTTTGCTGACCTTGGCGATCATATCACCGATTGTTTTTCTGGTTGTCGGACCGGTATCAACTATAATCAGTGATGGGTTAGCTAATGGTTCCATGTGGATTTACCATTTAAGTCCGGCTGCAGCTGGTCTCGTTCTGGCCGGGTTCTGGCAGGCCATTATTATCTTTGGTCTGCATTGGGCCTTCATTCCAATTCTCCTGAATAATGTAGTTACGAACGGGTTTGATCCGATTAACGGGATGTTGTTCTGTACGACTTTTGCTCAAACTGGTGCAGCCTTTGCCATTGCTTTGAAATCACGTGACCCTAAATTAAAGCCGATTGCCACTTCTGCTTCAATTGCGGGTTTGATGGGAGTTACGGAACCAGCTATTTACGGGGTTACGCTGCCTACCAAAAAACCGTTCATTTTGGCTTCCATTGCCGCAGGTATAGGGGGAGCCACAGCAGGCTTACTGGGATCAACGGCATACGGTTTTGCCTCCGGCGGCATTTTCGGTATTCCTATGTTCATTAATCCAAAAGGCATAGATGCAGGGTTCACGGGCTTTATTATATCTTTGGTTGTGGCTTTTGTACTCGCATTTATCCTGACCTATCTTTTCGGCTATAAAAATGCTAAACCAGCGCCCGAGATTAAGGTTGCGGATGAAAGCAAAGTGGAGGAAAAGGTGGTATTCAGTCCTCTAAACGGTGAATTGATTCCTTTAAGCGCTGTAAAAGATGAGGCTTTCTCCAGTGGTGCGATGGGTCAGGGAGCGGCTGTTATTCCAAAAGAAGGGGTAGCCTATGCGCCATTTAACGGAACGGTTGTTACCGTTTTCAAAACAAAGCATGCAATCGGACTTATCTCTGAGGATGGGGTTGAACTGCTCATTCACATTGGAATTAATACGGTCAGCTTGAAAGGAAAACATTTCACTTCTTTTGTGTCTGAAGGGGATACTATTCAAAAAGGAGACAAGTTGGTTGAATTTGATCCCCAGGCTATAACAGATGAGGGATATGATATCACCACATCCGTCATTGTAACCAATACAGCCGTGTACACGGATATCATAGTGGAAAATGGGGCGGAAATTCATGCTGGAGAACACTTATTGAAGATTAGATAGATTCATTAAATATTTGTAATTAATTTAGATATAGGTTGGTATGATATCGAGGCTGGAGTCCAATTGTATATATGTATACGGAGTGCCAGGGAAGCTCAGGACAGTGAGTTTCTCTGGCACTCCGTGCTGATGATGGCGGCAGTGAAGTTACCTCACACCTAGTGAGTTCATCATTTGTCGGAAGGAGCGCACATATTTGCGTGGTGCCAACAGGCTGACGATTCGTGCCTGCCCCTTCCGGCGGATAGATTTGCGTTGAGGTACGTTGTGCATCAGCTCCAGTCCTTGCAATACCGCCTGCTGGATGTCTCCTTGTTGATAAAATTTACCGGTTTTGTTGTGATCGATGAATGCTTGTACTCCGTCTGAATCGGAGCTTAATACCGGGCAACGGCAGGCCATCGCCTCCGCTACCGCATAGCCGAAGCCCTCCACCAGAGAAGTCGACAGCAGGTAACCGCCGGAGTCGCCAATCATGGAGTAATACAGAGGCATTTTGGCATGAGGTACGCTTTTAAAACGCTCGATAATCGAGGACATGCCGAGCTGAGCCAGCATATTCTCAAATTGTATCTGATCCTCGGGCTGAGACAAGGTATCATCATAAAACATCCATATTCGAAGATCAGGACGCTTTTGCAGCATCCAGTAAGAGATATCGACAAAATGCCTCCAGTTCTTGTTTGGCTCCAGCCGACCAACCCATGCAATGACCGGATTGATCGGAGGAGTGTTAGGTACATAATTAAATACGCTGGTATCCAGTACGTTTGGAAACACATAACGTTTGAGCCACGGACACATGCTGGAGAATAGATCCACTAAATGAGTCGTATCTGGCAGGAGCACCGCATCGGCATATTTTTGAAGATACGGAACCGCATTCGTGACTACTAATGCCGCCTCCTCATATGAGCCAAAGCCCTGCGATTCATAGATCAATATCCCCTGATAGCCTAACATTCGCAGTTTGGGGAGCATAGGAAAATCCGAAGAGACGATAATTGCATCGTAGCGATAAACCTCCACCAGTTTTCGGATTTCTTCTTCCGAAGAAGTTATAAACACTGGAATATCACCGTTCAGATTTTGCATTCCCGTACCCTGCTGATAATAGAGAAGGTGACATTCAATCCCGTCCTGAATGAGCACTTTACAGCGTTGGCGGTTCAGGGTTTCCACGCCGCCGCTGGGTATATAAAAAGTGAATAGAACTTTGATCTCCATAACCCCCTTTGCCAATCGCAAGCTCCTATACCAAGATATTCAACCCACGGGACGGGGTGTGGGTATCTATGGAAGCCTAGATTGAATTAGCGCGTAATTGTGGCTGGGGCGAGCATCCTCCGGGGAGTGCTCCGTTGCTTAAATGGCATTTATGCTAAAGCTTTTATTCTTAGCATCCACCCATCCGATACTCACATTACAACCAAGTTCATACTTAAGCATATTGCCCAGTTCTTTTTGAGCAGAAAGCATGTTATCCATATTGGTATCAGAAAAGCCATCAATCGGAAAGAAAATATTTTTAGATTGAGTAGTGATTTTTCCCTCTTCACTTTGTCTCCATGTCCATCTTCTCGTTCTTACTGAGTTACCAGTAGCATACACAATTTCATTCTTATCTACCGACTCAATCTCTGTACTACCAAATGGAAGGAAAAAATCTTGCTCCTCTGAAAAGCGCAAAGTCATTTCTCCATTCATTGTATCAATGTCATGTGCACCAATCGGAATTTTATATTTAAGTGATACGGCATTACCCAAATCAACTGCCGTGTTAATGTTTGGCATACCTTTCCCCTTAGATATTCTCGTCAATAATGCTTCGATAGAACACATGTATTTATTTGGATTTACATTAAGTTTACGGAAAGCCTCTCGGTAGCATAATACCGATTCTATTTCTTTCACATTCACTCCTTCAAGAGAGGATTGACACAAAAGCATATTTTCCTCCAAAAGCTTTTTAATCTTCAAATTTTGCACAGTATTATCTATTCCATGTGCAATTACAACGGCAAAACAAACTGTATCCAGTGTTTCAAAAACCTTGTCTTCTACTAGGAATTTCATAAAAACCTCCTAAAATAAATGAATAAGCAAAAACCATACAGCAGGAACTAGCAAAGATGGCAATAGATTAAATGCACGAAATGACTTGATTTTTAATATAGATAACCCGGAAGCCAAAATAAGAAAACCTCCAATAATGGAGACTTCTGTCATAAATTCAGGTGTAAGAAATGGTGCAACTTGATGGGCAAGAAGAAAAATACCCCCCTGCCAGATAAACAATACCAATGCGGACAAGGCAATACCTATTCCATAAGTTGAAGCCAACACAAGAGAAGTAACTAAATCCAATGCCGCATTAGTAAACAAATAAGTGTCGTTCTGATTAAGCGCGCTTTCAATCGGTCCGAGAATAGACAAGGTTCCAAGGCAGAAAAGCATAATAGCTGTTGATAAACCTTGTCCAAGATCAGTTTTGGAGTATTTTTCCACGAGCTTATTAAATTTGCCATCCAGTTCTATAGCCGTACCTAAAATGCCACCAATGGCAAGACTTACAATAAACAAAACAGGATAGGTGCTGTTGAACATATTTTTTATGACAGCATGTATGCCCAGACCTGTTGCTGCAAGTCCCATTGCATCATAAAGAATGTTCTGATATTTTTCTTTAAGTCCTTTTCTTATTACACTACCCACTATACTTCCCACAAGAATTGTGCCTATGTTTACAAATGTTCCAATCACTAAGTTTCTCCTTTCAAAAAAGTAATTATAAAGATTTTAAACTCTCTAGTTGCTAGAGGGTCAAGTGGTATTTGCATGCGCTATTTTGAACAAGAGGACATACAGGTTGTTATCGAGGACCGGACCGCTCCATTGGAAGGCCGCGCCGGAGCGATAGCGACATGAAAGATAATTAGTAACGTAATGTTGTTATAATAGTTTTATAAGCAAGGAGGTATTGAAGAATGTCAGATAAAGATCATAAAGGATCTGGTAAAAAGGCTCTTTTAACCATTGGAGAAATGGCCCGGCTCTTTCACATGAATATCCGCACACTTCGATATTACAATGAACTAGGCATCCTAAAACCAGAATATGTAAATCCAGATACGAATTATCGCTACTATTCTACAAATCAGTTTGAGCGTTTGAATACAATAAAATATTTACGTGCTTTAGATGTGCCACTAGAAAAAATATCTAATTTTTTCGATGAAAAAGATGTGAATACCATGTTGTCTATTTTTATGGAGCAGCGTGAGAGTGTCTTAAAAAAGCAAAAGCAATTAGCACAAATTGAAAAGAAAATTACAAACCGCATTGAACAGATAGAAACCGCTCTATCAGCATCATATGGTCAAGTCATAGTCAAGTATTTACCACAAAGAGAGATTGTATTATTAGAGAAAAAATTCACCCTTGCTGATGATTTAGAACTTCTTATTCGGGATTTAAGTAAAGAGCATTGTCTAGATGATGCCATTTTTCTTGGAAAAGTTGGTGTATCTGTTAGTCAGCAGGATTTGATCGAAGGACAATTTACACATTTTTCATCTATTTTTGTGGTCGTTGAGGCTGAGGACGGTTTCAAAGATAAAGATAGCGTATTGTCGGAAGGCTCTTATGCAACTGTTCAATATAGGGGCACTCATGAGGATGCTTCGCCGTATTACACTTTGCTGCTAAATTATCTTAAAGATTCTGGCTTTCAAATTAAAGGGGATTCTGTAGAAATCACTATAATTGATGCAGGAATGACAAATGATTACAATAAATTCGTGACGGAATTGCAAATACCATTCTTATGTTAAACAAGTATCTAGTCTTTTTGACAGATAAGTTGGTGACAGTTACATTGACAAAGCTCCAAAAGAGGCTGATCCGGTTTCAAAGTTAGCGTTTGAGATCAGATTGGTAAACAATACGCTCATCGCTTTTTATACACTCCCTTCATACGATGTAATGATAGTAGATGCGTATCCATGCTATAGCGAATCGGACAAGTTAACGAAGCTAAAAGCGCATTTTCGTATTCACATTTTAGACACATTATTTTAAGCTTCTATTTAAGTGATGTTAAGCTAAGGCTATATGTGTGGGATTATCATTAGAATTTAGGAATGTAGCATGAGGTGGGGAGCAGCAGGTGGAGACCGCTCCGCGAAGGCTTAGGGCTTCCGATCGCTGTTGCCGTGGGATTCTTCTTGTTTGAATAAGACATGAAGAGGTAAGAATCCCCCGGCAAAGGCGACCGCTAACGCTTCTCCAGCTCCCAAGCCTCCGCTCCGCTGCTACCCGCCACTCATGCAACATTTTGGTGGGAAGCAGAAGGGGGGAGACCGCTCCGCGAAGGTTTTGGGCTTCCGATCGCTGTTGCCGTGGGATTCTTCTTGTTTGAATAAGA
>NZ_JH601059.1:166488-174946 GCF_000245715.1 Paenibacillus sp. Aloe-11 | reverse complement strand
CAACCGGGGCGTACATAAGCTGGATTTTGAAATGCAGCGCGGTGAAATTGTTGGTTTTTTGGGGCCCAATGGTGCGGGAAAAACGACGACGATGCGCATGATTACGGGGTATCTCCAACCCAGCGAGGGAGTGATTACGATTGATGGCATCCCGATTCAGGATAAGGGCAGACAGGCTCGTTCCAAAATCGGTTATTTGCCGGAGACGCCACCTTTGTATGGAGATATGTCGGTTCAATCCTATTTAAAATTTGTAGCCAGTATTCGGGACGTACCTGCGCGAGAGCAGAAGCTGCGTATTTCAGAAATGATTTCCCGTTTGGGGCTGAATGGGCGTGAAAAACAACTGGTTCGCAGTTTGTCCAAAGGGTATAAACAACGGTTGGGACTGGCGGGGGCGATTATCCATAACCCGGATTTGCTCGTGCTGGATGAACCGACCTCAGGCTTGGACCCTAATCAGATTTTGGAGATTCGTCAGCTTATTCAGGAGATTGGTGAAAATCATACGGTACTGCTTAGCACGCATATTTTGCCTGAGGTGGATGCTTTATGTAATCGGGTTCTCATCATCCATGAGGGTGAATTGGTGCTGGATGGGCGACCAGATGCACTCGGCGGTTCGATGGAAGATGGATTTAAGGTAAGGGTAGAAGTCAAAGGAAATCGTGAGCAAGTGCTGAGTGTCTTGCAGGCTTGGGGAAAAGTAGAGATCGAGCCTTTAGCATCAGTCTTGCCTCAAGACGATACGAAGCAGACTGCAAGAGAGCAGGATTTGACTGAGGTGCTGCTAACAGGCACTTCCAATGAGGATTTCCGCGAAGAGCTGTTTTATGTGCTGTCTGAGGCGAAGCTTCCGATTTTGGAGATGAAAAAAGAGATGCTTAGTTTGGAAAATATTTTCCAGCAGTTGACGACTCGCGAGACAGAGACAGGTCAGGTCGGCGATCAAGTGGTTCATGACTTATCTTCTACGGAGAATGCAGCATCCACAGGCGTTAAGGTAGAACATGAAGAGTCCGCGTCCAGCGGTGACAAGGTCGGAGGAGACAAGGATACAGGAGGTAATCAGTCATGAGGCGTTTGTTCGCGGTCTGTCAAAAAGAACTGCAGGCCTATTTGTGGACACCCACGACGTATTTTGCGCTGGCAGTGTACATGCTGCTGACGGGGTTGCTTTTTTATACGAACTTTGTTATGTATCAGCCGAGTATTCTGGACTATCGGTTAGTGCTTGGTGATACGCTGTCCATGCTGGTGTTTGTCGTTCCGCTGCTCACGATGCGGCTGGTTGCGGAGGAATTCAGGCAGGGGACAGATGAACTGCTGCTCACCTCACCTGTAAGTGTGACGGAAATAATTATAGGTAAATTTTTGGCGTCGCTGGGTATGCTGTTCATTTTGGTGCTGTGCAGTCTGGCGTATCCGGTCGTGATGTCCTTTTATGGGTCGCTGGACTGGACGCTGGTGTTTACATCTGTGATCGGTCTGTTTATGCTGGGCGCAGCCATGATGGCGGTCGGCTTGTTCGCTTCGACGCTTTCACAGCATCAGATGATGTCGGCGGTCGTCAGCTTTATTATTTTACTTGTGTTTTGGATGCTGGATTCGTTTGGTGGACAAACGGGCGCAGCTGCGACGGTACAGCAATGGCTGGAGCCTTTTTCATTAACCGCACGGTTTGACAGTTTCACCAAAGGATTGCTGAACGGAGCCGATGTGTTGTACTACGTAACGATAGCGGCACTCTTTTTGCTGTTCAGTATCCAGGTCGTCGAACGAAAACGGTGGAGGTGATCAGGATGAAAAAATGGCTGGGTCATACAAATAGTGTGGTGCTGTCGGTTGCAGCTGCAGGTATTTTTATTTTGCTGACGTTATTTCTGCGTTCGCTGGGAGGCTTTCAGCTGGATTTGACGGCAGGCAAGCAGTATACGCTGTCTGACCAGACGTTAACGGCTATTCAGGGAGTGAAGGAAGAGGTACGAATGATTGCCTTTACCGTATCCACTTCACAAAATCAAAAGCTGAACCGGGATGTTACAGATATGCTGGGTGAATACGCGAAGCGTAATAGCAAGCTCAAGGTCGAGCAATACGATCTGAATCAGGAACCGGTGCTGGCCAAGCAATATGGTGTTAACGCAGCATCTATTGTGTTGGTGCAGGGTGAAAAGAAACGGGTAATAGATATTGGGAGTCTATTTACGCAAGCACAGGGGAGTGGTGAAGGAGCTTACCAGTTTACGGGTGAAGAAAAGCTGACCAGTGGACTTTTGGGGCTGTCCTCTACTCGTCAGGGAAAAGTGGTTTTTCTGACCGGACATGAGGAAATTCCCTTATCTCAAATGACCGAACTCAGCGGATCATTGGCACAGGATAATGTAAAAACAGAAGAAGTACAGCTCAATCGGGCTGGCAGTGTGCCTAAAGATGCATCTGTGTTGGCTATTGTCGGGCCACAAAGGGATATTAGCACAACAGAGCTGAAGAGTATCCGTACGTATTTGAACGGCGGTGGAAAGCTTTTTATGGCGTTGGGCTTTCATCCGAATATGGGATCCGACTGGAAAAACCTTGATGCCCTGGCGACAGATTATGGAGTGAAGGATACGCATGCGATTGTGGTGGATCAGGAGCAGACGAATACGCTTGGACCTCTCTGGACGGTTCCTACCTTCGGCAGTCATGCGATCACCGATAAGCTGGCAGCCTCCAATCTGTATCCGGTTCTTTCGCTGTCAATTGCTTTACAGGCGGGAGAGCAAAAGAATTGGCAGACTACGTCTTTGCTAAAATCTTCTGCCGCCAGCTATGGTGAAACGAATATTCAGGGGCTGCTGAACAACGAAACGCAGAAGGATGCCAAGGACCCGCAGGGGCCGCTTGATCTGGGTTACGCGGTAGCTGGGAAAGACGGCAAGCCCAAAGCGGTGATTCTCGGAACGTCTGCGCTTCTAAGCGACACCGAGATCAGCACGGGAGGAAATCGGGATTTTGTGCTGAACAGTCTGAATTATGTGCAGGAACACTCGGATGGACTTACCATTCGGCCTCGTCAGGAGCAGAATTACAAGGTAGCCTATTTGACTCCCGTGCAAGCGAAAACGATATTGACCATATCCGTCATCGGATTGCCGTTGCTGTTCGCGGTCATCGGAATCTTATTATGGTGGAGGCGAAGAATAGCATGAGAAAATGGATACCCACAGTGCTGCTGTTAGTTGTATTGGGAGCGGGTATAATCTATGCCAAGAGCCAAAACTTTTTTCGTGAACAAGCACCGGCGGCTCGCCAGCTGGTTCAGCTTACTAAGGAAGACATTGCGTCTTTTGCTATCACAGGGAAGGACGGCACAACGGTGGAGCTTGCACAACGTGATGGCAAATGGAGCATGAGCAAGCCACAGCCTTACCCGTTAAACGGATATACCATAGACAATTGGTTGGCTGCGATTCTGGATGTGAAGCTGGGTGAAACGGTGGAATCTTCCCCCAAGGACGTAGCCAAATACGGAATCAGCGCTACCGATGACCGGATAGAGATCAAGACCAGGAAGGGCGATGTGCATACCTTTGCCTTCGGTGAAACGCTACCTTCGGGAGATGCTGCTTATGTTTTATCAGATAAAAAAGAGGTAGCTTCCGTACCTATCGATACACTTTCGGGATTGCTGCTGGGTACTGCTGATTTTACAGATACAACACCGTTCGACTGGGATGATGCCAAGCTAAGCGGAATAGAGTGGGAGGGCCAGAAGGCCTCATGGATGCTTAGGTCCTCCGGTAACAGCCAAGCCGGAGACAGTGCTTCTACTTCCTGGACGCTGAACGGAAAGTCAATAGCGAGTGATATGGCGACCTCCTTGTCGCAGCAAATCAAAAATCTGGCCAGCAATCAGTCCCTGCGCAAAGCCTCCGAGCTGAGCAAGCCTGTTCACCGCTTTACGCTGAGCGTATCGCTGGATCAGGATGATTCCCAACTGGTCTATCAGGGCTGGACGCTTGCCGATGATCCGGATACTGTATGGGTCGTCCCTCCACAGAGCAACTGGGCTTATGGTCTGTCAGTATCTGACGTGAACCGTATCGAACAAAATGGACACGACCAGGCTGAGAAAAAATAATAATTGATGATTTCTTATTTATATACGTGAACAAAGAGGCTCCAACGGGCGAATCATCGTCGGCTGGAGCTTCTTTGTGCTTGTTATTCATCAGGTTTACTGCTTTTGGAAGAAGGGCTGCCGTATATAATGAAGGTAAATAAAAGAACCCTATACAACCGCTTGAAAAAATAGTATAATAAATAAGAACAAATGTTCCTGTTTTGGTTGTGAAATGTGTTCTCAAATTACCCTATAATATGAGGATTTCAAAGGGCTAAATCCAAACAGAAAGGGTGATTTATCATAAGTGAATGTCAGCTAACATTGGTTGAACAATACCGGAAGAAGTTGTATCGCATTGCTTGGAGGATTCAATATCGTGCGCGTGTACAAACCAATCATGAATTTGTAATGGAAAAGAACGAAGCCGTCGGTACTCCCTCTTTTACAGACTCTGTAAACTCTAAAATGTATACTCTGCAGCTCATCAACTCTCTGCCGTCTGAGATCGGCAAAACCATCATCTTTGACCTTTACATACTAGACAAAACCGAAGCACAGATTGCAGGAGAGTTAAAGCTATCCCAACAGGCGGTGAATAAATGGAAAAAGAAAATGCTCAAGGAACTGTCTCGGATGCTGAGTTCATCCAACTGCTCAAATTAACACGAAGTGGGGATCAGGAGGCCATGTTCAGGATACTTCAATTGTTCGAGGAAGACATTCAGAAAACCAGCCGGTATATCCGTATGTCCCGTGAGGATGCCGTTCAAAGTATTATGACTGATTTTATCGAAGAATTACGGCAGTAATGACAGAGGCAATAATGACAGATAGAAAAAAGGTGGAAATGGATATGATAAGCTTGCAAAATCTGACGATTAGACACATGTTAAAAAACCTGAATACGCTCATATGGGACTGCTTTCTGTCATGAACAGGCGCAGCCCCATATGATAAAGAGCGTTCTCAGGCTTTTAATATTTCAGAATAAATTAATGTACATACTTATTTCCGTCAGCATCAATATAGATGGATTGAACTGCCGTGCGGCGGTAAGGATAGCCGGCTTCCGTCGTGCCGTTAATTTCATAGGTTACGGAATAAAGGCCGGGCTTGTCCGCTTTGGAAAGCTCGATTTGTCCGGTAGGTTTTACGGTTTTTTGCTGTAACGTCAAACCCTTGGGAGCTAAAGGGGTTCCTTGCTGCGGGTCACCGTAGTATTGAACCTGGCAGGTGACTTGTGTAACGCTGTTTGTGCTGTCTTTAGAATCTTGTGGTTCCAGATTCAGCTTCGGACCGACTGCATTGAGCTTATATTTTAGTTCAGGCACCTGAACGGCATGATAGCGAGCGATGAGGAGATACGCTCCTTGGTCAGCAAGCGTGGCGTTCAGTTTATAGGTACCCGGTTTTGGATTTTGAATGACGGCGTTATGATGCCAGGCACCAGCAAAAATTCCGTCATCATAACCTGTTTTCAGATTAATGATCTCGCGGGTACCGTCAGGCTTGATCAGCTCAAGCTGACTTACACGTTTATCGCTGATCCAGTCCAGATCAATGGATTTGACACCATTTTCAACGGTGAGGATTTCGGAGGCTTGACCATTATAGTCTCCGCCGCGGATAAAGTATGAATTGTCGATCTCACTGTAGGAGGATTGTAAAGCAGAAGCAGTCAGGGAAGATGCTGCTGAAAGTGCTTCAGCTTCCTGATTCAATGATGGAGTGTTCGCTTGGAGGTAGGGTTGGATCAGGGAGAAGACGTAGGAGCCGGTACGAACCTTGGCATGATTCCAGGGCCCGATTTTGACTACACGTCCGCCGGGAAGCTTGGCATTGTCGACGGTGACTACTCCATCATTTTTGCCAAAGGTTGAGAGGTAAAGTCCGCCCAGTATGTAGGATGCGGTGCCGTCGGACCAGTTATCACCAGCAAACGTGAAGAACGGAATTGTAGTCGCGTTGCTGAGTGCATCGGTCTTCGATCGGAAATACTTCATATAAGATGTTTGTAAAGTAGAGGTGCCGGGATTCTGGGAGCCGATGATATCTGCCAACCATCCGGCCCAGCTGCTGTAGGCAAGATCTGCAAGTTGTGAGCCATGATGAGGACTGCTGAGGGTGATGACACGTTGTACATAGGGGGCGGCTCCGTTATATACCAGAGCGGTTTGAGTATCTACTCCACCTTTGCTGTGGGCGATGACGATGAGCTTTTTTCCAAAGTGATTACTAATGATCTTGATTTTGTCGGCCAGAAGCTTGCCATTGTTCCACATATCCTGTGAGGTGCCGTTGGCATCGTAAAGATTAATGGTGGCCGTCTGGTATCCGGCGTCACGTGCGCGCTGAAGCATATCGTTGTTATTCTTGGTCCAGACTTCAGCGCTACTGTTCAATCCATGTACAAACAATAGTGCGGGCTTAGCAGGATCAACGCGATTAGGTGGCGGGCCTTCTGCCCAGCTTCCGGGGGCTTCTTTCGGGGGTTCAGGTGTAGTGGAGCCTGCAAAAGCGCCAACGGGGACAAGAGTGACAGATACTAAAAAAATAAGCATTAAAACGGTGATCTTTCTCAAGCTTGAATCCTCCTTTTGTAAAATAAAGTATTTTTCCCAACCTATTATACCTGCCATCTTGTGGTAAACCATCAATTCTATTTCATATTTACATTAAAATTTTATTTTTTCAGTCATTTTTTAGTCAGGATATCCCTAGGATTCATGGCGCATGCTATTCTCGTCACACATTTTATATGTATGGAGGATGAGTTCATGCCAGGAACTAAGAAGATCATCAGTTTGACGATTTCTGCTGCTTTACTTGCCAGCATGGCTACTTTGACAGGGTGTGGGACTGCAAAAAACGTCCGTACGAACGCTACCCGCTATAACGTGCAAAGCACACGTCCTTTGGATGGTGTAAACCGTATTGATGGTGTAAATCGTTATGGTGTGGATGGTGTAAACCGCATTGATGGTGTGAACCGTTATGGGGTTAGGTCCAACGGTGTGGACGGGGTGCCATTGAACCCGAACACCAATGTTCCCGGACATCCAGTTCGTAATTTGCAAGTCGATCGCAATTTGTCCAAGCGTATAGCCGAGTTGCCGGATGTAAAATCTGCGACCGTACTGGTTGGTGATCGCAATGCTTATGTAGCGGTCTCCTTGAAGGACCATGCCAACGCAACTGGTGTAGGTACTCCAAGCGCCACCAGTACTCAGCATTACAGAAATGCACCGAGTGTGAGTGGCGTTAATGGTACGCGCGGGGGCTATACAACGGGTACCACTACGCCCGGAGTGACAGATGGGGTTACCGGATACGGAACACCTGCGCGTCGTGGTGACGGATTATACGGCACAATGGGTACAGGTTCTTATGGTATGATTCGTGGCTTGACGGACGGTACCCGCACAGATGGCACTACAGTTCAGGGTGCACGAACTGCGTATGAGCCTAGCACGCTGACCGAAGCGGTCAAAAGTAAAATTTCCCACAAGGTTAAGCAATTTGCGCCGTCGATTCAACAGGTGTATGTATCAGCCAACCCTGATTTTATCAAGCATAGCACCGACTTTGCACGCAGTGTACAAAGTGGTCATCCGATCAAAGGAATGAGTACCCAATTGGTGGATATCATTCAACGCGTTTTTCCAACCCCTGCGGCTGGTACGAACCGTCCAATTACATCACCAACACGTCCACAAAATTATACGCCTGCACCTATGAATTATCGCTAATTTACAACATATGTATAATGCCAAAAAAAAGCTATCCATTTCGGCGAATGCGCCGACGGATAGCTTTTTGGTTTGGTGGAATGATATAAATTATTGGCGCATTCCTTTAATCCATACGCCCTGCAGATTTAGATCGGCATCCAGCAACAGGATGTCTGCTTGCTTGCCTGCTTCTAGCGATCCTGTCCGATCGTGAATATTCAGGGATTGAGCCGGATTCAGGCTGGCCATTTGTGATGCTTCGGGGATACTCAAGCCCACCTGTTGAACCAGAAAACGAAAGCCTTCAATCATGGTCAGTGTGCTTCCCGCCAAGGTGACTCCATCCTCCAGTCGTGCCACACCATCCTGTACGATTACTGGCAGATCACCGAGCGTGTAGTGTCCATCATCCAACCCGGTGGCAGACATGGCATCAGTAATCAAAATGAGATTATGATTCTGCTTTAACTTGGCGAGTAGAGAAATGGCGGCAGGATGCACGTGAATGCCGTCCGCGATGACCTCTGCTTCAATGCGCGGATCAGCAAGTACCGCTCCAGCGGCTCCCGGCTTGCGGTGATGCAGCGGAGTCATGGCATTGAATGCATGCACGGCA
>NZ_JH601059.1:161516-166458 GCF_000245715.1 Paenibacillus sp. Aloe-11 | reverse complement strand
CCTCTTCATACGTGGCATCCGTATGACCCAGAGCGGCAGTAATATCATGGCTGCGCAGCCATGTAATCAGTTCCAGCGCACCTTCCCGTTCGGGTGCAAGCGTCAGCTGGCGAACAAGGCCCGGGTAGCGCTGCTCCCATTCTGCCATCCACGCGAGATTCGGAGGCACGATGTGTTGCGGGTTTTGTGCTCCCGGCCAGTTCGGACTAATGAATGGTCCTTCCAGATGCACGCCCTCCAATTGCGCATGGGGCATAGGCTGTGCCATATAGGCGTGAACCTCACCCAGCACCCGGTCAATTTGCTCCTTGGGTGCGGTCATCGTGGTAGCCAGCATGGCGGTCGTTCCTTGCGAGCCGTGAAAGGAGGTGATCGTATCCAGTACTCTTGGGCTGGAGTCCATAAAATCCTCGCCGTTACCGCCGTGAACATGAATGTCAATAAAGCCCGGCAGCAGATAGCCGCCTTCCAGACGAACCATGCTTGCCGCTTTAGCTGTACCATCTGTATGACTTGCCTTGTCTACGGATGTCCAATCCGCAGGCAAATCCTCCTCTGAACCCGCATATACAATGGATTGCCCCTGAATGACGACAACCCCTTTTTCAATCATGTCGTTCCCGACGACGACCTGTCCATACAGCAGCTGAGTTATGCTGCCACTCGATTCATCTGAGTTCAATTAAACCAACCTCCTGCTTCCTGATCCAGTAATATAAGCACGTTGGGATGGCATTGCAGCAGGGAAGCCGGACATTCTGTCGTGACGGGTCCAGTTAAAGCCTGCTTTATAATGTCAGCCTTATCCGCACCAAAAGCCACCAGAACAATTTGCTTCGCTTTTAAAATCGTGCCTACTCCCATCGTAATTGCTTGCTTGGGTACAGCGTCTATATGGCCAAAAAATCGGGCATTTGCCGTACGCGTTCTTTCTTCCAAATCGACAACATGTGTGGACCCAGTCAAGCTGCGACCGGGTTCGTTAAAGCCAATATGACCATTATGACCAATGCCGAGCAATTGGAGATCCACGTGCCCATGATCCAGAATGGCTTGCTCGTGTGCTGCACATTCTGCTGCCAAATCCAATGCATTCCCGTCAGGTACGCGCGTATGGGCGATGGGAATGTCGATATGCTGGAACAGGTGTTCATTCATAAATCTGCGATAGCTCTGCGGGTGATCCTGGGAAAGGCCGACATATTCATCAAGATTGACAGCAAAGGCTCGTGCAAAGCTGACCTGTCCCTTGCGGTACATATCTGCAAGATGTTGGTAAATACCAATAGGCGTACTACCGGTAGCTAGACCAAGCATGGCCTGCGGTTTGGTTAGCAGCAAGCCGGCGATTACAGCGGCGGCAGTAGCGTTCAGGTCCTCACGGCTGTTAAAAATGCGTATGTTCATCTTAGTGGCCCCCTGGTTGTTTTTTGAGCTTGCTCACTTGTTGATATGAACCTTCCAATCTCGGAATATATTTGTCAAAATCCGCGCTCACCATACCTGTAAACAGGATATCTATGATATGAAGCTGGGCGATACGGGATGCCATATCTCCTCGCCGCATTCCTTCCTCCAGCGAAGAGGAAAACAGAGCAATATCCGAAATCCCCGCCAGCGTATTGTTGCCGAAGGAGGTCAGGGATAGTGTCTTGGCTCCCTGCTCCTTCGCGCAGCGCAGAGCTGCGATCGTCTCCTGGGTTTCCCCCGAGTAGGAGACAGCAAAGGCGACATCTCCCGGCCCGAGCGAGGAGGCAGAGGTGATCTGCATATGCGAATCGGCGAAGGCGGTGCTATTTTTGCCAATACGGATGAGCTTCTGGTAAAAATCCTGCGCCACAATCGAGGATGTCGCCATCCCGTACAAATCAATGCGGTTTGTGGCTGACAGCCACGTAATGGCTTGCTCCAGCTTGTCGAAATCCAGCAGCCGAGTCGTGTCCGCAATAGATGCCGTATGGTTCGCCTGAATAGCCTGCACAATGCGGGAAAGTGAATTCCCGGCAACAATGTCCTGGTAGGATTCTTCACCATTATGGTTTGAATGGGACAACTCGGCGGCCAGCTTCATTTTGAAATCAGGATAGCCTTTAAAATGTAGTGATTTGCAAAACCGTGTAACGGTCGCCGCACTCACACCACAACGCTCTGACAGTTCCCGAATACCCAGATGCAGCACGTCTTCCGGGGATTGCAGAATGGATTCCGCCAGCCTGCGCTCTTGTACGGGGAGTTGCTCCAGTCTATGGGCTAATGTATGAAGGATAGGGGACATGAGCTGCGCTCCTTTGGCTGTAAAATGCTTTGATGAAAAAAAGTATCATTATATTTGACTTATTAAAGAAAATTATTTTCGTGTATATTGTAAAATAATTATGCTCTTCATGCAAGAGATGTGAGAAGAATATCCGCTGGATTTTACGAAAAAACGGGCTGCAAAAATTGTAGAAACAAACATACATTAATTCACATATTTCGAGTTTTATTTACAAAACAACCTATTGACTTGTCTCTTCATTAGAGGGGTATAATTGAATAAAGTTCCAGTGAAGGGATTTTTCAAGGAGCTTGCAGTGGGCATTGTTGTGCGGAACGAATAGAATCTCATTCACAAGGAGGAGTTTGCTATGCAAAGCCGAGTGATTGAAATGATCAGCGCGGTCAAGGAAGATCCTGAACTGGTCGCTAAGCTGGATGGACATTCGGACATTATTCATGATGCTGGACTGGATTCGCTGCAGTTGGTTCATTTCATGCTGCAAGTGGAGGATGCGTTTGATGTGGAAATTGATTTTGATTCCTTTGAGCTGGAACATTTGCGTTCGGTAGATGCTTTTTGCAGCTACATACAGGGGATCAGCGAGGCGGAACAAGTGCCACACCCGGAGGGAATAAAGACGGTCTAAGAGGCGGCTTTGGCTTAGGAACACTTTGCCTGAAAATCCATTAAACGAGGTGTTGGCATGCAGCCCAAAAGCAATGTGCTGATTGATGAGAAGGCGTTCAAGCTCATCAAGCGTAACCTGAAAAACGCTTCCGTGTCTTATCGTAACGCAACCCAGGACCCTGCTTTCAAAACGGACATGCCCCAGACGATCGGCATTAAGCTGACGAACCGCTGCAACTTGAGATGTACACACTGCTTTGAATGGAACGAGGAAGGCTATCATCATCAAATGGATAAAGAAGAGCAAAACATGGATCTCGCCCCGGACATGCTTCGGCAAATTTTGAGCGAGACCAAGGAAGCCAAATCCCGGCTATACATGTGGGGCGGTGAACCGATGTTTCACCGGCGCTTTGACGAAATTTTGGACGTGCTGGCGGAAGATCGGCGCGAAATGACATTTTGTACGAATGGATTACTAATTGACAAATATTTGGACCGGATTTTGGATTTATCTGAAAATCTGGAGCTGTTAATAGCGATTGAAGGCTTTGAAAGAGAACATGATCTGATTCGCGGTAAAGGCACCTTTCAAAAAACGATGCGGCAGATGGATAAGCTGATTGAACTGCGTGACCAGGGATTGTACAAAGGACGGGTAACCGTCCATGCGGTCATTAACGATAACATGATCGGACGAATGTACGAATTTCTGCAAATGCTGGAGGACAAAAGGCTGGATCTGGTGCTGCTGACGTTCCCCTGGTACATTTCCAAAGAAACCTCCCTCAAAATGGATGAATATTTTACACGTAACTTCTCTTGGCTCAGGCAGCTTGAAGAAAATAATATCAGTAGCTGGCATGCTTTCAAATATAAAATCAACCCGGATAATATCGACCCTTTGATGCAGGAGCTGCAGCGGATCAATGAGCGGGTGTGGAACATCCGAGTGCGCTATCAGCCCGGTTTGGATTATGAGGAGATTGACAAATTTATACATGGCGAGGAAATGGTCAGCCGTTGCTCCAATCAATGCCTGGCTCTCACCTCCAGAACGGATATTTTGCCGGATGGGAAGGTTATGCCGTGCAAATTTTTCAGCGAGTTCACGATTGGAAGCTTGCGTGAGCAGAGTCTGGAGGAGATATGGAATTCGGATGCGTATGAGAAGACCCGTCAAAAGATTAATCACGAGGGCTTGACGCCCGTATGCTCCAAATGCAGCGTCTTATACCTGCATGGAGCGGGCTCTTTGAAATATATATAGTGTCCTGTGAATGTTGTTTGTTACGGGATGGAAGAGAGGGATGACAGGACGTGACGACGAAAACGATCAATCTTGTGGAAGCGCTTGCTCATGAACGAGATCATGGTGTACTGATTTGGTTGTTCAATATCGGCGCAGAGCAGGTATGGCATCCGTCCCCCCGCAAGGGGGGGATGGTGGATCGGGATGAACAGCAGGTTGTAAACCGGATGGAGGAAATGAATCTCCTGCTGTGTCGAAGTCAGGATATCATTGTACTTCGCGAAAAGCCGGATGAGGCTTTTCTGGACATGCTTCAGCGGTTGGGCTTTAGCCTGCCGCGTATTGAGGTGCCGGAACCTTCTGACCCGCTAACGCCGATTTCAGAGCTGGTGCTGGCGGACAAGGCGCTTTTGGCGCGATTGCGCGCGGTTGCGGACGCAGGCCACAGCGGGGGTGGAGCCAAAGCGTGGCTCGTTCCGTATGCGGTCACACCGCAGGAGGAAGCGATTGCGGAGTACTGCGGGCTGGAGTTGATTGGGGCTCCGTCCTCGGTCAGCGCTCAGGTGAATGATAAAATATTCAGTCGCCTGACCGCGCAAAAGCTTGGTTTTGCTGTCAGCGAAGGTGCTGTGTGCGAAGACGAAGCGGCGATCCGCAGGGAGTGTGTCAGACTGGCTGAGTTGGCGGACGGGCCTGTGAAGCTGATTATCAAGCAGCCGCATGGTGCCTCGGGACAAGGCATGTATATGCTGGACGAGCTGTCCAAGCTGGACACGCTGCTGAGTGTGATGAGACGCTTCGGC
>NZ_JH601059.1:161055-161376 GCF_000245715.1 Paenibacillus sp. Aloe-11 | reverse complement strand
AACGTGGACGGCACCGTATATATCGGGTCTCAGGTTCCGGCTGATATTGACGCTGCATTGGAGGAAGAAGTGAGACGCTGCGCCTATCAACTGGGAACCTATCTGTATTCCATCGGATATACAGGTATGGCCTCCATCGACGGTTTTGTGGATGAAGGCGGATTGCTGGTTCCGGTGATCGAGATTAATGGCAGATTCACTCTGTCTACTTACATCTCGTTCCTGTCCTCTGTCTTGGGAGAGCAGCATAAAACATTGTCCCGTTACTATCGCAATGTTACCGCTTCACCCCTCACCTATAGCCGCTTGTGCGAGTTACTC
>NZ_JH601059.1:100878-160949 GCF_000245715.1 Paenibacillus sp. Aloe-11 | reverse complement strand
ACGGGGCTATGTGAACCGAATATTCACACTTATTTTGGCAGACAACTGGCAGGAAGCAGAAGCTTATGCGCACAAGTTGGAAGGGATCATCGCTGGATTGGGATGCTTATAATTCGGGAGGAATTCAAGATGAAAACAGATGTATACCATGTAGTACCCTTGCTGGAAAAGGTATTAAAACTGGCTCCGGGCGAGCTTGAACAGTTGGCTCCTGATCAGGACCTGCGAACCTTGGGGCTGAATTCTCTATCTGCTGTTGAATTGATTGTGGAGCTGGAAAATGAGCTTGATATTACGATGGAGGACGACGATCTGGTGCTGGAGCATCTATCTACACTGCAAGGCATTGAACGTCTGCTGGGCAAATATGCATAAGGGCGCGGAGAAGACCAGACCTGTGCAGGAATCTGGCATGGATAGTCGTCATGATTCCATTGTTGATCACGCTGTTGAAGAAGTCGCCAACGCTCTTCCGGGGAAACATTGTGTATATTCATCTCTGCGCACGTCATTGCGACGCTATGGGGTGAACATGGCAGAATCCGAGCTGTTCATGCTGTGTGGAAGCATGTGCGCGGAGTATAGCGGAGATTTGAAGCGCTTCGGACCTGAGAAATACCCGGAACAGCTGCAAGAAATGGCAGCCAGCGGCGGACCTGTGATTCAGGTGGAGCCGTGGATCGCTGGCGTAAGCGATGAAACCGACCTGCTGCGAGTGCTCACGTCAGGCTACGGTACGATGCTGCATACGTCAAGCACGGCCTTAACTTATCACGATGTGTATGTGAAAAATTACCCAAGGGGTCATGTGATTGAGCTGTGCGGATTGGACCTGGGGGAGCGGACGGCACAGGTAAATGATAGCTTCCTGCTGGATTCCTCGGGACAGGCTATGACTTATGTGGGACCGGCCCGTCTCGATGATTTGATGCAGGGGATTATTGAGTATGCATGGCTGGTGGAGCAGCCTGTCCGGCTTTCGCCAGGTGAGTTGCATGCTGCGTGTGCATACCATATTCGTCAGTATGTGACCGGGCACGAAGCGGTCTGGAGAGGCGTGCCTTCACTAGATGAGTCGGCAAATCAGACTGGAAAGGCTGCAACAGGCAAGCAGGTCAAGCGAGGGGATGCGGGGTACCGGGCATTTGTCGACGATTTCCGCTTGTTGGCAGATATGGAGGATCAGGATTTTCGGACGTACTGCCATGAAATCTATTACAATCTGCGATTGGGCAGTGCCCTTCATCTGATGGATTACACCGCTGATTATTGCCTGCGGCATCAAGCTACGCTGGGATCGCAGGCACAGCATGTGATTGAATTGGCCCAATCGTTGTACGCAGATTGGCACAAGCTCAATCTGTATATTTACAAAACAGGCCTCCAACTGCGCAAGCAGCGGATACCTGAGATTAGGGAACGCGCTCTGAGCCTGATTGAAAGACAGCGGTATATGCTGGAGAATTTAATGGTTTTAACGGAGCAGGCAGCCGATTAGTTCAGGTTGAGCGTTCGGTTAAATCGTTTGGGCCAGTCGGATCAGGCACGTTCACCAAGGTGTCACGGACAGAGGAAAGAGGAGGGGAATCCATTGCCGTCCATTACATTGAATCAATTGTCGAAAACGTTTACGTACTACAAAAAGGAGCCGGGCGTGCGCAAATCGTTACAAAACCTGTTCAGGCGGGAAAAGCTGACCAAGAAGGCCGTGCAAAATGTCAGTTTCAGCATTGAGGAAGGGGAAATTGTCGGGTTTCTTGGTCCGAACGGGGCGGGCAAAACAACGACGCTCAAAATGCTGTCCGGTATTCTCCATCCCAGTGAGGGGGAAGCATCGGTACTCGGTTTTACCCCGTGGAAGCGACAAAAAGAGTTTAAACGCCAGTTTTCCATCGTGATGGGACAGAAAAACCAACTCTGGTGGGACTTGCCTGCAAGCGAGTCGTTCGAGCTGAACAAGCTTATCTACGAAATAGATGAAAGACGTTATAAGGAGGCGCTGAACGAGCTGGTCACCCTGCTAGGTGTGGAGGAGCAGCTTCATGTACAGGTGCGGCGGCTATCTCTAGGCGAGCGTATGAAAATGGAGCTGATCGCCGCGCTGCTGCATCGTCCACGGGTTATTTTACTGGACGAGCCGACGATCGGACTGGATCTTGTTTCCCAGCGGCGGATTCGTGAGTTTTTCAAAGCCTATAACCGCGCGCACCGGACGACCATCCTGCTGACAAGCCATTACATGAAGGATATTGAGGATCTATGCAGCAGATCCATCATTATTAGCGGTGGCCAGTTGGTTTATGACGGAGATTTGCACAAGGTGAACGAGGTCATCGGTGCTCGCAAACTGCTCAAGGTCCGGCTGGAGACTCCCGTGCCTAACCTGACGCTGGCGGGACTCGGCAAGCTGCGCTCTGGCTCCGAGCTGGAGGCGGTATTTGAGCTGGATGCAGAAGATACTCTGACCTGGTCCAAAAAGATTTTGGATGCACTGCCTGTCGTTGATTTTACGATTGAGGATGTCCCGCTGGAAGAGGGGATAGCCAATTTGTACGATGGGGGCAGGCTGGCTGATGCGAACTAACAAATATGTAAAGGTGCTCCAGCTTGGCATGCAAAACGAGATGGAATACCGGGCCAATTATTGGCTGCAGATGGCGGGATTTATGCTGCCGATCATGACGCAAATTTTTCTCTGGCTTGCGGTATTCGGCTCTTCGGGACAGGCAAGAGTGCTGGGCTATTCTCTGCCGGAAATGCTGGTTTATGTCGTTATGGCGGGCGTGACCGGAAAACTGATTGCCACGGGCTTTGAATATGAAATTGCTACAGATATCAAGGAAGGCGGATTGGCCAAATTCATGGTGCAGCCTGTGCATTATTTTGCTTACCGTTTTTGCCGATTTATCGGTGGCAAAGCGGTACAATCCGCAGTCGTACTGCTGGCGGCTGTTATTTTGCTGCTATGTCTCAGTCTGGACGGACATATCGGCTTCGAGCTGTCGTATATTCTGCTTTACATATTGGCGTTGCCGGGAGCGCTTGTGCTCAATTTTGTGGTCTATTACGCGCTGAGCGGCATAGCCTTTTGGGTGACGGAATCGGCGGGATTATTTTATACGCTGTCGCTTGTCATTTACGTAGCTAGCGGTACCGTGTTCCCGCTGACGATTTTTGGAGATGCTTTGGCCCGTCTGTTCAGCTTGCTGCCGTTCAGCTACACTGTATTTTTTCCGGTGAACGCGCTAACGGGTAAGCTGACTGTGTTGGAAGCCGCCAAAGGCATTGGCGTACAATGGCTCTGGATTGCAGTGCTGGCGGCTGTATCACGCTGGGTGTGGCAAGCCGGGCTCAAACGCTTTGTCTCGGTAGGAGGCTAACATGAAAAATGTTTTCCGAAACGTTGGGCGTTATTTTAGGCTGTACTGGAAGTTCGTCCAGTTTTCCGTCATGTCGCAGATGGAATACCGCATTAATTTTATTACTGCGTTTCTGGTTGAAACGGCTTATTTGCTCATCAAGCTGCTGTACGCTTCGGTTCCATACCGGGCCGGGACGGACATTAACGGCTGGACTCCCGATGCGGTGCTGCTATATATCGGCGTATTTACGATGATGAGCGGATTTTACAGCGGCTTGTTCTACAGTAATTTTACAAGTCTGCCTGACAAAATCCGTACCGGCTCGCTGGACGTGCTTATCACCAAGCCGGTGTCGCTGCAATTTATGGTGACGCTGCGTCAATTTGAGCTGGGCTACACCGTGCCGAATGTAGTAGGCGGCGGAATCATGACGGGCATTGGCTGGGTTCGACTCGGGCTGCCATTTGATTGGGAAACCGTGGGCGGCTTCGCTGTGCTGCTCGGATGCGGGGTGCTTACGGCCTATTCCGTGTTTTTGCTGCCACAATTGCTGGCCTTTTGGATTATCCGCACGAATGGCGTAACGGAGCTGTCCAACAGCATTTTCGAGACAAACTATGTGCCGATGGCCGTGTATAGCAACCTGATTCAGCGTATTGGCTTGTTCGTGCTTCCGGTGTTTGTCATTTGTAACTTTCCACCCATGTTTATTCTCGGCAAAATGGATACCGGTTTGATTGTATGGGCATTTCTCGCACCTCTCTGGCTGCTGGCGATCATCCGTTTGATATGGCAGTTTGCGCTGCGAGATTATACGAGTGCAAGCCAGTAGCGCTACCGTCTTAGTAGGCTAGTCATAGTAGGCTAATAACGAAGCAAGAAAGGAAGCGAATGACATGAATGCGATACCGAGCCAGCGTCATTTGTATATGGGAACGTTCGAAGCGGAGGCATACTGGCGGGACGCCCAGTTGGCTTCCCTGCCCGCTCTGCCTGACCGGGCATCTTCAGCGATTGTAGCAGCGATGGATGAACTGCTGTTCAGCTTTTGTCAGCCGGGAGATGCATTATTGACCCGTTATGCGATTTCGCCCGTGCATCGTCAGTATATCGCAGAGCTGGGCTTTCATCCGGCTGTCAATGAACGGGATTTGACGGATGGAATGGAGCAAGCTGGCGGCAACGTATCAGCGGCTTCTGTTTTTGAGCTGCTGGGCAGCCGCAAGGCCGATACCGGAGAGGGCTTCCCTCAGCTGGAGGGCTGTGTGCTCAGCCCGTTTGCGGGCTTGCCATATGTGGAAGAGGCTGCTCAGGCTTGGGGAATCACATTGCACCAGCCGCCGCTGGAGACGATTCGCAAGGTCAATGCCAAAACCTACTCCTCTGATCTGAAACGCAGTCTCGGCCTGCGCAATCCAGGCCATATCGTGACTTCTTTTGCGGATGTAGCTGAGGCGGGGCGCAAGCTGCTGCGGGATGGAAGCTTTTTAATCAAGGATGATTTTGGCGTATCGGGCAAAGGAAACCTGCACATTACTTCGACACAAATGCTGGACCGGATCGTATCGTATTTACGTGGACAGGAGCGCAAAGGCAAACAGGTGCTATTCATTCTGGAGCCTTTTTTGGAAAAAGAGCAGGATTTTTCATGCCAATTTTCGATTGGTGATGATGGGAGGGTGGATATCCTATCCGTGCAATGGCTGGCCAACACTCAATTTGCCTATCGGGAATCGTTGTCGCCGGACGAGGCTTTTATGGAACGGCTGGAGCGCGAGGGCTATTTTAGCTTAATGCAGGACGTGGGACGGCAGCTGTATCAGGATGGATATTACGGTGATGTTTGCATTGACTCCATGACACTCCGTGGCGGAAAGCTGGAGCCGATTATCGAAATTAACGCCCGCAAGTCGATGAGTTTGATCAAGCATCAGCTCGATAATTTTCTCGCCACGAAAAACATGCGTGGCACGCTGACGAATTATTCGCTGTCCCATGACGGTAGTCTGTCTTATGAGGAGCTGCTGGAAGGGCTGAAATGTGAGGGACTGCTGTTCACAGGGGAACGTGAGGAAGGCATAATGCCGCTGGGCGCCAATACGTTATATGTGAACACAGGTGGACGAGATGGGGAAAACAGGATTGAAGGCTATCCAAGCATATCAAGCACAACAAGCAGCAATGCAACCGTGCGCGGAGGCAGATCATCTGCCAAGCAGGTTCGCGTGAGTGGGATGAGCAGCGGTGATAGCGGCTCAGAAGGGAATGGCATGGCCAAGCAGGACTCAAGTGGTAAAAAAGAAGCTGCCGGAAGCGAACGGGTCCGAGGAAAGGGTCGTCTTTATTTGGAACTGGTTGCTGCGGGGGACGAAGATAAAATGCGTTTGACTACAAAGCTGGAGCGTTATTTGGCGGAGCATCATTTTACAGTGCTGAATTAAACGGGAGGCGTATGAGCATGCGTACAAGTATAGAACAGCAGACGAAGATAACGATTTTGTGTTCCGGTTTCGGACTGGGTTTTTATACCCCGGGCTTGTTGTTGCAAGCGGGTTTTCGCAGACTTGGCTTCGATACGGCAATTCATGTGTTTGAAAATGTGCTGCCGGAATCGGCCCGTCTCCAGGTCGACAAAAGCCGCAAAGCTTATCACGACAATTTTGCCGTAGCCTTAATGTCACAGAAGGTGCCGCAGGATATGCGCAATTCATTGGACCCTGCTGCAATGGAAGTACTGCTGAACCAATGGATGGCAGAGGATCGGCAGTATTTTATATGCTTATCCGGTCATTGGATGTATGTACTGGAGGAGTATCGCAAACGGAGAAATCCGGAGTCGGTGCAGGTGGACATCGTGTATATGGATTCGACACCTTCCCCTTCCTGGAAAAATCTAGCCAAGCATAACCCGCATTTTGCTGATGGCTGTGTAGAAACGACTTTATTTGAAAATGAGAAGAATAGAGTCAGCCATTATATTGATATCCCGGCTGTTGAGTATGTTCCGTTTGAAGAGCGGCAATCCCGCTTATTCGTACATGGCGGCGGCTGGGGCATGGGCACATACCGTGACAAGGTTGGACAGCTGGAAGAGGCGGGCTGGGAGCTGGATTTGCTGTTGTATGATCAGGATCAACCGGATGAACAACGGGACAGTATACGCTATTTTCGGATGGACCCGCAGTGGAGAACATGGCAGCGAAATGAAGCTGGAAAGCATACGTTTCCACCTTTCGGAGAGGTAAAACCGGACGAGGAGACAGTGTATCGGATTGGGTCAGATTACCATAGCTTGCTCGACCGAACATGCCATGTCCAAGCCATTGTCAGTAAGCCCGGTGGAGGCAGCATGGCCGATTCGTTCGCTACAGCTACTCCGCTTATAATGCTGGAGCCGTTTGGTGTGCATGAGAAGCATAATGCGGATCTGTGGGAACGTCTGGGACTAGGTATGCGCTACGAGACGTGGATGGAAACCTATGGCGGCAGTGCTGAGGTACTGGAAAATATGCATCGGAGGATCGTGGAGCTGCGCAGTCAGACGCCGCGCTATGTGGAGTCGTATGTAAATAGCATCCGGATGCAGGCGAGTACATCGGGAATGGAGAAAGGGTCATGAACCTCGCCGCTGCTGCACATGAACCTGCGGTGCGAGATATCCGCTTTGGAATCATCGGCTGTTCTGCCATTGCGCCGCGTGCATTGCTGGAGCCGACCCAGCACGTTGCAGGGGCCCGTGTGACCGCGCTCGCGAATCGTACGGTTGCCAAGGCGGAAGAAATGGCAGAGCGTTTTGGGGTCAGTGTCGTTTATCGGCATGCCGAGGATTTGCTGAAGGACCCGGAGATCGACGCTGTATATATTGCACTTAGCAACGACCTGCATGCCGAGTGGATTGGCAAAGCATTGCAGGCTCACAAGCACGTGCTGGTGGAAAAGCCGTTGTGCCTGAATACGGCGGATCTGATTCCCTTGGCCGCGGCTGTTGAGCAGAGCAGTGCTTACCTGCTGGAGGGAGTCATGGTGATGCATCATCCTTGGCAGCGTGAGCTGCGAAGGATCGTGGAATCTGGTTGCTATGGTCGTTTACGCTCCATAGCAACTAGTCTGTGCATTCCCGCCAGAGACGGGCATGCGAACAATTACAGATCCCGGCCGGAGCAGGGCGGGGGATGCTTTTGGGATTTGGGCGTGTACTGGCTTCAGCTGCTTCAGGCCATCGTTGGATTAGAGCAGGCGGAATTCCGCAGCCAATCGGATTTCGACGGACCCCATGGCTGTGACTGGACATTTCACGCACAGGCCCGTTATCCGGGCGGCTTGGAGGCGACAGCCCTCTTTTCATTCGAGCGGCCTTATCGCTGCGCTCATGTACTGACCTTTGATTCGGCGGTGGTCACCTTGCAGGACTGTTTTCGGGCAAATTTGGGTTTTTATAAAATAATACTCAAGACGGAAATGACGGAAATAGTACAGGACATCACGCCGAATATAACGGCTACGGCTGTATCGACGGAGGGATCATCGCATCAGTTGGAATCCCATTTTCACTCACAATTTCAGCCACAGCCACAATCCAAAATGAAAACTGTTTTCGAGCCTATGAACTATTATGTCAATCAGCTGGAAGCCTTCTGCAGCATCATCCGGGGGGAAGCGGAGCCGATTCCGTTCCGTGAGGCCGCTGAGCGAGTCAGACTGCTGGCAGCCATTCATGAGGCAGCACGTTCGGGCGAGACGATCTATGCAGTATGAGTATGTGCAAAATGCTGAGGATAGAAAAGCGAAAAGAGGGGGATTTCAGCAAATGGTTGAAAAGGACGAGTCCTTGCTGGAGCGTTTTGGTAATCATCCGACACCATTTTACTATTATGACGGAGACGCGATGTATGCTCATGTCAGCTCGCTGTTGGCCCGGTTGCACCCGGCTGTGCGTATACATTACGCGCTAAAGGCTAACGGCAACGTAGCCTTGGCGGGATTGCTGCGCTCGTTAGGCTGCGGCGTTGAGATCGCTTCGGCCGGGGAATTGTTCGTCGCCATGGAGGCAGGATATGCCGCGGAAGACGTGCTGTACGCCGGACCGGGAAAAACAGCAGCCGAGCTGAGCGAGGCGGTAGCCTGCGGAATCGGTTGCATTCATGTCGAATCGGTGCGGGAGCTGCGTCTACTGGAGGACATTGCTGCGCGAGCGGGCTTATTTGTCAGGGCTGCGGTTCGTATCAATCCCGATAACGATCTGTCGGGGGCGACGATTAAAATGGGCGGTGTTCCCCGTCCCTTTGGTGTCGATGAAGGGCAGCTGGATCACTTTTTTGAGACGCTGGAAGAATGCCCACATGTTTATTTTCAAGGCATCCAGGTATATACAGGCACGCAAATGCTAAAAGCGGATCAGATTCTGGCTTCGTTTGCAAATACGCTGCAGTTGGCGGAACGGGTACAGGCCCGGTATGGTGTTGCCATGCATACGGTAAATTTGGGCGGCGGGTTTGGTGTCCCTTATTTTGCTCATGAGCAGCCATTGGATATGGAGCAAGTCATCGACGGACTGAACGCGCTCGCCGAGCAGACCCGATCCCGTATGCCGGGAGTTACGCTAATTATCGAAAGCGGCAGATATCTGGTCGCTCAGGCAGGTAGGTATGTTTGCCGGGCATTGTATACCAAGGAGTCCAAGGGAGAGAAGTTTGTGGTGGCTGATGGCGGCATGAATCATTATGTCTCGGCTACCTTTCGGGGCCGCCGTCTTCGGGACAACTACCCGGTGCGAATTATGCGCAGGCAGGTGACGGAACAGGAAGTACGGGAAATGGGAGCTAACATACGCATGGGGCAGCGAAATGCTCCTATTCAGGAGGACATTGCTGTTGAACTGCCAGGAGAGGTTGCAAACCGGATAGAGGAGCATTCGACAGAAGCATCGCTGGAGCTGGAAACCGTAAGCATTGTTGGCCCGCTATGTACACCCGAGGATTGTATGGTGAAAAAAGCGCAGCTTCCCCCGATTCAGGAGGGCGACTACATCGTCTTTCCAAACGCGGGGGCTTATGGACTAAGCTATAGTCCAGTGCATTTTCTGGGACATGCTACCCCGGCAGAGCTGCTCGATTTTCGCGGGGAAGTGCATGTGATTCGTGAACACGGTAACCGCATGGATTTGCTCCATCATCAGCGCATGATTCCGTTGCCGGAGGATGTGCTGTAACCAAAGATGCACTGAAACCAAAGATGTGCTGTTAGTATGCAAAAACGCCAAAATCATCGGAGTCGATACACACTGACCCCGTGTTTTGGCGTTTTATATTATGAACAACGTGGATTGGATTAGTGTTGCTTGGAGCTGCGCATTTCCTGACGCACAAGCTGCCACACCATGAAGATCAGCACAGCCACTTGTGGGACAAACGTTTCCCAAGTCGGATACATTCCCAGCCAGCTAATGGAAGGGAGTGTGGAGGCAGTATGCCCCGGAAGCTTGCCAGCCACCTGAAGTGAATGAATACTTTCGCCCAGAAATCGGAATACGAGATAGTAAATCAGTACAGTGGCAGTCAGGAAAAAGGCGCGAATCGGCAACCTTACGCTAAATTTGATGATTGCAAATGCCAGGACGACCAGTATAGCCATCGCTGAGCCAATGCCGAGCAGCAATTGCGAGGTTTCGATGGCTGGAGCCATACCGATATAAAAGATGGCTGTCTCGGCTCCTTCACGCAAAATCGCAAGTGCAGACACGGCGAATAGCGACCACAAGCTGCCGCGCGCGAGCGCATTGCCGACGCTGCTTTCAACAAAGCGGTTCCACGCGACGGCGCTGGATTTGCTGTGCAGCCAGCTGCCCACAGTCAGCATGAGCACAACCGCCACCAGCCCGGTGACGCCTTCCAGCAGCTCACGCATGCTGCCTGAGGCGGCAGCCGCCACCAGCGTGGTGAACAGCACCGCCAAGGCTCCGCTCAGCACCAGCCCCGTGCCGGCGCCTGCCCATATCCAGCGGCCAGCCACGGCTTCGCCGCTTTTTTGGGCATACGCCAGCAGAGCTGCGAGTACGAGAATGGCCTCCAGGCCCTCGCGCAGCAAAATCAGAGCGGCATCCCAGGCGGTGTAGGAACGATTTTCCGTCAATGGCTGGAGCCTGTCCAGCATTTGATCGAGCGTCTGGATCGCTTTGGCCGTGTCTGGTGGAGAAGACAGGAGATGACCGGAAGTCTCGGTCATTTCATTTTCAATCGCTGTATACGAAGCCGGATCGGAAATTTGCACATGCCCCTCCACAGAAGGCCACAGAGCGATAAACTGACCTATTTTGTCAGCTGCTTGCTCTGGCTGATTGGCTGCCGCATCCTGCCGTGCGGATTCGAGCAATTGGACTGCGTCGCTCAGGGATACAGTCGTACCATTCGACGTTCCAGGCGCCGCATTGCCTGCACTTGCTCCCTGTCCTGTGTTCACGGACTTGCCCTGACTATAATCAGATAGGAGGGTCGTCAGTTCTTGCATTTCCTTAAGAGCCTGCTCTTGACGAATCGGCTCGGCTTGCATGGAAATGCGAATGAGACTGATTTTGGTTTCCAGCGCACTGTATACCGGAAAATTGTCCAAACGGATCGGGGTTTCCACCTGATACCAGGCTTTTACGATTCGGTCGTAATCGACCCGGGCAGCTGTCCAGTCGCCTTTTTGCATGGCAGCCAGACTACCCTTCGCCATAGGAAGCAGTTTTTCTGCTGCTGTAGCTCCAGCCGGGGCTGGTTGATCTCCTTCGGCAGCAGTCACATACTCATTAACCGAGCGTGCCAGCACGGATAGTGCAGCTTTCGCTGACTCCCCGCCGCCACTGGCCAGCGCCTGTTCCGCGTCGGTGAGCGCCTGATCTACAGCCGCGATGTGGGCTGAATCACCGCCATTCGTTCTGGCAGTCTCCCACAGGGCACGGAATTGTTTAAGATCCCCGGAGGCTTCGACCCATTGGGCCTGTCCCGCTTCCACCAGCGCTCCGCCCACCACAGGCATTAGCTGATCGTTGGAGACAGCTTTGGCATCTGTTTGTGCAAAAGCGACCGCTCCCGAATCGGATATGAACGGGGTCACTGTCAGTAGCAGAGCTGCCAGCAGCAACACCCATCCCAAGCTTTTATTGCGCCTATTGCGCCGCTTCATCATAAATCCCCTTCCTTGCCTGCTATTAAAATAACGTATCCCCGATGTAGCCGCCTTGCGATACACCCGGGAAGCAGGCGAACACCGCACTGCCTTTGTGTACAATATATTCATTCAGCTTGTCATTGCGTGCGAGCTTCTCCTGAATATGAACGAACTGCTTGAACAGATCACGCTGGTAGCTGATGAACAGCAGTCCGGCATCTAGCTGTCCTGTTTGCTTGTCCAATCCGCTTGAATATGAATAAGAGCGCCGCAAAATATTCATGCTCCCGTCTCCATGAGCCAATGCAACATGAGAGGTGGGAGGCGTGAGTGGCTTGCCTTCCGGACTTGTAACCGCCAGATCGAGCTTGTCAAACTCCTTGGCCTTCCCTAGTGGGGCACCGCTGCTGCGATGGCGTCCAAAGGTATCCTCTTGATCGCCCAGTGTGGAGCGATCCCACACCTCTATCCGCATGCGTACACGGCGTACAGCCATATAGCTGCCGTTGCCCATCCATGCTGGCCCATCACTGGTTTGTGTCCACACCAGCCGCTTCATCTCGTCTGCCTTGGACGTGTCCGGGTTCCCAGTACCGTCCTTGAAGCCGAGCAAATTGCGAGGTGTGCTTCCTGCCGGGTCGGCCTGTGCAGTCCGCTGAAAGCCCTCCTGCGTCCAGCGAAGCACTGCCGTTCCTCGGGCGATACGCGCCAAATTACGCAGGGCATGGAAAGCGACCTGCAAGTCATTGGCGCATACCTGCACCCCGATATCGCCGCCGCACCATTGCTCATCCAGCGCATCCCCCTGGAAGCGCGGCAGCTCGCGGAAGCCGGCAGGTTTAAGCCCTGCCAGACCATAGCGGCCATCAAAAAAGGATGGCCCTACCCCAAAGGTGATCGTCGTCCGGGACGGCGACAACCCCGCTGCCTCGCCCGTATCGGAAGGAGGCAGGTTGAGGTTTTCATTATCCGTGCCGATCAGCGTACCAGAAGTCATCGTAGCACTTGCTTCCGTCCAGGCCTTGAACAGGCTGCGCACCTGTGCCTTGTCGCTTGTCGTCAGGTCAAAGGCTGCGAAGCAGATGAAATCCTGTGCCGGAGTCACAATACCGGCCTGATGTTTGCCGTAAAAAGGGACCACATCCTGGGTATCTGCCTCTGTCATCATGCTTTCGAGGCGTTGACCGGCTGACAGCACAGCTCCCACGCCACCGCCGCCGAGCAGGAGACCCAGTCCACCTACCCCGGCCAGCTTCAAGAGCTCCCGGCGTGATACGGTTTTGCTCTTTCCTGCCAGCTCACCATCCGCTGGCAGTGCATCCTTTTTTTCCAGCTTAGCCTGTTCTTTGTGGGATTCCGCATGCTGCGACGCTCCATGATCCTTTTGCCGCTTAAAACCCTTCATATCATTACACTCCTAACAATTTACCCATTTGGGACAGCGGTTCTGCCAAGGCATCAAGGTTCTGGCTCAGCTTTTTAATTTCTTCCGGCTTCAGCTTTGTATACGACACGTAGCCTTCACCTTCCTTGAAAGGAGCCAACTCCTGCTGCAAGGCCGCAAAGCGCTCACCAATTTGTTTTTCCAACGCCGCATCTTTTTGGTTCAGGTCTGTTTTCAGGATGTCATAGATCTTTTGGGCGCCCTCCACATTGGCTGCGAAGTCGTACAGATCCGTATGGGAATATCGTTCCTCTTCACCCGTCACCTTGGAGGTAGATACTTCATTTAACAGCTCGACCGCACCCGTTACCATCAGACTGGCGTCAATGTTGACCGTTTCTACCTTGGCACGCAGCAGCTTGGCATCACTCAACAGGCGGTCGGCAAACTCGTCCAATCCTTTGGTCGAGTTCTCTTCCCACAATGTTTTTTCAATACGGTGGAAGCCGCGCCAATCCGCTGCATCCACATCACCGTCGCGAGCATCGATATTCGGGTCCAGGTCGCCCAGCGCTTCTGCAATTGGTTCAATCCGTTCATAGTACATGCGCGCGGGAGCATACAGCGCCTTGGCCTTGTCCAGATCGCCTGCTTTGACCGCATTCGTGAATTCTTCCGTCTTCTTCACAAACGTATCACATTGCTGGGTGGCATAGGTGCGGTAAGCTGCTACCGCTTGATCAAAATTGGGGGCAGAAGCCGCAGGAGTCGTTGTCTGTGTTGCTGCTCCCGCATCTTTGGTCGCTGCAGCGGGCTGCTGAGCAGCAGTCTCGGTTTGTCCGCAGCCTGCAAACAGAATAGAAGAGACCAGCACACCGGCCGGTACGGCATAACGTAGTTTCATAATCAATGACACCCTTTCTGGCCACACTGGGCCTGAACCATAGTCTGTTGCGCGATATCTATATCGAATTTTATTTGATAATGATTATCAGTCGCGGTTTTTCTTATCATAAGGCTGGCCCATATGCCTGTCAATACATAATTTAGACACAAAGTCCAACCCATCATTAAAGCAGTAAACAAGGTGCCTATGCCCATTTTTATCCGCATATTGAACCATACCTGAGCACATGACATAAAATGTGTTGACTGTATCCCTTAACCTTGTTACACCACACAAAACCCGAGCAAGGAGGGGTGAAATTGACGAAGGGTAACGACCACAAAAACAAGTTTTTGTTAACTCACCGTGAACGTGAAGTATTTGAACTGCTGGTGCAGGACAAAACGACGCGTGACATCGCCGGACAGCTATTTATTAGCGAAAAAACGGTCCGAAACCATATTTCTAATGTGATGCAAAAATTGAACGTAAAAGGTCGTTCACAGGCGGTCGTGGAATTAATCAGGCTTGGAGAATTAAAAATCTGACCTCTTGTTCCTTGCGGGGTACAAAGTCTTCTCGATGGTCCTTCAACCGTGAGGGAGGGTCGGGAAGGCTTTTGTTTTGTAGTGAACATAAAAAAACAAGCGAGTGTCTAAAATAAGCTTGATTACGATTTTTTGGATTAGGTTTCATTACCATCACGCTCCCTTGGGATAGGCTCAGCCTGCAGGAATTTTCAAGGGTCAAAGGTTTCTACGGGCAGAGCGTGATGGTAATCCAATTTATATGATTAGGCATGAGTCACCTGCTTGGGGTTATTTTAAAGGTGAAAGTGGAATGTGAATCTTCGAAGAGAATTCTTCAACGAATTCCACATCGATTCGGCTAGTATGAAAGACATACAACTCACGTGCAGGGTACAGCTTATGAAAATATTTATACTCTTCCCATGCTTGATGAGGGATGTCGTAATCCTGAATTACCACCATATCTTCAAGGTTTCGTATATGGTTGTTAGAACTGACTTTGATAGCTTCAATTAAAACAAAACGGTCTGGGAGCGTTTTAGTAATCTCTTCCCATTTAATTAGAGTCACCTAAGAGAATATTAATTTCTTCCCCACAGTGTTGATGAAACGATCATAGATTTAGATAAAATAGATCTACGTTACAATTTTATTCCTAAGCATCAAGTTGGATAGCATCAATCAATTAGAACTTGCAGTAAGGAAGAAATTCGGGTATAATTTTTGAGCTTTTCTCCTGGTTACAAGACAGCAACTGCTCGATTTCAGCCAAAGTAAGAAATATTTTGTTCCAGTTCGGCATGGAGCAGGCTCAGTAACGATCCGAGTGAAAACGATAAACTGGAAGAGATCGATCAGATTGCAAAGGAGATTTTAAGAAAAATTTATACATAAAATATAATTTAGTTACTTTCAAACACCTTTGATTAATTATGTTTACCAAAGTTCAAAAAATCCTTGAGTACTTATACGCTCAAGGATTTTTTTGTATCTTTATTTTATAAGTTTGATAAGTTGAATTTGAGATTGTTTGGGCAGAGAATCGGAGTGTTCATATACACTGATCAAATAACTGACAACATCATTTTCATTACTCAAACCTAACTCTGTTTTTATGGATTGTAATTTTTCTTTTATATCTTCATACACCATAACACTTTTTCTTTCCAAAATGGATTCGCCTCCCTAAGAGAAAATATATCACACGAATGAATTAAAAAAAAAGAAAATGAAGAGTTTATTAAAATGTATGTCGCGAATCCAGTGGAGGCATTGTCTGTTTATTTCCTTGAGACTGTTGATGTGCATACTTTTTGGGAGTGGCGTGACGCTGACGGTACTTATGAGAAGGCTATTGAGTATAAACGAGAGCAACCAGACATGACTCTAATTCAAGCCGTTGAAAGAGCAGAAGATGAAGCTTGTGGAGGTTAAAGATGCTCTGACATTAATGATGATGTTCGGTACGTTATTAGTTACGCTAATCGGATTAATCGTGACCATTGTTATTGCATTGAACCAAAACAAAAAGAAATAAACCGGCTTATTCTGACAAGGTGACGAAAAATAAAATATTAAACCGCTGAAAGATGTAGGAATTTGTGTGTAAATGTTGTATTATATATAGAAGGAAGAAACTACCATTCGATCATGTGGCAACTCACATGAATAATCAATACAGAAGGCTGTACCACAAAGTTATACAAGGATAGAAATGCATTCGGTGGTAGTCTAAGAATGCAAATGCCAATATTTCGGGTTTTAAGTTATACTTATATAAAGGTGTGAAGAAGAATCACAAGGAAGAAAAGCTCGTTGCTTCAGGTAGCAGGAAGTAGCTTTTCCATAGAGCTACCTGTGGTATATTCTTGATTGGAGGTGAACAGGCGACATATGACACCCAACCAACACTTGATGACTTATACGCTAAACAGCGGCATAAAGGGAACTGTCGACCTATCCAGTAAACAGGTTCAGGAATGGATCAAAGCATATCGAATTGGCAGCAAGTTTGTAACAGTAGTAGGCAAACAGTATTTTGGTTTAAACCCTGAGCTGGTAGCAGATTTTAAGGTACATAATGAATACTCGGAGCAGAGAGAGCACATATCCATGATACAGCCTGTGATAGAACGCAAGGCTATAGATGTGGACCCGCTGGCAGATGCATATAATCAGCATAAAACGTTAATTCAGGTTGAATGTAAATGTGGAGCTTCCTACATAGAGGAGTCCCCGCACAAAAGAACAAAGTGGTCCTGCAAGGAATGCAATAACATTGTATTTCTGGATCGTAAAAAGGGCATGGTGGATACGGAAAAAGGCAAGGCGTGGTATATGACGAACAGGTACTATGTGGAAAGACAAAGCAACTGACAATAGTCAGTTGCTTTTATTCTAAATGCTCTATTCTCTGAGCTTTTTAGGCTGTTATAGCCTTTTGCCAAATAATAAAATTGATGTTTTTTGCGCTTTGTAGTACATTATCAAGTGTATTATAAGGAGGCTTCTCATGTACGGACATAGACAAGATGATACTTTATACATCATGACTTACACACTAAATAGCGGTATCAAGGGCACAGTACCTTTGTCTAATCAACAGATACAGGAATGGCTTGAGTGTTACAGAATCGGCAAAAAGTTTGTAACCGAGATTGGCAAAGAGTACTTTGGACTGCATGCGGAACTGGTGGCAGATTTTAAAGTTCATAATCAGTATTCAAGCTATCAGGAGGTCATTATCCCGATTCAACAGCCGGATACTGGCTTAAAAGAGTTGTCCCAGGCTTACAAATCAACAGAAACCTTGATTAAAGTAGATTGTAAATGTGGTACATCGTATGTGACGGAATCCCCCATTAAGCGGACCAAGTGGTACTGCACCAAATGCCGGGAGATTGTCTTTCTTGACAGTAAAAAGGGAATGGTTGACACATCCAGAGGCAAGGCTCATTATATGACTAATAAGTATTTTGTGGAACGGGAAACAACTGGCGTGTAAGCCGGTTGTTTTTTTTATGATTGGGGGTGAATTTCATTATAAACCGTGTGCACATCAACGAAACGCTTCAGTTGGAGCAAATCATCAGTGACCTGCGGGTGATGGGCTACGTGGCTTTTCATCATTATCCGCAAATCGCAGGCGAGTCTGATGAACTGGAGGAGTTGAAACAGCAACTGCTGTCATTTTTCCAACAGTATCATGTATTGTGGATCGAGGTAGATCCCTTAACGCAATATGCGGTAATCAATAATATGGGTAAGGCGACGGTGCTAAAGCTGATTGGTCGCAGGATGAACCCGCTGCGTGATCTGAGAGCGAATGCTGCTTTGGCCGGGCAGCCGCTTCACGAATGGGATCGGGAAATAGAGCGGCTGGACCAACTCGTGCGTCTGCTGCGCTATACCCGTTTTACATAAGTCGCTGTGAATGAAAACAAGAATAACCGAAAACAAGCATTCACGAAGCATGTGGAATCACATGTCGTGAATGCTTGTTTGTATCTTATTTTTTACCACATAAGATGAGCAAATCTATTGTAATATGCGTTAAATTCATTTCCTTTACTCGATGCCAATCTGCTTCCGTCGCTCCCCACGATAAGGGAGTCATATGGATTAAAGGCTCAATGAGGTCTGCGTTTAACGCAAAGCGATAGGTTACCCGTTCGGCGTTCAGAAGTTTAAAATGCTCTTTAAATCGGCTTACCGTATTGTCGTTCGAATATGCAGGCATATTCTTGTTCTGTTTATACAAGTATCTCAATTCCTTAAGATAACATTGTTCTGGAATGACCTTCAGGATGCAGCCCTCCTCTGAAAGAACTCTTGTAAATTCAGCATAATTGGAGGGGGATAAAATATTGAGTATACCGTCAAATTGTTGATTTGCAAAAGGACAATGAGCCAGATCGGCAACGCACCAGAGAGGATGCGGATATGTTTTGGAGGCAGCAGCAATGCCTTCTTTGGACACATCCATGCCTACACCAGTAAGCTCACTGATTCCTCTCCGGGTTAGCATTTTCTGAATGTGGCTCAGATGAGAGCCTTCCCCGCAACCGGCATCCAACAAATAATGATGTATTGTGCGGCCGGGCAGGGGCTTCATAAATTCCATCAGATGGTTGGTCATGGCTTCATTTAAGGGATCGAAAAATCCGCTGTTGCACATCTTTCTTCTGGAGGCAAACAGCTGTTTATCATATTTGGTTTTGTAGGCCCGGGAGGATAAATGTACATACCCGTGTCTGGATAGGTCATAGCAATGCTGGTTCGTACATAGGAGGCTTTTACATTCCACCATACGCATCGGTTGAGAGCATAGGGGACACCTAAAGAGGTGTTGATGTTTTTCAAACTGATTGGCCTTTATCGCGTGTTTATTCCATTTGGACATGAAGAATACCCCATTCATTCGTATTTTGGTGAATGAAAAAGGTACAGTCAAATAAGCCCAACCCATTTTTTTGAAAAATGATTGAGCTTTACATAACTGTACCTCACATTACCGTAAACGAATGAATTGGATAATCATATGGTGCAGCACTCCTCTACAAAAATAGAAAGGGCGAAAGCCCTTTCTATTGTAACATATTTATAGGAAGCTGGTGAGCTTACACCGACTTCAAGAACTCTACAATGGTTAACAGACCTTTGTCGAAATTCTCCAAATTAAAATGCTCGTTCGGCGCATGCAGATTTTCATCCGGCAAGCCGAAGCCCATCAATACAACCGGAGCAGTCAGCACACGGGAGAAGGTTTCCACGATCGGGATGGAGCCGCCATCTTTGGTAAACAGAGCACGCACACCGTACACTTTTTCAAAAGCATCCGCTGCGGCTTGCAAAAACGCGTGTGACGGGTCAATGTTAAAGGCGTTTGCTTTCTCGCCCTGTTGGATTTCCAGAGTAGCTCCTGGCTGAACATGAGCGCGCAAATGACGCTCGATTTTATTCAGAATGTCCTGCGGATTCTGGTTCGCTACCAAACGGCACGTAATTTTCGCATGAGCTTCCTTCGGAATGACTGTTTTGGTGCCCTCACCCTGGAATCCGCCGTACACGCCGTTCAGCTCCAGTGTAGGACGCGCTCCAACACGCTCAACGAAGCTGAAACCTTCTTCGCCATACAGAGAATCAAGCGCAAGTTCCTGCTGCAGCTTGCTCTCATTGAAGCCTTGCTTCACAAATTCTTCTCTCATCTCTGCCGATAACGGCGCAACATCATCGTAGAACCCTTCGACGCTAACACCGCCCTTGTTGTCATGCAGGGTTGCCAGCAAGGACACCATAGCATGCAGAGCATTCGGTACGCCACCGCCAAAGGAGCCGGAATGCAGATCCGTATTCGCGGTGTGAATGGCCACTTCCAGTGAGCACAATCCGCGTAGACCTGTGCAAATCGCAGGCTTGCCTTTTTCGATCAGGGAGGTGTCGGACACCAGTACAGCGTCGGCAGCCAGACGTTCAGCTCCGGTCTGCAAAAACTCAAGCAGGCTCGGGCTGGACACTTCTTCCTCGCCTTCAATGCAGAATTTGATGTTCAGCGGCAGCTTGCCCTCTTGCTTCAAAATAGCCTCAACCGCCTTAATGTGCAAGAACACCTGCCCTTTGTCGTCTGTCGCTCCGCGTGCATACAATTTTCCATCGCGGATAGATGGCTCGAACGGCGGGGTTTCCCACAGGTGAAGCGGATCAACGGGCTGTACATCATAGTGGCCGTATACCAGGATGGTCGGTTTACCGGGTGCATGCAAATGATCAGCGTACACCAATGGATGACCTTTGGTTGGAATAATCTCAACGTTTTCCAGACCGGCAGCAGTCAGTTTGGCAGCGAGCCATTCGGCTGCCTGGTTAATGTCCTTTTTGTGCTCCGATAATGCGGAGATACTCGGAATGGACAACCATTCCTTCAGCTCATTCAGTTGTTGCTCTTTGGCTTGTTCAAAATAAGCGGAATAACTCATAAAGTATGTATCCTCCTTTGTACTTGTAATTGTACGAATTTTGCTTTATCCCCCGAACCGAGGTCGTGGACGATATGTCTAGTTTACTACGTTTTGCGCTGAACGAAAAATAACAGATCAAAAAAGCGATTCTACCCGGGTCTGTCCAGACCTGAGCAGAATCGCCCTTCAGCATGAATTTAGATACACTTACACCCGGATGTCCAGTTGACCCCCGAGATGAGGCTGTACGCTTTTTTCCATCATCTGTATCAGCGCCTGCCCTTGCTCATTGGCTTGATCCTTGGCCAGAGCAGCAACCTTTATACTTGCGGCTTGGGCCAAGCTGGCCTGACTCATACCTGTCGATAATGCTGCGATATCCATATTCCAATCCTCCTTCATGATCAAGATTCTTTCTCTATATTTATCGGTTGGAACGGTTATTTTGTTTCATCCAATTGGAATTGGTGCAACAAATCTTGAAGCTGTTCGGCCAGACGGGTCAAATCGGCAGCGGAAGAACCGATCTCTTCCATCGAGGCGAGCTGTTCCTCGGCGGCGGCGGATACGGTCTCCGTATGGGATGCCGCTTCCTCAGCGATGCGCGTAATTTCCTCCATGCTGCTAACGACTGTGCTTGTTCCCTCTGCAACCCCGGCAGTAGAAACAGCAACGTTATCGAGCTGCTTCGCGGATTTGGCTACCGCTCTACGGATACGGGAGAAGGAACGACCGGACAGGTCAATGGAATTGATACCTTCGCTTACACGTTCTTTGGCAGATTCCATTGCGATCAGGGCCTCAGATACACCGCTCTGTATTCCTTGAATTTGTTCACGAATTTGCTGTGCTGAATGAGCCGAATTTTCAGCCAGCTTGCGGACCTCCGTCGCTACAACAGCAAAACCCTTGCCGTGCTCGCCTGCGCGTGCTGCTTCAATAGAAGCGTTCAGTGCGAGCAGGTTAGTCTGACTGGCGATTTCGGTTATGACGGTGACAATCGTTCCGATTCGTCCGGATCGGTCACTCAAAGCGCTGACAATCGTATCGAGCTCTTCCACCGTCGTGCGAATGCCGTCAATGGAAACGACACTATTGCCGATATGCTCACTGCCTACATCCGACGCCTCAATGGCCTGTGCAGAATAAGTGGTCATTTCAGCCATGGTGGCAGTCATGGCTGTAATGTCAGCGGACATGTTGCTAACCCGTTCCTGATTATCTTTTGCGCTGTGTACTTGACGTTCACTGCCTGCAGCTACATCTTGAATAGCTACGGTCACATGCTCAATCGCACGGGTTGTTTGTTCTGCCCCTGCGGCAAGCTCTTGCGAGGAGGCTGACAAATTGCCTGTCATCGCTTGAATTTCTCGAATCATGTTACGCAGGTTATCCACCATTTGTTGAAAATATCTGGATAAATCGCCAATTTCATCGGAGCTTGAAGTTGCCACATCGATGGAAAGATTACCTTGGCTGATTGCATCCATGGAATTACGCAATCTTTGAATCGGCTTGAGTATGCCGTTGATCATCAACATGGCCAGTACACCGATGATGATGGCTGAAATCACCAGGACAACGATTGTCGTAACGAGTATCGGTTTGGCGGAGGCACTTGTTTCGGCTTGGTCCATCGTTCCGGCAATTTTCCAGCCTGTCAGCGCGTTGGTTTTGAAAATCAGGTTTTTGGCTACGCCATTCAGATCATAACCAAAGCTGCCTTCCTTGGAGGCAAACAGTTGTGGCAGCATTTCACCCATTTTCGTACTTCCGCTGACTTCTGTCGGGTGGGTAACGACACGTTTGGTACCATCCAATATCATGATATAACCATTTTGCCCGATTTTTAAATTTGTGATTTCTTTCAAATTATTCAAATTCAGAGAAAGACCGAGAACACCGCTGTTGTCGGGAAGTGTACGTGAAATATACACAACGGGAACCTTGCTCGAATTGAGTTCGACAGAGCTGACTACGGTTTGCCCAGGTTTTTCAATGGCTTGTTTGTACCACGGACGCTCACGAGGATCAGTTGTACGTCCTGTGGGTTTGCCAATGATGAGCTTTCCTTCAGGAGTTCCTACAAACATATCGGTGACTTCTGCATGCATTTTCAAATACACTTGCAACCTATTCAGAATGTCTTCATCTGCTTCTGTACTGCTATCACTAACGGTTATCGTAGTAGAATAATATTCGATATCCGCGATTTTGGCTTGAATGGTTTGGGTAATTGCGCGATCAGATGCGGTGACGCTAGTAGTCGCACTGTCGAGTAATTGACGGTCCGTTTGGTCATATGCTGCCTTATAGGAAAACGAACTAACAATAATACTAGGTACGAGCATGACCAGCAGGAATGCTACTGTCAATTTTTTGCGCAATGTTAAATTCTTCAGTCGTTTCAGTTGTTTCATCAAACCCCCTGCTTTCTATGTGCGTATTCAATTTCTAATATTTATCTCATATGTATTTACTATCGGTTATTTTAAACCGAATTGATAGATTGATTGCTAATTTGTCCAATACGCTGAACAATTTCTTGTATAGCATGGAGTATTTTGCAATCTGGGAGGGATGAGGTATGTTTTTTTTCTGGATAGGTGATACGTATGCGGTTGAAATCGTACGTAGCGCCGATACGATCCGAGCGAGGTCGTCTACCGGGCCGAGAGGGGGGATTGGGAGCTGAGTATTTCCTAAATGTAGAATGCGGATATACGATCGTTTGTCGTATATCTCGCATTCTATGCCAGAGCTGATTCTGTTTCCCAAATTCTAATTCTTTAAAATCTCTTGCAAATACCCTGTCAGCTCGTCTGCTGCTTTGGTATGGGCGGGGAGCCCGGGATGGCTGCGAGATCCTATCGTTTCTTCCGTCGTGTTAGGCAGTTGGAACACGGACACATTCCGATCCCTCGTTCTTTTCTTATATGCGTCTACCGCCCGGTAGATCGCTGGCATCATCGGAGTACCCAGCATCCCATAGGCCCACACAATATGGGCGGCGGGATTACAGGTACGAAGCTTGACAAGAAATTTTTTGACAGCGTTTTCAAAAGCTTGTAGATCTTCTTCATTGAATGTGCCGTCCTCGTTCAAGCGCTGCTTGTACACTTTCCCGCTTGTGGGGTCCGTCCATGCAGGAGAATAAAAGGCTCCCCCGTCATTAGTCCCCAAATTCACCACGACCACATCCGGCTGCCATGAGGTAAAATCATGGTCGGAAAATGCCCCTAATGTTTCATTTCTCTCTCCGGTGAGCACACCACATACCTGTTCATAATATGCCGGTATGTTCGTCTGCGGATTATTATCCCACCCCGTCAGCACACCCCATCCGCTTTGTGACAGCACTCGGTAATCCGCATTCAGTGCTTCAGCAGTGATGGCTGTATAATTATGTAGTGCCGTGAACAACATGGGAACCCAGTCCACCTCTTCCTTTGCTCCAATCGTTCCTTCTCCCGAGGTAATGCTGTCACCGATAAATTCCACCTTGTGGGGCTTATCTGCAACCGGCAGCAATTCTCCGTCAACCCTCAGGGCATGAATTTGCAGCAAGCAGCGCGAGTCCGAACTCATAGGCTGGACATCCTTGACCACACGGACATTTTTGGCTGTTTCAGGGTCCATACCTCTCAAAATACAAATCCAATGCCGTCCTGCGGTCACCATCAGACGACTCATTGGGACACCATTAATGACAATACTGATCCAGGACTCATACACCTGGTAATCGGCCTCTATTTCAATCCATAGCTCCGGGCCTTTGATATTCAATTCAATACCGCTGCCTGTCCAAAACAGAGTTAGTGGTGCAAGTGTGTGCGTAGTTCGACCATGAACCTTTACATGCTTTGCTTTTGTAAGTGGATATGTCTTCAATCTCTTGTTAGGTGTCATTTCCAATATCCTCCTTATAATCTCCAAATTTAACACCAGTTTCTATAATATTGTAAAATAAGTGACAGGAAATCTCAAAGTCTATTTTTAGGCAAGGAACCATTAATTCGCTTTGCCGAACATAACGATGTTAATCGCCTTGCCGAAGTCTATACCTACTTTTCCCGAACCATCTTAGACAGTTCCTCCTTTAAAATAATTCAAGCTGTTCCGGTCCCTCGTTCTCCTGAGGTGGTTTGCGGGGTGGAAAAGGCTTGGGGTCCATGCCGAGCAGCGTCATCAGCTGCTTGGCGTTAGCGGCGGCATCTCCTCCCGAATTGTTGTTGAAAATAACGCAAATCTCACGGCTCTGCTGCTCCAGCTCCAGCAATCTGTCTCTCCATTCAGTCAATTCCTGTTCATTGTACCGATACAGATAACGAACCTCCCGCCAGTTGGGTGCGGAGCTTTGATTCCAGCCGGATGCATTTCGTCCGTGGAGACGCACGACCGTCAGGCTGTTGTCTGTAGCCTGCGGCACAATGGGAACAGAGCCCGGTCCGGCCTGCGGCTCGTCACATACGCTATGTATCCAGCCTTCCTCGCGCATGAATGCCAGCGTTCGTTTCCGAAAATCGGGTGTAAACCAGCTTTGATGCCTGAATTCAAGTACGGATGGGACCTCTCCCATCCTTTTTTTCGTGTCTCGCAATACGGCTACATTCTCGCGTGTACAGTCGAACCAGGGGGGGTACTGAAACAGTACCGCCTTGAGCTTGCCCGCTTCGCGGAGAGGCTGTATGGATGCATGCAAGGCTTCATACATTTCATCGGTTGTTTTAAAATAAGGCTGCTTGCCGCGTGTATGTCCGGTCATGCCTTGATAGGCCTTGACGAGAAATGAAAAGGAGTCAGGGGTTTCGGCCGCCCAGCGCGCCATGCGATCCGTGGGCTGCACCGCATAAAAAGAACTATCCATCTCCACCACCGGAAAATGACCGCCATAGACGCTTAATTTTTGATTAGCTTTGGTGCCGATCGGATACAGATCATCGTGATCGCCCCAACCCGTCAGTCCAATTTGAATCATAGCTTTGCCGCTCCTTCTTCATGAATACGCTCAAAAGGCGTTCCCATGATACATTTTAATGATAAAATGGAGTGAATCGCATGAAGCTGGTATGAAGTTCCTATGAAAATTTTGGCTTAAGTATGATTATTGTAACATGTTCCTTATTCAGGATTTTTACAAAATCCTTATTCGTAATGCTTTGGAGTTTCCAGTTTGAAAAAGCTAATATAATATGTAATAGAGTGAAATGAGCTCATGGAGGAGAAACGATATGGCAGAATGGTACGAACAAAGTTTTGGGGAAGATTATTTATTGGTATATAAGCATCGCGACTTTCAGGGAGCCTATCAGGAAGTGCAGAAAATGATCTCTTGGCTCAAATTACCGCAAGGCTCCAGCGTATTGGATTTATGCTGCGGTATGGGACGCCATTCGCTGGCACTCGCCGATGCGGGCTATCAGGTGACAGGTGTGGATCTGTCCGGTGTGTTGTTGAGAGAGGCGCATGCTGCTGATCCCGGAGGACGGGTAAGCTGGCATCAAGGGGATATGAGAGCGGTGCCGCTGGATGAGAGCTTTGATGCGGTGGTGAATTTGTTCACCTCCTTCGGCTATTTCGAGAAGGATGAAGAGCAGCTTAAAGTATTAAAGGAAATTTATCGATTGTTGAAGCCGGGAGGACGCTTTATCATAGATTATTTGAACCCTGCCTACGTGGCCCTTCATCTGGTACCGCACTCGTCACGCGAGGATGAAGGGAATTGGATTGAGGAGCATCGGGTGATTGAAGATGGATTTGTGAAAAAACAGATCGCGATTCGTTCATCCGCATCGGCTGCGACTGCTGAAACCGCTGCTGGTTTGGATACCGCCGCAGGAAGGGAATCAACACGTGTGTATCACGAGCGTGTAAAGCTGTATCCATATGAAAAGTTCCGTGCCTTGCTGGAGCAAGCCGGGCTGTCTGTAGAACAGGTGCACGGAAGCTATAATGAAGATCAATATATCGAGGATGCTTCGCCCCGAATGATTTTTGTCGGCATGCGGGCTTGAAACGGAAAGGCGGGTGGAAAGCCATGAAATGGCCAGAGCTTACACCGTGTGAAGGGATAGATGGAGGCTTTCAGGTCAAAATATCCATGTCCTTTCCGCTGCGTTGGGTGAATAGCTATGTGCTCAAGGGACAGCACGGCTTTACGATTGTAGACCCTGGTCCGCGCAATCTGGACACAGAGGCAGAATGGGCGCATGTCTTCCAGCAGCTGGGGATGTCCTTTGCGGATATTTCGGACATTGTGGTGACCCATCATCACCCGGATCATTACGGATTGGCTGGCTGGATGCAGCAGCAAAGTCAGGCACGTGTACATATGTCAGCTCGAAGCCATCAGGAAGCGATGATGATGTGGGGTGGGCAGGCATCAACTGCTGCTATGGAGCATACGCTTCCCGCTTTTTTTGTCCGGCATGGCTTTCCTTTGGAGCAGGTGCCCGACTTGGTAGCCCATATGCTGCAGGCGTATGCGCAAGTGAATCCACAGCCTGAAATTACGATCATTCCTGTTAGGGAGAATGCCTGTTTGGAGCTGGGCGGACGCGGCTGGCTGCCTATTGAGACAGGAGGACATGCAGCTGGGCATGTATCCTTGTATGAGCCGAATAGCGGCGTGATCCTGTGCGGCGATGCGGTCTTGCCGCAAATTTCGCCCAATATCAGCCTGCTGCCGGGAAGTGATGCCCAGCCCTTGCAGTCTTATATAGACGGTTTGCAGCGTCTGGGCGAGCTGGAGGTAGCTTGGGCGTATCCGGGGCACCGCAATCCGTTTGATTACTTTCATGAACGGACGCAAGCGTTGCTGGCGCATCATGAAGAACGGCTGGAGAAGTTCCAGCAGTTGATTCAGCCAGAGGGGAGCACCGCCTACGAGCTATGTATAGCCGTGTTCGGTGGCAAGCTGGGTATTCACCAACTGCGATTTGCTATGTCGGAGACACTGGCTCATCTGGTGGAGCTGGTGCGCCGTGAGCGGGTTTGGATGAGCGAGACGGAGCAGATTATGCGCTTCTATGCCCTTGGCCGGGACTAGTTACCGAATATAGCCAACAAGACAAAGCAACATGACAAAGCGGCATGCATGCCGGGAAAGAGGCTTTTATGAATCTGCTGCTGCTGGGAGCTACCGGACGCGTAGGGCGGTATATATTGGAGTATGCATTGGCGGACGGTCATACCGTTACGGTCCTTGTCCGATCACCAGGCAAACTGGAAGAATACGTATTAAAATACGGGACGCAGCTCCGAATGGTACAAGGGGATGCTACCCGTGCCGAGGATGTAGCGCGAGCGCTGGCGGGTGGGGTGTCAGCTGTCATCAGCGCACTGAATACGGATGGAACCACTACCTTATCCGTGAATATCGACCTGCTAATCCGGCACATGCAAAAGCAATCTGTGGCCCGTCTTATTACGGTAGGGACAGCAGGGATTTTGCAAAGCCGTACCGAACCGGGCTTGTATCGGTATGAGTCCTCTGACACCCGGCGACGCAGTACCCGTGCGGCAGAGGAACATCGGCGGGTGTACGAATTGCTGCGTGATTCGGCGCTGGACTGGACCATTGTCTGTCCAACCTATCTGCCGGACGGTGCGCGGACAGGCATTTATCGTGTGGAAAAAGACTTTTTGCCCGAAGGCGGCTCACAGATTTCCACCGCTGATACAGCTGATTTTACCTATCGTCAATGGAAGAGTCACGAATTTATACATGCACGTGTAGGCATTGCCTATTGATCGTAAAACGCAAACATAGTTGCAAGCTTCATTTTTAACATGAGTCAGAGCGCGGTAAGTGTACCTACTTATTTGCGTTCTTTTTATTTGACAAACCATCAGGGTTAGAATACTATGATTCTTAAATGAAACACTGTTTCCGAAAAATGAGCAAGATTTTACATTGAGTACGGTATTATCTTCAAAATAGCCATCGTTCTTTTAATAAGCAAAAGGAAGTGTTTTGAATCATGTCCGAGTCATCGCAGTCCTATAAAACCTATTCGGAAGTGAAGCTTCAGCAGCAGCAATTGCTCCGTAAAAACGTTATTGATGCCGCATGCATCCTTCTTGTAGAGGAAGGGCCTGAGGCCGTGACCGTGCGACGGGTTGCGCAGAAATTAAGCTGTTCAACCAAAATTATTTACAGTATCTTCGGCAGCAAAGATGGTTTGGCCAATGAAATGTACCTGGATGGATGTCGGCTGCTGGCGGAAACCTTTCAGCACGTACCTGTTACCGAAGACGTACTCGCTGACCTGGAAGCTTTAAGCTGGGCGTACTGGGAATTTGCACAGCTTCATTCAGCCTATTACAAAATGATGTTTGGCGGGGCCTTATCTGATTTCAAGCCGGATGAACAGAGTCTGGAAGGTACAACAACAGCCCTGTCCCGATTCCTGCAAACCATCGTACACGCTATGGAGCAGGGTCAATTGGCAGAGCAAGATCCGTTGCTGGTCGTCCGAATGCTGTGGTCTGCCTTGCACGGGGTTATACATCTGCAATTTGCAGGTCATTTTTCGGATGCAGCTGTGGCCCATAAGATTTATGCATTTACGATGAAGCAGACGCTGGCTGCATGTAAGGCCCCTTCATTGTAATCATAGGATTTGAAATGTACTGAGGTCGTCATAGTGGATGACTTCAGTTCATTATAGAGCAATGGTAACAATGTTTCTAAAATAAAACAACGATACTATGGAGGTCATTATCATGTTTATGTATGCAAACAAAACGGCTCTGATCACGGGAGCTTCATCCGGTATTGGCGAGGCGTTCGCCTATTCGCTTGCGGCTAAGATATGTAATCTTATTTTGGTGGCGCGCAATGAAACAAAATTAAAGGCGCTGGCTGAAGAGCTTTCCGCGAAATATAACGTAAAGGCAACCGTGATTGCGCTTGATCTTTCGGCAGCAGGTGCGCCACAAACATTGTATCAGGAGGTTCAAAAGCATCAACTGAAGGTGGATCTTTTAATTAACAATGCAGGCTTTGCTACCTATGGGTACTTTGAACAGGTTTCAAGAGAACGGCAGCATGAGGAAATCATGCTCAATGTCGCTGCTTTAGTGGATATTACACATGCTTTTATGCCTGATTTATTGCGCAACCGGGATGGAGGAATCATCAACGTTTCTTCCACAGCCGCATTTCAGCCTGATCCGTATATGGCCGTGTATGGAGCCACCAAAGCATTTGTGCTTTCCTTTAGTGAAGCGCTTTGGGCCGAAAATCAGAAACGGGGGCTAAACGTGCTCGCCCTCTGCCCAGGTGCCACTGAAACCGCATTTTTTGATGTGGTAGGCTCCAATGAAGCTTCCGTGGGTTCCAGAGAAACCCCGAACAAAGTAGTACAGAACGCGCTGAAAGCATTTGAAAAGGGAAGGAGTCACCTGATATCCGGTCGCCAAAACTATTGGGTCGCCCAGGTTTCCAGATTTTTCTCTCGTCAAGCCACATTGGGAATTGTAGAACGTACGCTACGACCGCAAAAGTAATCGGACTATAAGTAATTGCAATGCATCAGGTGCACTTCAATGTGCCAGGTCTGATCGGTTCTAAACTGCATCAGACCTGGCATTTTTGTTTGCATGAGTAAGCGCCCGCTACTCCGGCTCTCTCGAACCCGGTCCTTTGGAATCAAGCCCTTTGGAGTAAAGTAAAATTCCATCCCGTTTCTCCCAGCCATTGGCCGACCAAAAGCGTTGCCCTGCCTCATTATGCTCCATCACAAAAAGATGGCATTTATCTATGCCCTCTCGCAGCAAAGCAGACAATGCTTCATTCACCAGCAACGGGGCGATTCCTTGACCACGATGCGTTGTGGCAACGCCCAGATGATACAGAAATCCTCTACGACTATCATGTCCTGCCATAATCGTGCCAATGAGGCTGCCTTCATACTCACAGACAAAGCTAAGTCCTTCATTCCGCTGCAAAAAGCGTGTAATTCGCTCCGGCGAGTCGGCTTCGCTTAATCCCAATCCTTCCAAGCTGTTCCACAGTGCAAAAGCCTGATCGTAATCATCAGCCTTCATCCTGCGGATCGCATATTTTTCATTTACTTTTTCAGCTACGTTTGCCATGTCCTATTCCCCTCTTGCTGTGCATATCTCTGTTGTTTTTTTAGCGTGTAGTATTCGGTGCGCTTTCTTCCCCAAGCTCCTGTTCACGCTCTGCCTGTTTACGATGGGCGATACGGCTGCTGGCCGAAGCTGCGATAGCGCCTACAATATCGTCCAAAAACGTATGGATTGGCCCGAGGCTTTTATCATTCAGGCGTTCCAGCACGCCCGGTTTGAGTTTATCAACATAACCATAATTGGTAAATCCAATGCTGCCGTACACATTCACGATGGAGAAGGCCAAAATTTCATCCACCCCGTATAGTCCCTCATCATTCTCAATCATATCCTGCAATGGGGGAAGCAGGGCGCCCTGTTCGGCAAGGATATCCAATTGGATGCCGGTGAGCACTGCATTTTGAACCTCGCGCTTCATCAGGACTTTGTCTACATTTTCAATGCATTCTTCCATCGTCAGGTTTGGGTAATATTTATTCTGTAGCAGCATGACCAGCTCTGCGATTTCAGTCATGCTTACACCACGCTTGTGCAGCAATTCACGGGTGGCATCAGCCACCTTTTTACTATTCAGGCTGTAAGGTGCTTTTTTCTTATCCATAAAGCTGTAGTCCCCTCCTTGTATAGATTCTGATTTTTGTTGCGATTATGACCAGTGTGTCCAGTCTGCTGAAAAAGTAGTTATTTTTTACGCGGGGCTCGTATACATATTAGTACAATCTGTACAAAATTGTTAGGGAGGAACTTCACTTATGAACCTAAAACACCCATGGCGTATGACTTCTGTAGCAGGGCTGCTGTCGCTGCCCCTGTTGTTGTCCGGATGCAGTCTTTTCGGCAATGAGTCAGCATCGATTGATCCCCCGCCGTCCACGTTAGAGCAGTCCATGATCAAGGCCGTAAGCGGAAAAGCACCTGTGAGCACCGGGCAGCTGAGGGCTGTCTTTCTGCAAGATCATAACGGTTTGCTGGCTCCGGTATCTTTGCCGATTGCTACAGGTGATGTACAGGCAGATGCCAAGTCGGCGCTGGAAACACTGGTTGAGGGTGGGCCGTATGCCGGATTATTGCCAGAGGGCTTCAAAGGCGTACTGCCTCAAGGTACAGAAGTGAAGAGTGTGACAGTGGACAAGAACAACAAGCTGGCTGTCGTTGAATTCAATAAATCTTTTGCCAACTATAAGCCGCAGGAAGAACGCAAATTAATGGAAAGCTTGACCTGGACTCTGACCGACCGCCCCGATATTAAAAGCGTGCAGATTTGGATGGATGGCAAAAGACTGAACGAAATGCCCGTTGACGGTACGCCGCTGGATCATCCGTTGACACGCGCAGTTGGCATTAATCTGGAGGTCGGTCAGGGTGCGACACCGCTGGATTCCAGTCCGGTCACGGTATATTTTTCATCGTCATCTCCTGCCGGAGTTCAATATTATGTGCCCGTCACACGGCTGGTCAACCCGGAAAAAGATCGTATCCAGTCCGCGCTGCATCAATTGATTCAAGGGCCGCAAACGAAGGACGGATTACAGGAAGTGATGACAGGGGAGACGGCGCTAAAATCAATAGAACGTTCCAAAGACAACGTAATTACGGTGTCGCTCTCGGATGATATGTTCGCCAAGGGAGAGGCTGTACCTGCGGAATTTCTGGAATCGGTCGTACTGACAGCAGCAGACAATTCGGGGGATGCGGCCAAAACGAAAATTCGGATTGAACTGAATGGTGAGAAAAGTGTTATTGGACAAAATAATCAGAACTATGGAGAACCTGTAGCCAAGCCGCAGCACATTAACGAAATTCCTCTTTAAGGGCGGGGAATCGTCCTTGGGGTGCTTTTGCCTGCACACTTTGGTAAAATAAACAATATAAGAACAGGTTGCATACGACGTAGGAGGAAAAAGCATGAGTAGATCTAACGGACGAAACGGTGATGAGCTGCGCCCGATGAAATTGACAGCAGGAGTAAATAAATACGCGGAGGGCTCTGTTTTTATAGAGGTTGGCGAGACGAAAGTCATTTGCACGGCTAGTGTGGAAGAACGCGTTCCACCCTTCATGAAGGGACAAGGAAAGGGCTGGGTGACTGCAGAGTACTCCATGCTTCCGCGGGCAACTCATAGCCGTAATCAGCGCGAAGCCGCGCGTGGCAAGCTGACGGGCCGTACGATGGAAATTCAGCGTCTGATTGGAAGAGCGTTGCGTTCGGTTGTCAATTTGCAGGCGCTTGGTGAACGGACCATTACGCTGGACTGTGACGTTATTCAGGCGGACGGCGGAACGCGCACAACCTCAATCACCGGTTCATTCGTAGCGTTAGCGATTGCGGTCAATAAAATTGCCACCCAGCACAAGCTGCCTGTTTTTCCCATAACGGATTTTCTGGCATCTGTCAGCGTAGGGGTTGTTGGTGAGAAAGCATTGCTGGATCTGAACTATGAAGAGGATTCCAAGGCCAAAGTCGACATGAATCTGGTGATGACTGGCAGCGGCAAATATGTCGAGCTGCAAGGCACCGGAGAAGAAAGTCCATTCGACCGCAACGAATTGGATCAGCTGCTTAGTTTGGGCGAACAAGGTATCTTACAAATGATCGAGCGTCAAAAGGAAGTGCTCGGACCGATTGCTGATAAGATCGGAGCCGGACGCACAGGGGCTGGAGTCTGATGCGACTGAATGGCCCGATTGTCATTGTCGCTACCAAGAATAAAGGGAAGATACGTGAATTTGCACATGCCTTTGCTCCGCTGGGCAAGGAAGTCAAAAGCATGTACGATTACCCCGACATTCCTGATGTCGTTGAGGACGGCAAAACCTTTGCCGAGAATGCGCTGAAAAAGGCCAAAGCGGTCGGAGATGCGCTAGGACTGCCCGTGCTGGCCGATGATTCCGGCCTGTGCGTGGACTTGCTGGACGGTGCACCGGGCGTATACTCGGCCCGTTATGCTGGAGAAGGTGCCAGCGATCACGAGAACAATATTAAGCTGCTCGATGTTTTGGAATCGAAGCAGCTTGGTGATGATACAGGACAGCCTTTGCTAAGTCCGGCTCAATTCGTTTGTACCTTAATTCTGTATAACCCTCAGACCGGGGAGACATTGGAATCGACCGGCTCGGTAGATGGCTGGATTACCACGGAAACCGCAGGCGGCGGCGGATTTGGTTATGATCCGTTGTTTTATTTGCCTGAGTTCGAGAAGACGATGGCCGAGCTGACGTTGGAACAAAAGCAGGCTATCAGCCATCGAGGGATAGCCCTGCGTAATTTGGCGACCAAGCTGGGCAATCCACAGGCTTAAATCATCGCAGGTTCAACTATCAGATTAGGCCTATAACAATAAAAGTCTATCCGCAGCTCATCACTTGCGGGTAGACTTTTTGCATTTTTTGTTTACCTATCGAATTGCTACTTTGTAGGTGCGCAGCCAGTTATCTACCTGGGTCAGGTATGCAAACAATTGGGGACCTGACATCAGCTGACCAAACCAGGGCAGATTGCTGGAAGCCTCTGGCGAGGCCGCGATATCACGCACCTTTTGCGCATCAATCAGCTTAAGCAGCGGGGAAGAGGAATCGTCCAGCAGCTCCAGCGCCTGCTTTTTCACAACGGCAAGATAGGAAGGGTTATGTGTTTTGGGGTATGGGCTTTTTTTACGGTACAGCACATCATCCGGCAATACACCCTCCAGCGCCTTTCGCAAGATACCTTTTTCACGTCCGCCTGTCGTCTTAATGCTCCACGGGATGTTCCATACATATTGCACCAGCCGATGATCGCAATACGGCACCCGTACTTCGAGTCCGATCCCCATACTCATCCGATCCTTGCGATCTAGCAGCGTAGGCATAAAGCGAGTGATGTTCAAATAGGACATAACACGCATTTGCGCAGCTTTACCTGTTTCCCCCGACAGCTTGGGTACTTCTCTTATGGCCTCTGAGTAGCGGTCATTCAAATACTCCAGCGGCTTGATCCAGTCCCGCACCTCGGGAGACAGCAGGCTGGCTCTCATATCAGGAGCGACCGCCCACGGGAACGTGCCTGAGTTCAGCATATCCTCACGATGGAACCACGGATATCCGCCAAACACTTCATCCGCCGCCTCGCCGGAAATGGCAACGGTTGCTCCTTTTTTAATCTCCCGGCAGAAGAGATACAGCGACGAATCTACATCCGCCATCCCCGGTAAATCCCGTGTTAGCGTGGAGTTGTTCAGAGCTTCTACGACCTCGGGTGTATCGAATTCGATCCAGTGATGGTTGGTGCCCAGTTCATCCACCATGCGCTGAATCCAGGGGGCATCGGCTCCGGGCTGGAACGCATGGGCTTTAAAATGCTTGTCGTTATCCACGTAATCAACCGAATACGTATCAACTTGTCCCTGCCCGGTACGCTTGTAATAATCGACAGCTAATGCGGACAGTGCGCTTGAATCCAGACCGCCAGATAGTAAGGTACACACCGGAACGTCCGAAATGAGCTGCCGCTCCACTGTATCCAGCAACAGCTCACGTACCTTGAGCGCTGTTTGTTCCGTGTCATCCTCATGCGCAATGCTTTCCAGCTTCCAGTAGGTCTGAATATGCATGCCGTCGCGGTCGTAGGTCAGCGTATGCCCGGGGCGCAGCTCCTTCATGGACGAATAGACGCCGTGTCCGGGGGTACGTGCAGGCCCGATGATAAAAATTTCGGCCAATCCCTCGGCATCGACGGCCGCTTCGACAGCAGGGTGCTGAAGCAGCGCTTTGGGCTCTGAGCCAAATACGAACACATCCTCATTGTGGCTATAAAATAGCGGCTTTACGCCCAGACGATCCCGCGCCAGAAAGACCTGCTGCCGCCCGCTATCCCAGACAGCAAACGCGAAAATGCCGTTTAATCGGTCCACGCATTCGGGGCCCCATTCGATATAGGCTTCGAGCAGCACCTCCGTGTCGCATTGTGTACGGAAAAAATGCCCACGCTGCTGCAGTTCTTTTTTTAGCTCAGGCGCGTTATATATTTCTCCGTTATATACAATCGTATAAGTGATATCCTCAAGCTGCCGGATCATAGGCTGGGCGCCATTTTCCGGGTCCATTACGCTCAGTCTTCGGTGTCCGAAGGCACACGGGTTGGATATCCAGGTGCCAGCAGCATCAGGTCCGCGATTGGAGAGTGTTTGCGTCATATTTAGCAGCAGCTCCGACTGATGCATTAAGTCTCCGTTCCACTGTATGAAACCTGTAATTCCGCACATGTCTGTTCATCCTCTCTTTGTCGTGTTCATCCAGTGTTGGAATGAATTAAAAACTAAATCCCCAGTTCATCAGTATATATGCCGAAAAGAAGCATAAAATGTCTGTCCGTTCCGAAAACTACAAATGGGGCAACCCGTCTACTCGCAAGGAAGGAGGGAGACCAATGTACTACATCAAGGACGCCAAAATCCGTCGCTTCACTGAAATTGACGGCGTGCGCTGCGCAGAGGTAGAGGTGCGGCCCGGCGCGGCAGATGACCCGGAATTGCTGGTATATATCACGGCGAACAACCAGCAGGACGGTCAGAATGACTATGACATGGTACGGATCATTCGCAATGACGCCGATTTGGAACTGGATTGGTACGACAATAATCTGCACTCCGCATTTGAAGAAGTGACAGACAAGGCTTTTACCGATTCCACGCACATTACCGCTGGGGAGGAACGGGACAAGTTTAAACGGGAATTGCTCTCCTACGGGCAGCTCAGCACGGAGTTTGCCAAGGAGTTCGGGGGATGAGAATTTGGTGTGCTATGCCTCGGCTTCTGTTGATCTGGACTCCGGCATCATCGCAGAATCAGCGTGAAAGGAGGGGGAAATCATAGACGGCAAACCGAAATACAAGAAGAATAAAAGCAGCAGTTATATTCATAACAATGAGTTTGCGGAAGAAGTGCTGGAGAAAAACGTAAGACATGAAGTACGTAGAAGTCCGAGACGCTTCGGCAATAAATAAACGAGAAGAATAAGGTTTGATGATCCAGTAATCCGAAAAAGCCTCCACTTCCGGCTTAACCAGCGGAATGCAGGAGGCTTTTTTGGAACTACGCAGCTTCACGCAGTGTCATAATCCCTTTGTAAATGTTATAGACAAACACTCCGAGATAAACCACTACGAACAGCAGTACAAACCCGACAACAGAACCCGCATGATTGGCTGTTACAATAAAATAAAACAGCGGAATCGCCGCAATAATGGGGAAAATGTGCGATAAAATGGCTTTTTTGGCATGTCCCCGTACATATTCGTCTCGTACTGCAATCCACACGATGATAGGCAGCAGAAAAGGTGCAAAGAAAATGCTGAAATAACAAAGCGACGACAATAGATCCTTCACGGATCAACCCCTCCTTGTAATAGCATGCCCTTTTGTACATAATACCCCGTTAGCGTCCAAATGATTCCTTTCTCAGTGGTTTCCATGCAGGATGAAAAAATGCTTTTGACAGTTACCCGAAATGTGATATAATAATTAATGCACTGAATACATAAGCTTTAATTGAAAACCATTTTGTCCCAGTAGCTCAGCTGGATAGAGCAACGGCCTTCTAAGCCGTCGGTCGGGGGTTCGAATCCCTCCTGGGACGTACTACAGAAGCTTCCTAATTCATATTAGGAAGCTTTTTTTGTGTTCCAGTGGGATGAGAACCCCCCTTGCGGGACGCTGGAGCATAAGCATCGTTAGCATAAACTTCGCAGTCTTGGCCGTAGGGAGAGTATCCCTCCCATACTTGCTCGTAGATCCGTTCATACCGTTCATACTCGGCCGGAATCGCCTCGTTATGCATACGCTGTACGGAACTGGACGGTGCTTGCTGCATGCGGGCGCTATGCACTGCTGTAGAACCGAGCGCTTGTTCAACAATACGGGAGCGAAAGAGCTTGCTGTAGCGCTGTTTGGGACCAACAAAATCGTATACCCACACAAATGTTTTTCCATTCTTAACCTTGATGGTTTCGTCAAGCGCTGATTTTGGTTTTGAGCCTAAAATAAAAGATTTCTTATCCGATAATGATAAAGAGATTATTTTGTCGAATTTTCCGTTCAGAAGGAATATCTGAAATTAATATTTACAAAACGGGAAGAGAGAGGGAAATTTCTGTGTAAAATTGTTTCAATCTATCAGGGTTTTTGGCAGTTCGATAATGCTTCTCTAGGTTGAGATACGAAAGGGTGATGGAGGGCTTTATCTTTTTGAAAGAGTTGGATGCCAAAACAATTCTTTTATTTGTTTAAAATATGCAACATAAAAAAACGGTCTTATGGTTTCGGCGGGACCGTTTCCCCCTCTCATCCCCTCTCATCGGGGAGCTGAAACGTCAGGGGATTGAAACATGCTTGACTGCAAGCGACCATCAACTTTTATGATAAACGACGAGTTGTTTTTGCAGAAAATGTTAGACGGAACAGGGGAAGGAACATATGAAATGCAATAAAATAGCAAACGCTTCTTTAGCCTTAATTATGTTTTTGGGGATCATACTGCCTATTTTTATTCCAACAAGTTTGGTACGTGCTGCAAATGAAGTGCTTGACCCTGCAACAACTAAAACGTTTACTCCTGTGGAACCTATAAACTTCATTACTACTGATGGGGCAGATGACACAATCAAAATAACCAATCTTCCTGTTAATACGATACCGGGAGCCAAGACTACCGTAGAGTTCTGGATGTATTGGAATGGGACGAATTTTGTCAAGCCGTTTGGTTGGTACATCTATAATCTTTATTTTGCTAATGGATACTTTGGATTTAATCAAGCTGATGGAAGTGTCTTAGGAATACCTTCTGCTGAATTGAAGAACAAATGGGTTCATGTAGCAGCAGTCTTTACAAATGGTGTTCCAACGGCTGATACAAATGAGCTTTACATCAACGGAGAGAAACAATCCATTAGTTTATTTCTCACGCAACAGACTGAATCTAAATCTGTTACTCCAATGGCCGTCATATCCGGATGGGGGCACGACTCAAAGTATAAATTCGCGGGTAAGTTAGCGGAAGTGCGTATCTGGAACTATGCCCGGACTGCTGAAGATATTCAGTCTGATATGAACCGATCTCTCAGTGGAGATGAAGCTGGTTTAATTGGGGCATGGAACCCAGATTCGTTGACAACGGGAATTGTTTATGATGTTACCAAGAGAAATAATGGAGTTGCTACAGGTTTTGCTGCTCCGCTCTTTAACTTGCAGATCACAGAAAAAACAGATCAGAAAATGGTACTAACCTGGGATAAAATTGCAAATGCAGAAACCTATGTACTCAAACGAAATAATTCAATCATTTACCAAGGAGCGGATTCTACTTTTACAGATACAGGGTTGTCTCCATTTACCGATTATACGTACACGCTTATTGCACGGAATAGTAATGGGGAGACCAATGAGGCTAAAATAATAGACAAAACGAATAAATCGGTATTACCAACTCCGGCAAACATCGCAACCACCGCTACAAACTCGTCTATTACGCTGGATTGGGATGATGTTGCCGGGGCTACGACTTATGAGTTGCAGCGTGACGGTGTTAGTATCTACAGTGGAAGCGAATCCAAATTTATCGATAGTACTGGGTTGACGGCAGCAACGACCTACACGTACACATTGGTAGCCAAGAGCAGCACTGGAGAAAGCAGTCCCGCATCGGTGCAGGTAAAAACAGCCGATCCGGCGCCAGCAACACCAGCGAATCTGACAGGCACAGCCACAACAACAAGCATCATGCTCAGCTGGAATGCAGCAGACAGTGCCGAGAGCTACGAGTTGAAACGAGACGGCCAAGTGGTCTACAGCGGAAACGAACTAACCTATACGGATACAGGATTGAAGGAGTCCACAAGCTATACGTACACATTAGTAGCCAAGAACGGAACCGGAGAAAGCAGTCCGGCCTCGGTGCAAGTAAAGACAGCCGATCCGATGCCAGCTGATCCGACGCCGACTGATCCAACGCCGACCACTCCAACCCCGGCGACTCCAGCAACACCAGCGAATCTGACAGGCACAGCCACTACAACGAGCATTAAGCTCAGCTGGAATGCAGCAGACAACGCCGAGAGCTACGAGTTGAAACGAGACGGCCAAGTGGTCTATAGCGGAAACGACCTGACCTATACGGATACAGGCTTGACGTCGTCCACGAGCTACACGTACACATTGGTAGCCAAGAACGGAACAGGGGAAAGCAATCCGGCCTCGGTGCAAGTAAAGACAGCCGATCCGATGCCAGCTGATCCGACGCCGACTGATCCGATGCCGACTGATCCAACGCCGACCACTCCAGCCCCGGCGACTCCAGCAACACCAGCGAATCTGACAGGCACAGCCACTACAACGAGCATTAAGCTTAGCTGGAATGCAGCAGATAACGCCGAGAGCTACGAGTTGAAACGCGATGGCCAAGAGGTGTACACGGGGAGCGACCTGAGCTATACGGATACAGGCTTGACGGCGTCCACGAGCTACACGTACACATTGGTAGCCAAGAACGGAACAGGGGAAAGCAGTCCGGTATCGGTGCAAGTAAAGACAGCCGATCCGACGCCGCAGTCCCGGCGACACCCCTCTCCAGCGACTCCGACGAATCTGACAGGCACAGCCACAACAACGAGCATTAAGCTCAGCTGGAATGCAGCAGACAATGCCGAGAACTACGAGTTGAAGCGAGACGGTCAACTGGTCTACAGCGGAAACGAACTAACCTATACGGATACAGGCTTGACGGCGTCCACGAGCTATACGTACACATTGGTAGCCAAGAATGGAACAAGAGAAAGCAGTCCGGCATCGGTGCAAGTAAAGACAGCCGATCCGGCGCCAACCACACCGCCGACCACGCCACCACCATCGATTCCAGTAACGCCGCCGCCAACAGCCCCAATCAACTTTGTTGGCACAAGCAATGAGAGAAGTATTCTTCTCATTTGGGCTCCGGTTGTGCAAGCGGTGAGCTATGAACTGAAGCGTGACGGCGTAATCATCTACAGCGGTGTTGACACCAGCTTTAACGATATTGGATTGGAGCGGTCAACCACCTACGTTTACTCATTGGTGGCTAAAAATAATGCGGGAGAAAGCGCCCCACAAGTTATTCAGATAGCAACGAAGAGTCACAATTTAGAATCACCCAAATTCATGAAAAAACAGGTGAAATCAACAAGTGTTATACTCACATGGAAAAAGGTTGTAAATGCTGACACCTATGAATTGTTACGAGATGGAAAAAGCATTTATAAAGGGAAGCTTACATGGTTCACAGATAAGCGATTAACCCCTTCAAAGACGTACACGTATACATTGGTAGCTTGGAGCCGAAATGACAGCAGTCAGTCATCTGTTATTCTCGTAACAAATCCGAACAGTCCGGATAAAATAAAAACCAAAGACATCACTGCTTCAAAGATTAAGGTAGTTTGGACAGCGAATGGAAACTCAAATGAAACCGAGTACCGTGTTACGACGAACAATGGTTATGACAGTGGATGGATGACCGATTTGGAACATACGCTAACCAATCTATCTGCAAACAAACGCTATAAGATTTCTATTACTGCAAGAAACAAGGCAGGCGTAGTATCAAACAGCGGAACCATTAACACGAAGACAAAGAAGAAATGATCATCTAAAGAGGTTGGTATTTTCCCCTTACGGTAGACAGTGAAAAAAGAGTCTATGATGGACTCAACACTGTTGGCCGGAGGGTTTTTTTATGCCACAAAGTTTAATAAATATGACGAGGAAACAGAGAAAGAGGCTGTTCGTTTACGTCTTCAAGAACAGTAGAGCTATACACAGATTCGAGAAAGACTTGGGATTAAAAGCCTCTAATATGGGAGCTATGTAATCGAAATGATCTACAGCTTGCAGATGATTTTCCATTTTTAACCTTTGATGATTTCGTCAAGCACTGATTTTGGTTTTGAGCCTTTTTAATTCATAATTATTTAATCCGACATGGATAACAAAAAAAACGGCCGTGACCCCATCAAAATCGCAGGGAGACGACCGTTTTTCCGTACGTCCAGCATGGGCAATCTATTTTATAAATTTACACCGTAGCCTTCGCCTTGTTGGCAAAGAATTGCGGCAAATGCTCTTTATGTGCTTCCAGCAATTCATCCAGCACGGTTTGGGCAATGTCACCGCTTGGAACGAGCGGATTCAGGGTGAAGGCTTGCAGTGCGGTTGCATAGTCACCGGTGACCGCCGCTTCAATCGTCAGTTCTTCCATCGCCTTCATGACTTGCAGCAAGCCGCGTTGTGCTGGCGGGAATTTGCCAAAGTTTACAGGCTCCGCCCCATGTGCGCGAATCACGCTGGTAATTTCGATTGCGCTATCATAAGGAACATCATCAATCGCTCCGTTATTCCGTGTGCTTACCACCATCAGCGTGCCTTTGTTATTATAGATCGAATTAATAATTTCACAGGCTGCATCGCTGTAATGCGCACCACCGCGTTTGGATAGTTCCTCTGGTTTGTAATCCAGATTCGGATCTTTATACAGTTCAAACAGACTCTCTTCGAGACGTTTGACGACCTGCCCCCGAGTTCCTTCGTTTTTGGCTTCCTCTAATTCTTCTTTGAGCATGTTATCCGTCATGTAGTAATACCGATGGTAAGGACAAGGCAGCATTTTCAATTGACGAACCTGATCATACAGGAAGCGCATGTTCCTGATATTTTCAACGACCTTCTCCGGTTTTGCGCCGGGCGCGTACAGTCCTTCAATGACTTGCTCCGTTAATTCGGCCCCTGTTTTGTCAAAAATTCTGTGCCAGTGAAGGTGGTTAATGCCTGCAAATTTGAAAAACAGCTCTTCTTCCGGTTTGTCCAGCACGGCTGCTGCACTCTTGATTGCACCAATCGGAACATTACATAATCCGATGACTTTGTCCCATTGACCATAACGAAGCACCGCTTCGGTGACCATACCAGCAGGATTGGTGAAATTAATCAGCCATGCATTCGGACACAGCTCTTTCATATCTTCGACGATACTAAGGATAACGGGAATGGTACGAAAGGCTTTGAACATCCCGCCGGCGCCATTGGTTTCCTGACCGATCATACCGTGCTTTAACGGAATACTTTCATCTTTAATCCGGGCTTCGAGCAGGCCTACCCGAAACTGTGTCGTTACAAAATCGGCATCCTTCAAGGCTTCCCGACGATCCAGCGTCAAATGTACTTCGCAATCAATGCCTGCGGCCTTCACCATCCGTTTGGCCATTGCCCCTACGATCTCCAGCTTTTCGCGTCCTGCTTCAATGTCTACCAGCCACAATTCCCGAATGGGAAGCTCTGCATAGCGTTTGATGAAGCCTTCTACTAATTCTGGTGTATAGCTGGAGCCTCCGCCAATGGTTGCAATCTTTATGCCTTTTTTCATGGTTAGTGCCTCCTGAGTATGTTTTTTTAAACCGCTTTCTTAAGCTCAAATTCACTGTAATCCCTGTAATGCATTACAGGTCAAGTGTTTTTAAAAAACTTATTTGGGGAAGGTGATAATTATAGGACGGGACCACGAACATGCTAAAATAGAAAGAACGAGGTGAGAAATGTGGCGAATATTCATGAAATTGCAAAGCTCGCGGGTGTATCCTCGGCTACGGTGTCCCGTGTCATTAATAACCATCCGTACGTAAGTGAACCGACAAGACAGCGTGTGCAGGAGGTCATCGACCGACTGGATTATGTTCCTAATTTAAATGCGGTTTCATTAAAAAAGGGCATGACCAAGCTCATCGGGATTATTTCAATTTCTTTTAATGATTCTTTGAGTGTATTTGTGCGTGGCTTTACAACGTATGCTCAGGAACATGGCTTTAATATAGCGCTGTTTATTACGAATGGAGAGAAGGAACGGGAGCTTGAAGCACTGGAAATGCTGCGGAGAAAGCAACTGGATGCTTTGGTTTGCATGATTCGTGTCAATGAGTGGAGTGTGATTGAGCACTACACCAAGTATGGCCCGATTGTGACATGGCAGCGTGTGAATATTGAGACGATTCCGTCCGTATTTATGGATCAGTATCAGGGGTACATGCTTGCGCTGGAGCATTTGTACGCCAGAGGCTATCGCAGTATTGTGAATGTATATGGGAATATGAGGGGACTGAATACGAAGGAGCGCATCCGGGCCTATCATGATTTTTGCAAAAAATATGATCTGGACGCTGATGCCTTCCCGCATTTTTATGACTTGAATTCCATAGAAGCGGGTGAACAAATTGCTCACTGGTGGGGAGAACAACCCAACAAACCAGACGCGTTTGCTTGCTCTACCGATTACTTGGCTGCAGGGCTTTTGACCGAAGCGCGTAGGCTTGGTGTTTCTGTACCGAGTGATGTTGCAGTGATGGGCTTTGATAATACCGAAATTTCGCATTTGCTTGATTTAACGACCATTCATTACCCGATTGACAAACAGGCAGAAAATGCGTTCATCATGATTTGGAATGCCCTTGAGGGACTGAATGAAGCACTACATCCTTTGGAGTTCAAATTAGTTGAGCGAGCGACCACTTAAGTGAACCGCCCCCGAATTTTAGACACATAATGTAATCATCCAAGATTCGGGGTGTGGATTTTACTTTATAGTCAATTTATTTGTTTAAAATAGGTATCTCTCCAAGCAGCTTCTTCAAGTTAATAGAATCCCATGGCATATGCTCTGTTATACCTAATCCAACTACATCTGTTGCTTCAGATAGTTCTTTAATCAGATTAAGTAGTTGAGGGATTTGCATGGTTCCCGCAGGAGAATAATGATAAGGTGCTTCAGGGTTGGCGAATAATAAAGAACGAAATGCTTTTGGGTCAAGTACGTCTAAATCAAGATGAATAGCCAGGTGCTTGATACCGCTTTCTTTAATCCATTCTTTTATAGATTCAGTACTGTTCGTTAACTCTTGGGTTCCTGCAGTTCTAATCCCTAGTCTTTGAATCACTTCTGTATCTGGTTCTGCAGGAGCTATACCTAGTCTTTGAAACGCTGCTGAAATCACTTCTATTTCTTGCTCTGTAGGAGTTGCTAATCCTGCGATAAAGACATTCTCAGGTTTTAGAGGGATTTTCACATGTTTTGCGAACTCCTCATCACCTTCTCCCAACAGATTTCCGAGCGGTAATGTATGTCCGTTATCATAGCCCACATATCTAACTAAATCACTGTGAGCATCAATCCAAATTAAACCTAATTCCCCACCGTATCGTTCGTTTAAATAGGCAAAAGGGGCTTGCTCGACCAAGCAGTCACCACCAAACATTACAATGCGATCTGGCTTATGAGCATCAATGATATGTTGAGCAGCCTCTAATTGTTCAAGCAGCTGTTTTCTCCCATTCATACCGTTCTCGTTTTCAAGCGGAGTTCCATCATAAGCTTGCACTGGAACATGAATAAGAGGTTGATCATTGTCCGGAGCTAGCCAAGCAAGCAGTTCAGCTCCAAAAGAGTAGTTAGGATTGTATCCCCCTTGCCATTGTGGCATTAACAGGCGTATCGTTTTTTTAGTCATGTTATTCTCTCCTTTACTTCAAAAGTAAGGCTAGTATAAACTGAACACAAATAAAAACGTAGTACGCACTTTATTGAAAGGTACTACCCGAAAGGATAGTGTAAATATGAGTATGGCTGAATTTAAAGGTAAAGTTAAAAATATTCAAGATACACCTTTTGGTTATACCGTATCAGTTATTGGTGGTAAATGGAAAATGGTTATTATTTACCTCCTGGCAGAAAACCAAACGGTTCGCTTTAATGATCTGAAAAGACAGATAGGAGCTATTACTTATAAAACATTGAGTTCACAGCTAAAAGAATTGGAAGCGGATGGTTTGGTGAATCGGAAAGAGTATCCTCAAATTCCTCCTAAAGTCGAGTACAGTCTCACAGATAAAGCGGAGACACTACTACCTGTTTTGGAAGGGCTATGTGAGTGGGGAACCAAAAACCAAAATAATTAAATCCAGTAGTGCTTAGATTAGGACAATGCTCTTTTCAAAGCAATACATGCTACTCGCGGATGTATTTCAATTAATAATTGGAAATGGAATATAATGAGGAGGATGTAGCCCAAGCCAAGGCGCAGGAGCGTCTTTTTTATTGAACTAACGGGAGTTACTTCGCGGTGGTTTGTTTAAACAGTCCACAATCCGGGTCAGTGTTCAGCACTGCCGGGGGTAATAACAAAAAAATTGAACGCAAATTAACGCTATGATATAATCGATAGCGCTATTGATAAATTAAAGTGAAAAGTGTATTCATTTTTATTCCTACTTTAATTGTACATCTGGAACTTTGATTTGTCAATGCTCTTTTTCATCCCAGAAAACGGAAAAAGGAGTGTGTTCAAGGAGAGATGGAAACGAAGGATTGGCAGCAGGAACAGGAGCGGCTGGAACGAGTCAGGAACAAGCTGCAGGCGAGAATCGCTGAACTGGAGCCGGAGGTTGCCGGACTGCGTGATCAGGCTGCGGACATCCGCAAGCGGTTTTGGGAAGATGTTACGATCAACACAAGCACGCATGAAGATTTCGAAGAGACCTTCTACACGATTAATCAGCAGTCGGCGGTCTTGGCCGAACGGGAGCGCGGCCACAAGCTGTTGACGCAACAACTGAAAAGCATGAACCGTCTGCTCCCGTCTCCTTATTTCGGACGCATCGACTTTCAGGAGGATGGCCTGGACCTCAGCGAGCAGATCTATATCGGTGTATCTTCCTTCGTCGACGAAGATGGATTGAGCTTTCTGATCTATGACTGGCGTACGCCAATCGCAAGCCTGTACTACGACTATTCCCCCGGCCGAGCGTCTTATGTCACGCCGGGCGGACGAATCGAAGGGACGATGGAGCTCAAACGGCAGTTTCAGATTCAAAACGGGCAAATCCGCAACATGTTTGATGCGAGTGAAACGATCGGAGACGAATTGCTGCAGCAAGTGCTCGGCAAAGGTGCAGACTCGCAAATGAAGAGCATCGTAGCAACTATTCAGAAGGAACAAAACGCCATCATCCGCAATGACAAAAGCCGGATGCTTATCGTACAGGGGGCGGCCGGCAGCGGTAAGACTTCCGCGGCATTGCAGCGGGTGGCGTACTTGCTCTACAAACACCGCCAGACGATCAGAGCTGATCAGATCGTTCTTTTCTCACCGAATCCGATGTTTGCCAGTTATATCTCCACCGTCCTTCCGGAGCTCGGTGAAGAGAATATGCAGCAGACGACTTTTCAAGAATATCTCGACTATTGGTTAGGTTCCTCGTTACGGCCGGAGGATCCCTTTGATCAGATCGAATACGTACTGACCGCACAAGGAGCGCCGGGATATGAGGCTCGTCTTCAGGGGATCGAGTATAAAGCTTCCGAGGCTTTCCTGCAAGCCCAGCAGAACTATGGAATGTGGTTGGGACGGGAAGGCATGCAATTCAACGATATTCGGTTTCGGGACCGCGATTTGATTACCGCGGAGCAAATGAGAGCGAAATTTTACGGTTATGACCGTTCACTGCCATTGTACAATCGTGTCGTTCTTTTGCAAGAATGGCTGCTGAATGAACTGGCCTCGCTGGAACGCATGGAACGGGACGCGCTTTGGGTAGAGGAAGAGTTGAATTATCTCGACACCGAGCAGTACGCGGAAGTCTTCGGAATGCTGCACAAAGAGAAGGAAGTATTCGACGTTGCGGAACAATACGCCGTAGTTCGCGAGAAAATAAACAACAAGCGCCGGGAAGATGAAGGCGACTTTAACTTCGCCCGGAGGGAGGAAGATCTGCTCCGCCGCAGGATCGTGAAAGAAAGCTTTAAACCGCTAAGGAAAATCGTGAAGAAGCTCTTGTTTGTAGATATCAAAGGCATATATGGCCAATTATTTGTTGACGAAGCCGCTTATCGGGAGAAAACGAATGGGGCCGTCATCCCCCTGCTGTGGCCTGAAATATGCAGGCAAACCAAGGAAGCGCTGCTCCGGAACGAGTTATTCTACGAGGATGGGACTCCGTATTTGTATGTAAAAGAACTGATCGAAGGCGTCCGGACGAACACGGAAATTCGGTATGTTTTCGTTGATGAGGGTCAGGATTATTCGCCGTTTCAATATGAATATCTAAAAAAGCTGTTCCCCCGTGCCCGGATGACGGTGCTCGGCGATTTCGGGCAAGCAATCTTCATGCAGGCCACAAGTCTGGACGCATCCGATTCGCCGCTTGTCCGCCTTTTCGGGGAAGACGAAACAAGCCTTGTTCGCCTGGTACGCAGTTATCGTTCAACCAGGGAGATTGTTGAATTTACGAAATCGATGCTTCCAGGCGGGGAAGAAATTGTACCGTTTGAAAGAGGAGGCCCAAAACCACTTCTCACGAGACTGGACGGCGGGGAGAAGCGTGATGCGCAAATTCTGGCAGACATTGCGGCGCTCAGGGCCGAGGGCTTCGATTCCATTGCCGTCATTACGAAGACCGCAGCCGAAAGCCGTGAGGCCTATGAATCGTTACGGACTCATGGAGGTGAAGCTCTGCAGCTCATTACGAAAGAGACGTCAGGCTTTGAAAAAGGAGTGATGGTCATTCCCGTGTATCTCGCCAAAGGTGTCGAGTTCGATGCAGTCTTGGTCTATGATGCTTCGTCTGAATCTTACGGCCGGGGCAATGAACGAAAGCTTCTGTATACGGCGTGTACGCGGGCCATGCACCGGCTCCATCTTTACACGACGGGCGATTGGTCGCCGTTCGTGCAGGCATTGCCTGCGAATTTGTACGAGAAAGCGCCATATTGACGGATCGGGGGTAGCGTCGCAAATCTTCCCACGCCGCAAGCGCGGGAGCGGACGCGAATCCACTGAGTGCCGTCGTCGCGGGTTATGGCGACACGTTCTTCCTGTCCGTATGCATCGTGACCGCAGGTGTCGCACTGTTGCTCCTTCTGCGTAAACCGAAGCAGCAGGAAGAAGACGGAACCGCTGGCGAGGATAATCCGGACCCCGCGATGATGATAGGTCACTAATCGCGAATCGGCTCCGATTCGCTCGTATGCAAATAGCCTTGGCCGTTAGTTAGCCAAGGCTATTTTTTACTGTACGCCCACCTCAAAACTTGGAAATATACGATATATAATCCGAGTGGGAAGGGGCGATCTTTGAATGTGACCAGTAAGTGTTCTGGCATGTTATGCACATATTGAAAAAGATGTAACGCTGGCACAATTTGCAGAACATTCCGGTGTTCATCAAAGAACGGACGAAAGATGAGATTCTTCCGGGGCTAGCTTGTGTAGAAATTATCATCAATGGCAAGAAGGTCAATCCGCTGCCATTCATTGGCGGTAACAGTCCCTCCGACCGTTAGCCTATAAAGGTATACCTTTACGGACTATAGTGAACGGAAGTATTAGACCTATGATCTTAGTTAAGCTAACGGGCAGGTTAGTCTAAAAAAGAATGCGCAGTTAATTAAATCTCCTCAGGTTTAAATTATCATGAATAAATCAAGACAGAGACCATCAAAATTTTAGGAAGACAAAATTAGCTAAGAAGTAAAGAAATCCAAAAAAGATAATGACATACGCGCTATATTTAATTAATGTGGAAACCACCATACTCAAATCAGACTTGTGGTTAATATCCTTATGCTTCACTTCTAACGAACGATGTGGTTGATCATTCATCTTGATCATCTCCTAAAGGTGATTGAGTATTTTGTGAACCATTACACACCTTAAAAAGTACTGAGCCACTACTGTCGATTTATACTTTTTGCATGTATCAAGGACAAGCTTGTAATGTAAGTTAGGTATAGTGATTCATGAAATGTTTAAGGTTGGATTTCGTGGACATCAAGTTTGAGAATGATGTTTTCTGAATTATTTCAACAATGACTCGATTGATTTATCCAATGGAGTCAACTGATCACCCAGAAGATGTTCTAAATCTTTAGATGTAGATAGGAATTTCTGATCTGCGATAGCTTTATGGAATGTATTAACGAGCGACTCTGCTGAACCGGCCTTCACGCCTGATTCTATCAACTTCTCAATAGTCAAATTACTCGGTGTTTCTTTGTAGGATATTTCTTTTCCTACTATGCGTGAAAGAACAGCAGCCATCTCTGAAAAAGTTATAAGTTTTGACCTTACTAATTCATAAGTTTTATTTTTGTGGCCCTCTTCAGTCAGAACCGTTGCATTTACCAAAGCTAGATCTTTTCGAAGTACATAGTTAAATGCTCTTCCGTTAGTTGAAGAAAGCAACTCGCCATGTTTAACAGCAGCCTTAAGATCGTAGGCTACTTCATCCAAATACGTACTGTTACGTATAAAAGTGAAGGGCAGATTCACAGCGCGTATTGCATGCTCGGTAGCTAGTTCAACATCTTCTAAGCCAAATGCCCTTATTTCCGGATCTGCCAGTCCAACATAAAATATGTGATCAACTTGGGCTGATTTAGCAGCTATGACAACATTATGGTTTTGAATAAGACGTTTCGTATTGTCTAATTCAGGAGCTGAGATAACTAGAAGCTTATTTACTTCTTTAAAAGCTAGTTCTAAGGAGCTTAGATCATCAAAGCTACCAACCCGAAGTTCAATTCCTTTCTCAGCCAAATGTTTTGCTTTTTTCTTATCTCTAACTAAGGCGATAATCTGATTTGCAGAGATTTCCTTGGTATTGAGAAGATGATCGATAGTCAAACCTCCTAATTTCCCTGTAGCACCTGTAATCATGATTTTCTCCAATTGTATGCACCTCACAGATTGTATATTTTGATGTTAATTAGCGTCCATCCCTAATTGAAAATGGAATTTCCCAAACGATAAACTTACTTAACGGTAAGTAAGTTTATTCTAATTAAGAACATTACATTTGTAAAGACTAACTCTTAAATCTAATCAACATTGTATATTTAATAAACGAACGTTAAGATAGTATTAACGAGATAAATATGGGGGATTGTTTCTTGAAGACAAGAGAAAAAATTTTGAAAGAGAGTATTAAGCTCTTTGCTGAACATGGTTTTGAAAGAACATCAATGTCTAAGATTGCGAGTTTGCTTGGATTTACTAAGCCAGCTCTTTATGCTCACTATAAGAATAAAGCTGCCCTATTCGAGGCGTGTCTTGACACTATTTCACACGAACAAAATACTTTTATAAAGAGCATCTTAGAAAATCCTAGCTATAACACGGTTGAAGCTAAGTTATATTTCATCATTAAAGATTGCACGTTAATTCAGGAAAACCATGCTTTTTTATTTTATAATCGTTTTTATCTACTGCCTCCAGTAGAATTGAAGGAACAAATAAAATATAGACTGGATGAGTCTACGGAGAAATGGACTTCGATGTTGATGGACGTTATAAACAACGCTATTGAATCCGGCGAGATTGATAAGTCTCTCACTAAGACAGAAGTTCTAAGTAGCTATATCTGTATATTAAATGGGATTGGATTTGAAGTTGAGACCAAACAAAATCTGGATCATATTTGGAAAATTTTTTGGAGAGGAATTAAGGCAAATTAAATTTAAAACAGTATCCTGAATCTATCTATATATGTATTTTCATTTTAACTTGTGGTAAGTAGCAACCATGAGATGTAAAGCTGAATCATAGTTTGAAAATACTACAAAATAAACATACTCGGTGGTATCTAAACAGTTTCCAACTGCTATCTCATTAAGCTAACGGAGAACGATAGCACAAAAGAAATGAATCAACACAGCCGGATATTCTGGCTGCTGTTTTCAATTACCGGACTAATAATAGGGATCGTCCAGAAAGGCTGACGATCCTTTTTTTTATACCTTTACGGACGGTAGAGAACGGAAAATGGAATTCATATTTATTCGGCACGGTCATGGGGAACATCTCAACAATTATCCAAATCGGTTGAATACTCTGCATCCTGTTACCAAAACTTATTGCACTAACATAGCGAATTTTACAGAAGTCTTTTGTAGGCTTTTTCACTTTGAGCGACTGTGCTCACAGTATGAGGAGGGGGTAAGGTCAGATTTCGTGATTGATATGGATACTGACCATATTTACGTGCCATGATATTGAACTAACGACAAACATTAGTTCAATGAAAACAGCGAGAGTCTAAGACTTTTCTTCTGACAGTACGGGGATTGATTGACAGATAAGAGAAGAGCCTGAGAGGGACGAAGAAATCTCGTACCCTCAGGCTCTTCTCTTATTATTGTTATAATTATATTATTAGTGATTATTTATGGAGAACATCCGCGTATTCGGGGAGACGTTCGAATCGTCCCTTGGCAAACGGGCATAAGGGTAAAATCTTAATACCGTTTTCCCGCGCGTATTCTACCATAGCTTTGACCAGCTTATCGCCAAGCCCTTGTCCTCGGTAAGCATTTTCGACCAAAGTGTGATCAATAATGTAAAGCTCCGGATTTGAGATTACATACGTCATCAATGCAGCAATGCCGTCGTTATCTCGAATAAGAAATCTTTTATTAGCGGTATCATGATCTACAATATGCATGTTCATCCCTCTTTCTTTGTTGAATATTCACCGTCCAGACGTCTATACGTCAGTGCTCCGCTTGGACAGGTGTCAATATGTCGGGCAATTGCCTCCATAGTGTCAGCATCGGGATTAACCCAAGGACGCTTGCTTAAATTAAAAACACCAGGGAGGCCTTTTACGCAAATACCGGAATGAATGCATACCTCCGAATTAAACATTACCTCGATATCTTTACCATAGTATACTTTCTGATTAGTCATAATTCCTTCACATCTTTCACTTATGAGTTTGTTTAAAGACCAAGATTCATTCTTCGAAAGCTGTCAGAAATCTTTCCAAATGGCGAAGCGTTGATTCGTCGTCCAATTCTCCGGTGGTTTCATTCGGTTTTTCGTGATTGCTGCCGATGAGAACCTTCGGACCCGACATCGGTATAGGCATTCATGGCAAGCAGTGTCTGTCTCACCTGGTCTTGTGACTGCGCAGGGTGACAATCAGTACGCCGTCCGCTTTTCGAATGCTTTCTTTAAATTGGACAACCGACTGGGGATCGCCTTGGCTCTCGATGTCAGAATTATAAAGAGGAATCGTTAATAAGTCAACGTGATGAATCTCCCAATGTTTTGGCGCAAGCTCTTTCACAGCCTTTAACACCCTTCTATTGAAAGAACCTTCACGAAGACTTCCGCATATGGCAGTGATGGTGAGTTTGTTTTCGCTCATTCTTGCGTTCTCTTCTCTTGGTTTAAACCACTCCACATTACACGAGCGAGAAATGTCCTTAAGCAAATGCCCCGACTCCACTCCCGCAGGATCTATGAGCAAAGCCATATACTAACTGTTAATAGAGACTGGATAAATATGGAGATCAGTGCTATGCAGTGATGCCCAAACAATATTAACAGCAAGTATGGGATCTTTCTCGGCAATAAACCCTTACTCAATGGCCTTTGTAATAATTACTCTTCGCAGTCGGTAGCAAAACGCTACATTTTAGAAAGGCCATCACGCGATAGATCGCTACGCTAACTTCCACGTTAGATAAAATAACTTCTTCGACATCCTGACTTTCAAACGGAAATTCGTTTAAAGTCACTCCGCTTTCCAAAATTCTTCTAACCAATACGTTATTGTTTTCGATGAATAAACTTCTTGTTGCAATACTTCTTCTTGATCCGGATTCACTTGAGGAATATGGAGTGAGTTGCTATTCACTTTAAAAAGAGGTTTTTCAATCATACAGTAGGCTCCTCAACCACCTGTCAAATACACCGTTGCGTATCCTTTAACCAATATCATGCTAGTATCAAAATTGACTTTGATGTCACTTTCTTCAGTAATATTAACGGTTTTAAGGGGAAGGAAATTGATATAATTAATATTCATTCTTACCCCTTCAGCATTAGTAGCGGCAGCAACATATCCTTTCACACTACTAATCCATGTAGCAACATCGCCGCCTTCCACCCATATCTTTAAGTATACTTCAATATGGCCTGTAACTTTATTCTTTTGATAATAGGTATATGTGGTTGGGTTCTGACTCTAGCAACGTTTTCAATGTGACCAGTAAGTGCTCTGGCATATCATGCAAATATTGAAAAAAGACTATTGACGCATGTTAATATTTGGGGGAAAATTGAGGTTGAATTATAAATTTTGGATTTTTTGTATGAAAGGTGGTTGTGCCTTGGAACATACACCTACGATTTTAGCGGAGCTGGAGGATTATTTGCAGCGAAATGATGTAACGCTGGCACAATTTGCAGAGAATTCAGGCGTTCATCAAAGAACGCTCAATAATTGGATTCTTAAGCATCGTCCAGTTGCTATACATCAGTTGGATCGAATTACACGGGCAATGGAATTACCAGAGGGTCATTTTTACGAACGATACATAGAACATTACATCATCGAACGTTCCCCGGATTGGCGGCGTATTGAACCGGTATTGTTTCGCTGTGTGGAATTGGACAAGCTGGAAGCGATTAAACGTATAGTTGGGCATATTATGGACAACCTGCTCTATTCCCCGAAGCTGTTTGATGCGGCAGAAACATTATTCGCACAGGGTCGGCATGCTGCGGGGGTTGCGGAAGCAGAAAAGTACCAGCACTCCGAACGTTTGGCCATCTGTCAATATCGCATATTCACGATTCAGGTTGGGGACGATCAGGAGCGGAATTTACAAGCAGCGCTTCAGTTCCAATCGTTTGTCAAACGACTCGATGATGTGGACCAACTGGAGGGAATGGTGGATCTAGCTAACGCATTTCGATCATTGCGTCGTTGGGATCGTGTCATGGAAGTTGCCAAGGATTTAAAGATTTTAGCCGAAGCTCAATACTCCATGGCACATTCTCTGAAAAGGGAACAACATAAGAAGCCATTGCGACCGTTATTTTTTTATGTAGCTTTCAGTAATTCACTTATTGGAGGTGCTTATTATGAGCAGGGAAACTATGATTTAGCCTTGCAAGCAGCCTATAAATCTGTTGATTTGGAATGGGTGAAAGAGACTGATAAAGAAACAAAACGCTGGAAAAACTTATTTCAGGAGTGGGGCGAGGCTAATGTGTACCTGATCAAGCTCATGGCTGGAGATAGAGAGGTACTCCCAGTATATGCTGATCTCATCACAAGGACGAAAGATGAGCTTCTTCCGAGTCTATGGAACATTATGATCGCAGCTAATCGTTATAACATAGACGTAGATGATATTCTGAATCGATTTGAGTGGGAAATTTCAAATATACATGATCAAGGAGGAAAACAAACCAATGACCAGCAAAATATTGATGATCAGATTGTTGGTCTTTTGAGTGAATTGGCTGTCTATTATTTATCCAAAGGCAAGTACGAAAAGGGAGTTTGCTACTTATTAGCTGGTATGAGAAAATCCACTGAAATTAATAATGAACGCTCTATCCTTCGTTGCGTGAGAATGTTCGAACGTTATCGGAAATTCTTCTTAGATGAAGCCAAGACTGAGTATCATAATTTAGTGGAAATGGGGAAATGTCATGAAGAGAAGTATTAGCCAGCTATTTACGACTACCTTTTTGCTAGTTTTAGTAATGAGTGTACAAATGACGAATGGTCAAGTTACAACTATACCAACGGCAACTTCAAGTGGTGGGTTTCAAGTTCAAGGCTGGCATATAGGTAGTTAGCACATTCGGCTTAAATTGTATGGGGGTGTTTATTTCTAAGTCCACGCGTTTCCTCAAACGAAATCGGAGTATTTCAATCTTTTTGAAAAAGCCGGTTAAATAATGCTGAAAAATGGTGCTGCTAATCGTCGCGGCTATTTTTTGTTTTATTATAACTGTACCTGTGCAGTCTAATAATCATGATCAGGGCAATCAGCCTCAAATACAAATTGGTGGCATTTGAAACTGAAAGGAACAAGAGAAATCCCGATCAACCAGTTAAGGTTAGCGGGATTTTTTTCTACTGTTAATAAAGGAATCGAACGAGTACAGAGCGTACTTGGGTCATTGGAACTCCTAAATTCGTATAAATATTAAGTAGAACTGGAAAATGAAACACAAAAACGGAGTAGGCGGAATGGTGCTGTACAAGCGAAGCGGTCGCTTTTGTCCCCGGATTTCTACCCTAATCATGGGTCTAATTCAAGAAATCCGGGGGCGGTGGCGATGGGAAGCACCATCCGACTGCGTAGTGGCACAATAGGTAACTTTGAAGTTCAACTTATGCAGCTTTTAGTCAATTATGGTTTTTAATGTTCTGCGATTGAGTCATGTATACAAAAGGAGCCTCTGTCCCCACTTTATGAGAGGGGAATAGAGGTTTTTTTCCGTGCATTTAATAGGTCTCTCTACTTTATGCAAATTCTTAGGGATGCTCTTTTTTTGTGAGGAAGATTATTGGCAATTCCAAAAAAACGTCCTTTTATTCTAAAATATGACATATAGGAGGGATCACGCTGATGAATCAAGGTGTGACTTTACTTCGTGTCGAGCGAGCCAGGAGGAAACTGTATCAAGTCCAGAAAAAGTATGGATTTTTAACACATCCAAAAGTGATTGAACAATCCAAGAAGTTAGATGAACTGTTAAATCATTACCAAACATGCAAATCAGACTCTTAAGCTCATGAATGTATTACATGTTGCAACATACTACGATTATAAAAACCAGGCGTGGAGGTCATGAGGTTGAATCAGCGAAATCCTGTAACCCCTTTTGGATGGGAGATTAAACAAAAACTGATCGAGAAAAGAATGGATCAGAAAACGTTTTGCACTACATATCAAATTCCGGCTTCCAGATTGTCCAATCTCATTCACGGGACACGTAAGGCCAAAAGATATAGAAAAAAAGTATCCGAATTACTCGGAATTGAAGAATAAATATTTATCTATTTTATGAAATGGTTTTGTCTGAACATGAGTATTAATAAAATCAGTGGGAAGTCAGTAAGATCATCTCCGAAGGAGAACTGCAAAAAGAGTCTTATATAGGCCAATTTTCTCATAATAGCGAATGGTATCCTTCGATAACCCGGTTTGATCCGAGGTTTCTTTAATAGAAAATGAAAACTCCCCACTCATCTGTGTTCTTCCATCTATTGAATTCTGTACATTTTGTACGACTTGGAGTCAGCTCCAAGTCGAGTGGACCTTGCAAGTAAAACAGTACAGTTTTACTTGCAAGGAGTTTATGGTTTTAGCGTTCGGCCCTTAAAGAGAATATACGACAGCTGAATATACGACAGCTCATTTTTGAAAATTTTACTATTCTCTATTGTTTTCACATAGTCTATATTATAATCCCGAGTAACCATTTCATCCTTATCTATACTAGGTCTTTTTCGATTCCTATTTTCGCCCGCCGTGCTGTTGTCGGAAAAAATAAATGTGGTATTTAAGTCTTCAATACCCTCACTAATCTTTTTCCTTGTCACGTTCTTAGCTGTGATTGAGAGATGAATCTTTTCTCCTAGGCTCAATTTGTACGATAACAAGTGGAATGCATTTTCATTATCAACCTGTTCTTTAAAATGATCCAAATCTTCTACATTCTCCATCATAGGTGTCTTCATTAATTCCTTCCCAGAGAGGGAATACAGTTTATTTTGCTGATCCCATTCCTGATGTATATTTAACTGCTTAGTTAGTACCCCTAAAGGAACAAACATCGAATTTTTATACAGTACCGGGACGGTATCCATTACGGACGGGATCGAGTCAGTAACAATCTCGGTAGAGTTCATCTTAAACTCAACCTTGTGTGTTTTAAACTTAATCGTGGCTGTATTAGAAGTAGGGTCAAAAGTAGTTTGTCCTCCCAACAAATCATTAACGGATCTCAAAGGCACCATATAGCGATTGTTCTTATCAATATAAGGGGCTTTGGGAGTTGTGAACAAGATATAGTAATTGTTAATCTTCAAAAATTGAGTGCTTGGAGCTATACTCTGAGCTGACATTTTTCCTGTATAGGGTTGAGAAAAGCAAAAAAACAATGCGCCTATAAGTATAATCCTGAACAACATCTTTCCCACAAAATCTCCTCCTTAAAAGAAAATTTATTTGAATAATTCTTGTATTAATTTCCCATTATACCCGCTAATAATTTCATATGAAACAATGCTATTTTTAGGATTGGCTGAATTGTATTTATAAATTACTATATTTTTCTCTCCTAAAATGGTTAATCCAAGTTTTCTTTCTTGTTTTGATCTTATAGTGATCCAGTACGAGTCGGACGAGGGGGAACTTGAATTGGATTTTTTTAGCTGTACTTGCGAAAATTCATTTATTATTTGATGAATTACTTTAGGATCTGACACAGTTATCTTTCTTTCGTTTGTAGGATTATCATCTGATTTCATGATTTCAATTGTATCAATCTCTTCCAAATTTACTTGCCCCAAAGCCGCTTCTTTAAAGGTTATAGCCGTTTTAGATGCAAAAATGACTCCTGCAACAACGATTACTACAAAAATTATTATGAAACTTAGCACGTATTTTTTTTGTATTTTCATAAAGTCCTCCTTATAAAATCAATTATGTATAGCAGTAAACATACAAAAAGAGGGGCATATCAATTCCGTTCTTTTTGTATGATCTCTTTAAAAGTTACGCCGCTGTAAATGAGGAATTGGGATTCTCCAATTAGAAAAAGCGACTTATGCCACCATGTTTCTTGTGAGATAAATAAAAATAGGATAATTCCGAATGAGATCATAAGCATTATCAGTTCTACAATCGTATCGGTTATAATACTGGTCCTATGATTATTCTGGTATTTTTCGTACATCGTCCGACCAATCAAACGGATGGCGTATGCACCCATCAACCAATCATTAATATAATGGGGTGGATTATTATATACAATTCGCACTATTAAGGTAGCCAAGAAAATTATCAAAATAAGAAAAATTGGATTCTTCAGCTTCTTCGGCATAGTTTTCTCCCCTCACTCCATTTACAATTATTATACAATATCAGTGTGCAGATCGTCGGAAGTCTTCACGAATATACGATGCGAAAAAGGAAGGAGTTGTTAAGGATGACTACTGCTCTGATTATAGTAATAGTGGGTATCATTTTTTTCGTCGCGCTTTTTACTTTTTTGTTTTTTGCTATCAAAAGGTGGATCAATAGGGATCGGAACAAGATGAATTAATCAATTTGGAGTTCTTATGGCTGATCTAAGAGCCAGTACGTTTGGATGTGCCTGCCCAATTGAACAAGAATCGGGTTGTTGTGCCTTTGCGTTTTATCAGCGAAGCCTTTAAAGCAGAGGTGGAGTGGAAAGCGGGGATGAACTCTATCATTATTCGAAGTGCTGACCAATGCAAACCGTTTTTGAAAGTAGATCAGATCTGATGAAGAGGTGTTGTCTCAAAAGTAGGTTTTTCTACAACTGAGACAGCTCTTTTCATTTAAAAACGGTGTGAAACTACAAAGGGAAATACATAGAATCTGGAGACAATAGCGACTGGAGCAAAGGTCCGTTCGCTTACAAAAGAAAAATGCTTTCCCAGTAGCGATTTTATCGTTTTTGAGACACTCCCGGATGTTAGAGGCTTAACACTACCTTTTTCTTTAATTCCTCGGCCGCAGCTCGAATCCGCTCTGCCCGTGTCACGGCTGAAATCACCGCTACACCATCCGCACCTGCATGGACCACTTCCTCTACACGGTCCTTTGTAATGCCGCCGATTCCGACAATCGGTACATGAATTCCCACTTTCCGCATCTCATGCAATATCTCCGACCCTGTACGGCATGGACATCCTCCTTGGAGATGGTCGGATAGATGAGCCCCACGCCGAGATAGTTTGCACCTTGCAGACGACTCCTATAAGGGTCCCACCAACCTTTGGGCTCTTATCATGTGACCTTAACTGGGTGTTTACCATATAGTATTATTGTCTACACATCAAAACCAGACAGGGAGTGTTTATGTTGTATAATACAGCTTTTTATCGTGATATGTACATGTCTAACGATCCTAATCAACTTGCTGGTCAAAATTTTGTAAAGGCGGAGCATTTTGAACGGATGAAAATGGCTAATGCGAACAATCCAGTGTTGTTTTTTCAGTTTGCCGAACAAGAGTATTATCACAAAGCTCTTGCTCACCGTTATCAAGGAATTGCTCATGCTGCTGAGAGGTAGCTAATTCATTTTAAGTGAAAATCGAAAATAGATTGGGCAGTGGGAAGCGATGATTCCGCTCCCCATTTTTGCTTTATCTAAAAAGTATCAGATCATCTGGAGACAACAGCGACTGGAGCAACGATCCGTTTGAACACAAATACAAGGGGCATTCCCAGTAGCCATTTTATAGTTTTTGGGACACCCCCGGGGATTTGATGCTCAACGCTACCTTTTTCTTCAATTCCTCGACTGCAGTCCGAATCTGCTCTGCCTGCGTCACGGCTGAAATCACCGCTACACCATCGGCACCCGCACGTACCACTTCCTCTACACGATCCACCGTAATGCCCCCAATCCCGACGATCGGCACATCCATTCCTGCTTTGCGCAGCTCATGCAATATGACCGGACCCTGCACGGCGTTGGCATCATCCTTGGAGATGGTTGGATAGATCGGCCCCACGCCGAGATAGTCTGCACCTTGCAGGATGGCGCGGCGGGCTTCCTCAATCGTATGAGCGGAAACGCCGAGCATCCTGTTTCCGA
>NZ_JH601059.1:52048-100861 GCF_000245715.1 Paenibacillus sp. Aloe-11 | reverse complement strand
CGGCCGATTCATCGTCCTGACCGATGTGAACGCCGTCGGCGTCGAGCTCAAGAGCCAGCTCGACATCGTCATTCACGATGAAGGGAACCCCCACACGGCGGCACTGGTCTTGTAGCCGACGTGCCAGTTCAAGCCTGGGGGCGCCTGTTAACGCACCACGGCCCTTTTCTCGGAACTGGACCATGGTTGCGCCGCCGGCCAGAGCCTCCTGCACGACCCAGCCTGGTTCCGCGAGGCAATTCACGCTTCCAAGCACCAGGTACATCTGTAGATGGCGGCGCACCGTCTCTGGCAACATTCTGCTGCTCATAGAAGCATCTCCTGACGACGGCGGAAGGCCCAATGGTTGGTTGGGCCATGTCCCTGTCCAAGCTGCAAAGGTTCCTCAATCGCCGCCTGGATGAAGGCTTTACCATTCGAGATAGCCTCCGATACAGATCTTCCTTTTGCTAATTCGGCGGTGATCGCTGCCGAGAAGGTACACCCTGTTCCGTGTGTATGGACAGTCCGCACCCGCTTGCCGCCCAGTTCGGTAAAGGCGGTTCCGTCAAAGAGCAGGTCAACAATCTGTCCGCTGTTCTCGCTCTCGTCAGCATGGCCGCCCTTGATCACGACGAATTTTGGGCCCATATTGCTAATATGTCTCGCAGCCTCCCGGCGATCCTCCATCGTACGGATGTTGATCCCTGTCAGGGCTTCCGCTTCCGGGATATTCGGTGTAACAACCAGGGCCAAGGGGAGGAGGTCGTCCTGCAAAGCCTGCACCGCTTCCGATTGCAGCAGTGCTGCACCTCCCTTGGCAATCATCACGGGATCGATGACAACCTTCTCCCAGCCGAACCTTCGAATCTGCTCGCTCACAAGACGGATGATGCCCACATCAAACAGCATGCCAGTCTTCAGGGCATCTACGCCAAGGTCTGATCCTACAGCCTCGATTTGCTCCGCTGCCGCCTCTTGTTGCAGTGGATATACTCCGTGAACCCCCAAGGTGTTCTGTACGGTAACTGCCGTAATCGCCGACATGCCGTATACGCCAAGCTCCTGGAAGGTTTTGAGATCGGCCTGAATTCCGGCCCCGCCACCGCTGTCCGAACCGGCAATCGTCAGTGCTCTAGCTACACGAACGTCTGTCATCGCGTACCACCTGCTGTGGTTGTTCCAGCTTCACGAATCGATACATGCCCCTCCAGCGAGCCCGTATGCAGCTTGGCAAGCTCATCGAGAAAGGCAATCTGGAAGCTGCCGGGTCCCTGATCTGCTGTACGCGCGGCGGCTCGGGAAGCGGCTGCACCGTAAAATGCCAAGCCTGCTGTTCCTGCGAGCAGCAAATTAGGCTCAACGGCGGCAAAAGCGCCCAACACAGAGGTCAGCAGGCAGCCTGCTCCGGTTACCTTCGTAAGCAGCGCGTCTCCGCCGTTAATCACTCGTACTTCGACCCCATCGGTGATGACGTCCTCTTTTCCAGTGATGACAACGATGGTATTGAGCGCCCGCGCAGCTCGAACTGCCAGCTCGACATGACTGCTGCTCGGGCTGCCACCAGCATCGACGCCTTTAATCTCGCGGGCTTCTCCGATAAGATGGGCGACTTCGGCCGCATTGCCCCGCACCATTGAGATGTTGACTTCACTCAGGATTCGCAGTGCCGATTCGGTTCTAAAGCGAGTCGCTCCCGCACCGACCGGATCGAGCAGAACCGGAACGCCATGTGCATTCGCCGATTGTCCGGCAATGATCATGGCATCGATCAGCTCGCGGTTCAGCGTACCGATGTTTAAGACGACGGCACCTGCTATTTTGGCCATATCCGCAACTTCCTCGGGGGCATAAGCCATCACCGGGGAAGCTCCCAGCGCATATAGGCCGTTGGCTGTAAAGTTGGTGACCACCACATTGGTCATATTGTGAACGAGGGGGTTGCTGCTGTGTACCTTTGTCAGAAGCTCCGAACAATCCTTTTCCCATTTCAGCATATCGATGATCCTCTCTCATATATTAGATTTTCAATTTGCGACAAGGCTTGTAGACCGATGTAAAAGGGGTCTGGATCGGCCATTCTTCCTGCTTATAAGCCATATCCCAGAACATATATTCCAGCTGGCAGCTTAGCATAAAATGCTCAATCATCCGTTCCCGTTCGGCAGCCGTTGCACTTTCCGCCCAAGCATCCACACGGGCTTGATATTTGGCGGTTACATCTTCAACCTGGTTTCCATAGAAACAAATCCATTCATAGAAAGGGTGGGACTCGTCGGGCTTTACCTCATCCAGCAGCCTGCGACCAATCTCCAGATACGTCCATGGACACGGCAGCAGCACGGCCATGAGCTCGCCCAGACTGCCTTCATGTGCGACCGTCAGCATGTGACGGATATAATGATGAGCCGACGGAGCGAGCGGATACCCCTGCAACTCTTCATAGGTCACACCTGCGACAGCACAGAAATTTTGATGGGGATGAACCTCGCTGCGGAGGATAAAAGAGATCTGTTCATTAAATACAGCCATGTCCTCCCGGCTCGTGCATTTGGAGATCGCGATGCCGTATATCCGTATGTAGGCGTTCAAATATTCAAAGTCCTGTTTTACATAGTGAATCAGCTGTTCCCTTGTCAAACTCCCTTTAGCAATACCTCTCACAAAGGGATGCTCAAAAATCGCTTGAAAAATGCTATCCGCCTGCCGACGGAGCTCTTGTGTAAAGCTCATTTCCCCACCTCCACCAAAATGAAGAGCAGGAAGTCCCGTAAGAATACAGTTCCGGAACAACGCTAAAAAGCCGCCCCGAAAACTGGAGCGGCTTCATCATAGGTCCATGCGCAAAAAGCAAGGGACCTTATATACGAAGGCTCCACTTTCCTACGCTAGTACGAACTAGATCAGGTTCAAAGGGTCCAAGATACGTTCTTGTCTCAGCCATAAGCGGCTCCCCTAGTGGACTTCCTATTCTTTTGACTATTACTGTACATTCGTTCATACATTATGTCAAACCGTTATCCATTCGTTCTGAGGCTGTTTGTGCTTGACCTGGTTACATCAATAGCGAAATCAGCACAGGAAGTGTAACGAGAGATATGACAGCACTGATGACAAAGGAGGAGGCTGTTTCTGATTCCAGACTTTCAAAACGGGTAGCGATCATAGCAGCGACTGCTGAACCCGGGAAGGAAACGAGCAGAACCGCCTTAACGGTATCGGCAGACGACAGACCGCACAGATAGGCAATCAGCAGCATTAATAAAGGCTGCACGATGGTTTTTAACAGTGCGATGGCAAAGGCACTTACGCTAAAACTAATGTTGCGTACGCCAATGGTCACACCGACCGCGAATAAGGCAGCCCCGGACGTAATGTCTCCGATTTGATTAAGCGATTTGCTTAACAAATCTGGTGATTGGAAGCCAAATAAGGTCAAAATCACACCAACCAGCGGCACCAACGCCAGCGGTTCCTTTAAGCCGTGAAGAATGGAGTCCCAGATCAGCCTTCCGAGGGGACCATTCCGTTCCTTGTCTGAATTCCGGCTGGCTACGGTAGCTATAATGGTAGCCGCCGGGTCAAGGACGGCATTGACTACGATTCCGGTAAGTGCAATCGGAATGGCCACGGCTGAGGAGCCGTAGATGGCTCCGAGCACGGGAATACCCATAAAAGCAAAGGTCGGCTGTGCCGAGTTCAAAGCGAACATGGCGGCATCCTTCATCGACTGCTTCCTCGCAAAGCGGGACAGCAGAAGGAGAGCGACAAAAAAGCCGACAATGCCAATGAACAGAGCCAGCAGAAATGTCCATTGCTCAATGAGCGCTCTTCTGTTCGTTGTTGTAATGCCGATGAATAGATGCGCAGGCAGCGCAAATCTGGTAACGAGCGCATTCAGGGCTTTGGAGGAAGAGGCATCGAAGCTTTTGTTATGCCCCGCTAACCATCCCAAAATAATAACGAAAAAAATCGGCACCAAAATATAAAGGATATGTCCGACACTCATAGTTCGATTCTCCTTGCTTGAACTGACGTATCCTGCCTGTCTGAACAGGCATTCCCGTCCCTAATTGAAGCATTAGTGAGGGTGATGGATTGCACTTTCCACGGCTTTGACCTTCACATATTCCGGTTTCCACATCGCATCCCGAATGGCTTGCTCAACATTTGAAATGTGTGCCTGAGCTACCTGATCCTGAATCGCGGCCTTCGCCACCGCCACCGCCACCGCGAACGAGACATCACGTAATTTTCGGATATGGGGCAGCAGCGCACCGCCAGGTTCATTCGAATCTACGCCATTGGCAACGGCTTCTGCTGCGGCTGAAAACATGGCAGGGGTGATCCTTTTAGCTTTGACCACAATCGCGCCCAGGCCAAGTCCCGGGAAAACAAAGGCATTGTTCGCCTGTCCAATCTCAAATTTCGTACCGTTATAGGTGACGGGCTCAAAGGGACTTCCGGTAGCGATCAATGCTTGGCCGTCGGTCCACCGTATCAAATCCTCGGGTACCGCTTCGGCAAGGTTTGTAGGATTGGACATGGGCATGATGATCGGGCGTTCTACATGCTCGGCCATTTCCTTAATAATCTCTTCTGAAAAGGCACCCGCTACACCAGACGTTCCGATCAATAGAGTAGGCTTCACCTGACGGATAACCTCAAGCAGCGGTATTTTTCCGTCATCAGACCGTGTCCATGAGCTGACTTCTTCTTTTTTACGTACATACGGCTTCTGATAATCCAGGACATCTTCCATATCGTCCGTTAACAGCCCGCGGTAATCAAAAGCCCAAAATGGCTTGAATGAATCCTCCTCCGAAAGGCCATCCGCGATCATGGCTCCCCGAATTTGGTCAGCGTTGCCGATTCCTGCTGCTCCCGGACCGAAGACAAGTACTTTTTGCTCACGCAGCGGAATCTTGGTGACACCTACCGCCGAAAGAATCGCAGCCAGGGTTACCGCTCCTGTGCCTTGAATGTCATCGTTAAAGGTGAGAATGCTTTGACCGTATTTGCCTATAATATGGCGTGCGTTCACGCTGCCTACATCTTCCCAATGCAGAAGCGCCTTCGGAAATTGTGTTAACGTTTTGTGGATAAAAGTATCAATAAACTGGTTGTAGGCTTCTCCGCGAACCCGCTTATGGCGGTTTCCGATGTACAGCGGATCATTCAGCAGCTTTTCATTATTCGTGCCCACATCCAGTACAATCGGCAGTACCCGCCCGGGATGAATGCCTGCCGCAGCTGTGTACACAGCAAGCTTGCCAATAGCGATGTTAATTCCCCCGACACCCCAGTCACCGATGCCCAAAATACTTTCGGAATCCGTTACGACGATCAGATCCACATCTTCTCCGTTCAAACCGGAATTATAAAACGCTTGTCCAATGCCGTTCGGGTCATCTATCGACAAATATACGCCTCCGGGACGGTTGTACTCGTGACTATATTCTTGAATGGCGGTTCCTACCGTAGGTGTGTAGACCACAGGCAGCATTTCACTCAAATGGTCGGTTAGCAGGCGATAGTAGAGTACGACATTTCGATTGTGAAGGTCATTGAGCGAAGCATTTTTACGCAGCATGGTGGGCTGTGCCAAAAACTGCTGATACGCCCGTACGCTCTGTTTTTCCAGTGAAAGGACGGTTGGAGGAAGGATTCCTTCCAGCCCCAGCTCTTTGCGTTCTTCTTCTGTAAAAGCGACACCTTTGTTCAAAAGGGGGTTCGCTAGCACATCCTTCCCCCGTAATGAAGTGGATAATGAGCCGTCCCGATTGACATAAAATGCTTCCATCAAACACCCTTCTTTCTCTTCGTATTAATAATTGTTCATTAGGGTTATTCATGACGAAAAATGTCATGCTGCCCATAGTATGGACGTGCCAAATTGTTTTATTCGTCTATTGTTATATGACAAAATAACCATAAATTTTTCTGTAATTGATTACAAAGAACCAATTATTAATTTTGAAAAAATACGATGATTTCATTGTTTTTGGTTCTTATGAATCAGGTCTTAATACTCTATTTTTACAAAATATAAAAATCATTTCTATTCCCCTTATATCCTTATGTATCACGGCATGTCAGGTATTTTATGAAGAAATTATGAAGGATTTGCACGTCGATTTAACGCCTCTAAGCAAACATTTTTAATTCTTTTTCAACAAAATAGAACTATTCGGAGGAAAAGGAGAGGTTTGTGTGGGGCCTATAGCCATTTTTAGCGATCATTACAGGGCTATTGATTATCCCAATGTGATTCATTTTTACCAATCTATACAATGCAGGGACCCTGAGGCAGCTTCAGTCTATGCAGACGCATGTTGTTGCCTGATCGATTACAGGGAACCGGAGGAAGCTGTGCGGATAGCCAATCAAATTCGGAGTCAATTTCCGCAAATGCCACTGCTAGTGTTAACGGATGTAACAGCTCCATTCAGTGATCAGCATATGGTGGAGATCACCGGAATAGGCCGTTTACGCTTGCTATTTTGGCAAGCCAATGACAACGAGAAAGTGCTGTCAGAAATACAAAGCTTGCTCTACCCTGAGTATTCAGCCAAAGGTCAACATATTGCCTTCATTCTGTCTGTATATAACGAGGAGCAACGTTTTGTACACGTCGAGGCATTTGCCAAACGCCTGCAAACTTTTATTCGCAGCCATCTTGTAGAAGGCTCCATTTATCTCATTGATGATGGCAGCCACGATAGCACGAATACCTTGATTAGAGCGCTGAAGGCAACAACGGACTTGTCCGTCAACCGGATTAATCAGAATCTTAGTCCTTTGCTTCAAACCAGGGAGTTGGGGCGCAATACCCGTAAGGCAGGAACGTATCTGGAAGGAATGCGAACCATCGGTGCGGATTACTACGTATTTGTGGACGCGGACGACTCCTTTTTTATTGAGGATATTGCCAGAATGATTAACGTGGTTCGACAGGGCTACTACGATGTCGTGATTGGAACCAAGGATATGACAGCCGAAAATCGCTCTTTATTACGATCTATCGTCAGCTTCGGCAAACGCCTGGTTTCCCGCCCGTTTTTACCGACAGGTGTGGTGGATTCCCAAACAGGGCTTAAAGTCATGAGCTCTATGGCAGTGAAGCGGATGTTTCCGCATTTGAAGGAGCAGCTCGGACTGGCGCTGGATTTGGAAATGATGTTTATCGCCAAGCGACTCCAGCTTCGTGTGTTGCAACTACCCGTCAAATGTATTGACCGGGACGGGTCGCACATTGATGTCTTCAAGGATTCCATTCGTTTTCTACGTTCCATTATTGATATTTGGCGGCTGGATCGGCGGGTGAGATAACAACGTGAACAACCGCTTGCGTCCGTTGATGTTTCCTTTATTTAATGTACTGCTGAACGGATTTAATTTTTTCTTCCACATTGCAGCGAGCTGGTATCTTACCGGACAAGCTTATGGTCAGGCGAACGCGCTGCTGGCCCTCTTTGCACTGTTGTCCGTTTTGGGCTTATCGATTCAGCTATTAACCGCCAAGCTGGTCTCCAAGGGAGACCACAAGCTTCCGCTACGCAGTCTACCGCTGGGTTCTCTCTTGCTAAAAGCTCCTTTGTTACTCACTGTGCTTGCCATAGTCATTCTGGTGGTCTTTCATCCGTTGCTGCGCTCGCTATTAGGCGTCGAATCCGGCCCGTTGTTCATGCTGTATGGCTTGGTAGGGCTGCATATTCTCGTGAGCTCGTGCCGCGGAGATTTGCAGGGCAGGGAACGCATGCTGGCGCTCAATGTGAACTACTACATTGAGGTTTTAGGGAAGCTGGGCCTGTTTTTTGTTTTGGCCGCATTGGGATTAAAGCTGGAAGCCCTGCTGCTGGCAAGCTGTGGGGGAATGTTGCTGTCGCTGCTTCACGGCTGGATCGTTTCGGCTCGAGGCTTATCTTTATTTAGTAATAGTGGAGAACGTGTGCCTTCCGGGCTATGGAAATCACTAGGTCAGGATTTCACGGATAGTCTCATAACGAACTTATTTATTTTGTTCTGCATCTCCATTGACATGTTGTATGTGCAGCATTATTTCCCGGAACAGGCCAGCAGTTATGCCATTGCGCTGAAGTACAGCCAATTAGTCTATTACGTTTCGTATAGTCTGATCGCTGCATTTATTCCTAAGCTCGGTGCGCATGGTCATGACCGTCAAGCCTTGGGGAAGCTGATCGCCGTTTATGGTGGATTAATGGCTGTGGCAGCCATCTGTGTGTATGTAGGTACGACCTTTGTGTTCCCATCATCGATTCCTGTATTGTTCGGATCTTCCTATCAGTCGGCAGAAGCTTTTATTCCATGGGGAGGATGGGTGTACTGGCTGTTCTCCATCGTACTGTTCTTTGTTCATATGCATGTATTGGTGGGCAGACGCAAATCTATGTTCAGCTTGATTGCAGGAGCGGCGGCTTTACTGGCAGCCTTTCATATGGCCCACAACAAGCCTTCCGACTTTTTACTATCTGAGCTGGTGGTGTATGGCGCCATGTCTCTTTACTTTGTGGTAGATGCCTATTTCTATTTGTTCAAAATAAAGATAAGGGGAGATTCACCTCATGAATACAATACATGAACAGGACGGCAAAACCGTAGTTCTATTGCTATCCTGGCGTGACATTCGTTCACCTAAAAGTGGAGGAGCAGAAGTTTTCACCCATGAGATGCTAAAACGCTCACAGCAAGGCCGCTTTCATTTCATTCATTTTTCGCCCCAATTTGAGGGATTGCCTGAGCATGAAATCATAGACGGAATTACGTATATCCGAAAAGGAAATATATACAGCGTTATTTATTTTGCCATGCGTTATTACCGGGCTCATCGCAAGCATATTGATTATGTCATTAATCAGGCGAATACGCACCAGTTCTTTACCCGTTTTTGGGTCGAGGCATCCAAACGAATCTTTTTTATACATCAGCTAACAAGAGAGATATGGTATCAAAATGCTAGATTTCCACTAAATTTTATCGGATTTCATCTGGAGCCGTTGATGCTCAAGCTGGCCCGCAAGGATCGTACACTCACCGTTTCACCGTCTACCCGGTATGATTTGCTTAAGCTGGGCTTTCACCCGGATCGTGTTCATCTCTTGCCGGAAGGCATTGAGTTTGAACACTGGCCGCGTGAACAATTTTTAGCGAAGGAGTCCAGTCCGACCTTTATGTATGCCGGGCGCTTTGTGAAATATAAAGGGATTGATCTGGTCGTTGAAGCCTTTGGACGACTCAAGAAAAAATTCCCGCAGGCTATATTGTGGATTGTCGGAAAAACCGATAAAACGTATGTGGCAGAACAATTAGTGCCGATTATGAAACGGTATGGATTGACTTACGGAGAACCGGATGAGCAAGGACAATCCCAAGCTGATATTACCTTTTTCGGATTCGTTTCAGCAGAGCATAAGCTGGAGCTGATGAGCCGTGCCCACGCGCTTGTATTCCCATCCCTGCGTGAAGGCTGGGGCTTGACGATTACCGAAGCAGCAGCTGTTGGAACCCCCAGCATTGTCAGCAATTCACCTGGCTTGGTGGATGCGACGGATTTTGGGAAAAGCGGATATCTGTGCTTTCACGGTGACATCCGGGGTTTAGCTGAACAGATGGAAAGAGCAGCAAAGGGCGGCGAAGATTACCTGGCCATTCGTGAGCGGGCATATCAGTATGCGTTAAAATTTCATTTTGATCATACCGCAGCTGTGTTTGAGCAGTTGATGGGAGATTGGACAAAGGAGGCGGAACAGAGTGGACAAAGTGGTCATTCTCTTCTCCACATACAACAATGAGCAGACAATAGAGCCATGTTTGCGAAGCTGTATGGGGCAAAATTACAAGGACTTGCATATTGTGATTGCCGATGATGGCTCGGATGACCGGACTGTGGAGGTGATTCGTACGCTGTCGGCAGGAAGCTCAGTACCTGTCACGGTATTGGAGCTTCCCCACGGGGAGCGTGGAGTCGCGAGAGTCAAGGCAGTCGAAGAGGCAAATCGTTTGGGTGCCGAATACATACTTGTATTGGATTCCGATATGATTTTAGCTGAGCATTTGATCCAGCAGAGCATCGACTTTTTTGACGATCATCAGGACATTGGCGCCTTGGTAATTCCTGAGGAGGCGTATTCGGAGGCGGACAATTTTTTTTCCAAAGTGAAAGTCTTCGAGCGCAATGTGATTAACAACGCGGGTGAAACCTTGGGAAAACGCTCCATTGAAGCGGCACGCTTCTGGCGAATGAGCGCTTACGAATCGACAGGCGGCTTTAATGCACAGCAGATTGCTTTCGAAGAAATACAGCCGACCTTACGCTATATAGAGTCTGGCGGACTCATTCGCCGGGCGGTATTTACACGGGTATATCATGATGAAAAAAAGGTATACCTGCAAGATGTATTGCGTAAAAAAGCCTACTATTTCTCGGTGATGGATCGTACAATGTCATCCGAAGAGGGGGGCTTGCGAAAGGCACTGGAGCGCTGGTATTTCTTCCGTCCGGTGCTGTATACATGGGGGAATTTGAAAAGCTATATTCGTCACCCGCTGTTGACGGTGGGCATGCTGTGGATGTATACATGTCTGACTGTGATTGGGGTTGCCGCCGTGTTAAAGGGCGGCAACCGTCACTCAGGCGATCTCGCTAAGGCGGATAAGGCGTAAGGATGAATGGCCCACAGTCAGCGTATCCAGCGTATACAGGTCGGGATCGGAAGATTCCGACTCCCCATACGGTATATACAATGAATGCGCCGTTAACTGAATACCTTCACGGTCAGGATGACGAAGTGAGCTGCCGACAGGATATAGCTCAGCGAGCGCAGCGTGTACAGCAGTTACGACATGCTGATCATCGAGCAGCACATAAGGCCGATAAGGGGCATTCAGAATGCTGTCTATAAATACCGACAAGCCATGAGCCACATTTTGATCTGCATACTGGCTGCTTCGATTGAGCTGGGCCTGATCCAGTGCCTCATACAGTATCTTTTTCAGACTATCGTCATCCAGCTCCAGTGGTTTTGTCAGAAAGCGGAACACGCCGACTTGATTAATTGCCGATAAAATGGACTGTGTATGCAGGTGACCTGACAAAATGATCCGTACGATATGGGGATAGTCCTTCTTGATCATACGAAGGAACGTAATCCCATCCAAACCAGGCATGAGCAGATCGGATACCACTACATCAATGGGGTGCTGTTTCAGCACCTGTAATGCTTCTTTGGGTGTGTTAGCGGTATGTAAGGTGAATGTTTCTTGCATTAATGTCCGTTCTAGCAGGGACAGAACCATAGGGCTGTCGTCAACAAATAGAATGTTTTGGGGTGTCATAGCAACTGCGCAACTCCATTCATGAAGTAAGAAATGAGGAACTACATGTATAATATCAGCGTTTTGGCATTTTTGAAAGATGTCAATGCAGAACGGGCGTTGCGTATTTTTTGTGAACGGTTCGATTCGGCTGAACATGCGCTCTGGGAAAAAGGCATGCGTCTGCTTCATCAGTACCATGCTGTGCGACATACGGGTGTAACCCTGACCGTCTCCAGTGCACTTCAGCACATGGATAATCGTCATGATATTTATGTGGTTGATCTTCGGGAGTATGGCGAAGAAGAGCTGGATGGCTTATATATCGCAAAAACATGCGAGTTGATTTTGCTGACGGACGAAGCACCGGAAACCGCTGCGAGGTTTGCCGCACTCCAGCGCCGGACTCCCCGGCTGCTGTGTGCACGGCTACCGCTGGTCAGCTATGAGCTGGAATGCCTGATGCAGGCTATTCTGGGCCGTCTTGAACAAAATGGAGGGGACAGGGAAGCATGAAGCAATGGGCTTTATTGAAACCGGGTTGGCAAAAGCTGATCCTGTACCTGATCGTTCTGTGCGTGACTGTGTTCTTGGCTGCCGTGCTTCAATGGTTTGTCATACGGCAATTCAGCAGTCACTTGGCAGAAATTCAAAATGATCAGCTCCAGCATGAGGTGCAGGAGATGTCCGCCAGTATAACCGAGCGTTATACTGCATGGCAGGCTGAACTGAAGGAGCTGTCGTCCAGTCTGGGCAGAGATATGCTGAATCAGGGAAAACGCCAATACCCCGAGGGGTTTAAGCGGGAAACCGGGTCCTTTTATGTGCTGGATGAACAGTATCATGTCATTGCCGGGCAAGACAATCGTGAGATGAAAAGCGCGGTTCAACAGGTTAAATGGCTGCAAAATGGCTGTGCCATAAGCCCCTTTGTGACAGAGGATCATCAGCCTGCCCAGTATATGGTATGCAGGATTCAAGGGGCGCAGATGGGCGGCTTCATGGTGCGTACGGTTGATGCTGATATGCTTAGTGGAATTATTAAAAGTAAACCGGTCAATCAGCACGAGGTTTTGTTTTATAATAATCAATTTAAGGTTGTAGCCTCCCGCAATACATCGGATATCAATCGAACGGATATTACGAACGCAACCCGCAGGCTATTGGAGGGCAATACAGGCGTCGTTGAAGATGGCGGAGAGAAACATGGAATAGGGTTCAGCCGCATCGGGGAAGAGGCGCTTTACATATCGGTTGAAGATGCCGGTCAGGACATTGCAGAGCGCATCAGTTCTTTTCGCAAAAAGTTGTTGATGGTCATGGCTCTCATATTGCTTATGCTGTGGGCCATGCTCATACAGTTCCGCAAACGGATTGTGAAGGATGCCATCGTCAATAGTCAGGTGCGTGACCAGCGGCGGGATGAGGATATGCGACAGCAGCAGGACACCTATTATTTACCGTTAATGCAGACGATTGAGCAGCGGCTGCAGGAGCTGCAAGGGCAGACTGCCCGTCTGACAGGCGGTGATGATTTGAAGCTGCTGGGCTTCTATCATGATCTGGCCAACCGCTTTGAAGCGGCTTCCAGCCAGGGAAAAGGAGCATCTCATGAGGAGCTGGAGTACTTCCGGGAGTTGAATGAGAACTTCATCCAGGGCCGTCTCAGACAGGAGTCCTCACTGGGAGAGCTGCTGACGGGAGTACGTACTCTGCGCGATGAGCTGGAAGAAAAGATGCATGACAATAGTGGAATTAGCTTCACAGATATGAATGAGGTATTGTCCGAGTCGCTGAAATGGGCGAACCGTTCATTGAACATGAAGAACATTCAAGTCGTCTTGCGGCAAGAGCCTGTTCCATCGATTGCAGCACAAGCGCCGATGCTGTACAAAACAATTCAGGGGCTGCTGGAAAATGCGGTACAGGCCATGGGTCAAGGTGGGGAGCCGGTAGAGAATCAGGAGCGAGGCCGAACAGGGTTTCGATCCAAGCGCAAGTCTCACATGCTCAAGGTGAGTTCACGGCTTGAAGAAGGAGAAATTATTATTCTTATTGAAGACACGGGCGGCGGGATTGATGATAAAATGCGCTGGAGCTATTTCCAGCCGGATTATTCCCAAAGCTCGCAGGAGCATACGTTCAGCCTGTATCATATGGATGCATACCTGAAGACGATAGGCGGTCGTTTAAAGCTGCGTAATACGGATCAAGGCTTGCAGGCCATTGTTCAATTGAGAAGATAGCCCAAAAATAAACGACAGATCAACAAGAAATTCAAGAGAGGGGGCTAAGCATGAAAAAATGGGTATTTCGCTATCGCTATGATATGGCGGCAATGATGTTGATGCTGATGGCCATTGTTACATATCTTGCTCCCATTTATGGACCAGGGCAAATTGTGTTTAGCGACATTGCCTTTGGAGCCACCTCTCATCGATATCTGGAAGAAATAACAGGGGTATGGAACGAACGCTGGTCTACCTCGACCTTGTTCAATGCTCCACGTATCCTGTATATTTTGCCTTTCTATGTACTTTCACTGTTATTTGACGAGAGCGGGCCGGTCTTGCTGAAATCTTTTATCACGGGTCTGTTATTTATTTCGGCGTTCTCGATGTATGCCTTTGCCAAACGGCTGGTCAGTGTGTATTATTCACCGAGCTTTACGAAAACCCGTATTTTCGCTATTACGGCTGGCTCGCTGTTTTATGCGCTGAATCCATGGGTTATTTTCCGAATACAGCATATTTATTTGCTCTGTGGATATAGTTTGTTTCCGTTAATGCTGAGATTCTTTTTCAGTGCGATTGATCCCAAATTTCAAATTCAACAAATTAAGAACTATCATCCGCATAAGCTGTATCAGCGGAATTGGATCGACCTGTTCCTGCTGGCTGCGGTATTCACCGTTAGTGCCGCGGCCATTCATTATTTTTTCTTCGGCATGATTTATTTGGGCTTGTTCACCATGCTGCTATTGATCAAGCTGACCTGGACCCACCGTAAGGCTGGTCGCACCTATCTACAGCCGTTATACGGCAATTTTTTGCGTAAAGGGATTATTTTTGGCGTATTTTTTGGACTACTCAGCTTTTATTGGTTGTCCCTGTATGTCGGCAGCATGCTGATGGGCGCTCAAGCGTCTCAGCATAATATCAACGTCGTGGATACGTTGTCTCTGTTTAGCCGTAATAGCAGTTTAACTAATGTGGGTTATTTATTGAGCTATTGGTGGCCTATGTTTTCCTTTTCCTCACTGCCTGTCTTATTTTATGTCGGAGGAGGATTTTTGCTGCTATTGATCGGTTATGCGATGGTAACCCGTTCACATAAAAATCCGATCATTCTGATTTTTTCATTGCTTACGGTGATGTTTCTGGTTGCAGCTACCGGGACGACGTTTCCATCCATTGCCAAGTGGTTTGTCATTTTGGTTACGAAGACTCCTGTGATTGGCTCGGTTTTCCGTGATCCTAACAAATTTATTGGTCTGCTCTCTCTTAATTTTGGGGTGTTGCTGACCTTTGGTGTGATTCAGTTTATGGAGTGGTTCGGATCGTCGCCATTGCAGCGTGCATATAAAAAGCTGGCATTGGTTATCGTCGTTTTGTGTCTAGGGGTATATTTTGCTCCCCTGCGTACTCAGTTCATTGAGGGATATTACAAGCCGGTTCAAGTGCCATCGGATTATGCCCAAATGGCTGAAAAGCTGACAGATCCGAATCGTTTTGACAGCAAGGCCTTGTACTTTCCCATTGCCGACAATATGATTCAAAGCTATAACGGAGTGGCCACGCCCAAATGGAATAAAGGGAAGACTGCAACCGAGAAGGCGACTGGAGATTTCCAGGTATATTCTTCTCCCAAAAATACCATCTTCCATCATGAGGGAAATGACCCGGGGATTACGTACTATTTGAATTTTCTGCAATATGTTATGGACAATGGGCTGAGCTCCCGGTTAGGGTCGCTGTTCTCTACCTTCGGCGTGAACCAGTTGGTCTATCATGATGAATATGTGGGACAGGAGAAGCGGCAGGATTTTCATCTTTCCCAGTTGGAAGGTCAGACTGGATTGAAGCGTACCTATAAAAACGGGCTCTTTTCCATATTTAATCTGGATCAGGCACCGCCTTATATGAACATTCTGGCTAGTAAAATTGTGACACCTTACGGGTTTAGCCGATTGGAGAGCTACAGTCATCTGCCTGGCTTTGATTTTAGTCGCTTCGGGGTGCTGTTTAGTACGTTAAAGCCTGAGCTGAACACGATTCAGACGGTCAACAAGGGGGATTATGTGGAAGCGGCCTCCTTTAATGATTTGCTGTTGTCTCAGCTTTCGGCAGCGGATTACTTGAAGCCTTTTGATGCGATTGAGGACGGCAATGCCTTTTTGAAATGGTCCAAAACCTTTGCCTCGACCAACGAATGGCTGTGGTATTTATCCTCCCAAAATATACGGAACTTTCCGTTTGATATGGAAATGGATGCAGGGATTGCAGTCACCTTTGCCAGTAAGAAGCTGGATGTGGCCCCTTATCAGATGAGCAGCATCGAAGGGAAAACAGTCGTGGATTTTGACTCTATGCTGAAGACGGAAACCTTTTTCAAGGCGGATAATCCGCAGCTGTTCAGTGTACAGGCTAATCCCCGTGAGGAACTGAATGATGTACCTACTCTGCATGGTGAGATTATGAAGGGGGACCCGAGTAATATATGGCAGGTCGCCAGATCCGGGCTGCTGGAAGCCAAGGAAAATAATCCGTATCAGTTCCAAATTACCGTTTCCGGGCGCGGGACGAACAAAATGCATGTAAAAATGAGGTTTTACGATAAGCAAATGCGTGAGCTGGGGGTTAGCTATGTTGTGGCGCCTTCAGAGGGATATAATTTTGACGGTGTAAAATTTTACGGGGAATACGTGTCTCCGCCTGGAAGCTATTGGATGCGAATGGATTTGCTAACCCTGCAACGTCCACAGCAAAAAAACTACTGGTGGATTCATGATATCCAGCTACGTGATTTGGGGCAATACAGCAAGCCCAACTCGTTTACAATGCATAAAAAGCTGGATCAACCGCAAGCCTCGAAAGTGTATGCCAGAGTGTTTATGAATAAGGCAGGCGGGAAATTGCAAGTCACACTGCCGGACAGAGTGGTTAACATAAAGACCCAGGATGAGGGCTTGAACCAATTCCAATGGGTCGATCTGGGAGAGCATGCCTTCCCCAAAGGAGATACTCCGATTACGGTTACTAACCTGCAGGGCTTTAATGCGGTCAATCAATTTGCCATTGTACCTATAGACCAGTTGGATAAGCTGGTTTTTCCGGTTGAGCAGGCGTTGAAGCGGGGCAAGCTTTTTTTCACCTTGGAGGCAGAAAACGATTTTAACATTAAAGGGAATGTGCAGACGGAGCGTGCCCTGCCACGGCTCAGTATGGGACGGGGAATCAGCTTTCAGAAAGGTTCATTGAGCAGGGATGTGGAAATTGCCAAAGCAGGCACTTATTCCACCGCTATTCTGGCTGATTTACCCTCCGGATATCATGGGGCGCTGACAATGAAATGGACGAATCAAGAGACCGGAGAGGTACTGACAAGAACGGTTCGTACAGGTGAGGTGTATAAGCGGTTGCCCACCACCTCTTTATCCGAAAATCAGGTTATTGAAACGTTGCCGAATCAGGATGGTTTCTCCAAGCAAATTATTCATGTCCCTGGTCTCCTGAAGGATTATGGACGGGTAGAATTCAGAAATCTGTTCTTACCCAAGGGAAAGTACCGCTTAACACTTGTACTGGACAGCCAGGTGCCGTCATTGAGCAGTTTTGAAGATATTCATCGGATGGCTGGACAGGAAGTGACAGTGATGCCTGAGGAGGACACCACGGAGTCCTTAAGCACCGCTGCGGTAGGCTGTGTAGCGGATATTCGGCCCGGCCAGACGAATCTGTCTTTGTCAGGCGAGGGGCTATCCATTCGTTATGCCCCAAGCTATTCCTGTGACTGGAATATTTATGCGTCCCGGAAAATGAAGGCTGAGCCACTGCAGGAGTATGCGGTACAGTTGGATGCGCGGTCAGAGCAAATTGGAAGTCGGCATATGAAGGTCATTTTCTTGAATAAAGCCTCTCAAATTCTCCAAACCTCATATATTGACGAGGTCGAGGAGAGAGATAAGGAGCAATGGAATCATTATGATCAGATTGTGAAGGCTCCGGCAGGAACCGCCTTTATGCAGTTTCAGATTTTGGCACATTCGCATAAGAAGCAGTCAGGCTTGTTTCAAATGAAGAACTATTCCATCATTCCTTATCGAGCGATGATTACAGTGGATCAATTCACGTTGTTTGAGGGAACAGATATGGATACCTTTTTTATAGCACCATATGCTTCGGAAAGCATTCAGGCTACTCGTGAAAATTCCATGGAACGCAGCTTTACGCTATATAACCCATCGCATCAGCAGGTGCTGATCCGGGAGACCGAGTCACCCAACCCGCTATGGGAGTTTAGGCTGGGAAACGAAAATCAGCGTGCTCGTCTTTCTGTGAATGGCGTGACTACCGGATTCATTACGAGTGGCAACGGAAAGGGGAAAGTTATCGTTATTCTGGCTTCCGCCTATCGTTTCGGCTGGGTACTGTTCTCCATCGGGATACTCGGTGGAGCAGCTTGTTTTCTTCCTTATCGGCGATGGAAAAAGCGAAAGCTTCCATAAGAAGCAAGCTGCTCAGGGGGGAACTGGTAGCATGATACGGCTACATCTCGTATTTGTAGCCTCTGCCCCAGACAGTGCGGATATGCTGAGGATTTTTAGGGTCACGTTCTATTTTTTTGCGAAGGCTGGAAATATGTACGTCGATGGTACGATCCAGATAAGCGCCATCTCCGCCTTTGATCCGATCCATCAGCTCGCTGCGGGTAAAGACTTTTCCTGGATTGGAGGACATCTCTTTTATAATGGAAAATTCGATTTGAGTAACTTCAATTTCCTGGTCATCGACTAACAGGCTATGACGGTAATCATTCACCCAAACTCTTACCTTTTTAATCTTTGGGGTTACCGTTTGCGCTTCAGTGGGCATGTTGCTGCCACTGCGGCGCAGCAGGGCTTTGATGCGGGCATTCAACTCTCTCAGACTGAAGGGCTGGCATAAAAAGTCATCCGCTCCGTCATCCAGAGCCTTTATCCTAATATTCAACAAGGTGTTATTAGAGATGACTAGCATAGGAACCGTTGTAAATTGACGGATTTGGCCGATCAGTCCACATTCGACCTTACCGGAAAACATCAGATCGGTCACAATGATATCAGGCTTAAAACGCATAAGTGTAGGAATGGCAAGTTTACAATCATAGATAATCTCGGTGAGATAACCTTCCTCCTGAAGATGTAAAGCAATCATATCTGCCAAACTTTTTTGATCTTCAATGATAAATATTTTTATGGGCATAACTCACATCTCCTGTATAGACAATAGCGTTGCATAAGTATGTATTTTTCACAATAATACATACTTATGTATTCGGCAGAAATGCGAAAAACGAACAGTCTTAATTAGAAGAAAAAAATTTAATTTAGAGAAAGAAGGTTGCGTCTTTGCGAATGATCTTATTATCCGGGGGTTCGGGTAAACGTCTTTGGCCCTTATCCAATGTGAACCGTCCCAAGCAGTTTCTTTCCATTCTGCGTCATGACGAACGGCCCGAAAGCATGCTGCAACGAATATGGCGGCAGTTAGATGAAGCGAATTTGGCTGATGAGGCCTATTTTTCAACAAGTGGGACTCAGGCCGAGCTGATTCGGGGGCAAATTGGCGAAGATGCAGTGGTCATAGAGGAACCGACTCAGAGGGATACCTTCCCGGCCATTTCACTGGCTACAGCCTACTTGCATGACGTTGCAGGTGCCTCACGCGATGAAATCGTAGGCGTCATGCCGGTGGACGGATATGCGGGAGATGAATTTTTTGAGCATCTGCGCAGACTTCCTTCTATCTTAGAGCAGTCGGGGAGTGATATCGCACTGATGGGAGCGGCTCCGACCGAGCCCTCAGATAAATACGGGTACATTGTGCCTTCGTCATCCCCTTCGTTTGACCAGCCATTTTATAGAGTTAGCTCATTTGTAGAAAAGCCTGATCTCATCCGTTCGGAAGCGTTGATCCGTGAAGGAGCTTTATGGAATTGCGGGGTGTTTGCTTTCAGGCTAGGTTTTTTGTTGGATATACTTGAGCAAAAGGGTTTGCCAGCAGACTATAAATCTCTTTCGACAAATTATGCAGACTTGCCCAAAACCAGCTTTGATATTGCGGTAGTAGAACATACACGCAAGCTCTCCGTGCTTCCGTACCATGGAGAGTGGAGGGATTTGGGAACCTGGGATTCGTTGGTGCGGGAAATGAGCTCAGAGCTGAGCGGCCCCGGCTATATTTCAGAAGCTTCACATGACTCGCATATTATCAATGAACTGGAGATTCCGGTCAGCATCTGGAATGTTCCGGGCATTATCGTCGTTGCCGGGCCGGATGGCGTGTTGGTTACGGATCGACAATCTTCTACAGGCATTAAGGATATGGTGGCCGAAATTGAAATCGGTCCGCGCTTTGAAGAGCGCTTCTGGGGAAAGCAAACCGTGTTATCCCATCAACAGTCAGCAAGTGGTTTGCAGACAGTGACCAAACGAGTCGTTATTTCGGCTGGAAGATTTATCAGCTATCATGAGCATCAGTTCCGTAAAGAAGTTTGGACCATCGTCTCAGGCACCGGAAGCGTGTGTATCAATGGCGTGACACAGACAGTCAGCCCTGGTGAGGTTATCGTCGTAGAGCCCGGTGCGAAGCATTTTATAGGCGCAATAGAGGGAGATCTGGAATTTATCGAGTCACAAATCGGGCATATCGTATCAGAAACGGATATTAGCCGATATGAATTTCCCGACCCGCTGGACACTCATTCCCTATAGAGTGCTTACAATATAAGACTTGGATGTAGATGAACGAGGTATGAGAGGGGAGTACAGGAGGGGCCAGGACCTATTTTTTGTGAGTGGATGATTTGTATGCTTTCCCCAGAAAAAGGTATCCATGCGCTAGGCGCGTGAATACCTTTTTTTGCATGAACAGCTTGTTCGTATATCGTAATGCGTAACGAAGCACGAGGCTTATTGAATAAGCTTTTTGGAAATCAGCCACTCTTTTACGGCATCCGTACTGAGGTCTCTTTCAGGTGTCCATTCTATTTTATCAACCAGCTTGCCCTGTCTGAATTCTGCAATCGTAGGAGTGTATTTAACGTTGTAATCCGCTTTGAATTTATTCCATTGGGGTTTGTCCTTATGAATTTTATGAACGTTCAAAAATGTAATTTTCGAGCCCAGATTGTATTCCTCGATCATTTTATTAAATTTCGGCTCAAAGCGGTTGCAGTCACCGCAGCTGGGTCTGCCGACATAGATGAACACACTTTGATCCTGCTGGATCAGTTTCTTGAAACCATCCATAGTAACCGCATTCAAATAGTCATATATTTCGGGATAATTGCTTTTGCTCGCTTGAATCTCTTTGTCTTTCTGTTGAATCACTTGCTCCAGGCCCTGAAATTTGAATACGGCAGAAATCGCAATAGCAATAAGAAGCAATACAATGACACTTAATCCGGCGATATATGCTTTTTTCACAGAAATCCTCCTTTTTTTACAATCTAACGCATAGTATAAATGATATTTCCATTTTTGACTGTAACACTTGTCTCACTATGTAAGAAAAAAAGGGATTATGTCGCAAAAGCAAAAAAAATGGCTGTTTGGGGCAGCTCTCGTTTTTTTAGTAGGATCGACCTGGGAACTGGAGGTGAACGCTCCGCGAACTGACCGTTGTTCCAATCGCTGTTGTACCCGGATTTTTCTATTCCCCTTAGCGGTGAAAATCCGGGTACAAAGGCGAACGCTAACGCTTTTCCACAATCGTTCCGTCCTCTCCGCTGCTTTAAGCGGAAAAAGTTCTGTACATTCCTTCTAAATCAAAAACGAAAAACAGCGATTCTCCAACCAGAGAATCGCTGTTTTGCAGTCTTGTTATGATTTTTAAAATAACAAGGAGCGTCTATTTCGTAGAAAATTCCACTTAGGGTACAACCCCTTTTGTTAGACTACCACAGTCAACAAGTAATCTTCGCGTTTTACTTCAGATTCCATCGTGGTCAGTACATCCAGATATTGTGCAGAATTGGTTACAATAACTGGTGTAGCTGTTGGATAGCCCGCAGCTTTAATTTGCTCGATATCAAATTCCAGCAGCAGCTGTCCTTGCTTCACCACATCGCCTTCTTTTACGCGCTTGTCAAAAAATTGCCCTTTCAGCTTCACTGTATTGACACCCACATGGATCAAAATTTCTGCTCCGTCATTGGATGTAATACCGATAGCATGTCCGGTTGGGAATACCGTCGTAATCGTTCCGTTTACAGGAGATGTCAGTACACCTTCTGTCGGGTCAATCAGAATTCCTTTCCCCATGGCCCCTGAGGCAAAAGCAACATCAGAGGATTGATCCAAAGGCAATACTTTACCTTGCAAAGGACTTACGATAATTTCCTTCTCGATTGCAGCTTCTTTTTTCTCTGGTGCTGTTGCTGTCTTGGCTGTTTCTTCTTTTGGATCATCAAAGCCCAAGATCATAACCAGCAAGGCTGCAAGCCCAAAGGCAACGAGCAAGCCGATGACAAGCCACAAGAAACCAGTTCCAAAATAAGTAGGCAAAGCCAGCAAACTAGGCAGGGAGAAGGATTTTGCAGTCGCTCCGCCAGAAGCGATAATAGCCCCCCCAATACCGCCGGAAATACAAGCATAGATAAATGGCTTTTTCAATTTCAATGTTACGCCATAAATGGTTGGTTCTGTAATCCCAAAAACAGCCGCCAGCGTGGAGGAGCCTGCCAAAGCCTTCATTTGCGTGTTGCGGGATTTCAGGAATACCCCCAATGTTGCACCAGCTTGAGAAAGTACGGCTGCTGTAAGCATCGGAAGCATCGTATCATAACCCAATGTTGAAATATTAGACAGCATAATAGGAACGAAGCCCCAATGCACACCGAAAATAACAAATACTTGCCAGAACGCCCCGGCAACCGCACCAGCGATCAATGGGCTTAAATTGTATACCCATGTAAAACCGCTTGCCAAGCCTTGGCTGACCAGGTTCCCTACGGGACCAAAGGCCAAAAACGTCAATGGAACAACGACCAACAGTGAAAGCATCGGTACGATGATGTTTTTAACCGATTGATGAACAAAGGAATTAAACCAGCGTTCCACATAAGATTGCACCCACACCGCCAGAATAATGGGAATGACGCTGGAGCTGTATTTAATCAGAATGATTGGAATGCCGAGAAAAGCCAGTTTGGCCGGATTGTCCACCGCTGTAATAACAGCCGGATAGACGAGTGCTCCGGCAACTGCGACCGATACAAAGGCATTTGTTTTAAATTTACGGGACGATGTAATAGCTAGAAATACGGGCAAGAAATAAAATACGCTGTCCGAAGCTGCGTTTAGGATCAGATACGTACCGCTTTTATCATTAATCCAATGGAGTGACAGAATTAATGCCAGAATCCCTTTGAGCAAACCTGCTCCGGCAAGAGCGCCCAAGAGAGGAGAGAAAATGCTGGAAATGATATCAACCGCTTTACCGAGAAAATTCGTTTTTTCGGAAGATTCTTCCTTTTTCGCATTTGGATTTTCCGCATCCTGCAAATTGGTTTCTGCCATCATGTGTTCAAATACTTGACCTACATTGTTGCCGATAACAACCTGGAATTGACCGCTGCTTTCCACTACCGTAATAACACCTGGCGTTGCTTCCAGTGCAGCTTTATCCGCTTTGGTACGATCTTTTAGCTTAAATCTCAAGCGTGTAGCACAATGGAATACCGAATTGACATTCTCTTCGCCACCAACGAGGGTCACTATTTCTTTAGATAGCTCTTTATCGCTCATGTTCAGAACTCCTTATGGGTTATTCTTTGCTATGGATAGGACTTTCTGTTTACCTCATGTTGCTAAGATGCGCCGGCGTGCATCCTTTTAACCTTGTAAACAAGAAAAACCTAAACTCGTGGTGAAAACAAACGCACCCTCTCTTATAGAGGAACGTTGATTTCACCATCAGTTTAGGTTTTGCCTGCCTTACCAGTCACAATCCATGAACGATGAAGGTATGAAGTTTTTAGTCTGTTATATTATTTCGTTCCGTCACACGATGAATATGAATGGTCAAATATACATATTCATCCTTGCTTAAATATTGATCGTATGTTTTTTCCAGGTACTCATTGATCTTTTGGGCACAGGCAAAGGCTTCGGTATACGTCTGCTTCACCTGGTTGTACAAAAATTCCTCGCCACTGTGAATGACCTCCTTGCGGATGACCCGCATCGCAAAATATTGCAGGTGTGTCAAAAATCTGGAGTAGCTAAAAGAAGACTCATCCAGCACAATGCCGTAATGGTACGTGATAATGTTCAATATATGCTGAACGATCTCGGTCATTTTCAGTGTAGACTTCATTTCGTTACCGTCGATCCGTGCATTCACCATATGCAATGCGATAAATCCCGCTTCATCTTCGCCCAGCTTGACTCCAAGCGTATTTTCGATTTTTTGCAGCGCGTCCAGCCCAACTGCAAATTCTTTTTTGTAGAAGCGTTTGATTTCATACAGCATCGCGTTTTGGAGCGCCAGTCCTTTTTCCTGCCGTTGTACGGCAAAATGAATATGATCAGTCAGCGTCAAATAAATATTGTCGCTTAATTCCGTATCCAGCACTTCCGCTGCATGCTTTACGATTTCATTCACGACCTCCAGATGAGATACGGGAATATCGTTTAGCAGCTCGGTAAGTTTGGCCGTGAACTCGTTTTCATTTAACATGAAAATCTTATCTATTTTATCATCATCGACGTGGTCGCCAGCCACCTTTTTGAAGGAAATGCCTCTTCCCATCACGATGACCTCTTTGCCTTTATCATTTTTAGTCAACAGGACGTTGTTATTGAGCACCTTCTCAATAATCATTGAAGTTCCCCCTTCCATCCTTTACCAATAAAAAATGCCCAAGCACAATTCAATACTATTGTTAGCAATAGCACTCAATTGAACTCAGGCATTGCCCGCATCACCGGTCACAATCCTTCGATATAGTGCTATTGTAGCACAAAAAAAAGCGATTTCAACATATTTTATTCTCTTTCGACAAAAAATATTTCACATCAAGGTCGTTTTGCCTAATTTACAAGTAACGTTACCTATGTAGTTGTACGTTCAATCAGGCTGTATTCCAGCGAATGAAGCTCCATTTGGCGGCCGATTAACTGAGGCGATAGCATAAAAAAGGCATTTTGCGCCTGACCCATAATGGGATTTTGAACGGTTGTAATTCCCATCGTATGCGCCAGCTCAGTGTTATCAAACCCAATAATTGCCAGATCTTCAGGAACACTAAGCGACTGTCTGCGTGCTTCACAGAGAATGCCAACTGCCACATAATCGTTAGCACACAAAATAGCCTCTGGGAACTCATCCCGACGTTGCAGCAAATCACGAACGACCTGTTCGCCGTCACGGATATTATAGATGGAGGAATGATTCCAATGTTGCAAAATAGGGAGGTTATGCTCACTCATGATATGCTCATAGGCTCGTTGTCTGCTTTGGGTATTGATGCTGCTCGGGCGGCCAAAGGCATTGGCTATTCGAGTATAGCCTTTTTGAATCAGATGCTGTAGCGCCAGCATGTATCCTTCATACTGATCCATAGCGACGGAGTGAATATCGGTATGCTCCATCCGTTGCCATGACACGATCGGGCCATATTTGCAGTAGGTGCTTAACAAATCGGTATCATTCACACAGGAAATGATGACCAGCGCATCGACTCTTTTTCTTTTCAAATCCTCAAAGGCCTGAAGCTCTTTCTTTTTATCTTCTCCAGAGGTATAAATGATGGTTTGAAAGCTGTACTGGCCCGCAATTTCTACAAAGCTATCCAGAAAGGCCAGAACAATCTCATTAATGGTTGAAGTAATAATGCCAATTTGTAGCGTTTGACCCTTGGATAAGGAAATGGCATTCCGATTGGGGACGTAATCCATCTCTTGCATGATTTTCAAAATTTTTGTTCTAGTTTCGTGACTGACATGAGGTGACTGGTTTAACACTCTGGATACTGTAGCTTTGGAAAAGCCCGCCAGTTTGGCAATTTGATCAAGATTCGACATGATGCTTCTCCTCACATAAGAAAAAATACTTGACATGAAACGCGTTACAAAGATTAGTATGCTAATGAGGGCATTACGTCTATTTTAAAGCATCTTTAAGTGTATTTCAAAGAGAATGGTCCTCATTATACGGTTGTTCTTGCAAAATCGAAAGCGGAGCCTTTAGGAAACGGGGGATTTGCAAAATGACGATTCAAGTTGCTTATTTGGGATTTGGCAAAAGTACAACCCGATATCATCTGCCCTATGTCCGACTCAGGGACACCTTTCAAGTATCGAGAGTGTATACACGCCAGGTGCGGGAGGAGATGAAGACAGCCTACCCGGATATACGTTTTTCGGATCAAATCATGGATGTTCTCAATGACCCGGAAATATCGCTTGTCGTCGTATGTACACCATCTGCCACACATTATGAATACGCCAAATTGGCATTATCACACGGCAAGCATGTGCTGGTGGAAAAGCCTTTTTGTGAAAGTCTTGAACAGGCGCGTGAACTGATCGAATTGGCCAAGGAAAAGAACCTGATTGTCATGCCTTATCAAAATCGCAGATTTGACAGCGATTATCTTGCTTTCAAGGAAGCGCTCTATTCCGATAAATTGGGAGATATTGTGGAGATTGAATCCCACTACGATTATTTCCGTCCTGATGCCAGTGTGCCTGGCGGCAATCCAGTCAATGGAATGTTCTACGGACTCGGCGTACATACGCTGGACAGACTCATTGCCTTATTTGGCAGACCGGAGCAGATCGGATATGACATCAAGTCTGTTCGCGCCGCTCAAGGTGCCGACGATTATAGTGAAACTGTTTTATATTATCCAGATAAAAAAGTCATTGTTAAAACCTCTCTTGTTGTGTGCCTGCCATATCCGCAGTTCACCATACATGGTACAAAAGGCAGCTTTGTCAAATGGGGAGATGACCAGCAGGAAGCCTGGCTGAAAGCAGGCAAAACCCCGGATGCCGAGGGTTTTGGTCTGGACGATCCAGCCTCCTACGGCAAGCTTAAATACGTACCTTCTGGCAGCAGTGAAGCTGTCGAAGAATTATTGCCTACGCCGACAGGAGATTATGGACGACTGTACGACTCGCTGTATGAGTCTATCGTGCACGGTACACCCAAGCTGGTTCCGGACGAGGATATTTTGCTTACGATAGAGATTTTGGAAAGCGGCTTTAAGCAGCCTTCCCCGTCCATCGTTGATTTCCGGCGATAGACCTACCATCAGGAAAGGAAGTTACAACCTATGAAGCTTGGAATGATTGGAACTGGCTGGATCAGCCAGGAGTGGGTTAAAGCCGTAAAAGAAGCTGGAGAATGGGAGATTACAGCCCTGTTTGTCCGTAATCGGGACAAGGGTGAAGCGTTTGCAGCAGCATGCCAGCTTGATAATATTACGTTGTATGACAGTCTGGAAGAGATGGCTAAATCCGATATTGATGCCATTTATATCGCTACGCCAAATTCCTTGCATATATCGCAGGCCCGTCTGTTTCTGGAGCATGGCAAGCATGCGATTGTTGAAAAACCAATCAGCCTGACCGAGCAAGAATTGCGGGATGCGTACGAACTGGCTGACCAGAATGGCTGTTACTTGCTGGAAGCAGTCCGTCATATTCATGAGCCAAACTTTTTGCGGCTGAAGGACAACGTGAAGCGTGTGGGCAGCATCCAGGGAGGCTCCTTGTATTCCATGCAATTTTCCTCCCGGTACGATCAATTGCTGTCAGGAGATGTTCCCAATATTTTTTCCTTGTCTTACGGCGGGGGAGCATTGTTGGATTTGGGGGTTTATTCGCTCTATTTTGCCATTGATTTGCTCGGAGCACCGACATCAGGTGTGTACCGTGCCAAAAAGCATGAGAATGGTGTGGACTTAGGTGGTCCGATCCTATTGTCGTATCCTGATTTTACACTGGTGATTCAACTGGGGAAAAATGCGGTGACCACCAACCGTGTGGAAATCTACGGCGATCAGGCGACTCTCATCTCCAGCGGTGTCTCCGGTATTACGGAGGTGTCTGTACTGGACGTTCGCACCAAGGTAACGGATACGGTAAGCACCCCGGAAACTCATCATTTCATGTTTCACGAGGCGCGGGAATTTTACCGGATCATCACCGAACAGGATCAGGCTCGTTATGACGAGTTAAAGTCATTGAGCATCGAGGTTCAGAAAATCAGCAATGAGCTGCGTCATCAAAATGGTATTTATTTCGAGGATGAGCAGAAATAGTGTAAAAGAAGTTTGAATATATAAGAAGAGAGGTTTTTAGACGATGGCGAAAACGCAAAAAGGCTTTCCAAAAAACTTCCTGTGGGGCGGGGCAACTGCGGCCAACCAATTGGAAGGAGCTTTTGACGTAGATGGAAAGGGATTGTCCAGTGCAGATATGATTGCCTATGTCCCCAAAGCAGAACGCAAGAACGATCATGCTATCGAGATTTCGTCCGAACGTCTGGAAGACATCCTGGCAGGTAAAGTAAACGCCCGTTTTCCAAAGCGTGAAGGGGTGGACTTCTACCACCACTATAAAGAAGATATCGCCTTGTTTGCAGAAATGGGCTTTAAGGTATTTCGCATGTCCATCCACTGGTCGCGGATTTTCCCGAATGGTTATGATGCCGAGCCGAATGAAGCAGGATTGCAATTTTACGACAATGTATTTGATGAGCTGCGCAAGTATGATATTGAGCCTTTGGTGACATTGTCACATTATGAAACACCGCTAGGTCTGACGCAAAAGTATAATGGCTGGCTGGGACGCGAAGTCATACAGCATTACGTGAATTATGCCGAAACGGTATTTACACGCTATAAGGATAAAGTAAAATACTGGCTGACCTTTAATGAAATCAATGTAATGACTATGAGTCCGTTCACAGGCGGCGGTGTGGTGATTGACCGTGTAGAAAACAAACAGCAAGCGATATATCAAGCATTGCATCATCAATTTGTAGCAAGCGCACTGGCGACCAAACGGGGACATGAGATCATCCCGGGCGCTCAAATCGGCTGTATGCTGGCCCGTATAGAAAGCTATCCACATACGTGTAACCCTGAGGATATACTGAAAGCCCAGCATGAAAATCAGATGAACCTGTTCTTTACGGACGTACATGCCCGTGGGGAATATTCCAACTACATGAACCGTTATTTTGAAGAAAATAATATTGTTCTGCAAACAGAACCCGGCGATGCTGAAATTTTGAAAAATAACACGGTCGATTTTATCTCCTTCAGCTATTACATGACTTTGACCGTATCTGCGGGCCCGGAAGGCGAGAAAGCAGCAGGCAACCTGATTGGCGGCGTGAAAAATCCGTATCTGCAGTCCTCCGACTGGGGATGGCAAATCGATCCGATCGGGCTGCGTGTTACGCTGAATACGTTTTATGACCGCTATCAAAAGCCGCTGTTCATCGTGGAAAATGGCTTGGGTGCGTATGATAAGGTGGAAGAAGACGGTTCTGTGCATGACACCTATCGCATTGATTACTTGCGTCAGCATATTGCCCAAATGAAGGAAGCGATTGCCGACGGTGTTGATCTGATCGGTTATACGAGCTGGGGGCCTATCGACCTTGTAAGTATGTCTACTTCTGAGATGTCCAAGCGCTACGGATTTATTTATGTCGATCTGGATGATGACGGTAATGGAACACTCAAACGCTCCAAAAAAGACTCCTTTAACTGGTACAAAAATGTAATTGCAACGAATGGTGAAGAGCTGTAATTTTGTGTAACTTCATATCTTCTTGGACGGGTGCAACAGAGTACATCGTAAGGATGCGCTATGCTGTGCCCGTTTTTTTGTGCAGACGGATGACTGTATCTCAGAGGGCTTCACAAATTTTTCACTTGTAATAAACTGAAAGCTTTCTGTATAATAAAAAACAATTTCATATGTCTGGTTGATGTTTGCGGGAGATGGAACGAAGGTTCCGACCGAAGGGGCAAAACTCTCAGGTGCTTGGCTGATTACAGCAAGCGGGACCGTAAACGGACAGAACTCTGGAGAGACCCTTAATTGGGCGCCGAAGGTGCACGGCAGAGAACATCTGCTTAAACTCTCAGGCAAAAGGACAGAGACGCGAATAACCTGTGACAGGGGATGCCCTATTTTTTTATAAGCTATGTAGTGGCAGCAACCTGCGCAAAAGGGTTGTATTTTTTCGTGCCTTTAACCTCTCCAGGAGTCGAATCAGCTGATTTGACTCTTTTTTGTTTTTTAATATGCTGGAGGAGCGGGTTGAAATGAATTTGGTACATGTGTTAGAAACGATTAGCAGTTGGATATGGGGAGCGCCGCTTATCATTCTCGTGATGGGAACGGGATTGTGGCTGACCATACGTTTAAAAATGCTGCAGGTATTTCGCCTGCCTTTGGCGATCAAGCTGATCGGCAAGGCCCCAAATGAAGGCAGCGGAGATGTAAGCAGCTTTGCGGCCCTGAGCACGGCGTTGGCGGCTACAGTTGGCACAGGAAGTATTGTCGGCGTAGCGACGGCGATTAAGCTGGGCGGGCCGGGTGCCTTGTTCTGGATGGTCGTGGCTGCCTTTTTCGGGATGGCGACGAAATATGCGGAAGGTGTGCTTGCGGTAAAATACCGGGTGAAGGATCGGAATGGACAGTTTTCCGGTGGCCCGATGTATTATATTGAAAATGGTCTGGGACGCCGCTTTAAACCGCTGGCGATGCTGTTTGCCTTTTCGGGCATGCTGGTGGCGCTGTTCGGCATTGGAACGTTCCCGCAGGTCAAAGCCATTGTGTCTTCGACCGAAAACAGCTTTGGCGTTCCGCCGATTGTAACGGCGTTGATAATTGCTACCCTTACAGCACTGGTTACCATTGGAGGACTCAAAAGCATTGCCAAGGTATCAACCAAGGTCGTTCCTTTTAAAACAGGCTTATACGTGCTGATTTGTATCATCGTACTGATTCGGTTTGCGGACCAGCTTCCGGCCGCAATCGCACTTGTGCTGCACTCCGCGTTTTCGACTACGTCTGCGACGGGTGGCTTTGCCGGGGCTACCATTATGCTGGCGATGCGCAGCGGGGTAGCCAGAGGTATTTTTGCCAATGAGGCCGGACTGGGAAGCGCACCGATTGCAGCCGCAGCCGCCAAAACCAAATGGCCTGCGGAGCAAGGGCTGATCTCCATGACAGGCGTGTTTATTGACACCATGGTTATTTGTCTAATGACCGGGCTGACACTGTTGGTAAGCGGTGTGTGGAGCGGACCTACTGATGCGGGCCTGATGACTCAGCAAGCCTTCTCCAGCGCGTTCCCGCTTGGCGCAGAGCTGCTCACGATCATTCTGATTATGTTCGCGTTCACGACCATGCTCGGCTGGAATTACTACGGGGAACGCTGTGTTGAATATTTGCTTGGCGTCAAGTGGATTAAGCCATACCGATATCTGTTCATTGCCCTGGTTGCCGGAGGCGCGTTCATCAAGCTGGATGCCATCTGGCTGCTGGCAGATATCTTTAACGCAATGATGGCCTTTCCCAACCTGATTGCACTGCTCGGCTTGTCAGGCATCGTAGTCGCAGAAACCCGAACCTATATGGATTCCTTGTATTCTAATAAGCAAAAGGGGATTCTTGCAGGTGCCAGTGTAGGCGCAGCTATCCAGGTAGAAGAAAAAGGACAGACAGTCAATTCATAAAAATGGAAAGTCATAACATTCAAAAGGGAGTGTCTTCAGCCATCACAGGCTTGAAGACACTCTCTTTTTGAATGTTACAGTGATGCACGCAAAAGAGCCAATTGCTCATCATTAATGCCGTAGTCAGCCAGTGGTATCTAAATCGTCAACGCTGAGCAATATTCTGGAAAAATATAATGATGAATTCGAAAAACGATTTCTCTATATCGGTGTGCAGCTCCCCGGGAGGATAGGACAGATAGATTGTGCGCATACATCGAGGCTCCCTGATTTGAAGCAGCTTGATGTCTTCGGTTACGACGTTCTTCCACAGGATAGAAGGAATAAAGGAGATGCCAAGCCCGGTTTGGATCAACCCTCTTACCGTAGCTGGATCATCACTTTCAAAGACGATGTTCGGTTCAAAAGGGGTGTGGGCAAAAAAGCGGTCCGTTGTTTTCCTAAGCGAATGACCAGGTGTAAGGCTGATAAACTTCTCATGCTCTAGATCTTTCAGGAATACGGTGTCCTGAGCGCTCAGAGGGTGAGATTTTGGCACGCCAAGCAAAATTTCCTCCTCCAGCAGGATGGCATGCTCGTTGTCCGCCAATTCTTCGGACGTAATCGCAAAATCGTATGCCAGTCCTTTCTTCATCATCGCAGGGTGCTGGGTCAGGTTAAATCTAATTTGCGGGTAGAGATCGCGAAACTTGCCAACAAGTTCGGGCAATAGCATAGAGCCGACGGCGACGTATAACGTAATGACCTCTACCTTTTCGTTCTTCATTTCTTTGACTTCGGATATGCCTTGCTCTAGCGCTGATAGCGACTGGTTCACTCTTTTCAGAAACTTCTTCCCATATTCATTCAGTACGATATGTTTTCCTTCGCGGTCAAATAGCTGCACACCCAATTCCGTCTCCAGGTTTCTAATCATTTTACTTAGGGCAGGCTGTGAGATATACAGCTCGTTTGCGGCACGTGTGACATGTTCATGCTTCGAGGTCACTTGAAAATACTTAAGCTGCAAAAAATCCATAGTGAAGTAATCCCCTTTATAACCATTAGGTTATCGATCATATGTGAATATATATATTTTACAGGTATTTGCTCACTTCTTACAATTGACAATGTAGAGAAGATGAATCCGCTAAAGGTGGTGAGATTCTGAATATCGTTTTTACATTTCCCGGCCAGGGGTCACAGGTTCCTGGAATGCTCCAGGATGTACCCGAGTATGTGAAAAAGGCAACAAGTGTTATCGGAACTGAACTACGCGACGATGAGGTGGCTATGGGCTCAACCGTCTGGATTCAGGCGGCACTCTTCGTTAAGGAGACGGCAATAGCCTACCGATTGATCGAGCAGGGTATCCGGCCCCAATTCGTGGCAGGCCATTCCATTGGTGCATTTCCTGCAGCGGTCATCGCGGGGGTTCTCTCGTTCGAGGATGCGCTGCGGATCGTATGGCTCCGTGCCCGGTTGATGGAAGAGGCTTTCCCCGAAGGCTATGGAATGGGTGTGATTATTGGGCTTACGAAGGCAGAGGTTCAACAAGCCGTGGATCTTTCTCATAGCGAGACGATGCCTGTCTATCTCTCGAATATGAATGCAGAGCAGCAAATCGCCATATCCGGTTCATTGGAAGGGATAAATAAAGCTTTTATGCATGCGAAGGAGTTTGGGGCCGCTAAGACAGTGCTTCTGAAGGTTCCGATTCCTTCACACTCCCCGCTGATGTCAGAGGTAGCCAATAAGCTATTGCTGAAAATGAACACTTTTTCCATGCGGGACGCTCAAATACCATATTTGGTGAATCATACGGGGAGAAAGACGACAGCCAAGGAAAAAATTGCGGAGGACCTTGCCCTAAACGTAGCATATCCCGTCCGGTGGATGGATATGGCGGCTGTCTGCGTCGAATCGGGAGCTAACTGTTTTATCGAGATGCCGCCGGGTAATACGCTTTCCAGACTTGTCAAGCAAGCCCACAAGGATACCCGGCAAATCGCCGTGTGCGAGATCGGTCTGGAAGCGACTCAGTATCTGATTAGAAAATGGAAGGAGCAAGAAGAATGAATAAAGTACTGCGATCCTGGTCACAAAAACGTGATAAAAAGCAGGAAAAGTTAGGAAAGGTGGAAAAGTGGCTGGACGGAAAATACATCGACTCCTCCCGAATCGTCGACCTGATGGAGGCGCTAATCGAGCCAGGCGCAAAGGTCGTCCTGGAAGGAGATAACCAGAAGCAAGCGTCCTTCCTTTCCCAAAAGCTGCTGGAAGTCGATCCTGGCAAGGTGCATGATCTGCATATGATTATGTCCAGTATTTCAAGACCCGAACATTTGGATATTTTCGAGAAAGGCATCGCCGGGAAGCTGGACTTCTCCTACAGTGGCTCCCAAAGCCTGCGTGTTGCGCAAATGATTGATGACGGGACGCTTAAGCTCGGTGACATCCATACGTATTTGGAATTGTTCGGACGTCTCTTCATTGACCTTATTCCAGATGTGGTGTTGGTAGCGGCAGACAAATCAGATCGCGAGGGCAATCTGTATACCGGAAACAATACGGAAGAAACTCCGACGATCGTGGAAGCGGCCGCTTTCAAGGATGGGATCGTGATCGTGCAGGTCAATGAAATCGTGGATGAGCTGCCGAGAGTCGATATTCCAGCCTCCTGGGTCGACGTCATTGTACAAGCCAACAAACCGTACGCACTGGAAGCACTGTTTACCCGTGATCCGCAGAATATTACTGAACTGCAAATCCTGATGGGCATGATGGCGATCAAGGGCATTTATGGAAAACATCAGGTGCAGTCGCTTAATCACGGCATCGGCTTTAATACTGCGGCGATTGAGCTTCTGCTGCCGACCTATGGCGAGCAGCTCGGCCTGAAAGGGAAGATTGCCAAGCACTGGGCCCTGAATCCGCATCCGACTTTGATTCCGGCGATTGAATCCGGCTGGGTCGAAAGCATTCACAGCTTTGGAGGCGAGGTCGGTATGGAGAAATACATTGCGGCTCGTTCAGATGTGTTCTTTGTCGGCAAGGACGGGTCTATGCGCTCCAACCGCGCGATGTGTCAGGTTGCAGGCCAATTCGCTGTAGATATGTTTATCGGATCAACGTTACAAATGGACTGCGCGGGCAATTCGTCTACCGTTACTTCCGGCAGACTGTCCGGTTTTGGAGGAGCGCCGAATATGGGACATGATCCTCGGGGACGGCGACATGCGACTCCTGCCTGGCTTGACATGATCGAGCGTCCGACGGAGCTCTCCAAAGGCCGGAAATTAGTCGTGCAGATGGTTGAAACATACGGTGCCAACAAAAAGCCGGTATTTGTGGATTCGCTGGATGCCATCAAGGTGAAGGATGAATCCGGCCTTGCCATTACGCCGGTTATGATTTACGGGGATGATGTTACCCACGTCCTCACCGAGGAAGGCATCGCATACCTCTACAAGACGGACAGCATAGAGGAGAGAAAGAAAGCACTCGCGGCAATTGCGGGCGTAACGCCTTTAGGGATGGAAAGTAATGAGAGCGATGTAAGCCTGCTGCGTGACAGAGGGATCGTGGCCTATCCGGAGGATCTTGGAATCATGCGCAGACAAGCCAAACGCTCGCTGCTGGCAGCGCAAACGGTCAACGATCTCGTAGATTGGTCAGACGGATTGTATGATCCACCGGCTAAATTCCGGAGCTGGTCTTAAAGCCATGCTCACGACGAAACATTCGGCTTTCGCGACTTCTCTGGCTGCTAAAGCTGTAAAGGCATTGACGGAAGAGGCTCTGCTTACGCCCAAGCCTGGACTTGTCGATGCCAGAGACAATGGCTCTCATACAGATATGTCCATCGATCTGATGCTTGCATCCGCGAGAGCATTGGAGGATACGTTTCGGGAAATAGCCATTGTGTCATACCTTCACCCGGTGAACCAGTCTTTGCGCGAGCAGATAGCTCTAATCGGGCGGGAGGGCGAAAAGGTGATGCTCCGTGCAACGAACGGTGTCAATACACATAAGGGTGCCATTTGGGCCCTTGGTCTTTTAACCAGTGCACGGGCAGCCTTTCCAATGGAACGGGACCCACATCAGATTATGAGCATTGCAGGAACAATCGCATCGTTCCATGATCGGTACCGCCCGATGCAGCGGACGAATGGAGAATCGGTTAAGAAGAAATACGCGATCGTGGGGGCAGAGGAAGAAGCGAAGCTAGGCTTTCCGCACATCCGGGACAAAGCTTTGCCTGCTTTGCTGCGTGCCAGGGCTTGTGAGAAGACAGAGGTTGAAGCACGCATAGAAGCTTTATTGGCCTTGATGGCTAGTGTGGATGATACCTGTATCCTACACCGCGGTCAGTTGTCGGATCTGATGGCAATTCAGAGAATGTCCGCAGCGTTCCTTGCAGCAGACGGATTTAGAACCCAGTCGGGCAGAAAGCTGTTTTACCGATTGTCTGAGTATTGCAATGTTAGACAACTCTCACCTGGAGGCAGTGCCGATCTGCTAGCTGCCACATTGTTTCTCATAGATTGATACTTTTACTTGGAGGTGTTCCTGAAGGATGGAAAAATTACAGTTTCAATATCAAACAACAAAGCCCATCCGTAAGCCGGCACATATCGGTGTTGTCGGTTCGGGGGATTTGGAGATTATTGTAGAGCCTGTGGAAGGCCAGACCACCAGCGTTAGCATTTTAACAGGCAGTGATGGATTTGGACAAGTATGGGAGAATGTGCTGACCCGTTTTTTTAACCGTTATCCGATTACTGCCAATATTACGGTTCATGACTTCGGAGCCACTCCGGGGGTAGTCATGCTTAGATTTACGCAAGTGCTGGAGGTGCTTGACTATGCAGAATAGTTTTGTAGAGCTGAATGGACGCGAGAGAGCCAGAGCGTTATTGGACGAGGGGACTTTCCGGGAGTTGCTTGGGCCGTTGGACCAAATCCAATCCCCGCACCTTGAGCCGCAAGGCATTGTTCCTCAGAGTGATGATGGAATCATTCTAACTCTTGGCGAAATACGAAAGCAGAAAGTCTTGATCATTTCGATGGAAGGCGCTTTTCAAGGAGGGGGCATTGGAGAAGTCAGCGGTGCCAAAATTTCCGGAGCGCTCGAACTGGTACTGAAAGAGAATGAGAGAGGGAACAAACTATATCCCATCATGATCTTCGATACAGGGGGCGTTCGTCTACAGGAAGCGAACTATGGGTTGTTGTCGATTTCGGAGATTGCGACCCAGATCGTCGGCCTGCGTAAATACGTTCCAGTTATCGGGCTGGTTCCGGGCCGCGTAGGGGCATTTGGGGGAATGTCCATTACTGCAGAATTGTTTACCACTCTGATTGCTACGAAGAAAGCGCGCCTCGGTCTGAACGGGCCGGAGGTCATTGAGCAGGAAGCAGGGGTTATGGAGTTCGATTCAAGCGACAAAGCCTTGATTTGGAACACAATCGGAGTCAACCAGCGCTTCCAAACCGGATTGATTGACGAAGTGGTGGAAGATACGACGGATGCAGTTATCGAAGCGATTGATACTGCGCTCAAGGCACCGGCAAAGCCTGCTAAAACAGAGCAAATCGATTTCTATCTGACCCTGTTAAGCAATCTTGATCCTACAGAACCTTGGACACCTGAGCGCTATCGCGAATTTTACAAGCAGATACAGCCTGTGCAGCAGCCTGTCCCGCTGGCAAAAGAGGGCGCGGCCGATATTTCGGACAGTAGAGGCTATCGCTGGTTCTCCCGCTTGACGGGCATTACTCACCCAGTCAGCGATGTTCCTTCCGTACTTGCGGCCGATGTGGAAAAGAACGGACAATTGTGCAGATATGTCGCCATTGTTCCGGATGCCTCCAACCGATTCCCGCGTGTCAGAAACGGCGAGGTCGGTATGCTTGAAGGCTGGACGGTGGCTCAAGTCATCAAGGACGCAATCCGTCAGGATGAGAAAAAAGAAACCAAACGTCCGATCATTGCCATCATTGATGTACCGAGTCAAGCCTACGGCTATAAGGAAGAAATGGTCGGCATCAGCCTTGCCCTCGCTGCAAGTGCAGATGCTTATGCAACCGCTAGATTAGAGGGTCATCCGGTCATTGGTGTGATCGTCGGCAACGCGATTTCCGGAGGCTTCCTCGCGCATGGGCTGCAATCGAATCGTTTGATCGCACTGGATGACAGCAAGGTTAATATTCAGGCCATGTCCAAGGCTTCTGCTGCCCGAATCACCAAGCGGACGATTGCCGAGCTTGATGAAGCTACCAAGAAAGTTCCAGCCATGGCCTACGATGTGCGCAGCTACAGTACTCTGGGAGCACTATATTCGCTGCTGAGCGGAATCCAGGCGGACGATCCACAGAACAGTGATGTAGCCATTGTGGAACGGACCATTTCCGAGGCTATTGAGAGTACGAAAGGAGCGCCTCGTGACCTTAGCTTCCGCTTGCAGACCAAGGAAGCTCTGGCAGGTGGGCGTACGGCAACTAATAACGTGCGACAAGCGCTTTCGGAGCAATGGTAATTCGGCCACATGATCTGATCGAAGTGTCCAATTTGAAATATCTCTCCTTCTACGAAGACAAGGAGTGGGTAACCGCCTCGCTGAGGCGGGCCCCCTTTGTAGTCGTTCGCAGGGCTGGACTATTAGCAAATAGTCATATTCCTGTCGGAATACGTGGAACAGAGCGAAATCAACGGGAATCTGCCTTGCTTGACCCGGAGGGCGTGTGCCAGCTCGTGTCTCCTTATGCGATAGCGGAGCGCCAGATGTGGAACTGTTTATCTGCAACAAGACGGCAACAGCCTGTCCTGCAGGTGCTGGATTTATTAGTAGAAATCATGCTGGATTGGCGCTGGGGACCAGTGGGAAGTGCAGGATTCGAAATAGTAACGCAATACCCAACTGTGAAGGAAACGAGTGATCTTGACCTTGTTATAGATGGTTCCGAGGTTATTGATTATGCAGCAGCTGAAAGAATTGTGCACAAGTTGGAGCATCTGGGTGTTCGAATTGACATTCAATTGGAGACAAGAGACGGTGCCTACGTTCTGCGCGAAATTCTTGAGAGACGGGCCAGTACTGTGGTGCTGCGAACTTCTTCGGGTCCCAAGCTCGTTCGTAATCCTTGGCAATAAGGAGCTATAATCAACGGCAAAAGGGAGGAATGCACGACCATTTGATGTATGCAAACATAAGCTCTCAAAGGGGAAGTGCGTATTATGGAAAACACTACAGCCCAAAAAGTTAATATTAATGAAAGCGACATCTTAAAGGTGTTTGCCGTCAGCGGAGCGATCTTGCAAAGCGTTCTGGGGATGTTTCTGAAGTATGCACACACTAACGATAACCTGGCCTTATTAGGTGTCATTTTCAATATAGTAAAGTATACTGCGCCAGTCTTTATCTTTGCCATTGTATATGGGATGGTGAAAAGTAATCAGCATACGAAGGTATCCCACTTTTACAAGGAAAAATTCGGTGAGCTCGTGATTCCTTATTTACTGTGGGCAGCGGCTGGCTTAATTTTCTTCCCGGAAATTCAGGTTAATCAGCACGTTACATCATTCTGGACGCTCATCGAGTCATTTGTGCTCGGTAATGCATCATCACAGTTTTGGTACACGGTGATGATGTTGCAATTTCAATTGCTGATGCCAGTCCTTATTTTCATCTGCTACAAATACCTGGCTAAGCCTAAGCGGGTCATTCCGCTGCTTATTGTGAGCTTCGTGATCTTCGGAGCGTGGCTATGGATGTACGATACCTTTGTATTCCGAGGAGCATATTCGATTAGTCTGCGTTACCTTGACCGCTTTTTCGTTAGTTATTTTATTTATGCTTTACTAGGTGGAATCGCTTGGGTATATAAGAAACAGTTCGACGGAGTGCTGCGCCGGATTCAGTTCATACTCATTCCGGCAATGCTTCTTATTCTCATTTGGACAAATCACGAATTTTTCGGTTTTGGATTTGAGGATATGTCCTTCGGAAATCTGATTTATCTGAAGCCGTCCATGACCTTGTACAGTCTGGTCGTGATATTCCTGATTTACATGCTGGCAAGGCATCTGATCAGCTTGAATTCCCGTTCACTTCCCTATTACAAATGGTTATCTACTTACGCGTACCGGGCCTTTACAGCGAATGTGTTCATTCTGGTCATCGTGCTGCGTTTGTTTGGTGACTTGATAGGCCAGCTTCCTTTCTTCGTGGGGCTTCTGTTGGTTTATCTGACGACTGTAGCCTGCTCCTTCGGCGTCGTCTATGCCTTTGCGCAGCTAAAGGTGTGGGCTGAGGGGGTATTTCTGAGACAAAAAGGAGCACACAGCAACAATCACTAAGATAAGTGCTAAAAAATAAACAATACATGTAACATCGTGTATATGACATCATAATTTAGTTGTATTTCAGTTATTAGCAGATTGACGGCAATCCAAAAGGGTATCTCGATGATTGTAGAGATACCCTTTTTGTGAATCTGAACTTACTTACATCAACCGCTGTATTTCATCTTTCAGCGTTTCGGACCGGGTACCGAAAATGACCTGTACTGCACCGTTGCCAAGTCTGATGATTCCCGAAGCCCCAAGCTTTTTGAGGGCATGGTCGTTTATAGCATGGTCGTTTTTGACAACCAGCCGCAGCCGTGTAATACATGCATCAATGCTTTGGATATTGTCCGAACCGCCAAGCTGGGCCAGTATTTTTTCTGCATAGCTCGTTTGGCTGTCGAATGGGGCTTCGGGCTTTTCAATGGGTATGGCTTGGTCCGTATCCAAAAGGAGGCTGTCTTCTACATCGTCTTCACGCCCGGGAGTTTTGAGATTGAATTTGACAATGATAAACCGGAACAGGAAATAATATACGATGGCAAAAGCCAGACCGACTGCAATCATTCGCAGCGGGTGGGTGGACAGCTTCATGTTGATTAAGTAGTCGATGAGTCCTGCTGAAAAAGAAAAGCCGAGTTTGACATCCAGCAGGTACATGATCAGGCCACTCAGACCTGTAAGCAGCGCATGGACGCCATAAAGCAGCGGTGCAATGAACATAAAGGAAAATTCGAGTGGCTCGGTAATTCCAGTCAAAAACGATGCGAGCGCAGATCCGATGAAAATAGAAGCGACCGCTTTGCGTTTTTCAGGTTTGGCTGTATGGATGAATGCAAGGGCGGCTGCCGGGAGAGCGAACATCATAATGGGGAAGAAGCCGGACATGAATAGACCCGACGATTTATCGCCTGCAAAGAAACGGGTCAGGTCACCATGAACAACCTCGCCAGCCGCATTCGTATAGTCGCCAATCTGAAACCACGCGATAGAGTTTAGTACATGGTGCAGACCGAGCGGAATCAGCAGCCGATTGGCAATCATGAACACCATCGATCCTATGCCGCCGAAGCCGACGATCCAGTTGCCGAAGGTTGCAATCGCATCTTGTACCGGGCTCCAGATCATACCGAGCAGAACGGCTAAAATCATGGTGGTGAAGGCGGTAATCATGGGGACGAAACGTTTGCCGGAGAAGAAGCCGAGCCAATCCGGAAGCTGGATGTTATGATATCTTTTGAACAGATAAGCGGACCATCCACCGATAAAAATACCACCCAGCACCCCCATATCCAGCTTAACATCATCGGGGATATATGCGAAAATGCCCGGTACTGCCGCTAAAATTCGGGTCAGTACCATATAGGCGATGACTGCAGATAGTGCGGCAACCGCATCGCCTGCCAAGCCGATAGCAACACCGATGGCAAAGATTAATGCCAGGTTGCCGAAGATGGCGCCCGCGCCTTCGTTCAAAAAAGGAGTGACATAATGATTCAAAAAGCCGCCTACCGCAGAGCCAAGCGGAATATCCGTCTCATAGTTGATCAGAGCCAGCCCTTGCAATATTCCTGCCGCGGGTAGCGTGGCTACCGGAAGCATTAAAGACTTTCCGATTTTTTGCAGTAATTTCAGCATAACCTTCTTCCCTTCATCGTTCAGTTTGTGAGTAACATGTTCTCTCTGAAATATTTACCAACAACTCAAAAGAGCCGCCAAGCTGCCCATTTTTTTACATCATAAAGCGAGGAATCTGACATGGTCAACGATTATTTGGATACATAGAACAATGTAAATTTGTAGTTGACATCGCTTACATGCTTATATAATATCAAATTTAAGTTAATAATCGTGACGGAGACAGGAGAGCCACGCAGACATCCCATGCTAAACACGGGAGCGGTTTGTGATGGCTTTTCTTTTTTTGACACGCAATGAAAGCGATTAAAAATCGGGTGATCTATTGGGAGGTAGGTTGTATGTCGCCATACACAGCCGAGTTTATAGGGACGATGATTCTGATTGTCCTGGGTAGCGGAGTGTGCGCAGGGGTATCCCTGAAAAAATCATTTGCCCACGCTTCCGGCTGGATTGTCATCGGAATGGGATGGGGGCTTGCGGTTGCTATTGCAGTGTATGCCGTAGGTCAAATCAGCGGAGCGCATTTGAATCCGGCGGTGACGCTGGCGTTGGCATTTCAGGGTGTCTTTCCATGGCAAGACGTTCCCGGCTATATTATGGCTCAGGTTCTTGGTGCCATGGCAGGTGCTGTGATTGTGGTTTTGCATTATTGGCCCCATTGGAAAGAGACGGAGGACACAGCCACCAAACTTGGTGTATTTGCCACAGGACCGGCTATGGATCATCCATTCGCCAACGTACTTAGTGAAATGATAGGTACTTTCATCTTTGTTCTTGCTTTACAGTCGCTTGGCGCAAATTCATTTACAGAGGGCCTGCATCCGTTGATTGTGGGTTTTCTGGTAGTGAGTATCGGTTTATCCCTTGGCGGGACGACGGGCTATGCCATTAATCCGGCGAGGGATTTTGGCCCGCGTCTTGTACATTATTTACTACCGATTCCCGGCAAGGGGGCATCTGACTGGAAATATGCGTGGGTGCCCATTGTAGGACCGCTGCTGGGCGGCTCTTTCGGAGGGCTGTTCTACCAGGCTGTATTTAAAGGATATGCAAGTCCGGCTTTTTGGATTATGCTAGGCATCATTGTGATTGTACTACTGGTTACCTTCCGTTTCAGTCGTACTTATAAAAGCTCTATCACCAACAAACTAACCGTATAAAATGGATTGATTTACAGGGGAGAGATGAACGATGGAAAAATATATTTTGTCACTGGATCAAGGAACGACAAGCTCAAGAGCGATTTTGTTCAATAAAGAAGGAGATGTGGTGTATTCCGCTCAACGGGAATTTCCGCAATATTTTCCCCACCCCGGCTGGGTGGAGCAGAATGCAAATGAAATCTGGAGCTCCATTCTGGGAGTCATCGCATCCTGTCTTTCCGAATCCGGGGTAAAGGCAAACCAGGTTGCCGCCATCGGTATCACTAACCAGCGGGAATCGGTAGCTGTTTGGGACAAAAATACGGGATTGCCTGTGTACAATGTGCTCGTATGGCAGTCGCGCCAAACCTCGGACATCTGCGAGGAATTGAAGCGGCAAGGGCATGAGGAGCTGTTTCACAGTAAAACAGGGCTGCTGATCGATCCGTATTTTTCCGGCACCAAAGTGAAGTGGATACTGGACCATGTGGAGGGTGCGAGGGAAAAGGCAGAGCGGGGTGACTTGTTATTCGGCACGATTGATTCGTGGCTGATCTGGAAGCTTTCTGGTGGAACCGCGCATGTGACGGACTACTCCAATGCAGCCCGGACGCTGATGTATAACATTTATGAGCTCAAGTGGGATGAAGAGCTGCTCGACATTCTCGGTGTGCCCAAAATCATGCTGCCTGAGGTAAGACCTTCCTCTGAGGTCTATGCGCACACGGTGGATTATCATTTCTTTGGTCAGAATATACCGATTGCCGGTGCAGCGGGTGACCAGCAGGCAGCTTTGTTCGGTCAGGCTTGTTATGAAAAAGGGATGATCAAAAATACTTACGGCACAGGTTGCTTCATGCTGATGAATACGGGGGATCAGCCTGTGGAATCCAAGCATGGTCTCATTACGACCATCGCATGGGGGCTGGAGGAAGGTAAAGTGCAATATGCGCTGGAGGGAAGCGTGTTTGTAGCAGGTTCTGCGATCCAGTGGCTGCGCGACGGTCTGCGTATGTTCCGGGAAGCGAAGGATAGTGAGCCCTATGCGGCCCGTGTATCCTCTACAGAAGGGGTGTATCTTGTACCTGCTTTTGTCGGACTGGGCAGTCCCTACTGGGATAGTGAGGTGCGTGGAGCGATGTTCGGACTGACACGGGGAACTACAAAAGAGCATTTTATCCGTGCCACATTGGAGTCACTCGCTTATCAGACGAAGGATGTGCTTACGGCGATGGAGATCGATTCCGGCATTGCTGTGAAAATGCTGCGGGTGGATGGAGGAGCTGTACTGAACAATTTTCTGATGCAATTCCAGAGTGATATTCTGGATGCTACGGTGGAGCGGCCTGTTATTCATGAGACGACGGCACTGGGTGCCGCATGTCTGGCAGGTTTGGCGATTGGATACTGGAACAGCATGGATGAGCTTCGCAAGCGTGTGAGGGCGGAACGTACTTTTGTCCCTACGATGGATGAGACAACGCGAGCCAGCTTGTATGAAGGCTGGAAAAAGGCCGTGAACGCAGCGATGGCCTACAAATAGCTTCTCAGATTAAAATACAAATGCCGCGCAAAATGGGCACTTTGAGAAAAAGTGTCCATTTTGCGCGGCACAGTCATGTAGCTCTGAGGTATACTAGCCCTTGACCAGCGCAGGATTCCAATTTTGCCGGGCTCCGCAGGAGCTGCGAATGACTAGCTCTGGTTCTACTTTAATACATTTCGTTTCCATCTGTTTGTTCATCAGGTCGAACAGCACCATAGCGGCTAGTCGGCCTATTTTTTGTTTGTCCTGTTTTACAGTGGTCAGTGGAGGATCGGTGTAACGACAGGCTTCTATATCATCACATCCCACTACAGCTATATCCTCGGGTACTCTCAAGCCACTTTCCTTAAAAGCACGGATGGCACCAAAGGCAAGCAGGTCGGTAGCCGCAAAAATAGCCTTTGGCAATTCTCCTTGCTGTATCCACGCCTTTGCGATCTGGTATCCATCTTCCGCTGCGTAGTCTTTAGCATACACAATCCATTCGGGTTTGACATCAAGACTAAACCGTTTTAGTGAAGTGACGAAGGCTTCTTCTCTCTCTTTAATGACCAAGGATGGGCGTTCAATGCCTATAAAACCCATATCGCGGTAGCCATTCATGTAAAAATGCTCAACAACCTTCATGGAAATTTTCTGATTGTCGGACATAATATAGCAGGAACTGGCTCCGGTTAGTTCAATATCAACGCCGATGCAGGGGATGGGGCTGGCATCGAGGTCAAAAACGCTCTTTTCCACCTCATCTCCAGCAATAATAATGCACCCGTCCACTGAAAAATATTTCGAACGAGCCAAATAGTCTTCTCCATTATCCAGAAATTTTTCATTTGAAAAAAACAGCAGATCGTAACCGAGCAAGCCAATCTGTTTTTTGAAGACATTAATGATATCTACAAAAAAAGGATGGCTAAAATCAACATTTAGCTTGCCAGCGAATATAACGCCTACCAGATTGGATTTTTTGGTAGCAAGCGTTTTGGCCGAGGAGGAGGGTCTATAGCCTGTTTCCTCCATTATTTTAAGTACCCGCTGCCGGGTTTCCTCACTGATATCCGTGTAATTGTTGATGATTTTCGAAACCGTTGCCACCGAAACGCCTGCCATACTGGCTATTGTTTTTATATTCATGAAATCCTCCGAAGCTAAACTAGTTTAGTTGATTTGTTTTTGCAATCTAAATTTAATGGTTACTCGTATTCTATGCTACCTCATAGAGGAGAGTCAACCGCGCTCTTAGGAGAATAGTTTAGCACATCATGGGAATGTAAGTTTATTTTGGAGATGGTTTATGTTTTTTTTGATATTTTGCAAATCTCTATTTACAAATACAGATCATTCGTTACATAATGGTAAATGTAGGATACGAAACTGCTTTCGTAATGTATGAATGCATTTATTTTAAGATTATATGGGGGGATTCTGCAATGTTAAAAAAAAGTTTTTCATTACTTCTTGTAACCGCTTTAATTGTTGTGTTGGCCGCTTGTGGTAAAGGTAGCGAAGCTGCACAGGACGGGAATAAAAAGGTCACATTAAAGATTATTCATTGGCAGCAGGAGAATATTAATAACTATATAAAGGAATTTAATAAAAGGTTTGAAGAGAAGTACCCGGATGTTCAGGTGGAGTATACGACGGTACCTGCTGACTCAACGTATGATCAACTGATGCAAACACGTATGAATGCTGGTTCATCCGGTGATGCTGACATAATTCCTCTGAAATTCAGCTTCGTAGGCGCACCGCAGGAATGGTCCAAGGGAGCAGCTGATCCAATGTGGAAGCAATGGATTGATGGAGGACTAATAGCCGATCTGTCAGATCAGGCTTTTATAAAAAACTATAATCCTACAGATGTCAAAAATGCCATGACCTATAAGGATAAGGTATATGGTGTGAATATGGGTAAGGTGGCCCTGACAGGTTTGTTCTACAACAAAGAGATTTTTGAAAAATATAATCTTGCTGTGCCCACAACTTGGGATGAGCTGGTACATGTGATGAAGGTGCTCAAGGATAACGGCGTAGAACCGATTGGTTTTGGCGGTAAGGATGTATGGCCTATTAATCTTGCTGTCCAAGGGCTTCAGGCCTCTATTCATGATGATCAGTTGGAATATATCAAAGGGCTGTGGACAGGAAAGACGAAGCTGACAGACCCCGTCCAGCTTGAGGTGCTGGAAAAAACACAAATATTGATGAACAATGCCATTGGTGGATTTATGGGGATTGACTATGGAACCTTGCCAAGTTTGTTTGCTACAGGGCGTGTAGCTATGATTGCGGATGGCACGTGGGATGCAACTACGATCCAGACAGCCAATCCAGCGATGAAATTTGGTTATTTTCCGATTCCGGGCAGCAATGATCCTGCCAAAAATAAAAACCTTGCAGGCAAGTATGATATGACATGGATGGTAGTGGAAAAGTCGCCCAACAAGGAATATGCGATCAAATGGCTTGAAATGCTTTCCGAGAAGCAGAACTACACGGATTTTGTGAACGCCGCCGGATTTTTGCCAACACAGCCTGACGTGAAGATAAGCAGTGAATTTGTTAATGAAATCCAGCCTTCCTTGGAAAACTTCAAGCTCTCCTGGGATCAGCTGTTTATCAATCGTAAAAATGTTGGACAGTACATCAAGGATGCCAGCGTACATGCGGAATTTCTGGCACCTGCGGGTCCGCTCAAGACACCATTGGAGCTTGCCCAAAAATCTCAGGCAGATTGGGATGCGGCAGCCCCTAAATAAATCAATAGGCTTTGCATGAGCGCAGATTGGCAACGGTAAAGCTCCCATAATAATGTAAAAAGGTGTGAGGCCCATGTATCCCTTCGGAAAGGGCACGGCCCGGTTAATGCCGTATCTCTTGCTGAGTATTCCGGTGCTGCTCTATTTGCTTCTTGGCTTTGGTCCCTCCATGGTGACCGTACTGTTTTCCTTTACAGATGCATCAGGTGTTCCGGGACAATCATGGAATTTTGTCGGATTCGAGAATTATACGACCTTCTTTACCTCCTCTGATTCAGGAGATCGTATCGCTTCTATTGGTCGTTCCTTATATTTTGCCGTAGCAGTGGTTGTGATTCAAAATGCAGTAGGGCTGTTCATGGCCGTCCTTATTAATAAAAAGCTCAAAGGTGATGTGTTTTACCGCGCTGTGTTTTTCCTGCCTGTTGTGCTTGGGGTAACGGTATCCGGTCTGATCTGGCAGCTGATTGCCAATCCGCTTGGCGGTCCTGCGCAAGCCATGATGAACTTTTTTGGAACCAGCTCCAACTTTTTCGGGGATTATGATATTGCCTTTGAACTGATTATTTTCGTGCAAATTTGGATGTACATGGGTTACTCAATGACTATTTTCTTAGCCGGACTGCAATCCATTCCCAATGATTTATATGAAGCAGGGTATATGGACGGTGCTTCCGGGTGGAAAGCGTTCGAAAATATTACCTTTCCGATGATTGCGCCGTCCTTCACCGTCAATATGCTGCTGTCCATTATCGGAGCCTTGCAAACCTTTGACATTATTTATGTGCTGACAGGCGGTAAATTCAACACGACGACACTTGCATTTGATGTGTATGCAACAGCCTTCGGCTCCGGTACGGCAGATTATGGCCTTGCTTCTGCAGTAGCTATGATCCAGTTCCTGTTCGTGTTTACGGTATCCATGATTGCCCTGTATTACTTGCGCAGAAGGGAGGTAGAAATGTAATGAGCAGCTCCAAAGGAACAAAACTATTGAGCTACATTATCGTACTGCTCATGCTTTCCCTATATTTATTTCCGCTTTTCTACCTCTTTAATGTATCGATGAAGACTCAGAGTGAGTATTTGATTGATCCTGTGGCTATAGCCCAGGGTCTGCGCTTGGAGAATTTCATGGATGCCTGGGAAAAAGGGAACTTCTCTCAGTACATGTGGAACAGCATTTTGTATACAGGAGCATCTACGCTATTAACGTTGGTAATATCCGTGTTTGCGGCTTTTCCACTGGCGCGGGGATACGTCAAGTTCAGCGCCTTCTTTTATGTGTTTTTCCTGATATCCATGTATCTCCCGAACCCGTTGATTCCGCAATTTGCCCTCATTAATAGTCTGGGACTGTACAATACGCAGCTTGGTTTTATTTTGCTGAAAACAACGGGGACCGGCATTGCCTTCCTGATGTTTGTAGGATATATCAAGTCTGTGTCCCGAGAGCTGGATGAAGCGGCTGCAATGGACGGGTGCGGGTATTCCCGCTATTTGTTTACGATTCTTGTACCACTGATGAAGCCGGTGCTGGCGACAGGCATTATTTTGACAGCAATCGGGGCGTGGAACGACATTATAGGTCCTACCATTTATTTGTCTGATCCTGCGTATCAGCCGGTGACCAAGGGGTTGTTCTCCTTCTACGGACAATACATGAACAACTGGCCGCTACTGGCTTGCGGTATTCTGATTGTTACACTACCGCTGGTTATTTTGTATATTTTCCTCCAGCGCTTTATTGTCGGCGGTGCAATGGCCGGAGCTGTGAAGTCTTGATTCCTGAAAGGATGATACCGAATATGAGTGAGAATACCTTTTTATTTCCAGCCGCGTTTATGTGGGGAACCTCAACCTCTTCTTATCAAATTGAAGGTGGTGCTGCTGAGGGCGGAAGAACGCCTTCCATTTGGGATACGTTCTGTCAAGTGCCGGGGAAGGTGATAGACGGTGACAGCGGAGATATGGCTTGTGACCATTTTCATCGCTTTAAGGAAGACGTGCAATTAATGAAGCAGCTTGGCTTTTTACATTACCGTTTTTCCGTGGCCTGGCCGCGCATTATTCCCGCACCCGGCGTGGTTAACGAACAGGGGTTGCTCT
>NZ_JH601059.1:51632-52017 GCF_000245715.1 Paenibacillus sp. Aloe-11 | reverse complement strand
TCCGGACTCATTCCGATGCTGACGCTATATCACTGGGATCTCCCGCAGTGGATCGAGGACAAGGGCGGTTGGACGCAGCGCGAGATTGTCCAGCATTTTATGACGTATGCCTCTGTAATCATGGATCGATTTGGACAGCGTATAAGCTGGTGGAATACGATAAATGAGCCCTATTGTGCCTCTATTTTGGGCTATGGTACAGGAGAGCATGCCCCCGGCCATCGGAACTGGAAGGAAGCCTTTACTGCCGCCCACCATACTCTGCTGTGTCATGGGATAGCCATCAAATTACACAAGGAAAAAGGGCTGACGGGCAAGATAGGTATTACACTGAATATGGAGCATGTGGATGCCGCTTCTGAACGACCCGAGGATGTAGCCGCTG
>NZ_JH601059.1:44618-51622 GCF_000245715.1 Paenibacillus sp. Aloe-11 | reverse complement strand
GGCGGGATGGCTTTATTAATCGCTGGTTTGCCGAGCCGTTGTTTAACGGGAAATATCCTGAGGATATGGTGGAATGGTACGGGGCGGATCTGAATGGATTGGATTTTGTAGAGCCCGGTGATATGGAGCTGATTCAGCAGCCGGGGGATTTTTTGGGCATCAACTATTATGCCCGCAGCGTCATTCGAGCGACTACAGACACTTCGTTGCTGCAGGTGGAGCAGGTTCGCATCGAGGAGCCGGTAACGGATATGGGATGGGAGATTCATCCCGAATCCTTTTATAAGCTGCTGACCCGGATTGAGAAGGATTTTACCAAGGGCATACCCATTTTAATTACGGAAAACGGAGCAGCGATGAAGGATGAGCTGATGAACGGGAAAATTGAGGACACCGGGCGTCAGCACTATATTGAGGAGCATTTAAAGGCATGCCACCGCTTTATCGAAGAGGGAGGCCAGCTCAAGGGTTATTTTGTCTGGTCATTCCTTGATAACTTTGAATGGGCCTGGGGCTACAGCAAACGTTTCGGTATTATACATGTCAATTACGAAACGCAGAAACGAACACCCAAACAAAGTGCGCTGTGGTTCAAGCAAGTGATGGAAAATAACGGGTTTTAGACAGAAAAAGGGGATATAATTTAAGCCGTCATGCTACAATCACAGAACATGACGGCTTTTAAGATTGCGGAATACTTGTGTAAGGCGGGTTATGCTGAAATATCCTGCATATCGAGTATAACAGGGCAGTGGTCGCTACCCGTAATATGGCAATCTATGCTTGCATCTATTAATAGCGGGCGAAGTCTGTCCGAGACGAGGAAGTAGTCGATCCGCCAGCCGATGTTCCGTTCTCTCACCTTCGGCATGTAGGACCACCAGGAATACACATCCGTCCGGTCAGGATAAAAGTGTCTGAAGGTGTCTATAAACCCGGCGCCTAGCAACTGCGACATTCGCTCCCGTTCCTCAGGCGTAAATCCGGCATTGCCATAGTTGGCTTTTGCATTTTTCAAATCAATCTCCTGATGAGCCACGTTGAGATCACCACAAACAATGACAGGCTTCGATGCATCCAGCTGTTGCAGATAGTTGCGGAAACGGTCCTCCCATTCCAGTCTGTACGGCAGTCGGGACAAATCCCGTTTGGTATTCGGAGTATACACATTAACCAGATAAAACCTCTCGAATTCCAGAGTAATGGTCCTGCCTTCAGGCTCCCCATTTTCTTCAAGGCCATAATGCACAGAAAGCGGCTTGAATTTAGTGAAGATAGCCGTACCGGAATATCCTTTTTTCTCGGCATAATTCCAGTACTGTGTGTATTCCTCCATGTTCTCCATGAGAATTTGTCCCTCTTGAAGCTTGGTTTCCTGTACGCAAAAAATATCGGGATTTGTTTCTTTAAGATAAGTATAAAATCCTTTGGTCACACAGGCTCTTAAGCCATTAACATTCCAAGATATTAATTTCATTGTCGATCTCCTTATTACTCATCGCGGTCAAGCGGTGTGGTTGAATATATCCTCGGTTGGGATAAGCACATATAATGAAATAACGATATGGGGAACAAGATAGATGATAGCAATCTCTGTGTTTTTTTAAAAGGGCAGTTACTAGCAAGCCATGATCTGTACACAAAAAAAGCTGCTTCCAACAAGCGCTAAACCGACATACGGCATAGTGGAAGCAGCCTTTCTACATTAAAAATGCTAACGAAGCTAAAGCTCCGACGCCCCCCGACGGGGTTCTCATCCCGTTGAAACGAAAAAAACTTCCTAATTAGGAAGTTTTGTTTATACGTCCCAGGAGGGATTCGAACCCCCGACCGACGGCTTAGAAGGCCGTTGCTCTATCCAGCTGAGCTACTGGGACATAAAATTCAAGCGAATATTAATATATCACATGGATGCAAAAGATTCAAGTCTTGTTTCCCATATTATTTGGTTGTTCAGACTTTGTGCAGCATAAATTCAGACTAGGCGTGGTTTTTTTTGCCTTATAAAAGGGTATGTTAGAATACAGGTGAATATGCTGAAGACGAGTGGTTGGACTTAAGCTGCTGTTTCTCATATAATCTACAAATACTTTAGCTTGCGGAGGAGAGGGGGTGCCTTTAATAAAGGACTCCAAGGTGACGACAAAAGAAAACAATATTGTATTGTTTCCAAAGACACTGGACTATTATCAAATTCAACTTACTGTGATGCTTGAAAACGAACGTTACGGAGAGGCGATGGCGATGCTGCGTTTTTTAATGCAGTGTCAGGGACAGGAGCAGAAACAATACGATGAATGGGATGCTCTATTACAATGGCTGGAAGCTGCCTTTCCACAGTATGTTGACAGTGGGGGAGTGACGGACGTTGTGGAAGAAGACGAGGTGGGTGAAGTAGAATTGGCTCGCCGCCATGCACGCTTTAAGCAAGAGCAGGATGCAGGGTATGGCAATAAGCTTCTGCAGATGGCTATGGATGGACCATTATCCGAACAGACGATTTTAGCACTTGAGCAGCTGTCCTATCTGGAGCTGCCGGAAATTGACGATGCCTTGCTTCGCTGGATAAAAGAACGGGAAATCCATCCTCTCCTCCAATTCCGAATTTTGCAGACCATGCGACGACGTGGAATGGAAGGGATAATAGAAATCAGACGGGGAGATGAAAAAGCGGAGATCGATATTGAAACTGTTCCTCTTCAGCCAGGTGATTTTCCTGAACAGATTATGCGTATTTTGGAACGGGTAGCTGATCAGACCGAGGTGCATGAGCCTACGCTGTTCTATTTTGCGCAGGAGCTGTGGTCGCAGTTTGTAATGGCTGTATATGGTACGAATGATTACAGATCGATGCTGGTGGAAGAGGACGGAATACAGGATATTTGGGCGGCAGCTCTTCACCAGACGGTTTCAGAGAGTTTGGGTGGAAACAACAATGAGGAAGAAACACGTGCTATTTACGGCATTACAGATGCGCTGCGCTTCCGTTTTGAGCAGGCGTATCGGTCAATGCGGCTCTTTGTAGCTGCGGGAATGAATACTCCTTGAATGACCGGAAACGTTTACCTGTAAAGCATTGAAAGGGCTGCTCTTGAAAAAGACAGTAATGTTAGATATACTATAATGGTTATTTTGTGTGCGTTGATTGAAATGAAAACTAAGTGAAGATTTTGTTGGAGGGGAAAGCATAAAATGAAAGCAACTTGGGAGAAAATAGAGAAGAACCTTGGGGTTCTTGAAGTTGAGGTTGACGCGGATCGTGTAGCCGCTGCACTCGACAAAGCTTTTAATAAAGTGGTAAAGCAAGTAAGTGTACCAGGATTCCGTAAAGGAAAGGTACCACGCCCTATTTTTGAAAAACGCTATGGTATTGAAAGCTTGTATCAGGATGCAATCGACTTCCTGCTGCCAGAAGCTTATGGTCAAGCTGTAGAGCAAACGGACATTTTCCCGGTTGATAGCCCGGACGTTGAAATTGATCAATTTGCTAAAGGCGAATCTTTCAAATTCAAAGCGAAGGTGACAGTTAAGCCTGAAGTTACTTTGGGCGAGTACAAAGGCGTAGAGGTGCCTGTAAGCAAAATCGAAGTAAGCGACGAAGAGCTGACTCAAGAGCTGGAGCGCCTGCAACAACGTCATGCTGAATTGGTTGTCGTTGATGAAGATGCTGCTCAATCCGGCGATACAGCTATTATCGACTTCGACGGTTCCGTAGACGGCGTACAGTTCGAAGGCGGACAAGCCGAGAAGTATTCTCTGGAGCTGGGCTCTAACACATTCATCCCTGGCTTTGAAGATCAAGTGATTGGTTTGCATACTGGCGATTCCAAGGACGTTGAAGTAACGTTCCCTGAGAACTACCATTCTGCTGACCTGGCTGGTAAACAAGCTGTATTCAAAGTGAAAGTTCATGAGCTGAAACGCAAAGTTCTTCCTGAACTGGACGATGAATTTGCTAAAGATGTAAGTGAATTTGACACATTGGCTGAATTCAAGGAAGACCTGAAAAAGCAATTGCTGGAGCGTAAGGAAAATGAAGCTAAAGCAGCTCGTGAGGGTGCTGTAGTGGAGAAAGTTGCTGAGAACGCAACAATCGACATTCCTGAAGCAATGGTCAAGAGTGAAGTGCAAAACATGGTTCGCGATTTCGACAACCGTCTGCGCAGCCAAGGCATGAACCTTGAAATGTTCCTAGGCTTCTCCGGTCAAAGCAAGGAAGACCTGGAAGAGCAAATGAAAGCTGATGCTGAGAAGCGCGTACGTAACAACCTCGTGCTGGAGCAAGTGGCTAAGGCAGAAAACATCGAAGTTTCCGAAGCGGAAATTGATGAAGAGCTGAAAAACATGGCTGATGCTTACAAACGTTCTGTTGAAGAAATCCGCAGTATTCTGGAAAGTAACGGCTCGTTTGCCAACTTGAAAGAAGAGATCTCACTGCGCAAAACAATTGCTTTGCTGGTGGAAAACAGCAAAGAAGTTGAAGCACCAGCTGCAGCTGCTGAGTAATTCAAACGATAAAATATACGGGGTATGCTGTAACAGGCTGCAACGTAGTAATTAGATAGGGATAAGGCACGTAGTGAAAGTTACGTGCCTTATTTTTACCTTAGGAAACCTAAATTTTAGTCGTTTATGGAAAGGGCTGTAAGTGCTGTTTTTGTGTTTTACATAAGTCACTACTGTACATTTGCACATACATACGAAACATGGTTAAATATGAGAAGGTCTCGGCAGAGCGTATTGTAAACAGTCGCACTTTAGATCAGCGGATGCAAATATGACACGAGACTCTGAACATGTTAAAATATTTTGTAAGGTGTTCACGTTTCATGCTCGCCGCTTTCGTTTTAATGGGACTTAAGGAAGCGGATGAATACAGGTGTTCATTTTAATTAAGAAAAGAGGTTGGTCGTGATGAGTCTCGTCCCTATGGTTGTGGAACAAACGAATCGAGGAGAACGATCTTACGATATTTACTCGCGGTTGCTTAAGGATCGCATCATTTTCCTAAGTGGCCCGATTGATGACGATGTCGCCAATCTCGTCATTGCACAGCTATTGTTCCTTGCTGCGGAAGATCCGGAGAAGGATATCAATTTGTATATTAACTCGCCGGGCGGTTCTGTAACTGCGGGCATGGGTATATATGATACAATGCAATTTATTAAGCCGGACGTATCAACGATCTGTGTAGGCATGGCTGCAAGTATGGGTTCTTTGTTGCTCACAGCGGGTGCACCAGGCAAAAGATATGCGCTTACTAACAGTGAGGTTATGATCCATCAGCCGCTCGGCGGCATTCAGGGGCAAGCCTCTGATATGCTGATCCATGCGGATTGGATTATCAAAACACGTGCCAAGCTGAATCAAATCTATGTAGAGCGTACGGGTCAGCCCCTCGAAAAAATCGAACGTGATACTGACCGGGATTTCTTCATGGAAGCAGAAGAGGCAAAAGCATATGGTATCATTGACCAGGTGCTGTCTAAACCGATTAATCTGTAAAGGGGTGGCTCTATGTTTAAATTTAATGATGAAAAAGGACAATTGAAATGTTCTTTCTGCGGCAAATCTCAAGATCAGGTTCGCAAGCTTGTTGCCGGACCAGGTGTATATATATGTGACGAATGCATTGAGCTGTGCACGGAGATTGTGGAAGAGGAATTGGGTCATGAAGAAGAAGTAGATCTGAAAGACATTCCGAAACCGATGCAAATCCGTGAGATTTTGGACCAATATGTCATTGGTCAGGATCAAGCGAAAAAATCGTTGTCTGTAGCGGTATATAACCATTACAAACGTATTAATACACAAAACAAAATTGACGATGTGGAGTTGCAAAAAAGCAACATTCTGATGCTTGGACCTACAGGTTCGGGTAAAACGTTGCTTGCGCAAACCATGGCTAAAATTTTGAACGTACCTTTTGCTATTGCAGATGCCACTTCCCTCACGGAAGCCGGTTATGTAGGTGAAGACGTTGAAAACATTTTGCTGAAATTGATTCAAGCAGCCGATTATGATGTGGAAAAAGCCGAGCGCGGCATCATCTACATTGACGAAATTGATAAAGTAGCCCGTAAATCCGAAAACCCGTCCATTACGCGCGACGTATCGGGAGAAGGTGTACAGCAGGCGCTGCTTAAAATTTTGGAAGGCACGGTTGCTTCTGTACCTCCGCAAGGTGGCCGCAAGCATCCACATCAAGAGTTCATTCAAATTGACACCACAAATATCCTGTTTATTTGCGGTGGCGCCTTTGACGGTCTGGAGCAAATGATCAAACGCCGTATCGGTAAAAAGGTCATTGGCTTTAATGCCACTAGCGAACAAAAAGATCTGAAGCCAGGCGAATATACTTCCATGGTATTGCCTGAGGATCTGTTGAAATTCGGACTGATTCCGGAATTCGTAGGACGTTTGCCAGTCATTTCTACGCTGGAGCCGCTTGATGAGAAAACATTGGTTCGTATCTTGTCGGAGCCGAAAAATGCGTTAACCAAGCAATACCAGAAGATGCTGGAACTGGATAATGTGCAGCTGGAGTTTAAGCAAGATGCTCTGGAAGCCATTGCTCGTGAGGCGATCAAGCGTAACACGGGTGCCCGTGGTCTTCGCGCGATCATTGAAGGTATTATGCTCGACGTCATGTATGAAGTTCCTTCCCGTGATGATGTGACGACTTGCGTCATCAACGAGCAGGTAGTAAAAGACAAAATCGCACCGGAACTCGGTGGTACAAATAAGGATAAAAAACAAGAAGAGAGCGCCTAAGGATTGATACTTCGCGATCTCTAAAACATGAGAAGCCGGATCTCCACTTCACTAAACCGTATGAGGTTTTAAGGGGTGGAGGTTTGGTGTTAATGGGAGAGAAAAGTACATGTTCTTAAGACAAGACACACGTCCCGTTAAAGTCGGGAATCTGACGATTGGCGGCAGCAATGAAGTCATTATCCAAAGTATGTGTACAACCAAAACAGCAGATGTGGAAGCTACGGTAG
>NZ_JH601059.1:27473-44564 GCF_000245715.1 Paenibacillus sp. Aloe-11 | reverse complement strand
CAATGAGGAAGCAGCCGCTGCCATTAAGGAAATTAAAAAACGGATTCATATTCCGCTCGTCGCGGATATTCATTTTAATTACAAGCTGGCTCTACTGGCGATTGAAAACGGAATTGACAAGGTCCGCATTAATCCAGGCAATATTGGTCGACGCGAAAAAGTGGAGGCTGTCGTTAATGCGTGTAAGGAAAAAGGGATTCCGATTCGGATTGGTGTCAATGCCGGATCATTGGAGCAGCATTTGCTGGATAAGTACGGTTATCCGACGCCAGAAGCGATGGTAGAAAGCGCGCTGTACCATATCAGTATTTTGGAGGAGCTTGATTTCCACGATATTATCGTGTCTCTGAAAGCGTCTGACGTACCCATGGCGATTGCCGCTTATACGAAAGCCGCTGGAATTATCAAGTATCCGCTGCATCTGGGTATCACCGAAGCAGGTACGCTCTTTACCGGAACGGTCAAAAGTGCGGCGGGGATGGGGGCCTTGCTGGCATCAGGCATCGGCTCCACGATGCGTATTTCACTCAGTGCCGATCCGGTGGAAGAAGTGAAGGTTGCACGGGAGCTGCTCAAAACGTTTGGACTGATTACCAACGCTGCGACATTGATTTCCTGTCCAACTTGTGGACGTCTGGATATCGATCTGTTCTCTATTGCCAACGAGGTAGAGGACTATATTGCCAAACTCAAGGTGCCGATTAAAGTATCGGTGCTGGGCTGTGCAGTAAATGGTCCGGGTGAAGCGAAGGAAGCGGATATCGGCATTGCTGGAGCACGCGGGGAAGGGCTTTTGTTCCGTTACGGTAAAATGATCCGCAAAGTGCCCGAGGCTGACATGGTTGATGAATTGAAAAAAGAAATTGATGTCATCGTCAAAGCGTATGAAGAGACAGGCAAAATCCCCGGGCGCGAAGAACGCCATACAGCTGAGAAAGTATAGACCCAATCAGTTTTATACAGGAGTATAATCATACTTTATGGTCATTATATCATCGCCGTGAAGAACAGTTCTGCTACAGAATTGTTCTTCACGGTATTTTTGTATTTTCCCTCTGATCTTTTGAAAGACTGCCGTTTAGCTATCGCGGAAAAGGAAATACTGTCTTTCATAGAGCAGCATTTTTCAAATTGCTGAGATGAGAAACGGAGGAAATACAATGGACTTGACTATGATTTTGTTGTTGGTACAAATGTTTTTCGGGATTGTCATCGGTCTGTATTTCTGGAATCTCCTGCGGAGCCAGAAAACGAACCGTAGTGCGGTGGACCGAGAGTCCCGGAAGGAGCTGGATAAGCTGCGCAAGCTGCGTTCCATCTCACTGACCAAGCCGTTGGCGGAACGTACTCGGCCAGCAACGTTACAGGATATCGTCGGACAGAAGGACGGACTGCGTGCGCTCAAAGCGGCCTTATGTAGTGCGAATCCACAGCATGTCATTATTTATGGCCCGCCAGGAGTAGGGAAGACGGCTGCTGCGCGCGTAGTGCTGGAAGAGGCGAAGAAAAATCTGTCCTCTCCATTCAAGGCTGATGCGAAATTCACGGAGATTGACGCCACGACGGCCCGTTTTGATGAGCGTGGCATTGCAGACCCGTTAATTGGCTCGGTGCATGATCCCATTTATCAAGGGGCTGGAGCTATGGGGGTAGCGGGTATTCCACAGCCTAAGCCTGGCGCTGTAACAAAGGCGCATGGCGGCATGCTGTTTATTGATGAAATCGGTGAATTGCACCCGACGCAGATGAATAAGCTGTTGAAAGTGCTGGAGGACCGCAAGGTATTTTTGGAGAGTGCGTATTACAACTCGGAAGACACGCATACTCCTGCCTACATCCACGATATTTTTCAAAATGGATTGCCGGCGGATTTTCGGCTGGTAGGTGCGACCACTCGTTCTCCGCATGAGCTGCCACCTGCCATCCGCTCCCGTTGTATGGAAATTTATTTTCGTGCCCTTCAGCCGCAGGAGATTGCTCGCATTGCTGAGGATGCTGTCCACAAGCTGGGCTTTGGGCCTTGTCCCGAGGCGGTAGAGGTCGTACAGCGTTACGCTACGAATGGTCGGGAGGCAGTCAATATGATCCAGCTTGCCGCTGGTTTGGCGCTCACTGAGAAGCGGGAACGTCTCAATGCGTCTGATGTGGAATGGGTTGCAGGAAGCAGTCAAATTCAACCACGTCCTGATCGAAAAGTACCGGGTGTGCCGCAAATCGGGTTTGTTAACGGATTAGCTGTATACGGTCCAAATATGGGGATGCTGCTGGAAATTGAGGTTACGGCGGTTCCGGTTCCTGAAGGAAAAGGAAGCTACAATATTACGGGCGTAGTCGATGAGGAGGAAATTGGGGGTGGCTCCCGTACACTGCGACGCAAGAGCATGGCTAAAGGTTCTGTGGAAAATGTACTGACCGTTTTGCGTACACTCGGATTGTCTCCGTCGAATTACGATCTGCATATCAATTTCCCCGGGGGCACGCCAGTAGACGGTCCGTCTGCAGGAATCGCAATGGCAACAGCTATTGCATCTGCCATCCGGGGAATTCCGGTGGATCACGAAATTGCGATGACTGGCGAGGTTAGCATCCACGGCCGTGTCAAACCGATTGGCGGCGTATTAGCCAAGGTCGAGGCAGCTTTTCAGGCAGGAGCCAAAAAGGTGATCATTCCGCAGGAAAACTGGCAAGCTCTTTTTGATAGTGTTGAGGGCTTACAGGTCATCCCCGTACAGTCGGTTACCGAAGTATTCCGTCATGTGTTTGGGCAAGAAATGACGTCGGAATCACCTGTGCATGCGCCAATTGAGACTTTTCGCCCATCCCAATCTTCGTTGCTGCAGGCGGATGGAACGCATAATGGAACGATTTCCGATACAGGATCTTGCTAATAAGTGGCTCTTTCATTGGTTTTTTTATTTAACATTTGATAAAATATGAAAGATAACAACGTGAGGATTGTAAAATCCGGAACCTGAGAATCACTGGAGGTGCGAAAGCGATGGGACCCATCAAGACAAAAGGTCGTCGTTTTCCTTTGCTGCCTTTAAGAGGACTTCTGGTCTACCCGAGCATGGTTCTGCATCTCGATGTGGGCCGGGAAAAATCGGTCAAGGCTTTGGAAAAAGCGATGGTTGAAGACAATTTGATTCTCCTGTGTTCTCAATCAGAGGTAAATATTGAAGAACCCACACAAGAGGATATTTTTCGAGTCGGCACGGTAGCCAAGGTGCGCCAGATGCTCAAGCTTCCTAACGGAACGATTCGGGTGCTGGTGGAAGGGCTGGAACGTGCCGAGATTATCCAATATACGGACAATGAAGAATATTACGAGGTACTGGCCAAGGAACTGCATGAGGCAGAAAACGTGCAGCCCGAGACGGATGCGCTGATGCGCACTGTATTGACCCAGTTCGAGCATTATATCAACTTGTCCAAAAAGGTAACGCCCGAGACACTTGCTGCGGTATCCGATATTGAGGAGCCTGGACGGCTGGCAGACGTGATCACAAGCCATCTGACGCTCAAGATTAAGGAAAAGCAGGATATCCTGGAGACGATTGACGTAACTCAGCGTCTGGAGAAACTTCTGGATATTTTGAACAACGAGCGCGAGGTTCTGGAGCTGGAACGTAAAATCAGCCAGCGAGTGAAAAAGCAAATGGAAAAGACGCAGAAGGAATATTATCTGCGTGAACAAATGAAGGCGATTCAGAAGGAGCTTGGCGAGAAGGAAGGTCGTGCAGGAGAAGTTGAAGAGCTGCGCAACCAGTTGAGTGAGCTGGAGCTGCCTGTTCCGGTAAAAGAGAAGGTCGAAAAGGAAATCGACCGTCTGGAAAAAATGCCTGCAAGCTCCGCCGAGGGTGGCGTCATCCGCAATTACGTCGATTGGCTGTTAAGCTTGCCATGGAATACGTTTACCGATGATGACCTGGATATTGCCAAGGCCGAAGAGGTGCTGAATCATGACCACTACGGACTGGATAAACCGAAGGAGCGGGTACTGGAGTACTTGGCTGTGCGCAAGCTGGTGAAGACCATCAAGGGACCGATTCTGTGTCTCGTAGGTCCGCCAGGGGTCGGCAAGACCTCGCTGGCTCGTTCGATTGCCAAATCCATGGGACGGGAATTTGTTCGCATCTCCCTCGGTGGTGTGCGGGATGAAGCAGAAATCCGTGGCCATCGCCGGACCTATGTTGGTGCGATGCCGGGGCGTATCATTCAGGGGATGAAGACGGCAGGCACGTCCAATCCGGTCTTTTTGCTGGATGAGATTGATAAAATGGCTTCCGATTTTCGGGGAGATCCATCAGCAGCATTGCTGGAAGTGCTTGATCCCGAACAAAACAATACGTTCAGCGACCATTTTGTCGAGCTGCCATTTGATCTATCCAATGTGATGTTTGTGACGACAGCCAATGCTGCACACAATATCCCGCGCCCGCTCATGGATCGCATGGAGACACTTTATATTCCTGGCTATACCGAACTGGAGAAGCTGGAGATTGCCAATCGTTATCTACTGCCCAAGCAGAAGAGAGAGCATGGCTTGGAAGAGGAGCAGTTGGTCATCGGCGAGGATACCTTGCTGCGTGTCATTCGCGAATATACCCGTGAATCCGGTGTGCGGAATCTCGAACAGCAACTGGCCTCCCTATGCCGTAAGGCTGCGAAGTCAGTTGTATCTGGTGGGGAAGGATCGATTCAAGTCACACCGGATAATCTGAAAGATTATTTGGGCATCGCCAAATTCCGTTACGGCGTAGCGGAGCTGGAGGATCAGATCGGTACGGTTACAGGCCTGGCATGGACAGAGGTTGGTGGTGAAACGCTGATGATTGAAGTGACAGTTGTGCCTGGTAGCGGTAAACTGATTCTTACGGGTAAGCTTGGAGATGTGATGAAGGAATCCGCACAGGCGGCATTCAGCTATACTCGTTCCAAAGCGAGCGAGCTGGGCATTGAACCGGACTTTTATGAAAAAAATGATATTCACATCCATATTCCCGAGGGAGCGATTCCGAAGGATGGACCTTCTGCTGGAATCACCATTGCTACGGCATTGATTTCGGCATTGACCAACCGGCATGTATCGAAGGATGTGGCTATGACAGGCGAAATTACCCTGCGCGGTCGCGTGCTGCCGATTGGTGGTTTGAAAGAGAAGTCGCTGGCAGCTCATCGGGCAGGCTACAAAAAAATTCTGCTTCCCAAAGATAATGAACGGGATTTGAAGGATATTCCCGACAGTATTCGGCAGGATGTTGAATTCGTTCCCGTTGCCCATATGGATCAGGTGCTGAAGCATGCTTTGGTTGAGCAGGCAAGGGTACATTAGAGAGGAATTAAGGACACAATGAAAGTAACGAAAGCAGAATTTATTATTAGTGCGGTTGGTCCCAGTCAGTTTCCTGTAGACGCTTTGCCAGAGATTGCTCTGGCAGGGCGCTCTAATGTCGGGAAGTCTTCATTGATTAACCGCATGATTAACCGCAAAAATTTGGCGCGCACCAGTTCTACGCCAGGGAAAACCCAACAGCTCAATTATTACCGGATTAATGATGATCTCTATTTTGTCGATTTTCCCGGCTACGGCTACGCTAAAGTATCCAAGACGTCCCGCAAAGCCTGGGGGCAGATGATCGAGTCTTATTTGCTGGAGCGGGAGCAGCTCAAGCTGGTGCTGCAAATGGTTGATTTGCGCCATCCGCCATCCAAGGATGATATCATGATGTATGATTGGCTGCGCCATAACGGGCTTCCGGTATGTGTTGTAGGTACAAAGGCAGATAAAATCCCCAAAACACGACGGGAAAAGCATTATAAAGTCATTAAGCAGGAACTCGGAATACTTCCCGGTGGATTGTTTATCCCCTTTTCATCCGAAGAAGGTATGGGCAAGGAAGAACTGTGGTCTGTCATCTCCGGCTATATAGGCAATGACGACGAAGAACAGACGGAATTGTAAATGCAGGGCGCCCTTGGGGCGTCCTTTTTCGTATACGCACGGGTTCCGTAGCTGAGCAATCACGTGGATTTCCAGCAGAAAAGTGAGCATATCGGGGATAATGCCACCTCAATGAAGATATTTTCCGTTTAATTCTCATGAATGACTGATTTTTGTGAACTGATTTGAAAGAAAAGCGCTGTAGGTCTGATGTATAATAAAATGTAAAGCTCGAACTATAGGTTCAGAAAAGAATTGAGGAGATTGGTATGGTTCAGCGGTTAGCCACAGAGTATGTAAAAACCACTTTGACCTTGTCGGAAACTCAAATGGATGAATTTTTGCAGGCAGTGGATGATCCCCAAGTGCATTACCGAATTAAAGTGCTGGATAACGGGGGACAGGAAATCGTTCTGGAGCATACTGCGGGCGAGGAAGTTCATTTGTTTTTTGAGGCCAAAGAGGGAGAATATGTCTGTGAATTGACTTGCCGCTTAATTCATCCGCAACTAACCTTGTTTATACGTAAACTTTTTGTTCGCTTTAAGGGTAAGGGCATTGTTTACCGGATGTATCAAGGATTCACAATGGTGTATTTTTATAACGAAGGCACTGTTCGCAAAATTATGGAGAAGAATGCCGAAGGCTCCAAGCTGGTATTTGAATATAAAAACACAGTACAGGAGCTACAACAGCTTTTTCAGCATCACAACGTGGAAAATGAAATATCAGCCGTGTATAATCTCATTAATTCGTTGCTGGATCAACGGAATCTGGCTCGTACATTCTCGGAGCTGGAACAGATTGATCAAAAGCTTCGGATGAGCTGCTCCAGGCTGTTTGCGCTGGAAGCTTAAATTGGGCTTGGGCGGGCTGGAATGAATCGTTATGCAGAGCAGTCTCTTCGCTACCGGAAGGGGCTTTTTTATTCCAAAAAAATGATTGCATTTGCTGTACATAGATGTTATTTTTAATCTCGTTGAAAATGAATATAGGAACCAGGATTCACTCAGGACATTGAATGTTGCGAGAGGTTATCCCTCGGGAAGTGAATGACGTAGGTCCTAGCGGATGAAATTTTTTTCAAACATTTTATTCCTAGGAAGGGGGAACCGAAAGATGGAATTAGAGTACTCAACTTTCGGAAGACACGTTGCCGTAGATACTTGGGGTGTTGAGTTTGAATTGCTGAATAATGCGCAGTTTCTGGAGACTCAATTAGTTGAGGCTGCTGAAACTTGCGGAGCAACGGTGATGTCCGTTCAATCCAAGCAATTTGAACCACAGGGAGCTACTGTGCTTGTACTGTTGTCGGAGAGCCATCTCTCTATTCATACGTATCCTGAGAGAGGATTTGCCGCTATTGATTGTTACACCTGCGGTGAGACTGTTGATCCGCAGCTGGCTATCGATTACCTGGTATCCGTCCTAAAACCGGAAAAAACATATGCGAAGAAGCTGATTCGCGGCCTGGGAGAGCTTCAGGTGGAATCACCGGAGAGCAAGCGCGCTGAATTGGTGTAATTCGTTTCTTTATGGAGCCATTCGCGTGGTCCTATATCATAACCATGGAATTTTCCATGGTTATTTGTTTTAAAAGTAGTCTACACTAAATCAAATGATATAGAGCGTGGCGGATGTTCAGGTAACCCATCTAATTTTCATAAACAATTCATAAAACAGCCCGAGGAGAATCAGACTTCTGTGATATAATTAACATAGTTTATGATGACAGTGGTTATTCTTATTACAGTTTAGGCAGGTGAATTTGCAATGCACATCGTCGTTGTTGGGTTGAATTATCGTACGGCGCCTGTGGAAGTCAGAGAGCGTTTTACATTTGCAGAACAAGATTTGCCAAAAGCGCTGGAGCAACTCAAACTTACTAAAAGTGTGTTGGAGGGCGTAGTTGTCGCAACCTGCAATCGAACTGAGATATATGTCGTGGTGGACCGCCTTCACATGTGCGGTTATTTTATACGCAGTTTTATGGAGCAATGGTTCGGCATTCCGCGTGATCAATTTACACAGCATTTATATATATATGAAGATGAGCAGGCGATCCGGCATTTGTTCCGGGTGACTTGTGGTCTGGATTCGATGGTCATTGGAGAAACTCAAATTTTGGGACAAGTGAAGAATGCTTTTCTTCAGGCTCAATCCCAGAAAATTACGGCCACATGGTTTAACAGGTTGTTTAAGCAAGCCGTCACATTGGGCAAGCGTGCCCACTCTGAGACGTCCATTGGAGAAAGCGCCGTATCTGTCAGCTATGCAGCAGTTGAGCTGGGCAAGCGAATTTTCGGTATGTTTACCGATAAGAAGGTGCTGATTCTCGGTGCAGGTAAAATGAGCGAGCTTACCGTTAAGCATTTGTACAGTGGCGGAGCAGCCGAGGTTATTGTGGCAAACCGGACTTTGTCCCGTGCGGAAGACCTGGCCTCCAAGTTTCACGGAACGCCGGTTACGATGGAGGAAGGCATTCAACGGTTGGCCGATGTGGACATAGTTATCAGCTCGACAGGTGCCCAAGGATATATACTGGATCGGGATCGGGTTGAAGCCAGTATGAAAAGACGTCAGTCCCGTCCTTTGTTTATGATCGATATCGCGGTTCCGCGTGATCTGGACCCAGCTATTGGGGAATTGCGGAACGTTTTTCTATACGATATTGATGATTTGGAAGGTATCGTGGAGAGCAATCTGGAAATGCGTCGTACCGAGGCCGCCAAAATCGAGCATATGATCGAAGGCGAGCTTAGCGAATTTTATCAATGGTTGAAAACGATGGGAGTGCGTCCGGTGATTCGTGCTTTACAGGAAAAAGCGGAATCCGTGCACCAGGATACATTGGAAAGCTTGTTCAACAAGCTTCCAGAGCTGGATGAACGGCAACGCAAAGTGATTAGCCGCTTGACGAAGAGCATGCTGAACCAGATGATGCATGATCCTATCAATCGGGTGAAGGAATTGGCAGTCCAAAAGCAGGGGAATGAGGCCTTAGAGTTGTTTAGCCACATTTTTGCTCTGGAGGATCGTTTGGAGGACGCCGCTCAGAAAGTAGATAAAAGCGATGCATCCGCGTTAATGAAACCGGAGGCCGGAGTTCATGAAAAATCCGGTCAGGTTCAAGCCTCGCCAGCGTCGTTAGCGCCGGCTGGCCTGTAAAGGTAGGTGTACAGACGTGGCTTCAGGCATGCTTATATATGATTCAATGATTTATGTTTTTGCCCTGAGCCTTCTGTTTGTATTCTCGGATGGAATTCGACGCAACGCGAATGCCAAACGGACAGGTACAGGGCTTCTTGTTGTCGTTCTTTTGCTCCAGCTCGTATATATGGGAATAAGAACCTGGAACGAGGGACACCTTCCTATTTTTGTGAGCTACGATTTTTTATTTCTGTTTTCATTTATTTTAGTGCTGATTTCTTTGATTTTGTCACGCTACCAACATTCTGAATTTGCAGTATTGCTGCTTAATATTATTAGCTTCGCGGTGCTCGTGCTCAATAAAATATGGATGGAGCCCACCGATAACCCACTTGCAGATTGGCATACTGTGCATGGGCTGCTTCTTATTCATATTGCGTTGGCTAATCTCGGCTTTGTAGCGATGACAGTAGCGGCTGTATTTTCGGGCTTATACCTGTTTTTGCATCGTAAATTGAAAGTAAAGAAATGGAATGACACGATCAGGCGTCTGCCAAGCCTCGAAATGATGGATCGTTATACGCATAAGGCCCTGTTGATTGGCACTCCTTTACTCGGAGTTTCCATTGTCGTTGCAGTCATTTCTATTATTGCCGAGGAGCGCTGGCGTCTTTTGCTGGATAGCAAAGTGCTGATGACAGCGATATCCTTGTGCGTGTATATTGTATTGTTAGTGAGTAAAAGATGGAATCAGCGTTCGGGCCTCGTGATGGCAAAGTGGGCATTAGTGGGCTATACCCTGTTAATTCTTAACTTTTTGCTGAATTCCTGGTCTGTATTTCATCAGTGGACGGGAGAGTGAATGAGCGTTTGCAACATTTTGTCCCGATTTCGTTGAATTGTAAAAATAAGATCTGTTGTATTGTAGGCGGCGGCAGGGTAGCGGAACGCAAGGTAAAGGGGCTGATAGGAAGCGGGGCATGCATTACCGTCATCAGCCCGAATATAACGCCGGATTTACAGCTTCTGGCCGATCACAAGCAGCTCCACTGGGTAAATCGCGTATATCGCGAGGGCGATCTCCAGGGGGCCTTTCTTGTATATGCAACAACGAATCAGAGAGAAGTGAATAATGCAGTTGCGCATGAGGCCAGGCAAAGAGGTATACTGGTAAATGTGACAGACCGATCGGAAGAGGCTGACTTTATAACGCCGGGTATCTTTCGGCGGGGGAGGCTGACGATCAGTGTTTCCACTGCAGGAGCAGGCCCGGCTGTAACCGCCGATATTACATCAGCTTTAGAAGCATTATTCGGCAGCGAATATGAGCCATATCTGGATTTTATGTACGAAATGCGACAGATTATCAAACGTACTGTAAGTTCTCCGCAGCAAAGGGCCAAGCTTCTGAGGCGTCTGGCGAGCAGTGGGATATTGGATCAAATACGGCGTCATGAATTTACCGCTTGGACTGAAAAAGAGATATACCAATGGATTGCGCAAAATCAGGAGGAATAACATGCGAACAATTGTGGTAGGCAGCAGACAGAGCGCGCTTGCGCTAACTCAGACCGGGCATGTCATTGAGGATTTGAAGTCGCTGTGCGCGGAGCATGGATTGGCTTTGCAGTTTGTTGTCAAAAAAATACTGACCAAGGGCGATCGAATATTGGATGTAACCTTGTCCAAAGTAGGCGGCAAAGGCCTTTTTGTCAAAGAAATTGAGCAGGCCATGCTGGCTGGTGAGATTGATATGGCAGTACATAGTATGAAGGATATGCCGTCCGAATTGCCGGAAGGCCTTGTCAACGGCGCTGTACCGCGCCGGGAGGACCCGCGTGATTGCCTAATTACACTCGGGGCCAAGAGCTTGGAGGATTTGCCTCAAGGAGCAAAAGTAGGCACGAGCAGTCTGCGCCGGGCCAGCCAAATCAAAGCCATGCGACCTGATCTACAGTTAGAGCCTGTACGTGGCAATATTGATTCCCGTCTGAAAAAGCTGGAGACGGAAGGATTTGACGCCATTATTTTGGCAGCGGCTGGTTTGCACCGAATGGGCTGGAAAGAGCGAATTACGTCCTATATACCAGAGGAAGCCTGCTTGCCGGCCGTTGGACAGGGAGCGCTCGGTATTGAATGCCGTGCCGACGATGAAGAGCTGTTGTCATTGTTGCGGCTTTACAATGACCGGGATACCTCGGCTACGGTTGCTGCAGAACGAACCTTTCTTGGCGTACTGAATGGGGGATGCCAAGTGCCGATCGGGGCTCATGCGGTCTGGGCTGGACAAGAAATCCGCCTTACGGGCATGGTAGGCTCGCCGGATGGCGAGGTTATTTTGAAGGAAACGCTCCAGGGAGATGATCCGCAAAAGCTGGGAGAAGCGGTGGCGTCCAGCTTGATTGCCAAGGGAGCAGAACAGATTTTGGCACAGGTAAGGGGATGATGATATGGCAGGGAAGGTATATTTAGTTGGCGCAGGGCCCGGAGACGCGAGATTAATTACGGTCAAGGGATGGGAATGTATTCAACTGGGGGATGTCATTGTGTATGACAGACTGGCAAGCCCACGCCTTTTGGGGCTGATGAAGCCAGGTGCACAGAAAATATATGTCGGCAAACTGCCGGATCGTCACACTATGAAGCAAGAGGAAATCAATCAGCTGTTGGTGGACCTAGCCCTGGAAGGGAAAACGGTTGTTCGGCTCAAAGGAGGAGACCCCACCATCTTTGGTCGGGTTGGAGAGGAAGCCGGGCTGCTGCGTAAACACGGTATTTCCTATGAAATCATACCCGGTATCACTTCAGCCATCAGCGTGCCTGCCTATGCAGGCATTCCGGTTACACACCGGGATATGGCCTCGTCGCTGTCAATCATTACAGGGCATGAAAGTCCGGATAAACTTGATAAAAGTATTCATTGGGATAAAGTAACGAATGCAACGGGCACACTGATCTTTATGATGGGTGTGGCGAAGATCGGTTATATCAGTGAGCAGTTGATGAAGCACGGCAAGCCGTCTAGTACACCCGTTGCTTTGATTCGTTGGGGAACTCGTGCAGAACAGGATACACTGGTGGGTACGCTGGCGGATATCGAGGCCAAGGTGAAGGCTGCTAACTTCAAGCCTCCCGCTGTCATCGTGGTTGGAGAAGTAGTGAAGCAGCGTGAACAGTTAAAATGGGCTGAGGAGATGCCTTTGTTCGGCAAGCGGATTTTGGTCACCCGTGCACGCGCACAGGCCAGCAGTCTGGTTCGCCGGATTGAGGAGCTCGGCGGCGAGCCCTATGAGTTCCCTGTCATCCGGACGGTAGTCCCTTCGGACGAGCCGACGAAACAGCAAATTAAAAAGGCATTTGCACAATTGCCTGAATACGATTGGGTGTTCTTTACCAGCGTTAATGGAGTAGAGTACTTTTTCACCCACTTAGAGGAGCAGGGCAAGGATGTGCGTGCGCTGTTCAAAGCGCGTATTGCCGCAGTCGGTCCAGCTACAGCAGCCGCACTTCGGACGCATGGTATTGTAGCAGAACAGATCGAAGGTCCGTTTCAGGCTGAGGGCTTGCTTGGAGCGTTTGAGCAGGATTTGCAGGCAGGGCAGAACGTATTCCTCCCCAGAGGTGATCTAGCTCGATCCTGGCTGCCAGACAAGCTGAGAGAGATGGGGCTTGAGGTAACCGAGGCTGATCTGTATCAGACTGTGCTGGCAGCCAACACACAGGATGATGAGCTGCTCAAGCTGCTGGAGGAACGCGCCATCCATGCCATTACCTTTACCAGTTCCTCAACTGTAACCTTTTTTATGGAAGCGCTCAGGCAAATGGGGGTCGATGATCCGGTGTCGCTGCTGGAGGGAGTTACGATTGCAGTAATTGGTCCCTTAACCGGCGAGACAGCTACCCAAGCCGGTTTGACCGTCAGCTTTATGTCTGAGAAGGCAACCATTGAAAGTCTGGTCCAATCGCTGTGTGACTGGAAGCAGTCAAGTACTACTGTGACTTTATAATTTGTGTTTTTACTAAATGAATGTATAGAATGTGGAGGTTTGCAATCATGAGTGTACCTTTTACGAGACATCGTCGTTTGCGCCAGTCGGCTGCGATCCGCAGTATGGTGCGTGAGACCGTATTGAATCCGGCTGATTTTATCCAACCGATCTACGTAACATTTGGCACTGGGGTGAAGCAGGAGATTAGCTCCATGCCAGGCGTATACCGTTTTTCACTGGATCAGCTGGAAGAAGAACTGAAAGAAATTAGCGAGCTGGGCATTCCCGCCGTGCTCTTGTTTGGCATACCAGAAACCAAAGATAGCTTGGGAACATCGGCTTTTGTGGATGATGGTATTGTGCAGGAGGCTACTCGTCTGATCAAGTCCCGCTATCCCGAGCTGCTGGTTGTAGCCGACACTTGTTTGTGCGAATTTACGGATCATGGACACTGCGGTATGGTACACATGCATGAGCATGATGGCGAGGTATGTGGCGAAGTATTGAATGATGAATCCCTGGAGGTGCTGGTACGTACAGCGGTTTCCCAGGCTAAAGCAGGCGCGGATATTATCGCCCCATCCAATATGATGGACGGTTTTGTGCAGGCCATTCGGCAAGGACTGGATCAGGAAGGCTTTTCACATATTCCGATTATGTCGTATTCCGTCAAATATGCGTCTGCTTTTTACGGTCCTTTCCGTGAAGCCGCAAATTCTGCGCCGCAGTTTGGTGACCGCAAATCGTATCAGATGGACCCTGCCAATGCACGCGAAGCGTTGCGAGAAGCGGAATCTGACGTGCTTGAGGGTGCGGATATGCTGATGGTGAAGCCTTCTCTTTCTTATCTGGATGTGATGCGTACGATTAAGGATCAATTTGATCTGCCTTTGGTGGCTTACAACGTCAGCGGCGAATATGCAATGGTCAAGGCGGCAGCTCTTCAAGGCTGGATTGATGAAAAAGCGATGGTGCTGGAAATTCTGACAAGTATGAAGCGTGCGGGTGCGGATATGATTATTACCTATTCTGCCAAGGATGCGGCAAGATGGTTGAAGCAATAAGCGTATTTTTCAGAAGACAGGAGTGATCAGAATGATCGACGAACAACGAACGGTGCGCAAGGATACGCGCTCCAAAGTCGCCTTTGATGAGGCGAAACAATATATTCCAGGTGGCGTAAACAGTCCGGTTCGGGCTTTTAAATCCGTAGGCATAACGCCCGTATATATCGACCGTGGGGAAGGATCGCGTATATATGATATCGACGGTCAATCCTATATAGACTATGTATGTTCATGGGGACCGCTTATTATGGGCCATGCACATCCCGAAGTGGTTAAAGCCTTACAGGCTGCTGTTGTAAAAGGAACCAGCTTCGGCGCACCAACGTTGGCGGAAACTGAAATGGCCAAACTCGTATGCGAGCGTGTTCCTTCTATGGAACTTGTTCGTATGGTGAGCTCGGGGACCGAGGCGACCATGAGTGCAATACGACTCGCACGCGGATTTACGAAACGCAGCAAAATCCTTAAATTTGAAGGCTCTTATCACGGTCATGCGGACAGCTTGCTGATTAAAGCGGGCTCTGGTGTTGCGACATTAGGTCTGCCCGATAGTCCGGGTGTACCTGAAGTCGTAGCCTCACATACGATCACTGTTCCTTATAATGATTTGGCTTCAGTGAAGCTGGTTTTTGAGAAATTTGGCGAAGAGATTGCTGCAATTATTGTCGAGCCGGTAGCAGGCAATATGGGTGTTGTACCGCCACAGCCTGGATTTTTGGAGGGTTTGCGTGAGGTAACCCGGCAATATGGAAGTCTGCTGATTTTTGATGAAGTGATGACTGGATTCCGGGTGGGACTTCATTCCGCTCAAGGACGCTTTGGTGTGACGCCGGATCTTACGTGTCTGGGCAAAGTTATTGGTGGTGGACTGCCTGTAGGTGCTTACGGCGGACGTCGCGACATTTTGGAGCAAATCGCGCCATCCGGGCCAATCTATCAAGCGGGTACGCTGAGCGGAAATCCATTGGCTATGGCAGCGGGCTATTCGACGCTTAAATTGCTGACACCGGAAGTGTACGATCGGCTAGAAGAGCGGGCAGCACAGCTGCAGGCCGGATTCGAACGTAACGCGCGTGAGCTGGGTATTCCTGTCTCGATCAACCGTGTGGGTTCCATGGTGTGTCCATTTTTCACGGACGAGAAGGTTGTCAATTTTGATACGGCTAAAACGAGCAATCAGGATCATTTCCGCCGTTATTTTACCGAAATGGTGAATGAGGGAGTGAGTGTGGCTCCATCTCAATTCGAGGGCATGTTCGTATCAGGTGTGCATACGGTTGAGGATATTGATGCTACCATTGAAGCGAACTATCGCGCGCTCAAACGTCTATGAGCTGGCAGGGTAGCTGGAGAAGAAGGGGACCTTGGCTGGAAGTCACACCGGGACGGGAAATTTCAGCTGGTGAAAATCGCATTGGGAATGTAGACAGCGCTGAAGCTGTAGACCACTGGTTGCTGAACCATTTGGGATTGCCGGACAAGCTGTGGCGCAGACTAAGGCACGAAAAAGGGATTGAACATACAGGGGACCGGCTGCGGCTGGCCCTTTTTCCTGTAATGGACCTTGGCGTCATCCCACGTTGGTATGATTTGAAGGTGCTGTATGAGGATGATTTTTGCCTGGTCGTACATAAACCAGCGGGGATGGCGGTCCATCCAGACGGCGGTGTAAAGGATGGTCCACTGACGTTGGATCATGCTGTCGCATCCTATTATGAAATCCATGGCATTCATGCAGCAGTACGGCATGTGCATCGTCTGGATGGGGATACGACAGGCCCGGTGCTATATGCCAAAAACGAATTCGCGTTGCTCAAGCTGGACGAGCAAATGCGAGCCAAGGCTATCGACCGCCGCTATGTAGCTTTGGTACGGGGGGAAGTGCCTTCATCGCTGCGGACATTGGATTGGCCTATTGGCAAGGACAGGCATCACAAGCAGCGTCGCCGTGTATCTCCGACTGGGCAAAAGGCAGTTACCCATGTGGAACTTGGTGACGTATGGGGAAGTGGTCCAAGTGCGATTAGCCTCGTGTATCTGACATTGGACACCGGACGAACGCATCAGATTCGCGTTCATCTTAGTCATGCCGGCTTCCCGTTGCTCGGGGATGTATTGTACGGGGGCCGGGCGACTGATTTTGGCAGGCAGGCGCTACACGGAGAGCGTCTGACCTTCCGTCATCCGCTCAGCGGGGAAACGATTACCGTGGAGGATGCTTGGCCGGATGATTTGCAAAAGCTGCTCAAACAGCTATAAAAGATGGCATGCCTTCTATTTTGGCGCATATACTTGAACCTAGAAACGGTTTGCAATATGGAGTTTCCGTGCGCCTGACAGGAGTCAGAGGATGTGCGGAGGCTGCCCAAAGGAGGATGCCATCCTTGAATAAACAACAGAATGATCAGCCGCAAGGCTTGCGTTTTGATATTTATGAACGCATTCATTTGACGGAGGAAGCTGCCGGGATTGCTGAGTTGGAGGAAATTGAGCTTCTGCCACGCATTCAGGTTGTAACCCACGGCGACCATGCCGCTTTGCGAGGGCATTTGCTGCTGGAGGGCGTGTACCGCACACCTGAAGAGGCCACGAGTGAGCTTCATCATTTGATACCTGTGGAAATTACCATTCCGATGAACCGGGTAGGAAGATTGGAAGATATTTCGGTCGAGATTGAAAATTTTGATGTGGATCTGCTCTCCTTGCGTAGTCTGAATATTACGGGCGTTCTTTCGTTGCACGGGGTGGAAAGCTCGCATGCCGAAGAGACGGCGGTTTGGCTAGATGAGGAATTTACCGTAGTGCATGCACCTGATCATCCGGCGCAATCTCCTTCCACTGATGGTGAGCATCGGCAGGAAGGGATTTATTCTACCCAACAGGAGCTTGCTTCCTGGGAACAGCCGTCACTGGACTATGGGGAGCAGAAACTGCCACTGTC
>NZ_JH601059.1:0-27463 GCF_000245715.1 Paenibacillus sp. Aloe-11 | reverse complement strand
AGGAGCCAGCCGTAGACTCTGATCGATTCTATGAGCCTTGGACGGGCAAAGCGGTTGAAGATAGCCCTTCCGAGATAAAGCACGAGCATGCTGCACCGGAAGTATGGGGATTTCAGCAGGAGGAAGCATGGACGGGAAGTGAGCCGAAGGTATCTGCTGTATCTGCCGATGTGGTGCATGATCCTTTGCAGTCTGAAGCACATTCCTCAGCAGAGCCGGGGAGCTATCTGGAGCCGCCGCAATTGGAAGCGAGCCATGTGGATGATTTTAGGCCTGAAGCGTCAGAACAGGTGGACCATGCGATCCATGACACCATTGCCGACGAGAAGCCGGAGATGCGCGTAGCGCTTAACAGCAAAAAGGACGAAGGAGCAGACGAGCCGGACACGGTTGTCTACTCGTCGTTGCTGCAATCCAGCCGTTCGGTGAAAGAAGCGGAATACCAGCATCAGCTGGAACTGGAGCAGCAGCCGCAGGATCAGGATCAGAAAGCCGAAGAAGAGCGGGAGAATGCCAAGTGGAAAAACCTTTTTTTCCATACACAGGATGAAACGCCTTTCCGCAAGGTCCGCTTATGTATCGTGCAGCGTGAGGATACGCTGGAAACAATAGCTGATCGCTATCAGCTCAGTTCACGGGAGCTTCAATTGTATAACAGATTGGCGGAGCATCATGTAGAAGAAGGTCAGGTATTGTACATCCCTTGATCCAGCCGCCGAAAAATGCGCAGTGGGTGTTGACTATAGTCAAAGGGAAATGTATGATGTGGTATAGCTATTGAAAGACTGAGATCGGGAAGAGTAGGCAGAAAGCCCTTCAGAGAGTGGAATTGCAGCGCTGTGAGGTTCCACAGGAAGCTACTGGCCGAAGTCACCCGGGAGTCGCCTGTTTGAACGGTCCCTCATTTCATTCCAACGGAAGGTACGAGGTTCACGGTAGAATAAGGCCGGTCCGCAACCGTTATCTGCATAAAGTGTCACACCATGTGTAATGGATCAGTGGATACATACACGAGGGGTGAAACAAAGGTGGTACCGCGAAAGAACAGCCTTTCGTCCTTTGAGGATGAAGGGCTTTTTTTATTTGCCAATTGAAAAATCATGGGGGTATCCTGATATGTCAGAACAAGACAACAAGACAACCTTGGAAATGCCAACAACGTACGATCCGAAATCAGCAGAGAAAAAATGGTACAAAACGTGGATGGAGAAGGGTTATTTCCGCGCCGGACAACATCCAGAGGCAGAGCCTTTTACAATCGTTATTCCACCACCAAATGTGACGGGTATGTTGCATATTGGACATGCGCTTGATTTTACCTTGCAGGATATTATTATCCGCGCCAAGCGGATGCAGGGCTATGATGCCTTGTGGCTGCCAGGGGCAGACCATGCGGGTATTGCTACGCAAACCAAGGTAGAGCAGAAGCTGCGCGAAGAAGGTCTGACACGCTATGACTTGGGCCGCGAGAAGTTTTTGGAGAAGGTATGGGAATGGAAGGAACTTTATTTGGATAACATCCATAATCAGTGGGAGAAAATGGGTTTTTCTCTCGACTATTCTCGTGAGCGCTTTACGCTGGATGAGGGACTGTCCCAAGCAGTGCGCGAAGTATTCGTAAAACTGTACAAAAAAGGCCTCATCTATCGCGGTAAACGCATCATTAACTGGGACCCCGCCGCACGTACGGCATTGTCGGACATTGAGGTGGAATACAAAGAGGTGAACGGAAATCTGTATCACCTTCAATATCCACTGAAAGACGGCAGCGGATTTATTACGGTTGCCACTACCCGTCCTGAAACGATGCTGGGCGATACAGCTGTTGCTGTACATCCGGAAGATGAACGGTACAAGCAAATGATCGGCAAAACACTTGTGCTTCCGATTATCGGGCGGGAAATTCCGATCATTGCGGACGATTATGTAGATAAAGATTTCGGTAGCGGCGCGGTTAAAATTACACCAGCTCATGATCCGAACGACTTTGAAATGGGACAACGTCACCAGCTACCACAAATTACGGTCATGGACGAAACAGGAACGATGAATGCCGAAGCAGGCAAATATCAGGGCCTGGATCGCAGCGATTGCCGCAAGCAAATCGTCGCTGATTTGAAGGAACAGGGTGTACTCATTCGTATTGAAGAGCATGTGCATCAGGTAGGCCACAGTGAACGTTCAGGTGTGGTTGTGGAGCCTTATCTGTCTACACAATGGTTTGTAGAGATGAAGCCTTTGGCAGCCAAGGCGATTGAAGCGCAAAAGGCTGGCAACGGTGTGAATTTTGTACCGGATCGTTTTGAGCGTACTTATCTGCACTGGATTGAAAATGTGCGTGACTGGTGTATTTCCCGTCAGCTGTGGTGGGGACACCGTATTCCGGCTTGGTACGATGAAGAAACCGGAGAAATTATTGTATCGGCAGAGGATCCTACAACTTTGCCTGAATATGCTGGCAGAAAGCTAAAACAGGATGAGGATGTACTGGATACATGGTTCAGCTCTGGTTTGTGGCCGTTTTCGACATTGGGCTGGCCGGAACAGACCGAGGATCTCAAACGCTACTACCCGACCAATGTTCTGGTTACAGGGTACGACATTATTTATTTCTGGGTGTCGCGGATGATTTTTACCGCACTGGAGTTTACAGATGAGATTCCGTTCAAGGACGTGCTTATGCACGGTCTGGTTCGTGATGCGGACGGTAGAAAAATGTCCAAATCCCTCGGTAATGGTGTTGATCCGCTCGATGTAATCGACCAATATGGAACGGACGCTATGCGTTATATGATTTCCACCAGCAGCACGCCAGGACAAGACCTTCGTTTCCGCTGGGAACGAGTGGAGCAAGCCCGCAACTTTGCTAATAAAATCTGGAATGCGTCCCGCTTTGCGCTGATGAATTTGGAGGGTGTTACTGCGGCGGATATCGACATTACCGGTGATTTAGGCACTGCTGATCGTTGGATTCTCCACCGTCTAAACGAAACTTCACGCGACATTACGCGTCTAATAGATGCTTATGAATTTGGCGAGACAGGCCGCCTTCTGTATAACTTTATTTGGGATGATTTGTGCGACTGGTACATTGAATTTGCGAAGCTTTCCCTATATGGCGACAACGCAGAGGCGAAAAAGAAAACACAGTCTGTACTGGCATATGTACTGGATCGGACACTGCGCATGATTCATCCGTTCATGCCGTTTATCTCCGAGGAAATATGGCAGCATCTTCCGCATGAAGGCGAAACGATTACACTGGCTGCTTGGCCTGTGTATGATCCGGCTTTTGAGGATAAGGATGCGGTAGCTGAAATGAATTTGCTGATCGACGTGATTCGCTCCGTGCGCAATATTCGCGCTGAAGTCAACGTACCGATGAGCAAGAAGGTTGAATTGCTTGTAAAACCCGGTGATCAAGCCGTTCTCGATATCATTAACCGCAATGCGGAATATGTACGCCGATTCTGCAATACGTCCGAATTCGACGCGGGATTGGAGTTCTCCGTTCCAGATAAAGCCATGACATCTGTTGTCAGCGGCGCAGAGCTGTACCTGCCATTGGCCGGACTGCTTGATATTGCCCAGGAAATTAGCAGACTGGAAAAAGAGCTTCAGCATTTGAACAGTGAAGTGGAGCGCGTGGAGAAAAAGCTTTCCAACCAGGGTTTTGTGGCTAAGGCACCAGCTAAAGTCATCGAGGAAGAGAAGGCGAAACAAGCTGATTACTCAGATAAGCGCGCCAAGGTTATCGCACGTATTGAAGAACTCAAGGGATAATTTCACTCACTATAAAATGACCTGAAGGTGAAAAGGATGTCAGATACGAACAGGGGCGGCGAGGCTGCTCCTTTACAGAGCTATGATGAAGCAGTGGAATGGATCAATGGTTTAATTCCGTTTGGAATCAGACCCGGACTTGAACGAATCGAGCAGCTAATGAGCATGTTGGGTGATCCGCAACGACATTTGAAATTTGTGCATGTTGCGGGGACCAACGGCAAGGGCTCAACCTGTGCTTTTCTAACCTCCGTCCTAATGAAGTGTGGTTACGATGTCGGGACTTTTACGTCTCCATACATCACACGATTTACGAACCGTTTTCAATTCAACGGGACCGACATTCCTGATGAGACGCTGGTTTTGCTTGCCAATCGCCTGTACCCGCTGGTAAAAGAAATAGCAGCCAGTGATTTGGGATCACCCACGATGTTTGAGGTATCGACAGCACTGGCTATTCTGTATTATGCTACGGTGTCTTTTCCAGATGTTGTGGTATGGGAGACAGGTCTCGGGGGAAGGATGGATGTAACTAATATCGTGAGTCCTATCGTCTCGATTATTACGAATGTAGGCTATGACCATACAGACATTCTGGGAGATACGCTTGAGCAGATTGCAAGGGAAAAGGCCGGTATCATCAAGCCTGGCGTACCTGTCGTAAGCTGCGTTACCCAACCCGAGGCTATTCAGGTTATACGGGAAACGGCGGCAAGACAGGGAGCTACCCTGTATCTGGCCGGTGAACAGTTTACGTATGAACGGCTGAACGGGGACGAAACGGGTCAAACGTTTTCATTCGCTGGTCCTTTCCGGCACATGGAAATCGACATTGCGTTGTTAGGCGAGCATCAATGTGCTAATGCGGCAGGAGCTATGATGGCACTGGAGGTCCTTCGTCAGTATTTGGCCTTTGTGTTGGAGGATAACGAACTGCTGAAGGGCTTTAAACAAGCGGCTTGGGCTGGACGTCTCGAACAGGTCAGCACCTCCCCGAGAATTGTCCTTGACGGGGCTCATAACCCAGAAGGGGCACAGACGCTTGCAAAGAGTCTTCCCCAGCTGTATTTATACAGAAAACTGGTTTTAATGATGGGGATGCTGTCAAACAAGCATCATGAAGCATACTTGCAGCATATACTGCCACTAGTGGATACGCTTATCCTGACCGAGCCTGTTTTTCGCCGCAAAATGGATGCCGCTGAATTGGCTCATCTCGTGGAGAAGCTGCGGCTGTCTTATGCCAAAACGGATTTGAAAATTATTGTAGAAGGTGACTGGAAAAAGGCTCTTGGCCTGCTTCAGTCACATACGGAAGCGGAAGATCTGGGGGTGGTGTCCGGTACGCTGTATCTCATTGCGGATGTACGGGCTACCCTTATGTATCAAACCGATTCGGAAAAAGGTTGGTGAAATTTGTTGATTACTTCGGAACATGTTCATTTTATCGGTATCGGCGGATACGGGATGAGCGCGATTGCTCGGGTTATGCTGGAGATGGGTTATACCGTGACTGGCTCAGATGTGGCATCACAAGAGCTGACAGAAAAATTGGCGGCAAAAGGCGCAAAAATATATATCGGACACACCCCTGAACATATTGCAGGTGCGGATATCGTCGTCTATTCAACGGCATTGTCTCGCGACAATGTGGAACGGGTGGCAGCGGAAGAACTGAATATTCCAACGCTGCACCGTTCACAGATGCTGGCTCGCTTGCTTAACGAGCGTAAGGGAGTAGCTGTTGCAGGAGCGCACGGTAAAACCACAACCTCTTCGATGATTGCCTTGGTTATGGAGAGATGCAATGTCGATCCAACGTATATCATTGGCGGTGAAATCACGAATTTGGGTACGAATGCCAAAGCGGGCAAAAGCGAGTTTGTTGTTGCCGAGGCGGATGAGAGCGATGGCTCTTTTCTGCAATATCATCCGTGGCAAGGTATCGTAACCAACATCGAGGCAGATCATTTGGAAAATTACGATGGCGACTTTAATCGTCTGAAAAGTGCCTACGTACAGTTTTTGAGCCAAATACGGCCAGATGGTGCGGCTATTGTATGTGGAGATGATCAGAACATCCGCGAGATGATACCGCAGCTTCAAACTCGGGTCATTACCTACGGAGTGGAGCATGAAGCAGATTATATGGCGACAGATATCCAATTAGGCGACCGTCGATTAAGCTTTACCATGAGCCGGAAGGGGACAGAGCTCGGAACGATCGAATTGTCTGTGCCAGGTAGACACAACATGTACAATGCGATGGCGACTGTGATTTCATGCCTGGAAGCAGGAATTCCATTCGATCAAATCGCAGCGTCGATTCTGGAATTTCACGGAGCCAAGCGCCGTTTTCAAGTGCTGGGTGAAAGCAATGACATTCTGGTTATTGATGACTATGCGCATCATCCAACAGAGATTGAGGCTACGATTAGTGCAGCGAGAGCGACAGGCAAACGTATTATTGCCGTGTTCCAGCCGCAACGCTACAGCCGTACCTTTTTCCTGCTGGATGCGTTCAGCCGTGCGTTTAGTGAAGCCAATGAAGTCATTATTACCGACATTTATTCACCAGCAGGAGAAAAACAAATTGAAGGCGTGCATTCTTCCAAGCTTGTAGATTTGATCGTCCAAAACAGCAATGCCAATGCAATCTACCTGCCGACCAAAGAAGCTGTGATCGAGAAGTTGAAAGATCGGCTGCAGCCTGGTGATCTTGTGCTGACGATGGGTGCAGGAGACATTTGGAAAGCGGGCGACGCGTTAGCGCGCCATCTTCGCGGACAGCAAGCGTAATAAGTACAATATGTTAAGCTATACCGATGAATTACAGTATACAAAGGTATTCCGAACATTGAATATGTTTCGGGATACCTTTTCTTGTATTGCTGGAGGCATATTTTCTCAGCTTGACTCATACAACAAACTATGAGGAAGTATGGGACAAGGAGGGAGTGCATCCGTGAACAAGGCCAAGATGACATTCCGATTCGATCAACAGCTGCCAGAGACAAGCCAGGAGGAAAAGCTTCAGGTGCTTCCGTCCAAAAACGGGCCAGTTGCAAGCGAACGGCGTGAAGCGATTAGAGATACGGGACTACATCAAAATGAGAAGCAACTGCAAACCGTTAATCTGCGAGAAAGCACGAGACGGATTAGCTTGAGAGAAGAAAGTATTGAACATGCGCAAGAACCAAAACCTGATAAACCTGAGAGTGAGTATAAACGTAATACAACCCGACGTTTTGCTTCGTCGTTGAGGGTACAGGAGGGATGGGACGACCCTTTTGGCCGTTCGGCGGCTTCCTGGTCAGATGCAGACGTTCTGCCAGATGGCCGGGAAGAGGGGGGAGATGAGGAAACTTATCGTTATGGTCAAGAGTACCGGAAGCGACCGCCTCACCCCTCCAGATGGAAGCTGATCGGCTCAGTAGCCAGTGCGCTGGTGACTGGAGGGATGTTTGGATATATCATGCTGCTGCTGTTTAACGGAGGCGGAGTGGTCCCGGGATCAGAATCCTCGGCAGAGCAGGCCATACCAGTCTTTAATGAATCTGTTAGCACAGGTATACCGTCTGCAAAAGAGAATTCTAGCCCCGTCAATGTCGTAGCGACTCAAGTGCCTCCACAAACCTATTATTTGCTGCAGTACGGGGTTTTTAGCACTCCAGAACGGGCCTTGCAAGCCAAAGAAGAGCTGTTAAAGGCAGGCATTGCTGCCGGAGGGGATGCCGAGGACCAAAATCGGGTTTATGCAGGAATATCGCCAGACAGGGAGCAGGCCAAGCTGCTCAGCAATCAATTGAAGACACAAGGCGTCGAACTGTATGTTCGTGAGCTTCAATTGCCAGGATTGGAAAAAGCCGCTTATGGAGGCGAAGGCGAAAAGCTCACTGCCTTTTTTCAGTTAAGCAGCACATTAGTAAGCAAGTTGAGTGGACTTAGCTCATCTCTGCTCGGAGATGGCGGTCCAGCTGCGGTACCCGTCTCTGAAATGAAGGAGCTAAATGATCTGCATCAGCAGTGGACGCAAAATATCGCCGCACTTCCCTCCGGCCTTCCGAAGGAAGCGGCTGCCTCTGCAGCTTCACTGGAAAAGGCGATGAATAGTGCAGTCTCTGCACTTGGTGAATATAACAAGAATACTGCAAAGGAGCACATTTGGGAGATTCAGTCCTCAATGATGGAATATGTTTTGCGTGAGAATGAATTTATTCAATTCATAAAACAATAGATTAACCACACTTTCCGGCAAGGAACTGGAAATAGTTCCCCCTGCCGGATTTCTGTTTGTATTGCAGTACAAATCACCGTATAATAATGAAGGTGTCAAAAAATGGCGAGGGAAGATCAGGATGAAAAAAAATGTAGGAATGCTTATACTGTTTTTGTTGCTCGGTTGGCTTTTGGGTGCATGGATTGCCAAGGCCCTTCAATCGTTCAAAGTCCTTTCCTTTCTGACCCACCCCACTACGATATCCTGGTCGCCGAGAGCGGATCTGGATATTATTAGTTACAACATAACAATAAATTTTGAATTGAGCCTGCTTAGTCTGATCGGCATCATCGCCGCGTTCTGGCTGTATCGCAGGCTCTAACTGATGAAAAGGAGCTTCCCTTATGGACGGGAAAATTACGCCCCGCATTATTCTGGCATCGACTTCACCAAGAAGGAAGGAATTGCTCGCATTTTTGAGACTCCCCTTTGAGGTGATGCCAAGTCATGTGGATGAGAGCACGCCTGAGAGCTGGACGCCTCAGCAAATTGTGGAGACCCTTGCGGCACGTAAAGCCGAAGCGGTCGTGAACGTTGCCGCTCAGTCCGAAGAAGCTGGACTGGTGATTGGGAGTGATACCATTGTCGTGCTGGATGGTTTGGTATTGGGCAAACCTGCTGATCATGCGGACGCGGTTCGTATGCTGACTGCATTGCAGGGAAGAACACACCTTGTGTACACCGGGGTGGCCTGTTTACATACCGTAACCGGCAAAACGCTTGTCAGACATCGCCAAACGGAGGTTACAATGAAACCTTTGAGCCATGAGCAAATTGTGGCATATGTGAATACAGGCGAACCGTCTGACAAAGCAGGAGCGTATGGCATTCAGGGTATGGGTGCTACGCTGGTGGAATCGATTCAGGGTTGTTATTTTAACGTCGTAGGATTGCCGCTTTCCCTGTTGTCGGACATGCTGTCCGACTTTGGAGTGAATGTGCTGCGTCCTTAAAGGGGATAAACATATGTTGGAGTCGCCGATACCGATGCTTCGCGACCTCCCCCATGAAGAACGACCAAGAGAGCGCATGATGACATATGGGGCTGAGGCCTTGAGCAACGCGGAGTTGCTGGCAATATTGCTGCGTACAGGAACGCAAAATGAGTCGTCGGTGCATTTAGCGCAGCGTATTTTGCAGCAGGCGGGGAACTTGCGTCAGTTGGTGGATATGAGTCTGAACGAACTGACCCAGATTAAGGGCATTGGAAATGCTAAAGCGATACAGCTAAAAGCGGGTATCGAACTGGGACGCAGATTAGCATTGTCCCGCCATTTGGAGACCCCCGTGATCAGTTGCCCGCGGGATGTGGCAGATCTGTTGTTTGAACAACTTCGTTATTTGCAGAAAGAGCATTTTGTATGCCTGTTCCTAAATACTAAAAATCATGTCATTGCCCAGGAGACACTGTCTATGGGCAGCCTGAATTCCGCCATCGTGCATCCTCGTGAAGTGTTTCGGGCGGCGATCAAATGCAGTAGTGCTTCGATTATTTGCGCTCATAACCATCCGAGCGGTGATCCGAAGCCAAGCCCGGAGGATGTCCAGTTGACCCGCCGCCTGATGGATGCGGGCAGCATTGTGGGTATCGACGTGCTCGATCATATTGTGATCGGGGACGGGACCTTTGTAAGTTTGAAGGAGCAAGGTCTGATATAATATAATATTTAAATCAAACATTTAAAACACGACCGGCTAAGCCGGCCTGAATAAACCGTTTATACATGGATAACAGATTTCAGGGAAGAGAAAAGGAGATTACATCATGCTGGGTGGCTTTACAAAGGATTTGGGAATTGACTTGGGGACGGCAAATACGCTGGTATACGTAAGAGGAAAAGGAATTGTGGTTCGTGAACCATCTGTAGTCGCTTTGCGTACAGATACAAAAACCATTGAAGCTGTGGGTGAATCCGCGAAAAAAATGATTGGTCGCACACCGGGGAATATCCGTGCGATTCGTCCGATGAAGGATGGGGTCATTGCTGACTTTGATACGACAGCAACGATGATCAAATATTTTATCCGTCAGGCGCAAGCTCAACGTTCATTGTTTCCACGTCATCCCAACGTGATGGTTTGCGTGCCTTCAGGCATTACTGCGGTGGAGCAGCGTGCGGTTGAAGATGCGACAAAGCAAGCAGGCGCGCGGGAGGCGTACACGATTGAGGAGCCGTTTGCAGCTGCAATTGGTGCTGATCTTCCTGTGTGGGAGCCTACAGGCAGTATGGTTGTCGATATCGGTGGGGGTACAACCGAGGTTGCAGTCATTTCCTTGGGCGGCATTGTAACAAGTCGTTCTGTGCGTGTGGCTGGTGATGAAATGGATGAGTCCATCATCCAGTATGTGAAACGTCAATATAACCTGATGATTGGTGAGCGGACTTCAGAGCAGTTGAAAATGGAAGTTGGTTCCGCTATGCCATTAGAGCAGGTAGAGACATCGGAAATCCGCGGACGCGACCTGGTGACAGGTTTGCCGAAGACCATTACGATTACATCCGATGAAATTAGCGAAGCGTTGTCGGATACAGTGAATGCGATTGTGGATGCGGTCAAAGTAACACTGGAAAAATGTCCTCCCGAGTTAGCGGCAGACATTATGGACAGAGGAATTGTACTGACTGGCGGTGGGGCACTTTTGCGTAACCTGGACAAGCTGCTGGCGAGTGAAACCGGAATGCCAGTGATTGTAGCGGAAAATCCTCTGGACTGTGTAGCGATTGGTACGGGCAGAGCACTTGAAAATATCCACTTGTTCAAATCGCGGAGCAGTTCTGCCGTCCGTTCCAAACGTTGAATCGGGGGTGTAGGAACTGTTTAAGCTGTTTGGCAATAAAAGACTATTTATTCTATTGATCGGAATCGTTCTGTTTATTGCCCTTATGGGGATTACACTTGGACAGAGAAATTCCTTAACCTGGCCGGAGAAGTTCGCCAGAGATTCAATTGGCTTTGTGCAAGGTATCTTTTACAGGCCCGCTTCAGCAATAGCGGGCTTCTTTGAAGATATCGGAAATATGCGGAGCATCTATAAAGAAAACGAACGTTTGAAAATTGCGGTGGCACAGCTTACTACCGAGCAAATTCAAACCCGCAATTATAAAGAGACTAACGTCAGATTGCAGAACGAATTGCAGTTTACTCAGCAACAAAAGGCGAAAAATAATTATGATTGGCGTGTCGCCCAGGTTAACAGCGTGAGCAATGATTCCAAAACGCTCGTGATTGATATCGGATCAAAGGATGGAGCGCGAGTTGGCCAGGAGGTAAGGTCTCTGGATGGCTTTGTAGGAGTTATTAGCAGAACTGCAAATTTCACCTCTACAGTAACATTGCTGACTACTTTGGATCCTAAAAATCCAAATTCTTATGCGATAGCGGCTACCGCACTTGGGAAAGAGCAAACATTCGGCATGGTGGAAAGCTATGATCCAGTCACCAATACGTTTCAAATGACAAAAATTTCGGAAAATGACCCCATTGCCAAGGGGGATCAGATTATTACGTCCGGTGGTGGCGGGAAATTCCGTAAAAACCTGCTGATCGGCACGGTCGAAAAAATTCAGGTCGGAGAGTTTGGCCAAACACGGACAGCTATTATTAAACCGGCAGCCAGCTTTGTAGATTGGAAGGAACTGTTCGTTCTGTACACTCCTGAGGTACCGGAATAATGAAGATGCGCGGTCAGGTTTTAGTACTGCTGTTGTTTGTACTGTTTATAGCCGAAGGAACGATTCTTCCGTGGCTTCTTCCCGATAGCTGGCATTCAAGGATGGTTCCTAATCTTGTGTATGTCGTAATCTTGTTTGTATCTGTGTATTACAGCCGCCATATCGCACTAGTGCTGGGAATTGTATTTGGACTTATTCATGATGTAGTCTATTACGGATTTATCATTGGGCCCTATTCTTTTGCAATGGGATTGTCTGTATACTTATTGGGACTTGTTTTTACAGCCAGGCGTGCACCAATGCCCATTATGATGGCAGTTGTGTTGATTGGCAGCTTTCTGCTGGACTCTATGCTTTTTGCCATTGATCAGTTGTTCCAGCTGAACCATCAGACTTTCGACTGGGCGCTAGCACAGTATATGATTCCTGATTTATTTATCCATTTTCTGTTTGCCCTCATTATTTATGTACCCGTTCGCAAGCAATTGCAGCGTTTGGGTACCCGTGTGAAAAAAGAAGAGGCTGTCTAGGTCTTTTTTCACACATTTTGTCCGGGTTAGCAGGGATTTGACGTCCCGGGGACGAAATGATTGAAATAGGAGGGACAGGCTAATGGCAGTGAAATCGAATCATGTCACGATTAAAGGCATCAAAGACGGCCTGGTATTCCTGCTGGACGATCAATGCGAGTTTGAGGATTTGCTAGGTGAGCTGCGTTTTAAGCTGGAGCACAGTCATCAAAATATTTTAACAGGCCCGATCATTCATGTGGATATTAAGCTGGGAAGCCGGGAAGTGACAGAGGAACAAAAGGAAAGTATTCTGGAGATTTTGAAGCAGAAGGGGAATCTGCTCATACGGTCAATAGAATCTCCCGGGCTGCCTGTGGAAGTGCAGGGGAAGCCTCCTATTCATACGGTGACAGGGATTATCCGGTCAGGTCAAGTGCTTCATCATAACGGGGATTTACTCTTTTTAGGAGATGTTAACCCGGGCGGAATTATAACATGTACCGGTGATATCTATGTCCTTGGCGCTCTGCGAGGCATGGCACACGCAGGGATGGAGGGCAACAGCGAAGCGATTATCGCGGCCTCCTATTTTGCACCGACACAACTGCGAATTTCCGAAATGATCAGCCGTCCACCAGACGAATGGGAGACACGTGAATCCGGCATGGAGTTTGCGTATCTCAAGGATGGCGCTATGCAAATAGATAAAATGAGCAATATCGTGCGTCTGGGCCGCGATTTTAACGTGTTCAAAGGGGTGTAGCACATGGGAGAGGCTATCGTCGTCACTTCAGGAAAAGGCGGCGTCGGTAAAACGACGACGTCAGCCAATATAGGAACAGCGCTTGCACTGCTCGGTAAAAAGGTGTGTCTGGTGGATACCGATATCGGTCTGCGTAATCTGGACGTGGTAATGGGTCTGGAAAATCGGATTATTTATGATCTGGTTGATGTAGCCGAAGGTCGTTGCCGTTTAAACCAGGCTCTGGTCAAGGATAAGCGCTTTGAGGAGCTTTATATGCTGCCTGCCGCTCAGACTAAGGACAAGAGTGCTGTTACACCTGAGCAGGTTAAGGATATTATATTGGAGCTTAAAAAGGATTTTGAATATATATTGATTGACTGCCCTGCGGGTATTGAGCAAGGCTTCAAAAATGCCATTGCCGGGGCGGATCAGGCCATTGTTGTAACGACCCCTGAAAATGCTGCCGTACGCGATGCTGATCGGGTAATTGGTTTGCTGGAAAGCTCACATGTAATTTCACCCAAGCTGGTGGTTAACCGCATTCGTAACAGCATGGTTAAATCCGGGGATATGTTAGATATTGATGGGATTTTACAAGTGCTTAGCATAGACCTTATTGGGATCGTGCCGGATGATGAAATGGTGATCAAATCAGCCAATACAGGAGAACCTACTGTCATGAATCCAGATTCACAAGCAGCGATTGCCTACCGCAACATTGCGAGACGGATTTTGGGTGATACGGTGCCCCTCATGCAGATGGATCAGAAGAAAAGCGTGATGACACGCTTTAAGAAGTTTTTTGGTATGGGTGGATGAGTAAAGCCGTGAGTTTTGGCTGGGAGACACTCCGCGTGGTCCCTTCACTGTTTTCCCAAGGTAGAGGATGTAGTGAAAGGCATGGCGAAGATTTACAGGCTTTTAAAGCCATGCAATCTTTTTATTTGTGATACTGGACACTTAAATAAGTGGTAGTCTTATTTAAGTGTCTTTGTTTTGTCTTGCTATCCTACATACTAATGCATCCGGTGGATTTCACGCCGGTTTTTTTGGCTTTTCAGGAGCGTAATCCCGAACCGGACAACATAAGTTGAAGCCCGTCCTCATAAGATGTATCAAACATACCTCGCTGAGGGGGCTGAACAGGATGCATAAAAATTCCGGAATCAAGCAGCGTAGAGAAGAACGTATACAGCAGCTAATCGCGGGAGGCCAATCTGAACCATATTCCTCCGGTGTATATCAGGACAGGTACGGGAATAGAGAAATGAAGTCAATGCCCGTAATCAATGCAAATCGGCCCAGAGACCCGGAAACCGAATGGAAAAATGAACAGCAACGCTGGCGTCAATCTTTCGGAGAGAATCGGAGTCCGTCTTTTTGGACTTCTTTCTGGCGCAGATCAATAATGGCAACTGTGTTATTTGGAATGGTATGGGGATTGTTTCGCTGGGATATTCCCTATGCGGTGAATTTGAAAATGTTTATCGCAGATTCCTTGAATAAGGATATGGATTTTGCAGCCGCCAGACAATGGTATGGAACTTATTTTGACGGTGCCCCTTCCTTTTTACCGATTTTTGGCGAGGAGACTGAAACGCACAAGGTGAATGCGGGCCGAAAGGCTTTTGCGCCGATTGAAGGCAATATAACACAGCCGTTTGCACTAAGCCTTAAAGGGGTTGAAATTACGCCGAATGTTACCAGCAACGGGGTAGTCGCTGTTAAAAGTATAGATGCAGGACGTGTATTGGACATTTTGAATCATCCCAAAAGTGGAACTACAATTACGATTCGTCACACTGGTGGTATTACTGCAACATACGGAAGGCTTTCTCGCTCTACCCTAAAGGTAAACGACTGGGTTCAGGAGGGGGATGAGGTTGGTGTACTTTCAGCAAGCCATAGCGCCAATGAGGCGGTGACTCTGTTTTTTGCATTGCAGAGGGGGGATCAGTATATTGATCCGGCGGAAGTGGTAGCTCTTGATTAATGTCCGGGGTGTGACCTTATCACTGCATCCACTGTTTGTACTGGTCATGTTGACTTCTGTGTTGACTGGACATTTTATTGAGATCATGACCTTGTTTACACTGGTGTTTATCCATGAGTTGGGTCATGCGACAGCCGCTTCGTTGTTGGGGGCGCGAGTGCTTTCCATACAGATGCTACCCTTTGGAGGAGTGGCGGTCATTGAGGATCAGGGGAAGCTCAATGCGTGGAAGGAAGTTGTCATAGCGCTGGCTGGACCTCTGCAAAATGGAATCATGATCATCATCCTTTTATGGTTCAGAAATGTGAGCGGGGCTGAGCATGATTATGTAAATTATATTATTCAGGGAAATGCAGTGATTGCATTGTTCAATTTGCTGCCGATTTTGCCGCTGGATGGTGGAAAAATACTGCAGGCGTTGATCAGCTTGTTTCTTTCTTATCATCGTACGTTAGTGTGGACTTTTCGGGCCAGTATCGTGACGAGCTTGCTATTTTGCATGTATGGAATTTCTCCACTGTTAAGACAAAATGGACCTGTGCATTTAAATCTGCTGGCGGTAGGGATTTTTTTGCTTTATTCTAATATTGTGGATTATCGTAATATTCCTTACCGTTTTATACGTTTTTTGCTGGGGAGGGACGAGCTTTTTTACCGCGAAGCAGCTAAGGGAAGTATTGCCTTACCTATTGTATCCTTGCCAGTGAAACATTTGGAGCCTATTTTGCGTCTTTTTAGAAGAGATCGGTATCATATGGTTTACGTTATGAATGAACAGGGACGGATTGTAGCCGTACTGCCGGAGCAGCGCCTTATTCGCTCTTATTTTGCGGCACGTCCGCCAGATGGTGAGAAACCAAAGCTTAAATAAATGTTTTAAGAGCTAAGGAAGAGGCTGTATCCAGAGAGGTTGAAAAACCATGAAACAAATGATTGTACAGTGCCAGCAGCAGATGACCCAAATGGCGCTGTTGGAAGAGGGACGATTGGTTGAATATGCGGCAGAGCTGCCACGAAAACGGGGGATTTTAGGTTCTTTCTTCAAAGCGAGGGTAGTCAATGTGCTGCCGGGTATGCAAGCCGCTTTTGTTGACATTGGACAACGAAAAAATGCTTTTTTATATGTGGATGACGTACTTCATGCTCATTTGGACAAGCAGCCGCAGGTAAAACCGTCCATTTCCGAACTGTTAAAGGTGGGTCAGGAAATTGTTGTACAGGTATTAAAAGAGGCTGTTGGCAGCAAGGGAGCCAGAGTGACAACTCATTTTTCACTTCCGGGTCGTTGGATCGTATACATGCCCCGCGCCGACTATGTGGCTGTATCCAAGAAAATCGAGCGTGAGGGAGAACGTACCCGTTTGAAAGCAATGGGGGAACAGCTGCGCACGGGTGAGGAAGGGATCATTATCCGTACCGTTTCGGAGGAAATGAGTATAGAGGCGATTGAAAATGATCTGGACCAACTACGTCAGCAGTGGGCGCTCATTCAGCGTAAAGCTGGTGAATCCTCCGCTCCATGTGAACTACACAGGGATTTGAGCATCGTTCAACGCTTGATTCGGGACGTGTTTACCCCGGAACAGGATGAGCTGGTCATTGACAGCGAGGAACAGGCGAAGGATGCGGAAATCATGCTGCAACAGATTGGTCCGGCGAAAGCTCATGTGAGCATATTCCGTAGTGCAGAAGAAACGATCTTTAATGCCTATGGTATCAACCAGCAGCTGGAACGTGATTTTGCACGAAAAGTATGGCTTCAGGGCGGCGGATACATTGTCATTGATCATACGGAGGCATTGACCGTTATCGATGTGAATACCGGTAAGTTTACGGGCGGCAGCAATCTGGAAGAGACGGTGACCCGGACTAACATCGAAGCAGCCGAAGAAATTGCCCGGCTGGTGCGAGTACGCGATATTGGTGGCATTATCATCATTGATTTTATTGACATGGAGCAAGAGGAGAACCGTAGGGAAGTATCCTCTGTTCTGGAGGCCAGGCTAAAGAAGGATCGGACCAAATCATATGTTGTGGGCTGGACGCGGCTAGGTCTTCTGGAAATGACCCGTAAAAAGGTGCGTGAGGAAAAGACGCTTGTGTAGAGCAATCTGTAAATCAAAATCATTTCAAAACTAGAGGTTGAATGTGGATGAAGCTTGTGCTATACTCACTTAGTATGTGTGATGCGTAAGTTTGGCTGCACATGCTGTAACCGCTCCAATCAGGTACTGAAGTGCAGTATCCTTTGGGAATCTGCCACCTGCTATTAGGCGAGTCTGAGAAATAAGGAGGTGCAAGCAAATGTACGCAATTATCGAAACAGGTGGTAAGCAATACAAAGTTCAAGAGGGCGACGTATTGTTCATCGAGAAGTTGGAAGCGAACGATGGTGAAACTGTAACGTTCGACCGTGTTCTGGCAGTGTCTGGCGACAATGGCTTGACAGCAGGTACACCGCTTCTTTCCGGAGCTTCTGTAACAGCTAAAGTTGAGAAGCATGGTAAAGGTCAAAAGGTCATTGTATACAAATACAAACCTAAAAAGAACTATCATGTGAAGCAAGGTCATCGTCAACCGTACACGAAAGTGACGATTGAAAAAATCCAAGCGTAAGAGGGTGCGATAAGTGATTATCGTGTGCATTATACGATTGGAGGATGGCAGCATACAGGGATTTTCTATTAAAGGCCATGCGAATTACGCCAAGTCTGGCGAGGATATTGTATGTGCTGGTGTTTCAGCGGTAACTGTAGGAACTGTCAATTCGATCGGAGCTCTTACGGACGTTGAAATGGAAACAGAAATGGAAAACGGCTTTTTGAGCGCGTATTTTCCTCCTGAAAGTCATCATGTTACTAACGCACAGGTTCAACTGCTGCTGGAGTCTATGGTGATTATGCTGACAAGTATTGCTGAATCATATGGTAGGTATATTCAAATAGAAAATAAACAAAGAAGGAGGTAGACATCATGTTGAAATTGACATTGGATCTTCAATTGTTCGCATCGAAAAAAGGTGTAGGTTCCACGAAAAACGGACGTGACAGCAGATCGAAACGTCTTGGCGTGAAACGTGCTGACGGTCAAGCAGTTACCGGCGGTAGCATTCTGGTTCGTCAACGCGGAACGAAAATTCACCCGGGCGCGAATGTGGGCATCGGTAAGGACGACACTCTGTTCGCGAAAGTGGACGGCGTTGTGAAGTTCGAACGTTGGGGCCGTGATCGTAAAAAGGTGAGCATCTACCCGATTGACGCTGCTCCAGTAGCAGCTACTGTAGAAGCTTAATAGCGGCTTAGACACGCTGAAAAGCCTCCGGCACTTTTGTCGGAGGCTTTTTTGCATGATGGTAATGAACTGGAAAGTCAGTCTGTGCTATACTGGATTAAGGTTATTTAATAATTCATTAATTATGGCAGAACGGAGAGAAGCCATGTTCCAGCGGATAAGAGCGCCTTATTTGGCGTTGGGTTCCATTCTGATTCCTTTGGTTTTTTCACTGCTCTATCCTGAAGGTTTAACGATTATCATATTAGCTGTATGGTCTGTTGCTGCTGCTTGTTTTGGCATGTGGTATACGCATAGACAGGCTGAGAATGAGCGTAAAGCTGCTTTGCGTTCGTTGGAGCATACAGCTATCGCAACGCTTAACCATCATCGACATGACTGGATGAATGACCTACAGGTGCTTTATGGCTATATTCGTATGAATAAGCATGATAAATCAGCTGATTATGTGGAAACAATAAAAGAGCGCGTGGCCGAAGAAAGTAAAATATCCAAGCTGGGTATTCCTTCACTGGTATTTTATTTGCAGTCTTTTCGCGTAAACGCCGGGAATTTACAGTTGTCGGTACAGGTTGAGGAGCATTTAAAGTTGGACGCTGTCATGTCTCCCGAAGACGGCGAGTCGCTTGCCTCGGCTGTCATAGAAACGGTGCGTGCATATCAATACGGCAGTGGCCGGTCGTCCTGGGGAGAAGTGCGCAGATTGACACTGTTTTTCGGTATGGATCAGAATGATGTTATTGTCCGCTTTGAAGGAAGTGAAATACCTGCCGATTCGAATTTTTTAAAGCAGGTCAGATCCGTACACGGAAGTGAACGCATTCGAACAGAGAAGCTCCCAACAGGCGAAATGCTTCAAATTCGGATGGAGTGCCAGACATAAGGAAGGTGTAACCATGTTTGTAGATAAAGCGAAGATTTTTGTTAAAGGCGGCGACGGTGGAGACGGCCTAATTGCGTTTCGCCGTGAAAAATACGTTCCTGAAGGAGGTCCGGCTGGTGGCGACGGAGGGAACGGGGGAGATGTGATTTTCCGTGTAGATGAAGGATTGCGTACCTTGATGGATTTTCGATACCAACGGCATTTTAAAGCCCAGCGTGGTGTCAAGGGTCGTAACAAATCTCAACATGGAGCTAATGCGGAGCATATGATTGTACGCATACCACCGGGAACAGTCATCACCGATGATGATACGGGTGAAGTATTGGCAGATATGACACGCCATGGACAACAGGTTATCGTAGCAAAAGGAGGGCGCGGAGGACGCGGAAATATTCGTTTTGCTACGCCTAGTAATCCAGCGCCTGAGTTGGCTGAGAACGGTGGAGAGGGACAAGAACGTTATATTACCCTTGAACTAAAGGTGATGGCTGACGTAGGCTTGGTCGGCTTCCCTAGCGTAGGGAAATCTACATTGCTGTCAGTCGTATCCTCTGCAAAGCCAAAGATTGGCGCCTACCACTTTACAACGATTACCCCGAATTTGGGTGTCGTGGATGTGGGTGATCATCGTAACTTTGTGATGGCTGATCTCCCTGGGTTGATTGAAGGAGCCCATGAGGGCATTGGGCTGGGGCATGAATTTCTGCGACACATTGAGCGGACACGCGTTATTATCCATGTCGTCGATATGGCAGGCTCGGAGGGACGCGATCCGTTTGAAGATTGGACTAAAATTAACGACGAATTAAAGCAATACAACGCAAACTTGGCGGAACGTCCACAAATTGTCGCAGCGAATAAAATGGATATGCCGGAAGCGGAAGAAAACCTGGCACAATTCAAAGAGCAGGTCGCTGCTGTGCGTCCGGACTTGGAAATTATGCCTATTTCCTCGCTGACACGCCAAGGCATCAAAGAACTGCTTTATCGGGCTGCTGATTTGCTGGATCAAATACCGGACGAGCCGGTCGTTGAGGAAGTAGCAGAAGTTAATGAGCGTAAGGTATTTAAGCTGGATGCGGCAGAAGACGAAGGCTTTACGATTGTACGTGAGAACGACACGTTCGTCGTGCATAGCCCTAAAATTGAGCGCATGATGAAACGCATGCAACTCAATTCGCACGATGCCATTTTGAAATTGGCAAGAACGCTGCGCCATATGGGTGTGGATGCCGAGCTGCGTAAGCGTGGTGCCACAGATGGTACATCTGTACGGATCGCTGATTTCGAGTTCGAATTCGTGGAAGGCAGCAGCTACTACTAAAAATGAAATAATAGTCTGAGATGGACGGTTACTGCACTATAGGGATTTCTATAGATGGCAGTAGCCGTTTTTTGTATGGATAGCTTGCCGATTTTCAGGAGTTTCGATATAATGTCCTCTATACAAAAACATAAGTCTTTGAGGAGAGGACGTTCGTGAAAGAGCGCTATTACTTGGTACGGGAAGATATTTTGCCTGAAGCCATTGTGAAGACAATACAGGTTAAATTACTGCTTGCTTCAGGAGATGTTAAAACCGTGCATGACGCCGTGGAGCAAGTTGGGCTGAGTCGAAGCGCGTTTTATAAATATAAAGATGGCATTCATTTGGTCAACCAGCTGGAGCGTGAGCGAATTGTCAATATCTCCATTGATTTGGAACATCAATCCGGCATGCTGTCCAGAGTGCTTGGCAGGGTGGCGGATTACGGAGGCAATGTGCTGACCATCCAGCAGAGCATTCCGCTACAGGGCAGAGCCAACGTAGTCATCTCGGTGGAAATGTCCAGACTAAGCGAAGAACTGGGTGTTCTATTAGAAGGCCTGGAAACCATCTCTGGCGTCAAACGTGTCCGCCTGATTGGGCAAGGCTAAGGGCTACACCGCCTATTAGATAAAAGTTAGCAGGAGGGGAATGGATGAAACCGGTCAAAGTAGGATTGTTGGGTTTAGGTACGGTAGGAACGGGAGTTGTTCGAATCGTAGAAGGAAATCAGGAAGATTTGAGCAGACAAGTTGGTTCACCTATCATTATTGAAAAAATAGCTGTAAAAAATATTGACAAATATCGATCCATTGAAGTGGATGGTGCTAAGCTTACGGAGGACCCATGGGAAGTCATTCGTGATCCTGACATTGATATCATTATCGAAGTCATGGGAGGTGTTGATCAGACCAAGGAGTACATTCTGGAAGCGCTGGAGCGAGGCAAGCACATCGTAACAGCCAATAAGGACTTAATGGCTTTGCATGGCTCCGAAGTATTAGCTAAGGCGCAGGAAAAGCAATGTGATGTTTTTTATGAAGCCAGCGTAGCAGGCGGGATTCCGATCATTCGCACGTTAATTGAGGGTTTTTCCTCCGATCGTATCACCCGTATTATGGGAATTGTGAACGGTACAACAAACTTCATTTTAACTAAAATGAGCCAGGAGGGGGCCTCGTACGAGGAGGTTCTGAAGGAAGCGCAGGAGCTTGGATACGCTGAAGCCGATCCAACTTCAGATGTAGAGGGACTGGATGCCGCTCGTAAAATGGCTATTCTCGGCACACTTGGTTTCCGTTCTGATGTAGAACTCAAGGATGTAAGTGTCAGCGGTATTTCGAAGGTGACCAGTGAGGATATCGCTTTTGCCAAAAAGCTAGGATATGAAATGAAATTGCTTGGCATTGCAGAGCGTCAGGGCGATGAATTTACGATCAACGTTCAGCCGACGATGGTACGCAAGCAGCATCCATTGGCTTCGGTGAACGGGGTATTCAACGCAGTGTATGTGCATGGTGAAGCAGTGGGTGAAACGATGTTTTATGGTGCGGGTGCAGGCGAAATGCCGACGGCTACATCGGTTGTGGCTGATCTGGTAGCCGTTGTGAAAAACCTCAAGCTTGGCGTGAATGGGCTTAAAGCAATCGTACCTTACAACCCCAAAAAAATCAGTAATGACGAAGATGTATATTTCAAAAATTTCGTGCTTTTGCATGTGGATGATAAAGCCGGGGTATTGGCACGGATTACGCAGGTATTTGCTGAATTCAACGTCAGTCTGGCATCTGTTGTACAGCAACCGAATGAGGCTAATCCCGATGCAGAAATTATTATTGTAACGCATTTGGCCAGCAAGGCGAGTATGAAAAAGGTTTTGGAGCATTTTGAAACTTTGGACGTGATTCGCCGCATCAAAAGTGTATATCGGGTAGAAGGATAGTCAATAAAAGCAGGAGGAATTGTCTGTATGACCGTTTTGAAAACAGCAAGGGTGCGTGTGCCTGCGAGTACCGCCAACCTGGGCCCCGGTTTTGATACATTGGGCATGGCGTTATCCTTATATGCATGGATTGAACTGAAAGAGGCCGAACAGACGGCTTTCCATCTGTACGGAGATGAAATGAATGGTGTTCCGCAAGATAAAACAAATCTGATTTACAAGGTAGCACAAATGGTTTTTCGAGAAGCTGGCGTAGCTGTTCCTGAACTGGATATTTCGATGTACTCGGATATTCCGCTTACCCGTGGCTTGGGCAGCAGCGCTTCCGCCATTATAGGCGCTCTAGTGGCCGCCAATACACTGATCGGCTCGCCTCTGTCGGATTCCAAACTGTTTGACATGGCGAGCGCTATTGAAAAGCATCCAGACAATGTTGGAGCCTCCCTGTTTGGCGGCATTATTACTGCCGTGTGGGATGGTAAGCATGCCAAGCACTTACGGATTGAGCCGGATATTAATCTGGAGGTTACGGTAGTCATTCCAGAGTTTCAATTGTCTACGTCCAAGGCCAGAGAGGCGCTGCCCGAGCATGTATCCTTAAAGGATGCTGTATACAATGTAAGTCATGCTTCGATGCTTGTAGCAGCATTGGCATCGGGCCGAACAGAGTTGATCGCTGAAGCGATGAGTGATCGGCTTCATCAGCCTTACCGCGCAGCCCTTGTACCGGGGATGACAGAGATTCTGCAGGATGCGCACCATCATGGTGCCCTAGGAGTGGCGCTCAGCGGTGCTGGACCGACACTCCTGGCGTTGACCGACCGTCGGGAGAATCGGAAAGCGGAGCTGGAACAGTATTTAACGGATACGATGAGTAAACAGGGCATCAATGCCTCCGTGTTAAAATTGCGCCCGGAGAGTGAAGGCGTTAAAGTATATACGGAAGGGAATACACTTTCTTTTATGGATATGATAAAAGGGGAACTTATGAAATGAAACGAATTGCACTTCTTCCTGAGGGGACCGTTTCTCATGAGGCGATTAAGTATTTGCTAGGAGATACGCCCTGTGAATTACTATTTTATAAGCACATAGCAGACGTGTTTCAGGCAGTAGACAAGGGGGAGGCAGACTACAGTGTCATTCCCATTGAGAATACGATTGATGGCTCTGTAAGTTTACACATGGATTGGCTTGTACATGAAGTAGACATTCAGATGCAAGCGGAATGGATATATCCTTCCATTCAAAACCTTATTGGACATCGCAGTGAATTTACCAATGACCGGGGCGAGCTGGATTTGAGCAAAGTGGTCAAAATTATGTCTCATCCCGTAGCGCTTCCCCAGTGTAAGGGTTTCATACAGGCTTTCGCTCCTCAAGCTGATTTGGAGAGTGCAGGAAGTACGGCGGAAGCTGTCGAAATTGTTAAGCATAACCCTGGTAAAGGCTGGACCGCTCTCGGAACCAAGCTTGCGGCTGCCAAACACGGACTGGATATCTTGGCCAGTAAGGTGACGGATCACGACAACAACTTTACCCGTTTTGTCCTGATCGGTCATCAACCTATGAGTCTCCCGCGTACCCCTGATGGACAGCGGACCAGTATTCTGGTTACACCGCCGCAGGATTTTCCGGGAGCACTGCATCAGGTGTTATCCGCGTTTGCATGGCGCAGGTTGAATCTGTCCCGTATCGAATCGCGTCCAACCAAAAAGCAACTGGGCAATTATTATTTTTACATTGAAATTTTGGAGTCTCTGCATTCCGTTCTGCTCCCGGCAGCCTTTGCAGAGATTGAGGCTTTGGGGTGTCAAGTACGTATTCTTGGCTCTTATCCAAGCTACAAGTATGTTGAAGCAGCGATCGAACCAATTGTAAAGGAACAATAATCGGAGGTGTGGTTTTAATGGCAGAGCAATGGATTTATCTGGATGGGCAGCATGTAACGAAGGAAAACGCAAAGGTTTCTGTATATGATCATGGTTTCTTGTACGGAGACGGTATATTCGAAGGAATCCGTATCTATAACGGCAATATTTTTAAGTGCAAAGAGCACTTGGACCGTCTGTATGATTCTGCGAAATCCATTCAGTTGAGCATTCCGTTATCTCAGGATGAAATGCTGGAAGCGATGGCTGAAACGATTCGCCTTAACGAAATGCGTAACGGATATATCCGCCTGATTGTATCTCGTGGTGCGGGGAATTTAGGACTTGATCCTCTTCGTTGTGCGAAGGCAAGTGTCATCATCATCGTGGAGCAGCTCGCCATTTACCCGGAGGAAGCTTACTTGACCGGCCTGAAAACGATCTCTGTCTCCCAGCGTCGCAATATCCCAGATGCTTTGAATCCGAAGATTAAATCGTTGAACTATCTCAACAATATCCTGGTGAAGATTCAATCTAACTATGCTGGTGTGGGCGAGGCTATTATGCTCAATTCTCAAGGCTATGTGACAGAAGGCTCCGCGGACAACATTTTTATTGTCAAAAACGGAGTGCTTTATACACCGCCTTGCTATTTGGGAGCACTTGAGGGCATAACCCGTAATGCTATCATTGATTTGTGCGCCGAGCTTGGATATGCGCTCAAAGAGCAACCTTTTACATTGCATGATGTATATGTGGCGGATGAGGTCTTTTTTACAGGAACTGCAGCGGAAGTGATTGCAGCTTATGAAGTTGATGGTCGTACGATTGGTTCCGGTGTTGCTGGTCCAGTGACTTTGGAGCTGTTGGCCGAGTTCCGGAAAATCGTCGATCAGGACGGCTATAAAGTGTGGCAGAACTAAAATAAACAGTGAATCCTTTTGACAGGATGCTCGCAAGAGTATTCAGTTGAAAGGATTTTTTTGTTTGTATGGGGTCATTCGCCCGGGAGGTGCATAGGATGTAATAACAGAAGCCGGGCGTTTATCCCGCCCAAACGAAAGCTAGGAGGTTTGTGACCTGTGAAAATACACATCGTCAAAAAAGGTGACACCCTGTACTTGCTGGCACAGAAGTATAATGTGGCACTGGAGAAAGTTATTGCTGCCAATCCCCAATTGGCTGACCCTAATCAGCTGAGCATTGGCGAGAAAATCAAAATCCCGACAGATCCTGTTACGATGGAAACACAACCGTCAACGGTGTATCAGCACAAGGTTAAGCAAGGAGACACCTTGTGGAAGTTGTCCAAAGCCTGGAATGTACCGCTTAAGCTAATTATTAACGCCAATCCCCAGCTTAAGAATCCCAACGCTCTTTTGGTTGGAGAAACAGTTCATATCCCACACTATAAGGAAGAAGCCTCTGACCCTGTGGAAAATAAAAAAAATACCGCAGTTAAACCAGAGATGACGCAGCCTAAAGCTGAGTCCCCAGTCGAGTCCCCAACCAAGCAAGAGCTTACCCAGCCTAAGGAGGAGTCGAATCACCCTAAACCGGAGAATATCCCTAGTCCTAATGAACAGATGATGCAGCCGAAAGAAACAGAGAATCCTCCTAAGCTTCCCGAATTAAAACTGCCGGAAGTTCCCATGGTACCAGTGAATCCTGCTCCACCTCAAATACAACCCATAGTTACCCAACCGGCTCCGCCTAAAATGCAGCCCATAGTTACACCACCAGCTCCACCTCAAATGAAACCTATAGTTACTCAACCGATTGCACCGAAGCCACAGCTTCCAGTAAATGTGGAGAAGAAGCAACCCGTAACTGAAAAGTTTTGTGTTTACACAAGCTCGAAGTCGATAATAAATTCTCCATGGCCAGTACAGCAGCCAACATTTGATTACAGCCCACAAATAAATACAATGCCGAACTCGTGGTATCCGGGTATTGGGTCTCCTCAATCTTGGGGGAATGCTTCTGTAAATACCTCCTTTGCAGAAAATGCCTCTCCTTCTGTAGCTCCAATTCAGAGCTATCATCATGACTGTGAGCATCCATGGAGTTGGGGACCTGTGCAAACAGCGCCTATAAATGCCTATCCAACACCTTATCCTGCCTATTCAGATTGCTGCATCCCTGGATATTATCCGGGTCATGAAGCGTCTGAAAATACATCCTATCCTGTCAATCCGTCATTTATTCATCAATGCTACCCACAGCACCCTGAGAGTGTAGTTCAGGGCAGTCAGTGGGGCCATGAATGGGGTGGACCTCAATACGGTTTGCCTGCAAGTGGATACGTGTCCGACTATAGCCAGTTACAAGGACAACAGTCAGCGAATTCTCCCTATCATCCATTCTCACATGGGAATGCACCTGTGTACCCACTAGAGGGATATACGACACCCTACATGTTTATGCCGGACTGTGGTCGCAGGGAAGGGAATACGGAGTCTGCAACATTCCAGGGAGTGCAGGACAATGCTAACAATCTGACTGTTTCCTCTCAAAATGAAGCTGATTCTTCCACTAAACCAAAAGACGGGAATGCGCGTAAAGGTAAAACAAAGGTCGAATCTAGCAGTACAGCCAAGGAAGAAAAATCCCAAGCCAAGATTTCGGGAAATAATAGTACTACAACGAAGCAGAAAAAACGTAAGCTGACAGCAGCAGCATCTCGTTCTTCATCCTATAGTACCAACTCGCGTAAAAATCCATGGATTAGGGACTGATAAAAACCTAAATAAAAGAGACTATTATTCTGCCTATAGGGAATGATGGTCTCTTTATTTAAATCCAGCTAATTATTGATATAAAAAAAGGTGTTGCTAATCAGGATGTTTATGTGGTATATTCTTGTAGCTGTCTTTTACGAGATGGTAAGCAACACGAGCAAAGGAAAATGCTTAAAAAATCTTCTTGAAAAAAAAGTGTTGCAAAGATTTGAGAAACATGATATATTATTTAAGTCGCCGCTGAGACGTGGTGGTGAAACGAAGTAAGAACAAAATCAAGATATAATGTAGGTTTGATCTTTGAAAACTGAACAACGAGTGAGTACGGATTTTGTTCGCAAAATCCACCGCTGAGATTTTGGTGCATGCCTTCAGGCTGTATGAAATCGAAGCAACAAGAGATATTTTATCTCGTCAGATTCAAAATGAGCTAATCGCTCTTT
>NZ_JH601058.1:0-641 GCF_000245715.1 Paenibacillus sp. Aloe-11 | reverse complement strand
GGGAGCCGTTGAGCCTTGAGCGCCAGCTTGAGGGGAGGCATCCTTGGGATACCACCCTGATCGTATCTAGGTTCTAACTTGGTACCGTAAGCCGGTACGAGGACAGTGTCAGGTGGGCAGTTTGACTGGGGCGGTCGCCTCCTAAAGAGTAACGGAGGCGCCCCAAGGTTCCCTCAGAATGGTTGGAAATCATTCGAAGAGTGCAAAGGCAGAAGGGAGCTTGACTGCGAGACCTACAAGTCGAGCAGGGACGAAAGTCGGGCTTAGTGATCCGGTGGTACCGCATGGAAGGGCCATCGCTCAACGGATAAAAGCTACCCTGGGGATAACAGGCTTATCTCCCCCAAGAGTCCACATCGACGGGGAGGTTTGGCACCTCGATGTCGGCTCATCGCATCCTGGGGCTGAAGTAGGTCCCAAGGGTTGGGCTGTTCGCCCATTAAAGCGGTACGCGAGCTGGGTTCAGAACGTCGTGAGACAGTTCGGTCCCTATCTGTCGTGGGCGTAGGAAATTTGAGAGGAGCTGTCCTTAGTACGAGAGGACCGGGATGGACGTACCGCTGGTGTACCAGTTGTTTCGCCAGAAGCACAGCTGGGTAGCTATGTACGGAAGGGATAAGCGCTGAAAGCATCTAAGCGTG